>JBAVSY010000016.1:0-146323 GCA_049695855.1 Candidatus Korobacteraceae bacterium | reverse complement strand
CGTTGCCAAAATAACCAACCGAGCTAAGCTGCAGCTCGACGCTGGTGGCTGTGTCGCCCGGCTCTACCCACGCCCAGAACGAAATATCGTTCACGGTCGAGGCAGCGGAGAGGTGGAACGTGTCGCTAACGGAGAAGCCGAAGTTGATGGTCCAGGCATCGACCTGTCCATTGACTGGGCCGTTGTCATAAACCGTACCCTGAGCCATGGCAGGAACAGCAGCCAATGTCAGGCAAAGAGCGAGCAGTGACAGCGAAGCAATACGCATTTTCAAGGAACGAACCCTCCTTTAGGTTCAATTCACGATAGACCCACATTTGCCCCATAGCGAGAGAGGCTACCTTTCCATGAGCAATCAGGATGCCACGCTAAGTCCCTTTAATTTGCGGGTTTCGGACGGTTCGCTGTGCAGGTGTTTGCGACATTGTTCTAGGCAATTTCCCTATGAAAATGCCCTCCAATCGTCACTATAGTTTTAATATATCTAGGGCTATAGTGATGAATCGATGGCTGTTACCCTTGCCGCCACGCTTTCCCCGAAGTCGGCATCGCCGCCAGCTAATGAGCCCTTAAATCATTCATTGCAGAGGACTTGACAGGCTTGCGATGGGAAACCCATCCTGCCTGTTGACCGATCTTTGGCGGCAGGATGCGTACCGCGATCTACGGACGAGAACGCGAATGGTTTGCGCCCGCAAGGAAACCTCAAGCGGAATCATATAGTTACGAACAACCGTGGGATTCAGAAGGCTAGCCACCTACTGGTGCAACTTGGCGGCCGCCCGCAGGCAATCCTGTTCCTCGACTGTATCGCCCAGCGCTCGATATGCTTTTGCCATACCCTCGTACGCCTGCGCCCGCGCGATTGGCTTCGCTCGTTCGTCCTTCAGCACGACCCGATAATGGTCAAGAGCATCGGCGTACTCGCCTCGCCGGACCTGGTAAATGCCGATGGCCATGTTGCTCGTCGAGTCCAGGGGATCGAGTGCAATGGCCCGATAAAAGTGAGGCATAGCTTCTGCGACCCTTCCCTGCATCGCCAAGACTGAGCCCAATTCGTCTTCAGCTACCCAGTTGGCCTTTGTAATCTGCAAGGTGTGCGTCCAGAGAAATTCGTTATCGCTCCAATAGTTGATCTGATGGCGGCTTACCAAGGCCAGCGCCAACAAAACAACGATGCTGAGAGCGGGTAACAGCCTGGACGGAAGCTGCTTTTGTTCGGTCCAGTCAGCTATGCCCCAGCACACCATGATGAATACGCCCAAAACCGAGAGATAGGCATAGCGGTCGGCCATGGCCTGGATCCCCACTTGCACGATCCCCAGCATGGGCACCAACATCACCAGGAACCAGCACCAGCCCACCGACAAGTAGCGATGTCGCCGGCCTGCGATGACCAAGCCGGTAATGATGAGCAGAACCACAGCGGCCGCCGACACTTGCGACCAACTGATCGAGGCGCCGGCGTGGGGATACATAGGGGCCAGGCGCCACGGCCAAAATGTCTTTCCCAAGTACCGGGCATAGGAGAGAATCGCGTTTCCCACTCTCGCGGTACGCGGAAACCAGCTTCTGGCTCCATGCTGGGCTTTGATGGTGATGGCCGCGCTGGCTAAGGCTATGACGCACAGCGGAGCCTTTTCCCACAAAAGCCAGGAGATGGGCTTAGCCGGATAAGCCGGTCCGGGCGTAGCAGCGGAAGGCTTATTGAACGGGAAAGAGATGCGCTCCAGCGGCCAGTAATCCCAAAGCAGCAGGACGAAGGGCAGCATGATGATCTGGGGTTTTGCCATCAGGCCCAAGGCAAACAACAATGCCACCAGAGCGTACCGGCCCACCCGAGGCTGGCGCGCATACCATCGGTAGGCTCCCAGAGCCAGCAAGAAAAACGCCGCGCTGAGCATGGTCTTGCGTTCGGCAATCCAGGCTACCGACTCGACGTTCAACGGATGCAGGGCAAAAAGCGCTGCCACCATGAAACTGCGGCCGGCGTAGCCGGTGGCGCGAAGCAGTACCCAAAACAGAAGCACGGCGTCCAGCGCATGCAGCAGCACGTTAACGTCGTGCGGACCAGCCGGGTTGATCCCAAAGAGCTGGCAATCCAGGGCATGACTAAGCCAGGTGAGCGGATGCCAGTTGGCAGCGACGGAAGTACTGAACGCCCACTTGACGGTGGTCCAGCTCAACCCCGATTGGATTTGAGCATTGTCGTATACGTAGTCGTTGTCGTCGAAATTAACGAAAGGATGTCCATGGACGGGATAGTAAAGAGCTACGGTGGCGATCACCAGAAGCAAACCGAGAATCATGGGCCTGGCGCTCAGCCCCGCGAACAGGCCGGAATGGGGCGGAGATAAAACTTCGGTTTGATGACGTACGCCCACAGAACTCATTTGCTTCCCTCTGGTTGGAGAATTATATGTGACTCTTCCGGCGTAAACCAGTGAGGAGGCTACAGCAGCCTGGTTAATCTTGTAACTGGCTTTCTAGAAGCTATCTCATAAATCGTAAGAGTGACGATTTGTATCAGGGCACGGCTTCAGACGTGCCGCAAAACGGCGCACAATGACTTGGGCTTTAGCCCCTGAGGTCCGTTTTTGCAGGGGCTAAAGCCAGGACGACAGGGTCCTCGTCCGCCCGGCTAAAGCCGGGCCCTGACACAAATCAATGCGGTATCGATTTATGAGATAGGTTCTAGTTTCGCGGAACCAGATCCTGGACGGCTTGCTGGTCGAAGGCTGCGGCGTGTTGGGTGTCGCCCATGGCCCGGTAAGCGGCTGCACGTCCCTGATCCACTTCAAACTTGAAGCTATAGGGTCCGCTGGTGGCGAGAACGTCGGGAGGTGCGCTGCGCATCGCCTCATCGAAGGCTTGTAAGGCCGCCTCGGGTTGCTGCATGTCAAGATAGAGGCGCGCCAGCTTAACCAATTCGAAGGGCTGCGGCATGGTCGAGAGCTGGATGGCCTGTCGCTGGGCCTGGGCGGTCTCTTGGTTGCGCCCTTCATGCTTGTACACGCTGGCCAGGGAGAACCAAAACAGAGGCGTGCCCGGTTCAATGGAAATAGCTGCGCGGTACTCTCGTTCGGCATCGGAGCGCCGGCCCATGGCATAAAAAATATTGCCCCGAAGCCAGGGCACGAAGCTGCCATCAGGAAAAATCGAGCGGGCTTTGTCGGTTGCCGAAAGCGCTTCGGAATTGCGTCCCAGAGCGGCGAGAACACTGGCTGCGTCAGCCCAGCGATTGAACTGCCCGGCGGCAGAAGAGTCCTCCGGTCCGGCGGGCAAAGGTGCGGTCGCACAATCCACTTGGAAGCGCTTGACTAAATCTTCGGTTTCCGGCTTGCGGCGCAGAAAGACTCCGGAAACTTGGTCCAGATAAACCGGTCGCCATTGGGTGCTGTTGCAGAACTCCTTGAGCACTCCTAAATCGCTTTGAAAACGATTGAGGGGAAGAACAATAGTGTTGATATCGTAACGATCGGCTTCTTGTTGCCATAGGGCGGAATCAGGTGACGATTGCAGCAGTTCGTTTTGATGCAGGAAGGCTGCCGATCCGAACGGGATAGCCCGGCCATCGATATAGTCGCGGTAGCGAGGGCCGAGTCTCCAGGTAAAATACCCGCCCTCGAGATAGGTATTGAAGATTTCTCCGGGAGGATTTTCGCGCTCGATGAATGCGGCAGCGCGCTCCGGGAACCACCAGCTCAACCCGGCGCCGAAGGTCGAAAGCGAGTTTTGATTAATTCTTACCAGTTCGTCTGAATGCTCGAAGGCAATGGCCGCAAACAATGCGGCCGCCGAAGCGGCCAGAACCAAACGCAATCTCGCATGGGAAAGGCGGGAGCCGGCCTGGTGCAACGCCGAATACAGGATTGACCCTGCCACCACCACCACTACACAGGACGCCAGAGCTTCCATCCGAATATGCCGCACCGCGGGGTAGATGGCGGCAAGCAGCAGGATGGCCGGCCCCACTCGACGTTGAAGCACAGCTACCAATGCAGCGAGGACAACGATCAGCAGCAATATATAAAAGGCATCGGCGTACTGCCAGGAAAGCGCGCGCCCGATCGTAGTCCAGTTCAGGGGCACGCTGCCCCACTCAGAAATCCACCCGGCATGCTCCGACATGGCACGATTCTGGCGCAACAGTGCCCGATAAATTCCCCATCCCCACGGATTGACCAGCGTAGCCAGGGCCGTGGCCAGGAACCAGGGATACGCGCGTTTCAGTCTCTGGACGGCCGCGCGACGGCGCTCGCCGGAAAACATCATCTCCAAAAACTCAATGCCGGCAAATGCGACGATCATCGCCAGGCCCGCCACAAACCCCAGGTGGAGGTTGACCCAGGCCAGCATCAGCAACGGCAACCACCAAAGACGAGCCCGGCCAGTCTGATAATTCTGCCAAAGGATGGATAAGTACGCCGCAAAGAGAACGACGGTGAACATTTCGGCGCGAGGAGTCGTGCGCACGGCGATCAGAGGCACCGCAATGATGGCCAGTCCCGCGCTGACCAGCGAGCCCCGGCGCAGTAGCAACGCGACCGTGCCGGCGCAGCCCGCGGCGCCCATCCAGGAGATCAGGGAGAAGCCGCCGAGCAGATAGGCCGCATAGAATATCAGTCCCGAACCGACGGGATAGATCCAGGGTTCACCCTTCGCCGTGTAGGAGAAGACGTCGGTGGAAAAAACCTGATGATGCTGCGCTACCCAACGCCCGGTGGCTAATTGCCAGAAGAAATCCGGGTCTGCAACTGTGTGCAAGCCCGCCAAAAATGCGTATGCCAAGGCAATGGCGGCAAGCACCAGGAACAACCATCGCTCGAACCTGGAAGGAGCCGTCTCTGCATCCGTGGGGCCCAGACCAGATGCTCCGATGAATGAGTTGAGCCGGGAATTTTCCCTTAAGAATCCTAAAACGCTGGACTGCATGCCCATCTTTCTCGCGTCGGGATCTGGGAGATCCACGCTGACTTTTGAAAAGGGCGAACGCTCGCTCTCGAACTGGGATTCTTCCATCTAGCTGGACTCGAATGCAGTTTCTTGGGCACCACAGCCTCTCTTTTGCAAACGGATCTGTTCGCGGCTGCCCCCAGCGATCCCGCTGGTGTCGACTGCCGGCAACTTGCTCCCCAGTATAACGACGTTGGCGCGATACCACGGAGTATTCCACGGACTGTAAAGCGGAATGGAGGCAAAAAAAGCCCCGAGACGAGCTCTGCGCCAGCATCGTCCCGGGGTGAGCGATCACGTGCGCGGGAGTTGAGACTCCCGCACGCAAGGAAAACTAACTCAACCTTTGGCTGGGTTAGCGCCGTGCATTTTCGCGCGCTCAATCAGCATCTGTACCTGATCCTTTTGCGGGTAATCCGGATTGGTGGCGAGCAGTTTCTCCCAAGCCACCACCGCGCCCTTAGGATCCTTCTTCCCTTGCCATTTCACGATTCCGAGATTGAACAGCGTTCCCGGATGATTAGGCCGAATGGCCAGCGCCTGCTCAAAACTGGCGATGGCTTTGTCGGGATTTCCGGTATACCAATACGCCGTTCCCAGATCCGTGCGCACGTCAGGATTGTTGGGTTGAACCTTGAGAGCCTTCTCGTAGTATTCAATTGCCTGCGGATAAGCCTGGCTGTCGTAATACAGGTTGCCCAGCTTTTGCAGGGTGTCGAAATCATTGGGATTGGTCTTCAGCTGCGCCAGCAGCGGCTCAGCGGCTTTTGCGATCATCTCCGGAGAGGGTGCCTGCTGTTGTTGCGTCGCACCAATTCCAGGCAGCTGGGCTGATCCCATGGGAGCGCTGCCCGTGGCTCCGAGCATGGAAGCTTGCGTGTTGTCAGGGGCGGGTGGCACAGCGGCAGATCCGCGGGCGAAATAGCCGACCGCGATGCCGATGGCGAGGGTGATCACCGCCAGCGTATAGGCTTGTACGGTGGTGAAGCCGGCGGTGGTGTTGCGGTTGTTGTCTTGCGCAGTTTCAGACATTGCGTTACCCCTTTTAGCAATTAGCAGTTAGCAGTTGGCAGTTGGCACTTAGCCACTGCGGTTTCTCTCAAACGCGAAGCGTCGCTAACGAACTGTTCAAGGCGCATTTCTTACAGGCCTTCTCGCCTCCGCTTGCACCTTCGAAATCAGCCGGTTCAGCATGCGTCGCATTTCCCCGACATCCTTTGCGATCGCACCATGCGATTCCTCGCCCAGATATTCCAGGTCCTTGGCAAGCAGGAGGAAGTATTCCAACTCACTCGCGGAACCCATGGCTACGGTTAGAAATCGTGCAAATTCTGGATTGCCAGACCTTCCGCAACCTTCAGCAATGTTTGCCGCGACCGACGAACTGCAACGACGCAACTGGCTGCTCATTCCGTAGGTCTCTTCGCGGGGAAAACTCCGGGTGCAGCGGTACACCGCTAGGGTGATCTCGTGTGCTCGCTGCCAAACCGTCAAATCCCGGAAATCTTTCACCAAGCGCCTCGGTAAGTTGCTTTTGCCAAATGCCAAGTGCTAATAGCTAACAGCTGCCTTCTAGTTTTTGGTGCCGGCGGCAGCCACTAAAGGCTGTTCAAGGTGGAACAGGCGGCCGACCGCGGCGGTCAGCATGTCCTGCTCCGTCCTCTCTGGAAGTTCTTTCAGTTCACGGGCCAGAGAACCAGCAATGCGCTGGGTAATATGGCTTGTCAGTGCTGTGAGTGCTTGATCCTGATCTTCCGTGAAAGGTCCAAATTCCTGGCGAAGAACGTCCAATTCCTGCCGGCAAAGTTCATCGAGGCGTTGACGCAGGGCAACGATGGTGGGCACCACCCGCTCCGCCATCAGTTTGCGACGAAAGCCCTGCACTTCCGCCTGCACAATCTTTTCCGCGGCTTCGGCAGCCGATTGCCTGCCCACCGCATTGCGTTTGACCACGTGTTCCAGGTCGTCCATATCGAAGAGGTGAATGCCTTCGACTTCGCGAGCGCTGGGATCGATGTCTCTGGGAACCGCGACATCAATCATGACCATCGGCTTGCGGTTGCGCTCTTTGGCGATTGTTTCCGCGTCCTGGCGGCTGACGATCACATGCGGACACGCCGTGGAGCTGACTACGATGTCTGCCTTTTTCAAATGTTCGAATCGGTCTTCGAACGAAACCGGAGTGGCGCCCATCTTCGCGGCTAATTCTTCACCCCGGGCGGGCGTGCGATTCATCACTTTGACCTGATTGGCCCCTGCCTTCATCAGGTAGTGCGCGGCCCGTTCGCTCATCTTGCCGGCGCCGATCAGCAATACTTCTCTGCCCGCCAGATCCCCGAGCACATTGCGGGAAAGTTCCACACAGGCATAAGGAACGGAGACCGCCGATGAGCCGATGGCGGTTTCAGTGCGCGCTCGTTTGGAAACCGTGAGGGCCTTTTGCATCACCGCGTCGAGAAAGCGCCCGGTGGTCCCGACCTCTTGCGCCAAAGCCCAGGCTTCTTTCACTTGGCCGGTGATTTCCGGTTCGCCCAGCACCATCGAATCCAGACTGGAGGTCACGCGGAAGGCATGGGTAAGAGCAACATCGTCCATAAGCCGGTAAAAATGCGACCATTCACAAAGCTTCAACTGGTATTCCTGGGTCAGGAATCGCAAAACGGAATTAGCAGCTGTAGGTACATCGCTGGCCCACAGAATGAACTCGGTGCGATTGCAGGTCGCCACCACGATAACTTCTTCCACTCCCTCCGAGCGCACCAACTGCTGCAGCGCTTCCACTCGACGCGCCGGACTGATCCAGAAGCGTTCGCGTACGGCGACGGGTGAGGTGCGGAAGTTAAGGCCAATCACTGCTAAGGTCGGATCCACGGGAGCCTCTTCTTACAGAACGATTCTGGCTGTAGTAAAGGCACCCCACATGCCAAACTGCCAAGGCATCCAGGCGACTTCGATAAGCGGCTTAAAGCCATAGACTTAGTGGAAAATCCATGGCTACGGCGAAGCGATTATTGGAAGCACGATTTTGCGGCATATCACCCGCTTGGCGACTTTTCCCGCACCTGACCTACGCTGAAGTTGTATGGCGAAGTCCGGCAGCAAAGGAGTACATTATCCTCGCCGCCAGTTGCGGTGCTTTTGTTCCTCTCGGACTTCAAACGAGGCCCGCTCAAGGAGATGGAAAACGAATGACACTTAGACTCTTACGACGTATTGCTCTGTTCAGCTTTGTGATCGCACTGGCTTTGCCTCCGTTGGCCGTAGCGCAGTCTGCCGCTGATACCTACAAGGCGAAATGCCAGGGATGTCACGGGCCGGGTGGCACGCCCAGCGAAGGGATGGCCAAAGCCATGGGCCTGAAACCTCTGGGTGGGGCTGATGTCCAAGGCATGTCGGATGCTGACCTGACCGCTGCCATTACCAATGGAAAAGGCAAAATGAAGCCCTTCAAAGGGACGCTAACCGACGCCCAGATCAAAGACCTGGTCGCTTATATTCGAACCCTGAAGAAGTAACGGCTTTCAACATTTCTGCTGTTTTCTGGAAGGCGGCTCACCACTGGGCCGCCTTCTCTTCTGCTTCTATTTTTCCGCCGGCTCTACTCCAAGCAGTCGTCTGGTCCCATCGCCGTGCCGTAGGCTTGGCCGCAGAGTTATACTCGCAGCCTACGACTGAACAGTTTGCTGAAAACTCGATGAGAACCGGTTTTGAAGGGGCGCGCAGCTTCAGCTGCGCTGTTGCAAGTCCTTAAAGTTGTCATCCCGAGGCGGCTTCAGCCGCCGAGGGATCCGCGGTTTCGTGTTTTTCGGCAAACTCTGTAACCCACGTTCTGGTTGTTGGCATTCATGGAGGCAGGATGAAGGACGACGACGCAGCCCGTAAGCCCGATCAAGCTACCGGGATTACGCGACGCGATTTCATCAAGATTTCCGGTGTCGGTGTGGCGGTGCCGCTGGTTCTGGGCCCGACCATAGTGCAAGCTGCAGGTAAGGATGTTGCCGTCTACGGACCGGGAAAAGTTCCCATCACTCTGATGGTGAATGGCCAGAAGCTGACCGCACAACTGGAGCCCCGAGTAACCTTGCTCGATGCCTTGCGCGATACCTTCAACCTCACCGGCGCCAAGCGAGTCTGCGATCGCGGAGTCTGCGGTGCTTGCACAGTGTTGATGGAAGGCAAGCTGGTCTATGCCTGCTCCGTGCTGGCCATCGACGCCCAGGGCTCGAAGATCACCACCATCGAAGGCCTCACTGAAGGCGATGCCCTGACTCCCATCATGCAGGCCTTTGTCGATCATGACGCGCAACAGTGCGGCTTCTGCACTCCGGGATTCATTCTCGCTACTACTCATTTCCTCGAGCAGCATCCCAGCCCGACGTCGGAAGACATTCGCCGGGGATTGAGTGGCAACTTCTGCCGCTGTGGGACGTACGATGGAATCCGCGCCGTGGCGCTGGCTGGTAAGGATCACGCGGCTCGTCTTACTAGTAAGATTTCAGCCACACATCTTACTAGTAAGACGAAGGGGAGGGCCTCATGAGCGAATATCAGTGGCCCGACCCCGCGACCCGTCCCCTGCTGGGCAAGAAAATCTCGCGCGTCGACGGTCCGGTGAAGGTTTCCGGCCGAGCGAAATATACCTACGACTACAACCCTGAAGGCCTGCTCGCCGGCAAGATCCTGCGTTGTCCCTACGCCCACGCCCGCATCACCAGCATCGATACCACGGCGGCCGAAAAGATAGCCGGCGTGAAAGCCGTTCAGATCATTCAGAAGCCGGGCACGGAAATCTTCTGGGCTGGAGATGAGGTGGTCGCGGTCGCCGCCGTCGACGAACCGACCGCCGAAGACGCTGCCCGCGCTATCAAGGTGCAGTATGAAGTGCTGCCGCACTTTGTTTCCGACGCCGAACCACCCAAAAACATTGCCCCGGACAACAGCCCCATCAGTCGCGATGATTTCGAGGACATGGAAGACAATCAAGTCCCCGATGAGCAGGTGATTGCGGCCATTAAGAAAAACGGCATCAGCTTTCATCCCGACGAGAAGTATCTGAAGGACGCGCAGGAATCCGGCGTCGATCCCAAGGTGGTAGAAGCCTTGCGCAGCGCCAAATACGGGCCGGCAACCGCATCACGTTCGCCTTACAAGAAAACCGCCACGCAGACGCAAGGCCAGCCTGACAAGGCGTTCGCCTCAGCCGCCGCCGTTTCCGAAGGTCTCTACGGAGCGTCGGCCATCACCCACTGCTGTCTGGAAACTCACGGCATGGCCACTGAATGGCCGGGCGATAAAGAAATGTTGGTGCATATTTCTACCCAGAACTTGTCGGGTATCGCGCCGCAAGTCGCCGAACCGCTTGGTATTCCAGCCGGCAACATTCAAGTTATGCAGCAGTACATCGGGGGAGGATTTGGCAGCAAGTTTTCACCCGACCGATGGGGCATCGCGAGCGCGCAACTTTCCAAGACGGCGGGCGGCAAGCCAGTGAAGATCATGCTGGAACGCGACGCCGAACAGGAAGTTGCGGGCATGCGTCCGTCGGCGTTTGCGCGAGTGAAAATCGCGGCGGATAAAGACGGCAAACTCATCGCCTGGGAATCGCGCTCCTGGGGAACGGGCGGAATCGGTGGCGGCGGAACTCCACCGCTGCCCTACATCTTCGAGATTCCCAATCAGCGCAAACAGAACATCGCCATCGCTACCAACCAGGGAAGCGCGCGCGCCTGGCGAGCGCCCAACCATCCACAGGCGGCGGCAATTACCATGGCCGCCATCGAAGACCTCGCGGCCAAGATGAATCTCGATCCGGTCGACTTCATCTCCCGCAACGTGGAAATTGCAGGACCTCGTGCGGCTACCTTCCGCGAAGAGTTTCCCATCGCCGCCGAAATGATGGAGTGGAAGAAGAACTGGCATCCGCGCGGCGACAAAACTTCCGGCCCGGTGAAGCGCGGCCTCGGTCTCTCGATGCATACCTGGGGAGGCCGCGGGCATAACAGCGATTGCGATCTCACGATTCATCCCGATGGCTCGGTCGAGATCAAAATGGCGACCCAGGACCTGGGCACGGGCGCGCGCACCATCATCATCATCGTCGCCGCCGATACGCTGGGCATTCCCATGGATAACGTCAAGCTGCTGATTGGTGACAGCCGTTATCCCGTGTCCGGAGCCAGCGGCGGGAGCACGACCTCGGGCGGCGTGACATCGTCAACCCGGCGGGCTGCTGTGGATGCACGCAGTCAGCTATTCGCCAAAGTTGCTCCCGCATTGAAAGCGCAGCCGGAAGAATTGGAGGCGGTCGACGCAACCGTGCGAGTGAAGTCCGATCCCAGCCGCAGCCTTTCCTGGAAAGATGCTTGCGCGAAAATTGGCGCGATGCCCATGACCGTGCGCGGCAAGAATCCCGACAAATCGAAGCCGCCTGACCTGACCAACAGCGGTGTCGGCGGAGTGCAGATGGCAGATGTCTCCGTCGACACCGAAACTGGAATCGTACGCGTCAACAAAATGGTTGCGGTGCAGGATTGCGGTCTGGTCGTCGATGTGAAGACTGCCGAAAGCCAGGTGCTGGGCGCGCTCATCATGGGCATCAGCTACGCGCTTTACGAGGAAAAGATTCTCGACCCGGTAACCGGGCGCATGCTGAATCCGAATATGGAGTTCTATCGCCTGGCAGGCATCGCCGACGTGGGCGAGTTGAAGGTACACATGATGACCGGCAAAGGCTATGACGAGCGCGGCGTGATCGGCCTGGCTGAACCGCCGGTGGTGTCGCCGGGAGCCGCGATCTCCAACGCTGTCGCCAACGCCATCGGGGTACGCGTACCGTTCCTGCCGCTCACCCCGGCGCGCGTTCTGGAAGCGCTGGAAGGAACGGTAAGGAGTAAGCAGAGCGGATAGCGCGGCTTCGGCGGCGTTTGCAGTTTCGGGATTTCATCGATAGCTGCAAAAAAATGTCCGCGAGCAACGGTGGAAGGGCATGGCTTCAGCCGTGCCGTAAGCGTGCCTTCAGGAAAGGGCTTTAGCCCCGGTCAACCGCGGCTGAAGTCGTTCGTGATAGGGGTTGATGTCGCCGGGCTAAAGCCCAGCGCTTCCGCCGTCGGTGAAGCCATGCCCTTCATGGTCCTCGACTGGCCCCACATTGTGGGACTTAGGAGCAGTCATGCAAGCGTTTGAGTATGTCAGCCCGGCCAGCAAAGAACAAGTGGCAACGTTGCTGGGCGAGAACGCCGCAATCCTTGCCGGTGGCACCGACCTGCTGGCGCTGATGAAGGATTATGTCGTCACGCCGAATCGTCTGGTGAACATCAAACAGATCGAATCGTTGCGGGGTATCAGTTATCAGGCGGGGAGCGGCTTGCGCATCGGCGCGCTCACTACGATTGCGGAACTCGCAGAAGCCAGAACGGAACTGGCGGCCTATCCCGCGCTGATCGAAGCCGCTAACGAGGCGGCCAGTCCGCAGATTCGTAATCTCGCAACCATTGGCGGCAACATGTGTCAGCGCCCGCGTTGCTGGTATTTCCGCAACGGCCTCGGACTCTTTCCCAAAACCCCAGACGGCAAGTCGATGGTGCTGGAGGGCGACAATCGTTACGCCGCCATTCTCGGTAACGATGGTCCGGCTTATTTCGTCAGTCCTTCGACCATCGCTCCGGTCCTGATTTCTTACGGCGCAAAGATCCGTCTGTTCTCAGGGAAAGGCGCGGGAAGTGGGGTGCGCGAGATCCCGCTGGAGAAATTCTTCGTGATTCCGAAATCGGACAATCAATTGGAACACGATTTCAGGCCGGGCGAAATGGTGATCGAGTTGGTGGTGCCGCCTCCTGCGCAGAATCTGAAGGCAGGCGTCTACGAGGTTCGCCAGAAGGCGGCGTTCGACTGGCCCCTGGCAATGGCCAGCGTCGCTCTCGAAATGGATGGCACCACGGTGAAGAACGCTCGCGTCGTCCTCGGGCAGGTCGCACCTGTGCCGTGGGTATCACCCGAAGCGGCGCAGACATTAATCGGCAAGAGTGTCACACCAGAGACTGCGATGGCCGCCGCCAACGCTGCACTGGCCGATGCCAAACCGCTCAGTCACAATAAGTACAAGATCACACTCGCCAAGATCGCCGTAAAGCGCGCCATTCTGAAATGCACCGAAGCGGGCGGGGGAATCGGAGGCGCCATATGATGCTCAATCTCGATGCCGATCGTTTCGATACTCAACGCGAAGACCTCTGTCCCGCGCTGCGCTGGAAGGGGCAATTCATCGAGACCGAACATGATCCCACTGTGCCTCCCACCAACGATGGAATCTTCTGGTGCATGCACACCCAGACTTGCATCGGTCCCGACGGAGAGTTAGCCGAACCGGGAAATTGTTCGTCGAAGTCTCGCCAGTGCCATGGGACGGGCAAGTGCCGATGAAGAAGGCCGCTGTTCGCTCTTCGCTTTTCGCTAAAGAGTCCTTGTTATTTCAGATCGATCAGTAAGTCGAACCTGCGGGTCTTGCGCCAGCGGTATTGGACAAAGTCGCGGTCGAGCGTCAGGATCTCTCCGGCATTCAGTTCATCAGCCAGATGAATCAGGCATGCATCGGCGAAATCTGCAGGTTGATCTCGATACTTCCGCATGATCGCTGCCACCGGCGCCGCCGACTGCGAGAGTTGAAATGGGATATGAAAAATTCCGCGCGCAACATTCTCCAGGATCGTTTCGGCCGCTCCGGGAAGCCGGCGCAGGAGATAGCAGCTCTCGGCGATGACCGCCTCGCAAGTTACCAGCGGCCGCTCCAATTCCCCGACGGCCTCCGCGCAACGGGCGTGGTACCTCTCGCTTCGGTCCAGAAGCGCAACCACAACCCCGGTATCGAGAAGCACGGGCTTCACCGCCCGAATCCTCGCAAGTGCTTCCTGTTAGAGCCGAGGTCCGAAAGGCCCGAAGCAAATCTCCCGATACCGATTACCTTTTTTCTCGCAGGCTCGCCGTAACAGCTGGCCAGCAGACGTACGCCTTCGCGCACTACTCGCGAGGGACTCCAGCCCAGGCGCTGCACCAGCTTCTCCAAAGCCGCCTGCGATTGGCGATCCAATCGAGCTTGCACATTCGCTTTCATGGACACAAGTTTATCATAGATGTACTACATAAGATGATTTGTAATACAGACTTCGCAAACCGCGGCGGGAGACATTCGCGCGGGACAACTTTTTTGCTTTTCCGCCAAGAGCGAAAAGCGATCAGCGGCTTTAGCGCGTGTACTCGCTAATCTTCTCCGCAGCGCCCGGATACTGCCCGATCAATTGCTCGCGGTCGGCGTTCTCATAGTCGGCGTAGTCAAAGCCTGGCGACATCGTCGTCCCCATCAAGGCCCACTTACCGCCAGGCGCCAATCTGCATCCCTGCCAAACATGTCCTCTGACCACTACTTGCGGCTGCTGGCCGTTGAGAAGATCGGGACCGAGAGTGATGGTGCGGGAACTTCCGTCAGGCAGCAGTTGCAGCATGAGAACGGGATCGCCGAGATAGAAGTGAAAAACTTCCGTACCCGGCAGTCGATGCAAGCTGGAAAATGTTTCTGGGGTGATCATGTAGTAAATGGCGGTACCAATGGAGCGTGAGCCGCTGAAGCCGTCAGGCAGATATTCGGCGGAAACGTTCCAACGCGAGCGGTAGGTTTCGCGAAAGAAGCCGCCTTCGATGGACAGCGGCTCCAACTGCAGGAGTTGTTTAATTTCGTCGGCGGTCATCACGAATACAGCCTAACATTCTGGCCGTACCTTGGTTTGATGGCCGCGGGCCTCCTTTTAGTGGCTGCCTCCCGACAGATAGTCCATCAGACTGAGACTGCTGGTGGTGGCAGCGGCCTGCACCGCGGCGCTCCGCGCCTCCTGGGCATTGGACAAGTTTGTTGCTGCGACATTCATGTCGACCCCGATCGTACTGTTTTGCTGCTGGGCGAGCTGCACGCTCTCGCTGTTTATAAAATCCTGGCTGCTTAGCACCTGGTCCATGGTACTGCCGTAAAATGTCCGCGCCGAGGTCAGTTGGTCATAGGCATTCCGGATCTCGGTGGTCGCGTTGCCGATATCGTCGGTAGTGCTGGTGGGGTCTTGCAGCGCGGTCACCAAATCGTTCAGTGACTGGAAGACACTGGCTCCCGCAGCCGAAAACAGTTGGCTGCCTGGCTGGTTTACGGCCACCGACTGCCCAGGCTCAATTTCCACCGAATTGACATTGTCGTTGCCCTGGTAAGCGATGCTGCCCGGTACCGTATCGTCGACCACGTAGGGAGGCTGGGAATCAGCAGTGCCCCCGAAAACATAGTGGCCGTTGTAGCTGAGATTGGCGACGCTCAATACCTGTTGCGAGACGCCGCTTACTTCTTGCGCCAAAGTGTTCCGGTCCTGCTGCGATAAGGTGCCATTCGCCCCTTCTACGCCTACGGAAATGGCTGCCTGTAAGGCGGTCACAGCCGAGTTCAGGGACGAGTCGGCGGTCTGCAGCTCGGAGTAGATGCTGGACATGCTGCGCGAATACTGATCGCAGCTGTCCATCTGGTAGGCAATGTTGACCTCCTGCGCGGCCGCCGAAGGATCGTCGGAGGCGACATTCACCCGCCGTCCGGTGGTCAACTGGGTGAGGGCGGTCTGCTCGGATTGGTCGGAAATATTCAGGGCGTTGAGCAGGATCTGCGAAATCTGGGGAGAAATCCTCATGCTGAGCCGGCTCCCATGTTGATGGCTGTTTCCAGCATCTGGTTCACCGCGGTGATAGCCTGGGCCGCAGCCTGATAGGCGCGCTGGTAGAGCAGCAGATTGGAAGCTTCCTCGTCCAGCGAAACCCCGCTCACCGAGGTCTGTTGCTGTTGCAGTTGCTGCAGCATGGCTGTACTGGCGTTCAGATCGGTGGTGCTGTCGCTGATACTCATGCCTACCTGAAAAACCAGGTTGCCGTAGGCGCCGCTGGGCGTCATGCCGTTGGACACGGTCTGGTTGGCGACTCCAGACAGGTTCGCGATGTTGCCATTGCTGCCGCTGCTCCCGTCTGAGCCTGCCGCCAACAGCGCGGGATCGGTGATAGCAACTTTCATGCTGGCTGCCGCCCCGGCCCCCGTGATGGGATCAAACAGATTGCCGCCGGGATTTCCGTTCAGATCCGTGCCTTGCTGATGCGCCGTGTTCAGGGCCTGCACCATGCCGCCGGCCAGGGAATCCAGTTGGGATTGCAGCGCCGGTAACGTCTGGTCCCGAACCTGTAACAAACCGCCCAGCTGGCCGCCGGATATGTCGCCGGTAATGTCGCTGCCTTGCGATGAATAAATGTGTTGCACCCCGCTGGCATCCGGGGAGGTGGTGAGCGCGTAAGCCTGACCGTCAACCACCAGGGCTGCACCCTGTTTGGTGGTCAGGGTCAGCGAGCTGCCATTGTTGATTTGCGATACGTCGATGATGCCGGACAGCTGTTGGATCAGGGCCGTGCGCTGGTCCAGAAAGGTTCCGTAGTCCTGACCGGTGCTGTTGACGGTCGCCAGTTTAACGTTGATCGCCGCAATCTGCTGCGAAAGCTGATTGACCTGTTGCACCTGCTGCTGAACGTTATCGTCGAGCTGGCTGCTGACTTGCGTGATCTGGCCGGAAACGTCGTTGAAGGCGGTCGCCATGTTGCCGGCAGCCGAGAGCACACTTTGCCGCAGAGTCAGATCGGAGGGATTGGTGGAAAGACTGTTGAGGCTCTGAAAGAATGCGCTGATCTGGGCTCCGATGCCGGTGGTGTCGTCGGGAAACAGGGTTTGCACCTGGTCCATGGCGTTGACCGCGGCCTGCGAATTACCCTGCTGCTGGGTTTCTTCGCTGATCTGCATGTCCAGCAAGTTGCTGCGCAGGCTCTGAATGCCTTCCAGCTCGACCCCTCCCCCGAAAGCGATGTTGTTCTGCACAATGGGGTCGGCTTCTTCCAGAATCGGGCGCTCCCGGCTGTACCCGGGAGTGTTGAGATTGGCAACGTTGTTGGTGGTGGTCTGTAGTCCGGCCTGCTGGGCCTCCAGCGCTCCCAACGCGATCGACAGGGTGCCGAAGAGTCCGCTCATTTAGTACCAACCGGCTTGCAGCGATTCCGTGTAGGGCGCAGGCTCAGCCCCTAGACCAAGCAACTGCCGCCGCAGAACCAGCGAGCGCCGCCAACGCCGCAACATGGCGCGGCAGAACGCCCGTTGCTGCCCCAACTCCGCCAGCAGCCGGCTCCGTTTCTGCTGGGCTTGCGGCGTCGCAGGCAGATGGCCAAGCTGGGCCGACAGAGCCGTCACTTCCTCGGCAGTCGAACGGATGTGTTGGCTCACTTCCATCAGGATTCCACCTTCGCCGGCGCTGAGCGAACCAATTGCCGTCTGCAGCAGCGACCGCAGCGTCTCCAGCAGGACCAACTCCCGATCGATCGGGGACGGCAACGCCGCCGCTGTGCCGGTCATGGTCACCACAAGTCTCCCTTCAGGCCAGGTCATCCAACTGATGGTTCTGCTGCTCTTCCCCAGTCAAAGCTTCCTCCTCCGCAGGAATCGATATTGACGCCGCTGTCGAACCGTCTGCCCGGCGACGCTGCGGTGCGCCCCGCCGGCGTCCCTCCGGGGCCTGGCCGAACCTGCCCGGTTCAATCCGCGAGGACCCCTCCAGCCGACCCGTATTCAGCTCCATACAGCCCTGCCTTCCTGCGCGGGGGAGCTATCGACATCAACTGGCCGGGGGCGCGGTCTCCGCCAGCATCGCACCTGCGATCCGGTCCGGCGAAACCTGAAACGTTCCGTTCGCGATCTGCTGCCGCAAGTCATTGACCCGCTGCTGCCGCACCTCCGGAACGCTGTCAAGATGCGCTTGCAACTGCTGTACCGCGTCGCTCCCGGTCGACAAGTGGGCCACATCGACAGCTCCCGACTCAGTCGGCTCCATGGTGTCCTGCACAGCCTTGGCCGACACAGCCGAACCTTGGCTGCGATCCAGTTGCGCCGTAGTCGACGGAGTTAAGTCAATTCTCATGGCAGCACCTCGTTCCTATGTATTGCCCTGCAATTGAGTGATCGGCAATTGGTGAGAGGACTTTAATGTTGGCACCATTTTTTCTCCTAGCCATGCTCTCAGCTTATCGGCCAACGATCTTGGGGCGACGAATCTTCAGGTTCCACTGGACTTGCGGTCGGCGTCCGTGGTCGCCTGCTCTTTGGGCTGCAGCTGCCGCAAGAGCATGCTGGCAATCCCAATTCCACCCCGGGCCGCCAAAGCGGTACAAATCGCCTGGGTTCCCAGGCTGGTCACGGTATCGTGGGCGGCATCCTGGCTTTCCTCCGACCCGACAAAGCATTTGTTCATCTTCTCCAGCCAGTTCTGCAGCAGAACGGACTCGAATTCGCGGGCGGCCTTGGTCAGCTTGCCGGACGCAGGGCTGGCCTGCCCGGAAGCTGGCGTCGCAGCCGGCCGGCCGGAATGCGGTGAGATCGACAATGCCATGGTCAGATTACCTCCAAGTCCGCTTCCAGAGCCCCGGCAGCCTTGATCGCCTGCAGAATCGCCACTACATCGCGGGCGGTTGCGCCGATCGCCTGTAAGCCATTCACCAGTTGCTCGACGCTGGCGCCTTCGCCCAATTCGATGCGCTTGGTCTTGTCGTCCTTGGCTTCAACCGTGGTGTCGGGCACCACCGCAGTCTGTCCATTGCCGAAGGGCGCCGGCTGCGATACCTGGTAATCGGTCGAAATCTCGATGGAAAGATCGCCGTGCAGAATCGAGACCGCGCTCAGACGGACATCCCGGCCCATAACAATCGTGCCGGTGCGTTCACTGACCACCACCCGGGCGCGGGGATGGATCTCTACCCTCAGGCTCAGCAGGCGGGCCATCAGCTCGGAAATGCCGTTCACCGGAACGTTTTCGAGTTCCACCCGTCCGCTGTCTACCGCGGTGGCCATGGGACGCCCGACTTCCTGATTGATGGCTGCAGCCATTTCCGTGCTGAGACGAAAATCGGGATCGCGCACCAGCAGCGAAATCCGGTCGAGCTTGCGCAAATCCAGCGAGACGTCGCGCTCTACCAGCGCGCCATTGGGCACCCGTCCGGCGGTGGGATGATTCACCTGCTTGGAGTTGGCGCTGGATCGGCCGGCGGTGTAACCGCCCAGGGTCACCGCTCCCTGAGCCTCGGCATAGACCTTGCCGTCGGCGGCATACAGCGGAGCCAGCAGCAGCGTGCCCCCTTCCAGACTCTTGGCGTCGCCAATCGAGGACACGGTTACGTCGATTTGAATTCCCGGACGGGCAAATGGAGGCAGCGATGCCGTCACCAACACCGCCGCCACGTTCTTCACCGTCACCGCGCTCAACGAGGCGGCCGGAATCTGCACTCCCATCTTCTGCAGAACGTTGGCCAGGGTCTGCACACTGAAAATGGTCTGTTGCGAGTCCCCGGTGCGGTTTAAGCCGACCACGATGCCGTAGCCGACCAAGGGGTTCTCGCGCACACCCTCGATGCTAGCCAGGTCACGAATAGGGAGCAGCGTTTTGCTCTCCTGCGCCGCCAGGTTGGCCGGCGGACAGACGAAGCCGGGGCACAGCAACAGCGCGAAGAGAACGGTCAGTTTCATCAGAAGTTCGCAATCTTCATCAGCAGGCGCATAAACAGATTGGGCTGACGGGTGGCATCGCTCACCACGCCTTTGCCCTTCAGCTCCAGTTCCAGATCGCTCAACGAGGTCGAGGGCACGGAATTGTCGGAGGCGATGTCGCCCGGCCGCACGATGCCGCGCAGAATGATGGTCTGGCTCTGTTGATTGAAGCTGACCTGGCGCTCGGCTTCGACCACCAGATAGCCATTGGGCAGCACCGCCACCACCCGTCCCGCCAGATTGCTTTGCAGCAAAGATTGGCTGTTGGCGGTTCCCGTGCCTTTCAGGTTGCTAGCGGAATTGAGGTTGTAAAGCGGGTTGACCGACAAGGTGCTGGCTTGCCCCAGGATGCCAGTGACGGCCGAACTGGAGGCGAAGGTACGCTGCCCGGTCACATCGCCCGAGGCCTGGGCCAAGGTCTGCTCCACAATGCGAATGATCACCAGATCGTTCAACCGTCGCGCTTTGTAGTCGGTGGCCAGGTCGGTAAGCAGGCCGCCCTCGAGCGGCCACAAACTGCCCAGAGACATGGTGGCCGCCACCGGCTGTCCTTGCACCCGCTGGAGAAACTGTTGCAGCGAGGACGGCGATAACGGCGTGTCTTTCTTCTTCTTTCCCGCCGTGCCACCGAGCAGGCCGCAGGTCACAAGCATCACGGTGATCAGACCAACCAGCTTAGCCATCACTCCACCCGTAGTTGCCCTTTGCCAACCACTGCGGCCGACAACACCCGCCGGGTGGCCAGATTTCGCACCCGAATGCGGTCTCCCAGCGCACCCGATTCCAGACAGATCGCGGGCACCATCAGGCGCATGCTGGCTAGTTGCTCGACCAGTTCCGCCCGCTCACCGCGCACCACCATCGCATCGGCGGCCAGCAAGATCCGTCGCGGCCGCACTGCGGGCGTCAACCCGCTCCTCCCCTGGCGCCGCCCACCCGACAGGTCGAGATCGTCACTGCGCAGGAGAGCCGCAAAGGGCAGGCAGTCGGGGCGCGCGGAACAATCCAGTTTGAGAAACCAGGTGCCGGGGGTAAAACCCGGCTTGACGGAGACGACATGCAGCTGTTCGCCGGGAGGCAGAGTGGGCATGGTGGCGAGCAACACCAGATCGGTTTCTGCCGCCTTGCGGCTGACCCCAAGGTCGCGGGCAATGGCCGCCGCGACTTGCTGGCGCAGTCCCCCTCCTTCGGCGGAAGTTGCGGCCCCACCGGGAGCCCTCCCCAGCAGCAGGAACAACAGCAGGCCGCAAACGGAATGTGCCATTCGACACCTCACCCGGCCCTCCTAACGCGAGAGATTGTTCAGGTCTTGCAGCATCTGATCGGCTGCGGTTACCACGCGCGAGTTCGCCTCATACGAGCGCTGCGCCAGGATCATCTGGATGAACTCGTCGACCACGTTTACGTTGGATTGTTCCAGCACCCCCTGCTGCAAGGTGCCCAGGCCGTCGGCGCCCCCCGGGGACCCAATGATGGGATCGCCGGAGGCGGTGGTGGCCAGATACATGTTCGCTCCCACGCTGTTCAGCCCGCCGGGATTCTGAAACGTCGCCAGTTGAATGCTGCCTACCTGCTGCGCCTGCGTCTGTCCCGGCTGGGTGACGGTCACGGTGCCGTCGGTTCCGATGGTGATGGTCAGAGCGTTGGGCGGGATGGCAATCTGGGGATTCAGGGCATTGCCGTCGGCGGTCACCATGTTCCCCTGGTTATCCAGATGGAACATACCGCCGCGGGTGTATCCGATCTGGCCGTCGGGCATCGTCACCTGAAAGAAGCCGGAACCTTGAATCGCCAGATCCAACGGATTACCGGTGGAATCGAAATCGCCCTGGGTCTGGATCACCTCCGAGGCCGCCGTGCGGGTGCCCAGACCGATCTGCAAGCCCGACGCCACCGTAGTGTTCTGGGTGGCAGCCGCTCCCGGCATCACCAGGTTCTGATAGATCATGTCCTCAAATTGCAACCGCCGAAAGCGAAACCCGGCGGTGCTGGAGTTGGAAAGGTTATTGGCGACATTGTCCAGATTCAGTTGCTGGGCCGCCATGCCGGAAGCCGCGGTGTAGAGCGCACGAAACATATCATCTCCTCAGATACGGGACAGATCCTGGGCCGCGATGCGGTTGAAATTCGAATGGAATGCGGTCAGGGCCTGCTGTAAAAGGTCGGCATGACGTTGCAATGCCACCAGGCCGACTGCGGCGGAAATACCATTCACATTGCTGCCTTCCAGCGAGCCCTGGACGATGGTCGCTTGGGTACTGAGTTCGCTGCCGGCGGGAGCGGAAAAAGAAGCGTCGCCAATGGGCTGCAGAACGGTTCCGGGGGAAAACTTCACCACCTTAAGCTGGCCGGCCAGGGCGCCGTCCACCGAGATCGTTCCATCGTCGCTGACCGAAAGCTTGCCCGGCGGAATCGTGATAGAGCCTTGCGCTCCCATAACCAACTTGCCTTCCGCTGTCGCCAAATGCCCATTGCCATCGGCATGAAAATTTCCGTTGCGGGTGTAAAGGCTCCCACCGGCGCTCTGCACCGCGAACCAGCCTTCGCCTTGCAGCGCAAAGTCGAAATCGCTGCCGGTTCGCTCCAGACTGCCTTGCCCGGAATCCATCCGACTGCCTCCCAGGACGCCAAAATCGTTCACGGCCTGGGCGATGGGATTGGTTCGAACGCCGGCATCGGCGCTGGCCAGCTGCGAAGTGAAGGTTGGTATTTGAGCCTTATATCCGGTGGTATTGACATTCGCCAGATTGTTCGCCGCCAGATCGAGCGCCTGGGTACGCGCCAGCAAGCCAGCGCACGCCGCGTAGAGTCCGCTATTCATGGGGTTCTGCTCCGCCGGTACTCCTGCAAGAAGCGAACCAAAGGAAGGGAAGGACAGCTCAATAAATCAATGGGTTAGAGGAATACAAATTAAGAAAAACTAAGCTCGAATATCGGCCACCCCCTCAGGCTCTCGTCAACCAGGGCTCTAACCACAAAGGTGGACTATAGTGCAAGAGAAATCCTCCAGTAATTATCGGAAAGCTGGGAAATTTCGTAGAACAATGTCGCAAACACCTGCACAGCAAATAACCAAGACTCCAAAGATATAAATAGCTTAGCGTGGCACGCGGATTGCGATAGTTAATTCGTGTGGTTGAGGCGATACCTACCCACACGGGCCCCTATAGCGAGAGACGAACAGAACCTATAAGGAGGGTTCGACCCTTGAAAATGCGCATAGCTTTGCTGTCACTGCTAGCTCTTTGCCTGACATTGGCTGCTGTTCCGGCCATGGCCCAGGGTACCCTGTATGACAACGGTCCGGTCAATGGACAGGTCGATGCCTGGACCATTAACTTTGGCTTCGCTGTTAGCGACACCTTCCATTTGTCCTCCGCCGACAGCATAGAAAGCCTGTCGTTCTGGGCATGGGTGGAGCCCGGCGATACCGCGACCAGCGTCGAAATGGCGATTGGCAACACCGGATACTTTTCCAACAACATATTTGATGGAACCGTTACCCTGACCCAGTCGAACTGCTCCACCAACGGCTTTGGCTTCGACATCTGCGCCGAGTCCGCCACGTTCAACAACATTCCCGCAGGGCCCGGCAACTACTACCTGACCCTGGAAAACGCCGCCACCCGGGACGGCAACCCGCTGTATTGGGATGAGAACTCCGGCGTAGGCTGCATGTCGCCTGGCTGCCCGTCATCGGCTCAGGAAAACACCCTGGGAACGATTCCGTCGGAAGCCTTCACCCTGGACGGCACCGGCAGCACCACCACCACGTCCGGCACGACTCCTGAGCCCAGCAGCGTCATGCTGTTCGGTTCCGGCATCCTCGGACTGGCGGGCCTTCTGCGCCGCAAGCTGTTCTAAATTCAACCGACCTTTCCCCAGGTCATTCAAGCCGGAGCCCCAGGGTTCCGGCTTATTTTTCGCCCATGGCAAAATGCCGCCGAATCGAAAAGGCGGGCAGCTTTCGAAGCTAACCCTGGCCGCTACTTCGTCAGCAAGGGCAGTACGTGCTGTTTCATCTGGTCAGGGGTGAAGGGTTTGCGGATGTAGCCGCGGGCGCCGCAGGAGATGGCTTCCATCACGTGCGACTCGCTGCCTTCGGTGGTGATCATCACCACCGGAATTCCCTGCGCGTTTTCTACGCTGCGAAGTTGCCGCACAAACTCCAGGCCATTCATCACCGGCATGTTGATGTCGCTGAGTACCAGGTCCACTTTCTCCCGGCGCAGAATCTCCAGCGCCTCCAAGCCATTTCCAGCTTCCAGAATCTGACCGAGCGAGACTCCTCCTTGTTGCAACGCCCGGGCCACGATCTTCCGCATCACCGAGGAATCGTCGACAATCAATGTCCGTAAACCTTCCATCGTTACTCCCATGACTTGTGGCTCTCCAATCTGGCCATGAACTCCCAGGGATCCATCCGGTAGAGATTGGCTGAAACCCACTGCGCCAGCTCCAGGCCATGACCCAGCAGACTGGAACGCTGGCGTACATTCGTCTCACTCCAGAACCGCCAAAGTGGTCCCGAAGCCAGCCGCTCCAGCGGCGGAATGCCGGAATAGCCGCCAGCCAGACTGGTTACCAGTGAATCGGCTATGCGGGCAATGGCCCCCACCGGCGCCAGCGGATCATAGCGGTCCGCACTGGCGGGCCCGGCCAGAGCGGCGGTCACAACCGCGGAGGGCAGCGCGCTGCACAAAGTGGCAAGAAGTCTGGCCGGCGAAATCGATTGCCGGGGCAAGGCCACTTTCACCAGGGTGGGCAATTCCAACAAAAGCCCGGCCAGAAATGACTTTCGCGGATCGCACTCTCCCAGTTCCCGGGTGAGAAGCTGGGCTAGCGATGCTCGCAACACGGCATCGCGGCTAAGCTGGAACAGTTGATTGCGGCGGCTGGGCGCCAGGGATTCGATTCGCGGAGCCTGGTTGACCAGTTGCAGCATGAGGTCGCGTCCCGCCGCTACCACGGCCAGGGGAAACAGCCAGATGGGGTTACTCTTGCCCACCCGGTCCCGGTTGGCCAACTGAAGGGTTCCGAAGGCCAAGCCGGGATCAAGTGCCACCACGGAACTGGCCAGCTCCAAGTCGACCGTCCCGTCTTGAAATAACAGGTTGAGCAAGCCGCTGGAACGCGTCAGCAGGGGCAAAACCAGGCTGGCCAGGTTGGATCCATCGGAGCAGGCTCCGCAGCCGGCTGGCGCGGAGCAGGCGGCCAAGGGTCCATCGAGCTCGCGGGTTTGGGCGGGACAATCCATCGCGGTGCCTGTGGAGTTCATCGGCACTCTGCGTGGGGCCTTTAGCGACCCCGGCAATCCAGGCCTTGTCCGGCGGAGGGAGAGCAAAGCGTTTCAAGACATCGCGGGCAGACGGAAAAGAAAGTCGACATGAAAGCTACCCGAACCCTCCAGCCTGGTCCAAAGATGATCGTCGCAGGCGGTCAGCGAACATCGCTCCGCATGAATCTGCTGGGCATAGTTGCCGATGGTTTGCGCCATCTCGACGCTGTTCTGGCGCTGATTGATCATCACGGTTTCGCTCTCGATGGTGCGCATCTGCCATTCCAGCTGCCTCTGATAGGTGGCGGCGGGCACGATACAGGGCTGGGTGCGGCAGCGCAGCATCTGTTCCAGGGAATACAACCATGTGTGGCTCACGGTTTCCAGAAAACCTACGTACAGACTCGACTGAATCCGGTTGAAGAAGATAGGCACCGCCCGGTAGCGCTGTAGCAAAGCGTCGGGCCAATGCATGGCCGCCGGCAAGGCTTGACACTCCTGCGCCGGGAAGACAGGACAGCCCTGCTGCACCGCCAGGGCGGTGATCACCTGTTGCGGCGAGACGGCTCCCAACTTGATCAGCCACTCGCCCAGCTTGCCCGCCTGGGCCGTACGCTGGAGTTCCAACGCCTCCCGCAGTTGGCTGGCGGTAATGTCGCCTTGGGACAGCAAGACCAGGCCTAGAGGCAGGCGATTGGGTCTAGGATCGCGCCGGCGGGCGTAGGCAGCGACTTCCAGACGGCGAAACACCCCCACCCGAAAACAGTCGGGCGAGCAGTACCAGCGATCTTGCAGCCAAACCCCCTCATGCCGGGCCCACCAGCGCTGCCACAAAGTCGGCGGCCGGGGACAAAACGGGCTGGCACAAACGGGCAAGGCGGTTAGAGCAGCCAGGGGCGACGAGAGGGGAAGAACCGAACGTAGGGAAACTGACATTTCGCGCCTTTCCGAGTCAGCAGCTCAAAGGCTGTTAACCCGCTGTTGGGGAGAAGCAACCTCGGTGACCCGCAGACCGTAATTGCCATCGACCACCACCACTTCGCCACGAGCAATGATCCGTCCATTCAGCATCAGATCCACTGGCTCTTGAATCTCGCGATCCAGCTCCAACACCGCTCCGGTGGTCAGATCCAGAACCTCATGCAGGGTGGTCTGGCGGCTGCCGAAGCGCAAGATCACCCCTAACTCGACATCCATCAAGAGTTCCAGGTTGCCCTGGCGAAGCAGTTCCTCAACCCGGTCGGAAGCGGCTGGAATGGCCGCTGGAACAGTGGCGGGAGCAGCCTGGGTCGGAACGGCGGCCGCCGGTTCGGCCAAAGCACCGGCCAGAACCTCGTCCCACTCGATTTGGGCGGCAATCGCCCGCGTGCCATCGCTAACCCGCAACCATCGGCCTCCCTGGCCGGAGGCGCAACCCGACGGATCCAGTGCGGCTTCCAGCGTAACCTCTCCGAAGTTGGGCTTCAGAGCGCTGGCTGCCAACCCGGACCACTGCCGCACCAGTTCCTCCAGGGCCTCGCCTTGCGTCGGGTCAAGTTCGCTGGGGAGGCTGACTTCCTCGCTCAGGAAGATGCTAAGCAGTTCCGCTACCCCGGCTGCGCTGAAGTACAAGGATTGCTGACCGGGCAGACCGCCGGCGGCGGTAATCCGCACGCACGCCAGAGACGGGGAGCCTTCCGCCGCGGCCGGTTCCTCCTGCCAGGATCCGGAGGTGAGCCGGGAGAGCAGCGAAGCCAGACTGCCCACCCAGGCCGCGAAGTACTGGTTCAGCTTGGTTTCGCCTTGCAGACTCATCGCTTCTCCTCTTTCTCCGGCTGCACCAGGTATTCCAGCAGTTGCGCGGCGCGGCGGTTATAGCTGCTGCTGACCGGCCGGGCCAGCCAGCAATCGCGGCCTCGCACCCGTAAGGCGGCGGGCTGATCGATGCGCCGGCGCAAGGGCAATACCCGTCCCACCTCGAGCGACAACAGCTCGCTCAGCCGGATGGGAATGGCCGGGGTGGCCAGCTCCAGATCGACTGCCGACTTCCGCAGACGCTGGCGCAGGGTCGCCTGATTTACCGCCGCTCCCCGGGCCCTCTGATACACCAACTCGCTGCCCAGCTTGCGCAGCAGCGCACTGGAGACCACCGAGGGGAAGGCAATATTCAACATGCCCTTGGAATCGGTCATGGTCACGTCGAAGGTCAAGGTCAGAGTTTTCTCTTGCGGCGGCATGATCCGCAGCAGCTGCGCCCCCGATTGCCGGCGCTCGAATTCGACTTGCAGACCCAGCGGCTGCCACACCAGTTGCAGCTCGCGGCAAATGACGTCGCCCACCCCTTCCAGCACGTTCGCTTCAATCTCGGTCACCTCGCGCGTGGCTTTGGGCATTTGTCCCAGTCCGCCCAGAAGCAGGTCTACTACCGGGAAGGCCAGACTCAAATCCAGGTGCAGAACCCCGCTGGCATCTCCCGGCGGCAGACGGAAGGTGCTGTAGTAGGTCACATCGGAAAAGCGGGCGAGAAAGTCGCGATACGCCAGTTGTTCGACCGCTACCAAGGCGACTTCGAACTTGTCGCGCAGGTAGGCTCCCACCGCGCTGGTCAGGTTGCGGCCAAAACTCTCGTGCAGCTGACTGATGCTGTGCAACTGCTCTTTGCCCAGCAGTCCGGCCTGATGCAGGTCCCAAGGCTCGATGAGCGCGCTGCGCTCGGCGGCAGCTCCGGCAGAGCCGCCCTGCGCGGCCCGAAACAAGGCGTCGATTTCTCCCTGACTTAAGACCTTTTCCATAGCCCCGGCTGCATCGTGGAATTACTGCTGCTTACTTGCACCATGGGAAGAGCAGGAGGGTGCGTGGCGGAGAAGGCGGCGCGCAAGCGGGCCACGGCCACGGAATGAATCTGCGACACTCGCGATTCGCCGACTCCCAGCACCGCCCCCACTTCTTTCATGGTGAGCTCTTCCTGGTAGTACAAAGCCAGCACCTGTTGCTCACGCTCCGGCAATTGCGCAATGGCATCGGCCAAGATCTGCTTACGCTCGCCCAGCAGGCAGAGGGACAAGGGATCCTGATTGGCAGGTCCGGGCAGGGTTTCGCCCAGATCGGTTTCCCGTCCGTCTTCCAGCGACTCGATCTGCAGGCTGCCCACCTCCAGGCCGCGAATCTCGTCCAGCAGGTGCTGGAACTCCTCCAGCGTCATACCCATGGCCTCAGCCAGTTCGGGTTCGGTCGCCGAGTGCCCCAGCTCGGTTTGCAACTTCTGCATGGTCGCCTCCAGGCGGCGGGCCTTACGCCGCAGATCGCGGGGACTCCAGTCCATGTCGCGCAGGCTGTCCAGAATGGCTCCCCGGATACGAAACTTGGCGTAAGAGGCGAAACGCACGTTCTTGCTGGCGTCATACTTGTGCAGGGCGTCGATCAGGCCCACGATGCCGGCGTGCAGCAGATCGTCAAAGGGAACGTGCTGCGGCAACCGCTCGTGAATGCGGCGCGCGATGTATTTGACCTGCGGCAACTGTTCCAGCAACAGCTGGTCGGAACCGGCCACCGCCGGGTCGGCCAACTGCTCATAGGCTTGAGCGGCACTCATGCTTCCTCCTCATCGGATCATTCCCAACGACTGCACCTGGATAACCGGGGGAATCTCTCCCGGCGACAAAACCACCACCTTGGGCAGAAACGGCTCCAGCAGCCGGCGCAGATGGAAGCGTGCCGGGGTGCTGCAAAATAGCACCGGGGTAGCCATCCGCACCTGCTCACCCACCAGTTTTTTCAGGCCTTCCAGCACCCGCCGCACGAACGAGGGTTCCAAGCCGGCGGTTCCAGCCGGTGCTTGCGTGGAAAAGGCACGAGTCAGCTCCTCTTCGATTCCGGGATCGAGGGTGACTACCCGCAAGCCGCCGTCTTCGGAGAGCAGGGGACGAACCAGCGCCCGGCCCAGGGCCTGGCGGGCGCCTTCCACCAGCAGTACTGGATTCTTGTTGACTGCGGCGCTGTCCAGCAGGCTCTCCAGTATGGTGGGCATATCGCGAATCGATACCTGTTCGCGCAGCAGCTGCTGCAGCACCTTCTGCACTTCGCCCAGGCTCAGCAGCTTGGGCACCAGCTCTTCGCACAGCTTGGGCTGGCTTTCTCCCAGCCGGTCCAGCAGCCGCTTGGTCTCCTGCCGGCTGAGCAGCTCATAAGCATGTTGCTTGATCACCTCGGCCAGATGGGTTGCCATGACCGAGGTCTGATCGACCACCGCGTAGCCCAGCGCCAACGCCTGCTCGCGCAGCCCGGGCACGATCCAGCGGGCCGAGACCCCGAAGGCCGGTTCGCTGGTCGTGAAACCTGGCAACTCCGGCGGCTCGCTCTCCGAGCTGATGGCCAGCAGGCAGTCGTCGCGGGTCTCCCAGCGGGCGATCTCCACTCCGCGCAGGAAGACAACATATTCGCGCGGCTTGAGCTTGAGGTTGTCCGTGATATGGACCGGAGGAACGATGAAGCCCAGTTGCAGCGCCAAATGCCGGCGCAGGGCTTTGACCCGGGGCAGCAGCTGTCCCCCCTGTTTGGTGTCGACCAGCGGCACCAGCGCGTAGCCGACTTCCAGGCCGAGATCGTCCAGCTTCAGCAGACCTTCCAAGGCGTCGGGTGGGGCCGTTCCGGGCGGAGCAGCCCCTGCGGCAGCCGCCGCTTCGCTGGTGGAAACCGGCTTCTCGAATTCTTTTTTGGCCCGCCGCGCCAGCCAGGCCGCGCCACCGGCAATCGCCAGAAAAGGAATCTTCGGCAAACCGGGAATCATGGCCAGCGCCGTCATGGCGCCGGCGGCAATCCACAACGGCCGGCTGCGGCCAAACAACTGAGTACCGATATCGCCGCCCAGACTGTTGTCGGAAGAAGAGCGTGTAACCACGATGCCGCCGCCCACGGAAACCAGCAGCGAGGGAATGATGGTAACCAGGCCGTCGCCCACAGTCAGAATGGTGTAGGTCTTCAGCGCCTCGCGAAAGGGAACGTCGAGCTGGAAGACACCAATCAGAAATCCGGCAATGATGTTGATGGCGGTAATCAGGACCGTGGCCAGCGAGTCGCGCTGATTGAAACGCGCCGCCCCGTCCATGGCGCCGTAAAACTCGGCCTCGCGGCTCACCTGCTCGCGGCGGGCGCGGGCTTGCTTCTCGTCGATCACGCCGGCGTTCAGGTCGGCATCGATGGCCATCTGCTTGCCGGGCAGGGCGTCCAGGGTAAAGCGGGCGGTGACCTCGGCAGTGCGCACCGCACCGTGGCTGACCACCATGTACTGGATGGCGATCAGCGCCAGAAACAGAACGAAACCGACCACGTAATTTCCGCCGACCACGAATTGCCCGAAAGCTTCAATGACGTGGCCGGCCGCACCCGATCCCTCGTTGCCGTGCAGCAGAATGCGGCGGCTGCTGGCCAGATTCAAGGAGAGCCGGAACAGGGTTAGCAGGAGCAGCAGGCTGGGGAAGACGGAGAACTGTACCGGCCGCAGGATGTGGACCGCCGAAAGCAGCACCAGCACCGAGGCGGTGATGCTGATAGCCAGCAACAGATCGAGCACGAAGGCGGGCAGCGGCACCAGCATGACGAAGACCAGGGCCACCGCGGCGACTGGAATGATCCACTCCGCCGCTCGTTTGCCCAGCACCAGTTGCGGTTTGTCGGTCGCATTCGCCATTGCTTATGCCCTGCCGGTTGCCTGCTGCGCCCGCACCTGCGCGCGATAGAGAAACGCCAGAATTTCGGCCACCGCGGCATAGAGCTTGGCCGGAATCGCCTGCCCCACCTCTACGCTGCGGTACAGCGCCTGGGCCAGCGGCGGATTCTCCGCGATGGGAATTTCGTGCCACATCGCCACCTGCTTGATCCGCTGGGCCAGCGCATTGCAGCCCTTGGCCACCACCACCGGCGCCGCCATCTCCGCCCGGTATTCCAGGGCCACGGCAAAGTGAGTAGGGTTGGTGATGACCACCGTGGCCCGCTCCACTTCCTTCAACATGCGGCGGCGGCGCATCTGGCGCTGCAGCCGGCGCAGACGCGCCTTCACCGAGGGATTGCCGTCGGTCTCCTTGTATTCGTCGCGTAGCTCCTGCTTGCTCATGCGCAGGTCGCGGGCCAGCTTCTGCCGCTGCAGCAGATAGTCGATGCCCGACCACAGCAGCAAAACCAAAGTTGACTTCCAGCAAATCTCCAGTGCCCGTTCATAGGCGAACTGGCCGATCTTTCCGGGTGGCATCTGCCCCGCTCCCAGCAACAGATCCCAGTCGCGGGTCAGGATGTAGATACCCAGGTAGAGCAGCACGGAAGCCGGGATCAGGGACTTGGCCACCGGCGCCAGACCGGAGAGAGAAAACATTTGCCCCAGCTTTTTGGCCGGACTCATGCGCTCGATATTGGGAGTCAGGGATTCGGCGGCGAAAACGAACCCGCCTTGGGCCACGCTGCTGGCCACCGCCAATCCCCACACCAGTCCCAGCGGCGCGACAATCCAGCGCAGGGCGGCGATTCCCGTCCACAGCAAAATCGGTGTGCCGGGATTGAAGTCGCTTTGCCAGGCCAGGCTGGTCCAGCTGCTCCACTGACTGCGCCAGAGCTGTAACTGCGCCGCCGAGATCCACAACACCACCAACAGGCCGGCAAAGCCGATCAGCGCGCCCGCCAGCTCGCGGCTGCGCGCTACCTGCCCCTGTTCTCGGGCCTTGTTCTGCCGCCGCGGAGTTGCCTGTTCGGTTTTGTCGCCGTCAGCCATAAATTTCTCAGTGCGCCAGTTGCAGCAGCCGCTCGCCGGCGTGGATGGCGCTGGTGAAATAACGTTCGAACATCGCCGGCCAGTACTTCAGCGATAAGCCCAGCACCACCAGGCCGACCATGCTCTTCACTGACAGGCCGAGAAACAACACCGGCAGCTGCGGCGAAGCTTTTCCCAGAAAGCCCAGCACCAGGTCGGTCATGAGGGTGGCAATCAGGGCCGGTGCCGCGATCTGCACTCCGGCCAGCCAGATGGCGCCGGCGGCATGCAATAGTTGCCGGGTCATCTCGCCGCTGGCAGACACTGCCCCGGCGGGAAGATAGGCGAAGCTACTGGCTAGCGCCCGAATCAGCCAGCGATGCACCCCCAGCTGAAGAAAAATCAGCATGGCTATGGTTTGGGAAAACACCGCCAGCACCGGGGTATCGACCTGCGTGCTGGGGTCGAGTATGTTGACCAGTCCAAAGCCAACCTGCATTCCCATGACCTGGCCGGCGAACTGCGCCGCCTCGAAGACAAACTGCACCGCCAACCCGATCAGCATGCCCACCAGCGCTTCGGAGAACATCACTCGCAACACCCCGCCCGCAGTCAAGGAAAGTCCGCGCGGGCCGCACACCGGATAAAGCAGTGCCGTCAGGGTCACCACCAGTCCAACCTTGATGCGGGGCGCAATTGCGCTCGATCCTAGAAAGGGTGCGAATACCAGCAGACCCGAGACCCGCGTCCCCACAAAGGCCACGGCCAGCAGCACGTTTTCGAGTTGAAGTTGGAGTCGCGGTTCCATGTTGTCCTCTAGCGCAGCAGCGGCCGGAAGTCGGCAAATATCTGCAAGGTGAACAGCGTCAGCTTGCGCAGCATCCAGGGCATCAGCAGGATCGCGCCCACCGCGGTGGCCAGCAGACGAGGCACGCTGGAGATGGTGTTGTCCTGCAACGAGGTGAGCACCTGCACCACGTTGATCAACAGGCTGACGGCGGCCAGGGCGATCAGCAGCGGCCCGGCCAGCATCACGGCAGTCTCCAGCGTGTTTTGTCCCAACTTGACGATCAGCTCCGGCGACATTGCACTCCTCAATTTCTGGCGCATCAGTAAAAACTCTTCATCAACGAACCCACCAGCAGGTTCCAGCCATCGACCATTACGAACAGCAGAATCTTGATGGGGGTAGAAATCACCACCGGCGGCAGCTGCAGCATGCCCACCGAAGTCGTGATCGAAGCCACCACCAGGTCAATCACCAGAAAAGGCAGAAACAGTACTGCACCAATCTGGAAGCCCACTTTCAGCTCGGACAGAATGTAGGCCGGCGCGACCACCCGCATGGGCAAGTCTTCGGGCGAATGCGGCGGAGGCAGCCTAGCTACATCGACGAATAGCGCCGCATCTTTTTCCCGCACGAATTTCAGCATGAAGTGGCGCAGCGGTTCGGAGCCGCGGTCGATCGCCTCCCAAGCCGTGATCCGGTTTTCCTCCAGCGGCACCATGGCTTGCTGGTAAATGGCTACGCCCACCGGCTGCATCAGAAAGTAAGTCAGCACCAGAGACAGTCCAATCAGCGTCTGATTGGTGGGCGCGCTCTGAGTGCCCAGCGCCTGCCGCAAGAAGTGGAAGATCACCAGCAGCCGCACCAGCGGGGTCATGGACAACAGCAACGCCGGCAACAGAGTGAGCAGGGTCAGCAGCAGAACGATGGTCCACGGCACTCCGCTGGCGCTAGCTCCCGGGATCTGCAGCTTCGGTGTGGAGGGAGCGATCATTGCCGCCTGACAGCGCAGGCTGGTCAGGCAAAGCGCCGTCCAGCCAGCGCTCCGCCACACTCGATCGCGCCAGGGAATGCTCATCGTTGCCGCTCGCACCATTCCGACAGCAATTCGGAAAAGTCGGGGGATTCTCCCAACCGCGCCAGCAAGTTGACCGAGTGCGCGCTGCCCCCAATCAGGAATCTCTGGCTCTCGTACTGGATCACCGCTACCACCCGTTTCTCGCCCAGAGAAACGCTTTCGCAAAGCCGTAACTGGCGGGGCGCCTTACGCACTCGCAGGGCGGGAAGCGAACTCCACCAGCGCTGCCACCAGGGAACTAAGCGGGCGGAAAACGCCGGCGCCCGATGTTTGGCTGTTGATTGCATTTCACCCTTCAAACCAGCTCGGTGATGCGGGCTCCAATGTGGCCGCCTACCGGCTCAAATTCCGCCCATCCGATGAGTTGCCCGTTGGCGTGCAAAGGAATTTCCGCGCCCCGGCTCCAGGCGGTAGCGACGATGCCGCCCGGACGTAGCCGCAACAGTTCACCCACGGTGAATTGCGCGACCGGTAGTTGCAAGGAGAGCTCGCAAGGCAGCCACCACAGCTGCTGCCACTTGTCCGTCGCCGTAGACGGAAGCGGGCTCGTATCCTCAGGCAGTTGCTTTTCGCTCATGCAGCGAAACTCGTTTCCCGGTTTTGTCTGGTGCTCTGCATTTACGCTGAGAGGAAGTGCAAGCGGATTGCCGGGCAACCGGGCAGGCAGCCAATTAAAAAAAGCAGACGTAAACTGCTCTGCCCGCACGGTATTAGCGGAGAAACATTTCGCCGGCGCCGCTGGCCGATAACGGCTGGGCGAGGCCTCGAACCCGGAAGTTAGGGGATTTTCATGAAGCCGGGCTCAGTGAACGGCCCGGAAGTGAGTGGTTCCTAATGAGGCTGACCCACTTGACGAATGTCCCGCATCGCCGGCGAGCCGGGATGCGGGACTTCGGCACTGCTCACGCTCTACTCATCGGCCATAGCCCGCTGAACTTTAAGCGGGCGACTGAATGTTGATGGTGTCCTGCATCACCTGGTCGAAGGTGGTAATGGTTCGCGCGTTGGCTTCGTAGTCGCGCTGGGCCACGATCAGGGCGGAGAACTCGGTGGCAATGTCTACATTGGACAGCTCCAGCGAGCCCCCCGACACCGTTCCCAATCCCCCTGTACCGGGCGTTCCCACGACCGCCGCTCCAGAGGCCAGAGTCGCGGAAAAGTCGCTGTTTCCCACTCGCTCCAGACCCTGGGTGTTGGCGAAGTTAGCCAGCGCGATCTGACCCAGCGCTGCCGTGCGGCCATTGCTGAAACTTCCCATGATGGTGCCATCGGAGCCGATGGTGTAGTCCGTTAAAGCCCCGCTACCGTATCCGTTCTGCAGGGTGTCCGAGGTGGTGCTGGCGCTGGCCACCTGGGTCAGGAGGGGTGATTTCGAGCTGTTATACAAATCCCAGGTGAAATCCAGAGGAGTCGCCCCGTCGGCTAATCCGCTGGCCGTAATTCCGGTAATGTTGCCGGTGGGCGAGGTCAGCTTTCCAGTGCTGTCAAAGGTCAGCGCCGTGGTATTGATGGTGGTCTGGGTTCCCATATCCTGCCAGGTCACCCCGCCGTCGGTAAAAGTGGAACCGTCGGTCGGCCAACTGCCGGGAGGGGTCGCGCCGGAGGTTCCGGCCACCGTGCACTGATAGATGTGTCCATTGGCCGACGGAGGGGAGATGGTTTGACCTGCCGTGTAGGCAGTCGAGGCCGCCCAGGAAGCAGGCGGCGTGAGGTCGGAATTCGGAATGGTGATGTTGCAGTTCCAGGCGCCGGCCGCAGTCTTGGTGAAATTGAAGTTCAGGACATGGGCGGTGCCCAGCGAATCATAGACGGTGACCGGAGTCGACAAGGTTGAGTCGCCCTGGCCGACGGTGGCGCTGGCGTCCAGATTGGTGGTTAACGACACGGTGGTGGTGGCGTTGGGAGGATTGATCTGCCCCATATTCAGCTCCAGGGGCGCCAGGGCCGCGCCGGCGGGGATGGCGCCGTTGACCGCCGCGTAGCCCATCACGTTCTCGCCGTTGGCGGTCTGCAGCGAGCCATCCGGGGCTACGGAAAAATCCCCCGCCCGGGTGTAATTATTGGTTCCATTCTGCTGCACCACGAAAAAACCGCCGCCCATGATGGCTACGTCGGTAGGTACCCCGGTCGACTCGGGACTGCCGGAAGTCATGTTGATCGAGGTGTCATTGACTGCGGTTCCAGCACCCACCTGAATGGGATCGCCCGAGCCGTTGGTGGCGATGGTCTGATAAAAAAGATCGGCAAACTGGGTGTCGCCCCCCTTGAAGCCGACCGTATTCAGATTGGCCAGATTGTTGGCGATGGTGGACATGGCGGTGGACGCGGCATCCAAGCCGGAAAGTGGAATGGAGAAAAGCGGCATAACTAGCCTCCTGTGGCGCTGGTCGATGATGTCGTAGAACTGCCTAAAGTACTCTGCAGCAACTGATTAATCTGGCTCACCTGGTCCAGGTTGTTCACCTCGACCAGCTGTGTGACGAAAGCCGAAGGATCCATGGGCGAGGTGGGATCCTGGTTTTGCAGTTGCGTAATCAGCAACTGCATGAACATGCTGTCCGTGCTGTCGCCCAAGGAATTGCTGCTGGACGTGCTGCTGGCGGACGTACTGCCGGTGGATGCCGGGCTGCTGGTGGGCTGCGCCGGCGTGGTCACGTGATGGACAGGTAAGGCAATGCTGGACATGAGTCACCTCGATTTCGGTTCAGGCATGGACGTTGAGTCCCGCGGAATGGGCAGCCGTCCAGGCGGGCGTAGACAGGCTGTCCGGCGGCTCGACCGGATCGCCGGCGGCGGAAAACTTGAACCCCGCTCCCGGCTGCGATTGTGATTGACTACCGGCCGAACTGCCGCTGTCGTGCGCCCCGCCGCGCGCATTCAAGTCAAGGCTGTCCAGCCGCAGATGATGCTGCGCCATCGCCCGCTCGAGCGACGGCATCTCCGCCATCATGGCCGCATGCAGTTCCATATGGCTGGTGGCGATGCTGGCCCCGACCTGGTCCTGGTTCAGGGTAGTGCGCAACTCAACATTCCCGAAGCTGGCGGTGTTGACTCCGACCCGCATCTCGGTTTGTCCCATGCGCTCCAGCACGCGTGCGCTCTGCACCACAATGGGCGCAGGCACCGTGTTTTCCTCGATCCGGGGGGCAGCTGCATCCGATTGCAGCGCACTCTCCCGACCCGGGATGCCGACGCTGGCGGAGTTGGAGGCGGTCGCCGCCGGCGAGGTCACCACTCCATTCGTCGCCGTCGCCGGCCGGTTGGGCAGGTCAGCAACCAAGCCGGGCGTCTGCGGCGGATCTTGACTCTGATTCTGATTTTGATCGTTATTTTGGTCTGGCTTCGGGCTCTGGGGCGTAGGGTCTTCCGGCTTGGCCCCCGTCTTCCGTGCTTCCAGGGCGGGCGCAAATCCTGGGGACGAAGACTTGGCCTCTGCCGGAGCTGCTTTCTTGCCGCTGCGCGTCGCTCCTTCCAATCGCTGGCCCAATCCCGTTTTGCCATCAGCAGGTGCGGTGCTCAACATGGTATCGCCGAGTTGCGGGTTGATCTGCGTTGCCCAGCCGGTTCGAGCCTCCAGCGGCGCTGCGGTTGCGACCGGCTCGCCCCTGGACGCACTGGTGGCTGCGGTTGCCGGAGTTGGATTTGTCGCTGGGCTCGGGTTTCGATCAGGAGAAAGCTTTACCGGACTCGAGGCGCTGGACTGAGGGAACAGTATGCCTGCGGCGCCGCAGAGTTCCGCGCCCTGGCTCCCGCTAATTTCAACGCAACCTTGGTTGGCCGTAATGAGTGGGGAAACAGCTTGCGTCTCGGCTACCGACTCCACGCTGCCGTCCGCTGTTGAGGCTGTCGTTTCCGTATCCGGCATGGTTAAGCCCGGCCGGGACGAGTCGTTGCTCAAACCGCACCGAGATCCTTCCTCCGCGCTTCCCAGCCTTGGGGTTTTCACTGCACTGGAATTTTCGCCCTGGGCAAGCTGCCCGGCGGCATCAGAGGCTACGCCCGGTGCACCCGCATCCGGAGCGGAAGGCACAGAATGTTCACTGGTAGCGTTCCGGGCCTCCTCCGAACCATCGCCAATCGCTATGCCCTGCCCACTGGCCGGGGTCGCAACCGGCGGCGAGCTGGGACTGGTCTGCACCGGCACTGCCCTTATCGATGAGCCCCCGGCCGCATCCGCATTCTGCTCAGGCTTCGCAGGCTTCTCATCTGGGCGCGGTATTGCCGGATTCTTTCCCGCCGCTGCCTGGTCAGCCGGCGCGCCGTCCGCTGCACTCGACGCCGGCGACCGACTGCTGCGGCTGGCCGCCGCCGGACCCGCGATCCGGGCACGCAACACGGCGCCAAACGCCCCCACTCCGGTTGCACCCGGCGCCGAGGTTACTCCCCGGCTCAACTTCCCTGCGTTGCTAGTGATGAGACCGATCAATCGCTATGCCTTCTGACAGCCTTATTCTTAAAAGCAGCTCGGCTGCCAACCGGACAGGTCAGGGGCTGCGGGTTCAGCTTGCTGCGAAAGCCCCGGCCAGCAAGCATTTTGCTGATTTGCCGATGAGGGAGGGCAGGCGAAACGATTCGGGGAAAGTGTCCGGCTAGGCAACCCTTGCCTGTGCCACTGGGCAAATCATGCCCGGGCGGCGTTGCGCGTCCGGCCCAGAAGATACATCTCATCCCGGAGGGCCTGCTCGCGCCGCTGTTGCCGCAGCCGATAGTCGCGGAGTTGCCCGTCGCGCAACGATTCCAACACTTCCCGCTTGCGCCGCTCCTGCTGGTAGCGCGCCGTCTGCTGGGTAATTTCTGACTGCAGTTGCTGCAGCTGAGATTGCAGCAGCGCCTCCCCGCCTTCCAGGCCACGCAGGCAAACGCCGGAAAACTGGATCTCGATTGCCGGAACCGGCGCCCGCTCCAACCCCTGGTGCAGGGCCGTCTGCAGGCGAAGCCGGGCCTCGCGCGCCCGCTGCCGTTCCTGCTGCAAAGCTGCCCGGCGGGCCAGCAGCGGCTGCAGACGCATCTGCTCGCGATCTTCCAGGCTGCGGCGGTAGCGCAACACGGCTTCGAGAGTAAATCGGAAGGCCATGGTTAACCGGACAAGGACAGCAGACGTTCCAGGGTTTCAGGAAAGGAAGTTTTCTCCTCCGCAGCCTGGCGGAGAAAGGACTGCAACCCGGGGAGCAGGGCGATGGCGCGATCCAATAACGGATCGGAACCTGGATTGTAAGCGCCAATGCGGATCAGGTCCTCGGAACGGGCATAGGCGGAAAGCAGCGAGCGCAATTGCGAGCTGCGGGTCAAATGCTCGCGGGAGGCTACCGCCGGCATCAGTCGGCTCAGACTGTCCAGCAGCGCGATGGGCGGATAGTGGCCCTCCGCAGCCAGCCGCCGGTCCAGCATGATATGTCCATCCAGCAGCGAACGCAAGGCATCCACCAGCGGGTCCTGCTGGTCATCGCCCTCCATCAGCACGGTATAGAACGCGGTGATGCTGCCGCTGGCGAAGCTTCCGGCCCGCTCCACCAATCGGGCGAGCAGGCTGAATACCGAAGGCGTGTAAGCTTTTGCCGTAGGCGGCTCACCTGCCGCCAAACCGATTTCGCGTTGCGCCATGGCAAACCGGGTCAGCGAATCGACTACCAGCAAAACATTCTTGCCCGTCTGACAGAAATATTCAGCGATACTGGTGGCCGCCAGGGCAGCCCGAATGCGCAGCAGCGGCGACTGGTCCGAAGTGGATACGACCACCACCGACCTTTGCCGCCCGGCCTTACCCAGGGCTTCGAGAAACTCTCCCACTTCGCGGCCGCGCTCGCCCACCAGCGCCAGCACCGTCAAGTCCGCCGCGGTGCCCCGGGCCATCATGCCGATGAGGGTGCTCTTACCCACGCCGCTGCCGCCGAAGATGCCCAGCCGCTGTCCCCGACCGCAGGTCAGGAAGGCATCGATGGCGCGAATACCGCAGCCCAGCGGCTGGCGAATCGGGAGCCGCTGCAAGGCCAACGGCGCCAGCGTGTCCAGTGGCCGGCGATGGCGCGCGCCAGGAGCCGGACGACCATCCAGGACACATCCGGTGCCGTCAATCACCCGCCCCAACAGTTCTTCGCCCACCGCTATCGAGGGCCGTTTGCCCTGGGCCACGATCGGGTCTCCGTAACGAACCCCACTGGGCTTCTCCAGCGGCATGGTGAGCACGGTGGTGCCGCGGAAGCCGACCACCTCGCCGGAATAGATGTGCCCGGCAGCGTCGCGAACTTCGCAGCACTCGCCCAGGCTACAGGGTGGCCCCGCCGATTCCAGAAGATTTCCCACCACCTGCGTGACCTTTCCCTGCCAGCAGATCCCGGGCCGGGATTCCAGCAGGCTGAAGTACGGCAGCAGAACGCTCGGGGTCATGGCTCGGCTCCGGGATGGCCGCGCAACAAATCAAAAAATCCGCTCTCGATCTCTTGCAGCTGGCTGTCCAGGCTGATCTCGGTGCTACCGGCCTCGGCCTGCAGGATGCAACCGTGGCCGATGACGGAACTGTCGGGCACCACCTCGACACTTTGCTTGTCGCCCTCCTGCCGGGCGCAAAACTGGCGCCAGACTTCGGCTGCATCCGGCGAGGTTCGTAATACCAGCCGGGTGCCGGCCTGCATCTGGTCGAGGGCAACCCGAACCACACCGGCCAGCAGCAAAGGATCCATCCGGGCTTCGCGATCGAGCACCTTGCGCGCAATCGACAGCGCCAGCCGGACCAGTTCGCTCTCTACCCGCCGGAAGTAGTCTGCGCGTTGTTGGGCGAAATCTCCCACTGCGGTGGAGATGGCCGACCGCTCCTGCGCCAGTGCCTGAGCCGAGGCTGCGGTAGCCTGTGCCTGACCTTCGCTGAATCCCTGCTTCCGCGCCGCCTCGACGGCGGTTGCCAACTCCTGCTGCCGGGCTCGCTCGCGGGCGTCCCTTCCCGCCTCCGCCGGGCCCAGGTCCAGGACATCCCGCCCCCCAAACGCCGGGCGAGGGATTACGGGATAGCGGAAGCTCTGCACCTGGTTGCCATTTCCCGCCACCCAGGCTCGATCAGACAATGTATTCTTCTCCACTTTCCGGCTTCAGCATGATTTTGCCCTCGGCCTCCAACTGGCGGGCCACCGCCACCGCCTCTTCCTTGGCTTTGTTGACCTCGCGCGAGCGGACCGGGCCCATCACTTCCATGTCCTCCTTCAACATTTCGAAGGCGCGAGCCGAGATTGCCTTAGTCAGATGATTGCGCATCTCCTCCGACGATCCTTTCAGGGCCAGGGCCAGCACTTTCTTGTCCAGCCGGGCCACCAGTTCGCGAATACCGCTCTCCGGCACGCCCAGCAGATCGTCATAGGTAAACATCAGATTGCGAATGTTCAGGGCCAGCTTGGCGTCCTCCGACTCGATGCTGTCCAGTACTGTCTTCATGGCTTCCGGCTCCAGCCGGTTCATGACGTCGGCTGCGCTTTTGAAGCCGGGATAGACCCGCCGGCTCTGCTCGCCCAGGGTCAGCAGACGCTTGTGCAATATCACGGAAACCTTTTGGGCCATCTCGGGAGAAAAGTTACGCAACAACGCCAGCCGCTTTACCGCCTCCACCCGCAACGATTCCGGCAACTGCATCAGCAGCGCGGAGGCGGCCTGGGCATCCAGATACGCCAGGATAAGAGCGATGGTCTGCGGCTGTTCTGCCTCCAGAAAGCGGGCCAGTTCCTTGGGATTGGCCTTTTGCAGGGCATCCATCTGATTGGCGGTGAGGACCTGGGAGCGGTTCACCTGCTCCAGCAGTTCCTTGGCGCCCTCGTTGCCGAAGGCCTTCACCAGCAACGAGCGGGCATACTTCTCGCCGCCTTGCGTCAGGTAGTCCTGGGTCAGGCTCAGGCGGTAATACTCCTCCAGGATCTGGGCGGCGACTTCCGGCTTCACCCCGCTCAACTCGCGAATCTCCTGGGTCAGGCGCTGCAACTGCGGCTGGCTGAGATGGCGGTACACCGTGGCCGCCGCCTCTTCCCCTAACAGAATCAGAAGCACGGCTGCTTTGCGCACTCCGTTGAGACCTGGCGACGCGGCTGCCGGCGGGCTCATTCGACGCCACCTTCATGCAGCCAGTTCTGCACCAGCTGCGAGGCTCCCGCCGGCTCGGTCTTGACCTTCTCCACCAGATGATTCTTCAACACCGCCAACTTCTTCAGCGCCGGGTCGGCGTCCAGGCTGGCCACTCCCAGGATGTCTTCCAGCGAGTCGTTCTTCGGTCCGGCCACCAGCTCGCCCGGCTTGGCTTCGCCCCCAATCGACCCTCTGGCCGCCACCTGCGCAGGCAATTCCCGGAAAGCGGTCAGCAGCTGCTTTTTGAGCGGACGCAGCATCAGCAGATAGACGCTGGCAAACAGACAACCCAGGGCCAGATAACGGAAGAGCCAGGTCCAATTCCGCAGGGTGCGTTGCAACTTATCGAGCAGGGTTGGAGGCAGTGGAGCGTCCTGCTGCAGAGTCTGGAACGAAAGGTTCTCCACCGCCAGCAGATCGCCGCGCTTGGCGTCGATTCCCAGCGCGGCCGCCGCCAGTCCTTCGATCTGCTTCATCTCGTCGGGCGTGCGTTTACGCCGGTTGGCCACCCGTTGATTGCCCTTCTGCTCAACTTCCACCGCATCGTCCACCAGCAGGGCAGCCGCAATGCGCTTGATCTGTCCTGCCGGCTGGATGGTGTGGCGCACCAACTTGTTGACCCCATAGGTGCCGCTCTCCGATTTGGAGCTCTGGCTCTGGCTGTCGGCCTTGCCCGGCGGACTTACCTTGGCATTGGGCAGGTTGCTGCTGGTGCCTGGAACACCGCCCTGGGCGTCGCTACCCAAATGCTCTTCACTACGCGTCATGTTCAACGCCACCGCGGTGTTCGGATCGTAGGTTTCCTGGGTTTCTTCGCCCGAGCTCAAGTCATATTCCACGTGCACGCTGGCCCTTACTCCCTGCGCTCCCACCACCGGCTCCAGGGTTTCCACCACCCGCTTGGCCATCTCCTGATCGACCTCGGAGACATCGCCTTGCCCGGGGCCGGCGGCAAAACGGTTGAGCGGCTGGTTGGTCTCGGCATCGACCACCACTACGTTTTCCGGGCTCAGCCGGTCGACCGCCCCGGCCACCAGCTGGCGAATCGCCATGTCTTCCTGCTGGGGCAGGCTGCCCCGGCGCAGCTTCACCATCACCGAAGCCTTGGCGCTGCGGTCGCGTTCGCTGTACAGCGACTCGGCCGGCATCACCAGGTGCACCCGCACCGCTTCCACCTCGCTCAAGGTTCCCAGGGTGCGCTCCAGTTCCGCCTCCAGCGCCCGCTGGTAGTTCACCTTCTCGTCAAAATCGCTGCCTGCCCAGTTGGGTTTGTCGAACAGCTCGAAGCCCAGGCGTCCGCTATGGGGCATGGGTTGCGAGGCCACTTCCAGCCGGGCGCTGTCCAGTTTGTCGGCCGGCACCAGGATGCTGGTTCCATCCGGGCTCGGCTGGAAGGGAATATTCTTGGCCGTCAGCGCCGCCGTGATTTCCTGAGTGTCGCTGGGATTCAGTCCGGAATAGAGCGTCTTGTAATCGGGCTTACCGATCAGTTGCACGAACACATACAGCGTAGCTGTGACAAGCACCGCTCCGCCGGCCAGCAGGAGCCGTTGTTTTCCCGACAGTCCGGCAAGGAAGTTCTTCCCCTGCTGCACTACTTGCGCGAATGAGAGGTCACTATTCACCGCAGCTTAGGTCCCTGTTTCAAAACTGCATGCCGGCAATCTGCTGGTAGGCCTGCACTACCTTGTTGCGAACCTGCAACATGAGCTGGAACGACAGGTCCGCCTTCTCCACCGCGATGGCGGCATCATGCACGTCGGATCCGTTGCCCTCGACCAGGCTGCTCACCTTGTAGCGGGCGTCCAGATTCAAGCTGTCGACATCGGCCACCGCCTCCCGTAAGCTGTCGCCAAAACTGCTCTTGCCGGTCGAGTCGGCGACCGGCGAGGCCGGCTGCGGCAAATCGGCGGGCAAAATCCTCATACCCAGATTGGCGGGGTCGACGGTCACGTTTTCTCTCTCTCCCTACCTTCCCTAGCTTCACTTCAGAATCTGCAGCGACTGCTGAATCATTTGCTTGGCCGCCTGCACCGCGCTGGCATTCAGCTCATAGGCGCGCTCGGCGCCCATCAAATCCACCATCTCCTGCACCGGACTGATGGCCGGATAGGCTACATAACCGGCCGCATCGGCGTCGGGATGTCCGGGCTCATAACGGCGTTGCGGTGGCGTAGGATCGTCGACCACCTGATTGACTCGCACCCCGCCGCTTGCGGCCAGGCCGGTTTCCCCCAGCGAGTCGGCCAGCAGCAAATGAAATTGCGCCCCCGGCTGGCTCTGGAACGTCACCATGCGGCGCTGATAGGGCCCACCCTCGGGCGTGCTGGTGGTTTCCGAGTTGGCCAGATTGCTGGTCGCCACCTCGGCCCGCAGGCGCTCGGCGGTCAGCGCCGAACCACTAATCTGGAATAACCCGAACAGGCTCATTGCCCGCTGCCTCCGTTGATGGCCAGCTGGAGGCGATTGAATTCGGCGTGCAACAGCTGCGCCTCGGTCTGAAACAGCAGCTGATTCTGGGCCATCAGCAGGCTCTCGCGATCGATGCTCACGTTATTGCCGTCGGGGCGCTCGATCAATCCCCGAACCTCCCGTACGAAGGGAACCTCAGCGGCCGACAGGTCCTGGTCGCCCGGCAAAGCCCGCTGTAACTCCTTCCGGAAGTCGAGGTCGCGGGCGTGATAACCCGGAGTATCGATGTTGGCGATGTTCTGGCTCACCAGGGTTTGCCGCTGGGCCGTCAGGTCCAGTGCCCGGGTCAGGATAGGGATCAGGGCCGTGTCCAGCAGGCTCATGGCAACCTCCGGCCAGGCAGGCCATGTTCCCGTATTTTGTTGCGCACGGTGCGCAGGCTGACGCCCAGCAATTCGGCCGCATGGGTGCGATTGCCGGCGGTAGCGTGCAAGGTGATTTCCAGCAGCGATTTTTCCAGCTCCCGCAGCGACAGCCCGGCTTTCAACCAGCGCGCCGCTGCGGGCGCAGCCGCCGCCGGCAGGAATTGCAAAGCCCGCGCGCCGATCTCGTCTCCCGGGCACAGGGCGACAGCGCGCCGCATGGTGTTGGCTAATTCGCGGACATTGCCCGGCCAGGGATGGGCTCGCAAAGCGGCCCGGAAAGCGTCGCTCAAGCGCGGCGGCAATCCCGGCGCCGCAAACTTGGCGGCAAAATATTCCGCCAGCTCGATCACGTCCTGGCCGCGTTCGCGCAGCGGCGGCAGGGTCAGAGGAATCACGTTCAACCGGTAATAGAGATCTTCGCGGAAGCCGCCTTCCTCCATCAGCGCCCGCAGCGAGCGATTGGTCGAGGCGATCACCCGCACGTCAACCGTAACCGGCCGGCTGTCGCCCAGGCGGTAAAATTCCCGCTCCTGCAGCACCCGCAGCAGCTTGGGTTGCAGCCCCAGCGGCATTTCGCCGATCTCATCCAGCAACAGCGTGCCTCCGGAAGCCAGGGCAAACTTTCCCGGATGGCTGACCAGGGCGCCAGTAAACGCTCCCCGTACATGACCAAACAGATCGCTCTCCAACAGATTTTCCGGGACCGCCGCGCAGTTGATGGCGATGAGAGGATGCGCCGCCCGCGGACTCACCTCATGAATCAGCCGGGCCAGCAACTCCTTGCCCGTGCCGCTCTCGGCTTCCAGCAAAATGTCGGCCCCGCTCCTGGCTGCCTGCCGGGCCTGTTCCAGGGCGGCCAGCAGCAGAGGGGAACTCCCAATGATCGGCTGCTTCGTAGGTTTTTCCCGGAGAAGGCAAACCGGCTGCGGACCACAGCCGGGCTGCGGCTGGGGAGATTGCGGTTCGGGCGCGAACTGTGGACTGGGCAACATCTGCCTATCACTCTTGCACGGCGGCTGCCGCGGGGGGTCCGCCGCAGATTAAATCCGGCTCACGCCAGGTGACCGGCGGCTGCGACCGCCAGCGTATCGGCGCCCGGCAATCCCAGGTGTTCGGGAAGAATCGCGCCGCCTTCGGCCAGGATGCAGGCCCGTTCGATCACGTGCTGTAACTCCCGCACATTGCCCGGCCAGGAGTATTTTTCCAGCCGGCGAACCGATTCCTGCGACAACCTCTGATCTTCTCCGGGGCATTGAAACTTGCGCAGAAAATGCCGCGCCAGGGCTTCCACGTCTCCCCGGCGCTGGGCCAGCGCAGGCAATTCGATGGGAAAAACCGACAGCCGGTAGAACAGGTCCTCCCGAAACTGCTTTTTCTGCGCCAGGCCGGCCAGATCGGCATTGGTGGCCGCGATCACCCGCACATCCACCCGAAAGATGTCGGAGCTGCCCAGCCGCTGCACTTCGCCCTGATCCAGAAAGCGTAATAATTTGGCCTGAATGCCCAGGGGCAACTCACCCACTTCGTCCAGGAAAAGCGTTCCCCCATGAGCGCTGTGAATCCGGCCTACCCGCGACTGTACGGCCCCGGTAAAGGCGCCGCGCACATAACCAAACAGCTCCGATTCCAGCAGCGCCTCCGGGATGGCGGCACAGTTAATCACCACAAAGGGCTTGCCGGTGCGCGGGCTCAGCCGATGAATCGCACTGGCCACCACTTCCTTTCCGGTTCCGGTGGCTCCGGTAATCAGCACCGGCGTGGTGCGGGGAGCCACCAGCCGCGCCATGCGATACACCGCCGTCATGCAGGCCGCCTCGCCGATCATTTCCGGCAACGGCTCAACCGCCGCCGGGAGTTTCGTGGCAACGCTGCCGGCAGCTGAGGGAGCCTGCCAGCGGCCGATGGTTTCGAACAGATGTAACCCGCCCGCGCTGCGCCACTGTGACGGGAGCATAGGCTGGCCAGCTTCATCCAGCCACAACACGTCGATGCCGGGGAAACGCCGATGAATGATCTGCAGCAACTCTTCCGCGTCCAGATCGGGCAGCCGGCGATCCAGCAGCAGCAACTGGCATTCGCTGCTTTCCAGCTTGCCTAAAGCATCGGCGCCGCCCAGGGCTTCGGCAGCGCTCACCCTCGATAGCAGCAGGTCCTGCACAATTTGCCGGCGAAGTCCGGAATTCGAGCTGGCCACGATTACCGTGGGATCGGAGGCATCGAAGACTTGCGTTGGGGAAGTCATACCCCGGTTGTAGCTGGCGGAGATTAGAAGCAGGTTAGGAGGAGATTAGAAGTCTCTAGGAAATTGAAGATTGTGCCGCCGCAGGACGAAACCCGTCCTCTGCGCCAGATCACCCAATGACATCCATCAACCAGCCAGCGGCAGGGTCGCCGTCCACACACTTTGAGCGCTAGCCGATGAGACTTCCGCAAAATTGCCGCCCAGTGCTCCAAAACTGCGGCGGGCAATTTCAATCTCGCAGGAGCATTGCGGACCCGACTCGTTCTCCACCGCGGAACCAAGCGGTAGGCAACTGGAAGCGGTAATGCTAATCTCGGCTTGCCCTCCCTTGCCAGGACAAACCCGAACAGCCAGCGTCGTCCCCCGGGCAGAATAGCGGAACAGATACTCCAGAAAGTAGAACAGGGCTCGCATCAGCTTGGCCTTATTGCCCCGAACCGGCAGCGGACCACGATCTACCTGCAACTGGAATTTCTGACCGGCCGACTCGAACAGGGGAAGCAATTCTTCCCGCAACTCGCGCAGCAGCCCCGGCAAATCGGTGGGCTGGGAAAGGTCGCCCGGATCGTCAGCCTGGTTGAGTTCCCGCAGCAACCTGAGACGCTGGCGCAGACATTCGGCGTTTTGCAGCGCGGCTTCGACGCTGCCGCGAAGTTCGTCAATGGTTTGGTCGCGAAACAGCGACAGCTCCAGCGAGCATTGCAGCGCGGTCAGAGGCTGACTCAAGTGGTGAACGATCTCTGCGATGAAGGCATGTTCGTCCCCGCTCTGGCGCTGGTCAGCTTCAGTTCCGCCCATCAGGCGAGGCCTTGGGAGTGGCAGCTCAACTCGTAACCCACGCCGCGGACGGTGTGGATGAGATGGGGCACAAATTCCGCGTCCACCTTCTTTCGCAGGTAGTTCACGTAAACGTCGACGATGTTGGTGGTAGTGTCGAACGACAGGTTCCACACATGCTCGACGATCATAGCGCGGGTAACCCGTCGCCCGGCATTGCGCATCAGGTACTCCAGCAGAGCAAACTCCTTGGAAGTTAGTTCGATGCGTTTGCCGCTGCGTTCTACTCTGCGTTCCACGCGATCCAATTCCAGGTCGGCGACCCGCAGCACCGTCTCCACCGTACGCGGGCCGCGCCGCAACAACGCCCGCACCCGCGCCGAAAGCTCAGTGAAGGAAAATGGCTTGATGAGACAGTCGTCGGCGCCGGTGTCCAGCGACTGGACCCGGTCCTCCACCCGGCTGCGCGCCGTCAGCACCAATACCGGAAGCGAAGGTTTTTTCGGCCGTACCGCATTCAACACGCTGATACCGTCGAGCTTGGGCAGGTTCAAGTCGAGAATGAGCAGGTCGTACTCACTCTCGATCGCCATCAGCCGCGCCAGTTCGCCGTCGGGTGCGATGTCAACCGCATAGTGCTCGGCCTCCAGCCCCTTGCGGACAAAGCTGGCCAGCGGCGCATCATCTTCGACCACCAAGATACGCATCAGGGTAACTATCCTATGGTTACCTTGATTCTTGGCTCTACGTCGTCATTCGTCAACCAATGTTTGCCAACCAAATTTGTTAGCTTCCTGATTTGGGACATATGCATCGCTGGACCTTGTAAGCGATTTTCCAATGCGATGATGGCGGTGACCAACCTGCTCCCACCTCTTATACCCGGCCACTGGGTCGCAGGTTGCCACAGGAGGTTTGTTCAGCGAGTCGCGCGGGGAATGGCTGGTGACGGTTTCGATAGGGGAAAATACAACTTCGGATGTAGGTTCCCGGACTTTTTACTGGGCTGAAAAACCCCTAGCGAAGTTATAATTGAAGCATGGCACGTGGTTGGGAAAGCAAATCTGTAGAAGCGCAAATAGAAGAGTCTGATAATCCACCCTTACCTAACGAAATTCCGCACTTATCCGCCGAGGAATTGCAAGCAAAGTTCAGGAAAAAGGACTTGGTGCTTTCCCGGAGAGGCATATTGCAACAGCTTGAGCGCAGTAACAGCGAGCGGTATTCCGAATTGCTGCGCCGGGCTCTAACCGATCTGGACGAGCAGATCGCAGCCATGGCTTAGAGGGCCAAGCGGCCTTCGCTTCCTGCCATGAGCACTTCACCGCTACGGTCTCCGGCGCCAAGAAAAACCGGAGCCCGCGGCTCCGGTGTGGTTTGGGCTCGATAGCCTCTACTTCTTACCCTGCACCGCCGCCAGACATTGTCCGTACAACTCCAGCAGGTGGCGGGCGTAGTCTTCCGCCTTGGAAACCGTTTCGCCCTGGAACCCAGCTCCTGGGGAACCAGCTTTTCCGTAACCGGTGGTCACGGCAACGAACTTCATCATATCCAGCGCGATATCTTCGTTTCGCCTTACGCCCGGCGTTGCTCCGGCATGTTCTTCCATAAGTGCTGTCCTCCATCGATGGTAGCGAAAATCATAGCAGACGCGAACCGGATCAAACTTCGGCCTCCAGGTAACAGATTCGACCCACGACGTATTGGGCATAGCTTCGGCCACGCTCGATACGCACCAACTCCACCGCATGGCGTGGGTGGTAGGGCCGCACGATAAGTTGATCGCCGGAAACCGAAACATATCCCGGCAGGCAGCGCTGCTGCAAGCGTACCGCGTAAAGGTTCGGCCGCAATCGCCGGTAGGGCTCCAGAGAACTGTAGTGGCGATCCACCAGCATGGTGACCGACGAGACCTCTGTGGGCAGGAGTGCGCGCGCCGAGCCGGGGTCAAGCCGGATCAGCACAAAGCGCAACCAATCGGCGCGATCGCCGGCATCATTGGGCTTCAGCTTGCGCAAGAACGATTTATTGAAACTATGGACCTGCAGAATCTGGTCCGCGGTAAAGCGGGCCAGCACTGAATTCTCCGGCGACACCCGGGCGACATCTTCGAAACTGGCAGAGGGACCGGGCAGGGCGGCGCGGCGCTGGATTTCTCCCGCGTCCACCAGGTCAAGCACTCCGATACCCAGGATCGCCAGCAGGCGATCCATCGATTCCACGCTCAGGCCGCGGCGGCCATTTAGAAAGTTGGAAAGATGGCCCTGCTGGAAACCGGCTTCTCCCGACAAGCGGCTGCCGGTCCATTCTCCCCGGTTAATACGGGCGCGGATGTGGGTACGCAGCTGGTCCTGCAAGTCTTGAAGTGTCATGGCGAGGATATTTTCTGAAAGCAATACATGTACTTTAGTAACGTCCTCAAAGCAATAATTTTATTGACCATCTAGATTCCCCTGTGTCACAGTCGAGGAGTAGCAGGTTCTGCGGTTCTGGCCGAGGGAGGAATGAACCACACCGAATCGACTGCTGAAGAAAGGAGCTTCACCGAGTTTCGCCGCCTGACCAGGGAAGCCCGGCTGCTGTCGGCAGCCACCGAAAAACTTCTCCGCCATCTGCGCTTCTCGGGAAGACTCAGTGTCGTTGTGAAGAACGGAAGCATTTTGAAGTCCGGATACGAAGAAGGGTACTTCACCCGCCAACAGGAAGAGCGGATGATCCCTTGAAAATCCCAGCGGCCGCAGCGGTGCGGGAGTTGACTTCGCACTCTTAATATTTTCTCCGCGCCCTTCCGACCGGCTGCCGTTCTGCACGTAACCATTAACCAGTAGCAGGTCATCGTAAATGAAACGAGCCCTGCGAACGGGTCCCCATCGCTAAACGGACCCGTCGCAGGGCTTCGTTTTTTGAGCACACTGACGAAAAGGGGAGAAATGGAAGGCATTACCTACGAACTGAAGTACTGCGAGCGCTGCGGAACGCTGGGATTGCGCCGCTCGAAATCTACCGAGACCTATTGCCGGCCGTGCGGACAGGTTCTGGTCAACTCTTCGCTTCCCACTGGCGCAGTCCGCAGCCTGCGGATTCGCAAACCGGCCGCCGAGCCGCCTGCGCCGTTCATTTTGAAGGCCGCAGCCGCAGCGACCGTCTCTGGCGTGAGGCTGTAATGAGGAATTACAAGTTGGCCGCGCGCCAAGCCCAGTTGTTGCTGTTTCAGGTGAGCCAGCCTCCGCCGGTGGAGCTCCCCGAAATCGATCCCCGCCCGGAAATGCTGTGCTTCCGCGGACAAACATTCGCGCTGGTGCGCCACTTCTTCGAGCTCTCCTGTCAGGTCGGAAGACTGCCTTCCCTGCTGGGCCGCGAGTTATTCCGCTCCCGGGTCTCGCATCATGCCATTCCCAGCTTCGAGGAGCAGGTGATTTTCGCCCGCGATGTCGAACTGTGCCTGGCCAGGTTGACTGAAGAACACGGGGAAATCATTACTCTGGTCGGACTCTATGACTTCTCCTACGACGAAGTGGCGGAGATGCTGCGCTGCTCGCGGGGGCGCATCGCACAGCGTTTTGCCGAGGCCATTGATTCGCTCAGCGAGATCCTTCTGCACGCCGGTCTTCTGTCAGAGAGCCGTCCGGATCGCAGACAAAGGCAGGTCACTGATCGTTCCATCCCTGCCGACGTCGCCCTGCTCAAGAAGCCGCCAGCGAGCGTCAAAGTATCTCCCTTGCGCAAACCGTTGCGGCCCGAAGCTAGTGAGGTGCCAGGTTGTGAACCGCTGCTGGCTTAATGGCGGTCAGCCGGACGAGTGTCTCCCAGCACTCTTCTTCGTCTACTCGCAATCGCCCGTACTCTACGATTCGCTCGACCTGGAGCTGTCCTTACCAGCGTCTGGCGGCGCAGCCAAGCGGCTTCATTCAATCAGGCGAAGAGCGAACGGCGAAAAGCGAAGAGCGGTAACATTGACTTGCCCTCCGCCTGTCCCTAACATGACACGCCAAGGGTGTTTGCGCCCACTCATGATCGATCAAACCATCTCCCACTACCGCATTCGGGAAAAGCTCGGGTTTGGGGGTATGGGCGTGGTGTACAAGGCCGAAGATCTGAAGCTCGGCCGCTTCGTCGCCATCAAGTTTCTCCCCGACGATGTCGCCAAAGATCTCCTGGTCGTCGAGCGGTTTCGCCGCGAGGCAAGGGCCGCATCCGCGCTCAATCATCCCAACATCTGCACCATTCATGAGATTGACGACTACGAGGGTCAGACCTTCATCGTCATGGAATATCTCGACGGCGAAACCTTGCGGAAGCTGATTGGCGGCCAGCCACTGGAGTTGAATCAATTGTTGGAGATCGCCATCCAGGTGGCCGATGCCCTCGATACTGCCCACAGCCATGGCATCATGCATCGCGATATTAAGCCTGCCAATATTTTTGTGACCCGGCGGGGCCAGGCCAAGATCATGGATTTTGGCTTGGCAACTGGCATCCCGGTCAAGACGGCGGCCGCCGCTGACGCCCTAGATACGGTTGAACACTATGCTCACCTCACCAGCCCGGGCACCACGTTGGGCACGATTGCCTACATGTCGCCGGAACAGGCATTGGGCAAGCCTCTCGATGGGCGTACAGATTTGTTTTCCTTCGGGGCGACATTGTACGAGATGGCTACCGGCACTCTGCCCTTCCGTGGCGATACCCCGGCAGGCATATTCGACGCCATCCTGCATCAAACGCCAACGGGACCGACTCGCATCAATGTCGATCTGCCGCTTGAGTTGGAACGAATTATCTACAAAGCTCTGGAGAAAGAACGCGATCTTCGCTATCAGAACGCTTCCGATATTTGTTCTGATTTGAAGCGAGTCGATCGGGACATCCGCTTCGAGAACGATCCCACCGTGGCTTTGAAAGCTGCCAGTGAGTCCGGCTCGCTTGTCCGGCGAGACAGAAGTTCAGCCCGGGCAGTCGCCATACTGGACGACAAGCCGGCGGAAAAGCCGATCACCGAGCGGCGGCGTGCCAGCGACAGAAAATCCCCTGGCAAAGTCATCTGGCCGATCCTTCTGGCCGTCCTGGTCATCGCCATGGCCGGTGCCTGGTATTGGCACACCCGCCAAGCCCCCAAGCTCACCGATAAGGACACGATTGTTCTTGCCGACTTCAACAACACTACCGGCGAAGCTGTCTTCGATGCCGCGCTCCCCCAAGCCTTAACCGTCGGTCTGGAACAGTCACCCTTCCTGAACGTGCTTTCCGACTTGAAAGTGAATGAGCAGCTGCGATTCATGGGACTGCCCGCCGACACTCGTCTCAGCGAGAGCATCACCCGACAGATTTGCCAGCGCACCGGCAGCAAGGCCATGTTGTTGGGTTCGATCTCCACGTTGGGAAGCAGCTATGTCATCGGAGTAAGGGCCATCAATTGCCGGACCGGCGACTCTCTGGGAAGCGCGCAGGCCGAGGCCGGCAGTCGCGAGCAGGTGCTGAACGCATTGGGTAAAGCCGCCACCAGGATGCGCGAGAAACTGGGCGAATCGCTGGCTTCGGTCCAGAAATACGACACTCCCATCGAACAAGCCACTACGCCTTCGCTGGAAGCGTTGCAGGCTTACAGCCTCGGCCTGAAGATGCAGGACACGGAGGGCGATGAGGCATCGCTGTCATTTTTTCAGCGGGCAATTGAGCTGGACCCCAACTTCGCCATGGCCTATGCCCGCCTGGGAGTTGCCTATTCCAATCTCAATGAGCCCAGCCTGGCGGCGGAGAACACGACCAAGGCGTACCAACTGCGCAGCAATACCAGCGAGAAGGAAAAGCTCTATATCGCTTGTCACTATCACGATCTGGTTACCGGCGACATCGACCAGGCCATTCAGGCCTATCTCCTACTGCGTCAGACCTATCCTCGCGAAGAAGCCTCCTATGTCAATTTGAATTCGGATTACAGTGCGATTGGCCGATATGACCAGGCTCTGACCGAGGCACAAGCTGCTTTGCAACTGAACCCCAGCCACGTCATCAACTACACCAATCTGGCAGCGACTTATATAAACTTGAACCGCTTCGACGATGCCAAAGCAGTGCTGGATCAGGCGCAGGCCCGCAAGCTGGAGAACCAGGCCCTGCTGACTGAGTATTACGCTCTGGCTTTTCTGCGCAAGGATGCCCCCGACATGGCACGCCAGCTGGCGGCCGCCATGGGTAAGCCGGGGATTGAAGATCAGTTACTGGTGATGCAATCGGACACCGAAGCTTATTTCGGACGCCTCTCCAAAGCGCGGCAGTTTACTCAGCTGGCGAGGGATTCTGCCTTGCATGCGGGAGCCAAAGAGACAGCTGCGCTATGGCAGTTAGATGGCGCCCTGCACGAGGCCGAACTGGGCGATGCGCAGCGAGCCAGCCGTGAAGCCCTGGAAGCGGTGAACTCCAGCGGCGGAAAGAATGTTCAGGTCCTGGCGGCGTTGGCCCTGGCGCGCAGCGGCAATCGCAAAGAGGCGCAGACCTTAGCCGACAACCTGAGCAAGAGCTTCCCTTCTGACACCATCGTGAACGATTATTGGCTGCCGTCCATACGAGCCGCCCTGGCGCTGGACGAAAAAAATCCCACTACCGCCATCGAGGCTCTTCAGTTGGCGCTCCCCTTCGAATTTGGCTCGCCCACGCCCGGAATCGCCTACGGGTATCCGGCCTATTTACGTGGACTGGCATACTTGCAGGCGGGCCAAGGGAAACAGGCCGAAGCGGAATTCCAGAAGCTGCTCGATCATCGCGGAGTGGTGCTGAATTTTCCGATTGGCGCGCTGGCGTATCTGCAGATGGCGCGGGCGCGCTTGCTCTACGGAGACACGGCCGGCGCCAGGAAAGCTTACAAAGACTTCCTGGATATTTGGCAGAACGCCGATCCGGACAATCCCGTTCTTCTACAGGCTAAAGCAATTTCGCAGCGACTGTATCCGCTTTGAAGGGGCACGCCTTCAGCGTGCCGAAAAGCTCAGTGCAAGACATCGGCTTTAGCCGCTGAGGGGCGTCCCCCCAGGGCCTAAAGGCCGACTTCGTGTAGCGTCGATCGGCGCGGCTGAAGCCGCGCCCTTTCAAGGCGGTTACAGCAACCCAGAAGCTGCTTTAAAGCGGAACATGCCAAGCTGCGATGATTGATCCGGAGAGCCTCCGATCCCAAACTGCCCGAGACTAACGTCCGGCGCCGTTGTGTGACTGAGCCCCTTCAGAGACTGTGTCGCAACCGGAAAGAAAGGCATCTGGCGGAACAAAGACCCGGAATAGCCAGTCAGACTAGCCGCAACGCGGCGGGATGAAGTTAGCCGGGAGCTGTAAGAGGCTGTTACGAAACTCGATCCGCGCTGGCATCGGTAGAACAAACCGCGCGAAATCGAGTGCCGAAGGCACGGCATAATCTAGCCAGCACGGAGCCGGAGGCGGAGTGCTGGGTGAAGTGGAAAAAATTCTCCGAGTCGCGTAGCGACGGTACGGTTTCGTAACAGCCTCGTAAGGCCGCGGGACAAATGGGAGAAACGCAGAGCCGCGGAGCGGCGACACCGGTCGCGATACAGTCTCTGAAGGCCGAGCTCGTGTAGCGCCGATCGGCGCGGCTGAAGCCGCGCCCTTTCAAGGCGGTTACAGCAACCCAGAAACTGCTTTAAAGCGGAATATGCCAAGCTGCGATGATTGATCGGAGACGCATTTAATCTCAAACCGATCGATCCGCTAATCTAAAGTTCGTCCGCCGTTCACAGCATTTCCAGATCACAGGTCTCGACACTGATCGCAATCGAGCGTTGCATGGGATCGAGTGAGATTACCAGCTTTCTGCCAGCCTTATCGGTAGCCAGGATTCCCTCCAGCCCACCCAGTTGGCCGCTCCGAATACGCGCCTGCGGTCCCTCGGCGATGAAGCGATAAGGCGACCAGGGGTTGTTGTGCTCGACGATGCTGCGAAGATATCCCACCTGCCGGTCGGAGACATGGGCGAGGCTGCCCTTATACGTTACAAAACCAAACACTCCGCTGGATTGCAGGATGGCCAACCGATCCGTGGCTTTCAATACCGCCCGCACGAAGACGTAGCCGGGAAACATAGGCAGTTCCAGGGTCTCGTAGCGATCCGTCCAGCGCCGGCGTTCTCGCGCCACCGGGACGAAGGCCTGGCGGTGCTGGCTGGGCAATTGATTGCTCATGCGGCGCTCGAAGCGCGCTCTGGTCTGCAGCACCCACCAGTCAGGAGATTCCTCCAGAGAAAAATCGCAGGCTGAAGCGGTATCAGAAGGCATGGGTTCCACACCAGACACGAGTTTGCCGCTGGGTCTGAGGTACCGTTCCTGGTTAGGTGCGATAGACATTTTTCGACCTCCGGGGCTGCTGCCGTTCCTGGAATCCCGCAGTCTCGGCGCAGCAGGACTCTAAACATCGATCTACGGAAACTCTGATTAAGTCTTGTTTTGAAGGGGACGGCCTTTCAAGCCGTCCGTTAAGTACCCGAAAACCAATGCGGTTTTAGCCGCTGCAGGATCTCGCTTTCACTTAATCCGAGCTCCCCTGGAAATCATGGATGACTGCACCACCCCACTGTCGTGCTATTAAGACAAACTTGCCGATACGGTCCTGCTGGCTCCACCCCCACCGCGTTCTTTTGCGGGATAGAATTGTAAGCAACAGAAAATAAATAGGTATTTAGCGAGTATGGAAGCATGGCCAGCGACCCGTCACGATGTAATGGCGACAATAAAGTGTTCTGTTAATACCATTGATATGGATAGAGATGCAAGAAAAATCCTACAAAAGTTTCATCTTAAAATGGCACCTATATGTATATAGAGTTAGTCTTATATAGCATATTAATGTTGCGCTCGACGGCGGACAGGGCACGACTCTGCGCTCGCGATAACGTCTTGCGATTCGCTGAAATTCACTGAACTGGAAACTTGAAGCTGCTCGCGCCCCTATCGCGCGGGAGATTGCAGGGCGGATGAATCAGAAGAGGACAACGGGTTTCGGCCTTGTCGACAATTTTCGCTGTCGACCCGGTTGCGACACAGTCCCCTAAGGCCCGATCGGAAAGAAAGTTTTCTGGTGGAACAAACGCCTAGAATACCCAGTCCGACAGCCGCAACGCGGTGGGATGAAGTTAGCCCGGGGCGTGAGTGTCTGTGTGAAAATTAAATTTTGGGTTTACGAGGGACATACCAGTCAAAAATCCAGCCCGTAAGGGCGGTTCAGTCTAGCCCAGGACGCAGCCGCAGGCGGAGTCCTGGGTAGAGTAGGAAATAAATCCGAGTCCCGTAGGGGACGGCAGAGTTCTCACACAGCCTCGTGAGCCCCCGGGAAAGCAGAAATAGTCGCGAGCCGCAGAGCGCCGACACCACTCGCGACCCCAGTCTCTTAACCCGAGGCGAACAAACTGTAGAGCAAAACTCCCAGCACAATCAAGGTGATCACGACGTACATCGAATCGCGTTCGATGGCGAACGCAATTGCCGAAAAGATCACCCGCGCAACTGGAGTGGCAATCAGCAACAGTAATCCCAACTGTATGATGGCGTGCGCGCTCCCTTGCAGGGCGCCGTGAACGATGTCGCTCATGCTCTTGAGATCTTCCGGCTCGCCATGAAACGTCGAGTAGTTTGCCACGTCATGTCCATGCCGTGCCAGGTACAAGATCCCGCCAAACAGGACCACGCTCGCCGCCAGAATCACGCCGGTGCGCAACAGGGTGCCGATGATGACTTCAATGCGCTGATCGTTCCAGCTTGGCGTGCTCATAGCCGGCCTCGGAAGCCGTTCACGATCATCTCCACCCCCAGCGCCACGATGGCTGCGGCAAACAGATAGCGCAGCGCTTTGACTTTTGCCCTCACCAGAAACCTCGCCCCGATCAACGATCCCGCCAGCACCCCCAGCATCACCGGCATGGCGATGCCCGGCGCAATATATCCCCGGTTCAAGTAAAGTCCGGCGCTGGCAGCCGCCGTCACCCCAATCATGAAATTGCTGGTGGTGGTCGAAACCTTGAACGGGATCTTCATCGCCTGGTCCATGGCAAGTACCTTGACCGCTCCCGAGCCAATGCCCAGCAATCCCGAAAGCACGCCGGCAACATACATCAAAGCGTATCCCGCCGGAACGCCGGTCACATTGTAGGACTGCTTGCCTTGGGGCGTGGGATAGGTGCCATTCAGGCGCAGCCTCTGAGCCAGCTTCGACGATTGCAGGTGGGCTGCGTGCTCCTCACGCTGGCGGCTCGACAGATAGGCCGAGTACAGCAGTACCAAACCAAAAACGATGGCGATTGCGTTCCCCGAAACGTGCAGCGCAATGGCTGCTCCCGAAATAGCGCCTATGGTAGTGGCTGTCTCCAGAAACATGCCGATGCGGATGTTCGAATAGCCTTCCCGGACATAGGCCGCGGCCGCGCCCGAAGAAGTCGCAATCACGGAAACCAGGGAAGCTCCTATGGCGTAGCGAATATCGACGTGAAACAACAGCGCCAGCATGGGCACCACCACCACGCCGCCGCCCAAGCCGGTCAGTGCGCCCAGAAATCCCGCCAGCAGGGAGCCAAGACCTACCAGTCCGCTGAACTCCAGAACGTTCATGCCACCTCAGCCGCATTCGACATCAGACCGCAGTCGCACCCTCATGAAGAGTGTAAGGATTGTACATGCCTGCCAGCCGTTGCCCGCGCTGGTAAGCGTACTGGATTTTGCAGGCGGAACACGATACGGTAGACAGATCGAGGCGCGGTACCCAAGTGGTAAGGGAGAGGTCTGCAAAACCTTTATGCGTGGGTTCGATTCCCACCCGCGCCTCCAGCCTTTTCTTACATCCCTCTCAGTCGTTGATATTTGCTCGACTCGTGCCCTGGCCGGACGTGAATCGGGCCTGAAAGAAGCGTGGAGCAAAGGTGCAAGCCGATGAACAAGAACCGGATGATGAGGCCTACGGCAGCGGGCGAGCGGGCGAAACGCCGCGAAGCCCAACAAGGATGGCTCGTCAAACCTGTTCCTTCGCCTAACGGCCGCTATCTCGTCTGCACCGAGAGGACATGGCCATCGAGCGTCATGATGTTGGAAAATTCTTGATCTCCTGGCGCTATCGCGGCTCGCAGGAACACTAGTTCTCGCCCGGACCCTTCGTACGAAGTCTCTTTGACGGAGGAATAGCCTCAACCTAGTCTCCGCCTCCTGCAAGAGATCGCCTGGAAGCTTCTCGGGAAATCAGGTTAAAGCCTTTTTCAGCAGCGTCGTGTTCGAGACCCTCGAGATGAGAACGACCTACCGTTTCTTCGCCTGAATGCACTTCGATCCCACCTTCAACCAGACGGGCTTCGAGTTTGAGCTTCCCCATTCCGTACCTTTGGGCTTCCGTCATTACGCGATGAACGCTGTCCATCGCATGGCGAGTAGTTGCTGAGTCGCCAGGATGTGCCGCTACGTCGACCTGTGCTGCAGTAAGGGCAAAATGCAGAGCAAAATAGGCGGGCGGAGAATTTCCTAACAAAGCGCCTCCCCGCCGGATAGCCGCTTGAGCCTCGGACAACTTGTTTTGTGCCAGCAGCGCCTGCGCCAGCAAGTCGAAGGCGGGGACGCCCCAGTAGACTCTCTTACGCGCCTCCCAGAAATCTGCCATCGGCCGTAATTTCTTCTCAGCTTCAGCAGGACGCTTCTCAGCAAGATCTACCGTGGCCAAGGCCATGAGGCTGAAGCGGGCATCGCGATTTCCCTCTGGCCCTAATTCTTGCGCGCTGGCCCTCTCGAGCGTGGTCCGCGCCTCGTGCAAGCGGCCCTGATCGCACTCGAGTCCACCGATTGCAGTTTGCGTTGCGGGTTGTATTCCTCCCCGTGCATCCGTTTCTAGTTTTGCCAGCTGCTGCAGCGTTTCGCTTGTCTCATCCAGGTTGCCCTGGATCTGTTCTACTTCCGCCAGACTGCTGAGAGCCCATCCAATGTCGCCTGTTTCTCCTGCTTGGATCGCCTGATTCAGTACCTCGCGGTATTGCTTTGCGGCCGCCGGCATATCACCTTGCAGATAAGAGATGTTGCCGTCATCCATCATCAAGGCCCGCACGCAACTCCGATTGTCGGTCTTGTCGCAAATAGCGAGAGCCAGACCATATTCAACCCGAGCCAGTTCCAGCTTTCCCTGATGGACCCAGAGAACTCCCATGTGTCGCCGCACTTCGGCCATCCCGGCCTCATTGCCGATTCGCGTGAAAACCTCCCGCGCTTGTTCCAACACCTGGAGCGAAGACGGTTCATTTTCCTGAGCTTCGGCAACATACAAAAGCGCCTGGCCGGCACAATTCAAATCACCTACGGCTTCACACGTTTGCCGGACATGGTCCAGTCCAGCCAGTCGCTCCTGATGTCCGCCACTGCCCCACAACATTCCGCCTACCGCGCCTTCGACGAACAGGTCAACTTGGGCGGACAGCAAGCGTTGTCCACGCGCCGCTGCCTTCTGTTGTGCCGCCATTGCGGCGGACTTTGCTTTTCCTGCCTCCGCCAGATAAGAGTAAGCGCGGGCTTCTTCCAGATCGATGCGCGGATCTTGCGACGCCGGAGCCGCTAAACGTTTGAGGGTTTGCGCGGTGTCCAATGCGTCGCGGAATTGCGTGGCTTCGCGTTGGGCTCGCGCTAGCCTCAGCCCGTATTCAACGTTGTCGGGAAAGAAGGCGAACAGTGCGCTGTACGCGGTGATCGCTTCCTTCCACTGGCGGGCGGCTTCACGATACCGGCCTTCGATGAACAGCCGTTGTTCACGGCCCAGCTCCCCCGACAATTCATACGACGTCTTGGCCTCCTGCTCGGCCCGCTCGTCGTAACCCAGCGTGAGCCAAGCCTCGGCCAGAGCGGAATGCGCTAAAGCGAATTTCGGATCGGACTTCACCGACAGTTCGAAAAGGTCACACGCTCTCAAGGCGTCGAAGTTGTGCAACTTGTCGATGCCTTCCGAGTAAAGCCGCAACGCAGTTGGATCGGAGGACATGGCGGATTTTCCCTCCGCAAGTTCGGCGGCGGTCGCCGATTCTACTCCGAGATTCTGCCGCACGTCCGTCCCCATGCGCGTGACTAAATCGAACAGACCGACGGCGTTGCCCGCCTCGCTCACCGAGGGCAGCATCTCCCCGGTGACCGCGTTCTGCAGCCGCAGATCCACCCGGAGCTGATCTCCCGCTTTCGTCGCGCGTCCATTAGCCGAACCTGACGCCGGCAGCACTGTGTAAGCGCCGCTTAAGACCAAGTCAGCGCCCAGATTGTTACGGATGCGTGCCAAGGTCTCCGGCGAGAACCCGTCGCTATCGCCGATTTTCAGCTCGGCCTTGGCGCGCGCCACGGTTTCATCGGGAATGATCATCAGTTTGCCGCCCGCGCCCAACTCGGTCGTGAGATAGACAGAGAGGCCCCGCGATAACCAGGCCGAATTCGGTTGCTGCGACAGGTTGGCAAAACCGATTACCGCTATCGAACGGCGAGCCTTGACCGCTGCTGAGGCCGCAGTCGGCGTCGAAGAACGTCCTCCGCGAGCGCGCAACATGTGAACTCCGTATCCCACTGCAAGACAAAAAATAACGCCGAGTACCAGCGCCCACCTGAGCCGGCTGGCACTTTCAACCCGAGCCGAGGTTGGCGCAGCACCATCGTTTGGAAGGGCGATGATGTTTTCCGGCCGGGCACTGATGGAAGAAGCCTGGGTAGCGGATTCTTCCGCTGGTGCCGCAATCCCGTTGCGATGGAACGCCGGAACATAGGTGCCTTTGGGTAGGTCGATGTGGATCGGGTCATGTTGGCCGAGGTGCTGGTAGTAATCCGTCAGGCGGGAGCGTAGCCGTCCGGCTTCGACACGCACCACAGGGTCGCTGCCGGGATCGTAGTCAGGTTCGCGGTCGAATACCTCAAGGCCGATCAGAGACTCCTTGACCGCCTCACCGGACAGGGTCTGATTGACGACGAAGCTTAGGAAGCGGCTGTGTCGCGGGGCCTTGCGGAAGAGCGGGGATGCGAGAATTCGCTCGAGCTGAGCTTGTGCATCCTCGGGCGACACCGCGCCGCGAGAGGGCAAATCCTCCCCATTCTGCCAGCCGGGTGAGGTCCGCTCCGCCATGGACGCTCCGTTGTTGCTTGCCTTTCTTGATGGATGGCCAGATCAATTGGTGTGGCAGGAAGTATAGCGACAATCCGGCAGCCAAACAACGGACAAATCAAGTCAACAACTTACAGCACAAGATACCGTATCACGAGGCCATGACACTTGTACCGGGTGCAATCTCCGGCCAAACTCCAGCGCGACTGGCAGGCCAGCCGGCGAAACGCCTCGGGTCGCGCGCTCCTTGAGGTGACCCAGCACATTTCAGTTAAGGAGATCCACGTGCAATTTCCACGATCGATTTGCAAATCCATTCTCAAGAGCACGGCGCTTGCCAGTTTGGGCCTCGTGTTGTTTCTCGCGATCCAGCCTAAGGCAAGCGCGTCCGAGCAATGCCCCAACCCGGTTTACGCCTTTACGAACACTAACGCTTTCGGAACGCTTTGCCTAAGTAGCGGTGTGTTGGGCGGCACGTTCACCCAACTTGGAAGTGGCCCGTTTGCAGGTTATACAGGACTGGGTGATTTTGCGGGCAATCTGTACATCGATGGCCAGTATTTCTGGCAAGTAAACCCCGCGAACGGCAGCGTGACTGGGATTGGGCAAGGGGCTGTAAATTGCCGGGAGCTTGGTTCGACTCCCTCCGGTGTAATGTACTGCTTGGATAACAGCAATAACAAGATCCTCTATTCCGTTAACCCTACAAACGGCGCGCTGAGTGCGATAGGAAGCGGCACCAACCTTCCAATCGGCGGAGGGGGAACTATAGCTCTGTCAACTGACGATCCACAGCTCTACGTGACCCAAATCTCCGGGTCGGGTTCCGTATTGTATTTGCTCAATACCAGCAGCGGCTTGGCAGGAGAAATTGCACCCGTCACCTTTGATGGCACTCCTGTGTACATCCAATCGATGGTATATGCCGAGGGTCAACTGTACGCGACCTCTAACAACGTGCCGACGCAAATATGTGCTTCCAACGACGGTATTTACACCTTAAGTGTCACAAGCGGGAACGCCTCATTCGTCACCTGCACAAGCGTTTGGGTGTATGGAATGGCGGCGGGCCCGGTATCGACTTTCACGTATAAGCAACCTTACGCCTTCACCGGAGGATATGACGGTGCAACCCCTCTGGCCGGCGTAACCATAGATAGAGCCGGAAATCTTTATGGAACGGCCTATGCAGGCGGAGTGGGCTATGGTACGGCCTATAAGCTAACGCCGCAGACAAATGGCATCTGGGCCTTTAAGACGCTCTATCCCTTTGCGGGAGGCAACGATGGGGCTGGTCCAGCAGCCAGACTGATCTTCGGAACTAACGGCAGTCTCTATAGCACCACTTTCCACGGCGGCGACGGGACTGGCGACTGTACGGTTGGCTACACCGGTTGCGGCACAGTTTATAACCTGACACCGCCGCTAACCCCCTGTAAGACTGCGCGCTGTCCTTGGACAGAAACCTTGCTGTACCAATTCCAGGGCGGCACCGATGGGTTGTTCCCTTACCAAGCTGACCTGCTCTTCGATCGGTCAGGGAATATTTACGGCACAACCTTATATGGGGGCCTGTACGGGGACGGAACCTGCGCCGAACGCTGGAATTGTGGAACCGTATACGAATTGAAGCACATGGGCAACAGTTGGACGGAGATCTTGCTGCATAGCTTCAACGGAAATCCAGATGGAGCCGAGCCCTACAGCGGCGTAATTTTCGACAGTGCCGGCAACCTTTATGGCACTACGTATAGAGGGCCAAATGGTGGCACAGTTTACCAGTTAACGCCGTTAGGAGGAGGTTGGACCGAAAGCCCTCTGCTGTTCTCGGGTTGCTGCGACATCTCGGCTGGACTGATCTTCGACTCTGCGGGCAATCTCTACGGCGCCGCGGGCTCAGGCGGCGGCTGGGATGGCGGGTTCGCTTTCAGGTTAACGTCCCCAGGTTGGACATTGGCTGACCTTTACGATTTCGATGACGATAACCGCGGCGCAGGCCCGAATTCCACCCTAGTAATGGATAGCGCCGGCAATCTCTATGGCACGACGGCGGGGCTTGGGAGCGACTACGGCACGGTGTTTAAGCTGACACCCTATAACGGCAGCTACATTCAAACCGTAATGTACCGCTTTACCGGCGGCAGCGATGGGGCATATCCATATGGCCCGCTGGTATTCGACACTAGCGGCAACCTCTACGGAACGGCATCCGCTGGGGGCAACTTGTCGGATTGTAGTGGGGCCGGCTGCGGTGTCGTCTTCGAGATAACACCCAACTAAAATTGCCGCCATTTCGCGGGGCCGACATGCTACCTTGATGTCGGCCTTTTTACTTGTCACTTGGTTCTTTCCTTCATTGTTTCTGAGGCGGACAAAAAGCGGACAAAATTCACCCGAGCTGCGCAAACGACATTGATTCGCAGGCGTTTAGCCATGCAAGTAGAGGGTCTGCAAAACCTTTATGCGTGGGTTCGATTCCCACCCGCGCCTCCAGCCTTTTCTTACATCCCTCTCAGTCGTTGATATTTGCTCGACTCGTGCCCTGGCCGGAGCCAGTGCCCGCGCCCCGAACGTTGGGCTGGCGGAGACTCCCCGATCTGCGCAACCATGTGCGGCGTGTGGCTTGAAAACCGCGGATCCGGAGAGTCGCATCAGCCCTCCTTGCTGCTGGAGAGCTGCCACTACCCGGCCAATCTGATCATCCATGGCACTGATGCTGGCCGCATAGGCGCGCCGGCTGCGGTCGGCGATGTTTTTGTATTGGTCGAGATATTCCTGCGGTGCGAGGGTCAATTTTTACTAGAAAATTGAGATCGTCGCGGATGGCTTTGTGCTATCGCCCCTGCCCACCTGAGCAGGTCTGTGTAAATAGTCATTCTTAAAGTAACGGCAATAATCACCCGCACGCGCGCGCGACCCACCGACTTCCCGCTCACACGCTTGTAGGCGACGCAGGAGCTTCAAGATGCTTTCCCTGGAGCATCTTCCTGCCTTCTCGTGGTGATGAGTTGGACGATTTACCTGCCTGCCGAAAAACTAATCTGTTGGTTGCTGCTCGAAATCGCCGAGCGTCAACGGATCCGATCCGTTTGATCGCCGCGACTGGTGACGGCGGTTAGGGCAGCGCCCGCCATTCGTCGTCTGAAGGCGTCTCCGAGGCAGGGTTCCAGCGACGCAAGAATTTGCATCTTACCTTTGGAACGCCTGCCCGGTGCCTGATGATCAAAAGTGCGACTGCCCGACTTGCCGCTGGACTGTCTTCTGGTTCGGTGAGTTGTCTCGCCGCAATGCTGGTGGCATTGGTTTTACTGCCGGCGTCCGCTCCCGCACAGCAGGCGGCCACCCAGACTCTTTCGCTTTACCTTGGGCAAACGGTTTCGTCGGTTGACGTGGCAGGCCAGCCCGGCGTAACCCTCGCCAGCGTGCGGAACCTGATTACCGTGCAACCGGGCAAGCCGCTTACGCAAACCGATGTCGATAGCAGTATCAAAGCTCTCCGGGATCGCGGCGGATTCAAGGGCGCTCACTTAGACATCGAACCGGCCGCCGACGGCGTTCGAGTCGAATTCGTCCTGCAACCAGCGGTCTATGTGGCGATGTACGAATTCCCCGGAGCGGTGAAGGAGTTCTCTTACTCCCGCCTCCTGCAAGTCGCGAACTACCAGTCTCAGGCACCTTATTCTTCGACCGACGTGCAGCAGGCTGATGACGCTTTGGTGCATTTCTTTCGCGAGCAGGGTTATTTCCTGGCCGAAGTGCGGTCGGAGGTCGTGACAGACACGGCGCATGGCCTGGTCACCATCGTCTTCCACACCGACCTAGGGGTGCGCGCGCGATTTGGCAAGATCGACATCGCCGGTGCCACACCGCAACAAACGCAGTACTTGCAGCATGAACTTCGCACCGTCATGGCGCGGATTCGCGGCGACTCGCTCAAGCCTGGCATGACGTATTCCTATAACCGGCTGCAAGGGGCGACCCGTCATCTGCAGGCGGCTTTGGTCAAGCAGGATTATCTTGCCGCCAGCGTGAAGCTGATTTCGGCGAACTACGACGCCAATACCAATCGCGCCGACATCACCTTCCAGGTGACCAGCGGCAACATCGTAAAAGTTCGAACCGTCGGGGCCCATCTGTGGACCCGCACCATGCACAATCTGGTGCCCATGTATCAGGAGGGTACGGTCAATGACGAACTCATCGCCGAAGGTCAGCGCAATATTCTGTCTTACTTTCAAGCCAAGGGTTATTTCGACACTAAGGTTGACGTCAGCGTAGAGAAGAATCCCGCCGGCACATCGATTACTTATGACATCCACAAGGATGGGCGTTTCAAGGTGGATCAAGTCTCATTCCAGGGCAATCGCCGCTTCAGCGGGAAAGAGCTGCAATCTCATGTCTCGGTAACCAAGGGGCATTTTCTTTCGCACGGAAAATATAGCGAGGAACTGGTCCGAGCCAGTGTCAAAAATCTGCGAGACACCTATCGCGCCGCCGGATACAGCAAAGCTGAGGTGGTGTCGCGTGTCAACCGAAGCGGCGGAGATATTGCCGTCATCTTCGAAGTTACCGAAGGGCCGCTGGATGTAGTGCAGGATCTGCGCATCGAAGGTAATACCGCGTTGTCAGAGGCGCAATTCGCGCCGCATGGTCTAAATCTCGGTCCGGGAAAACCGTATTCGCAGGAGCTGATCACTAAAGATAGAAACGCAATTCTGGCGCGCTATCTGACGTTGGGGTACCTGAACGCCGGGTTTCGTGCCACTGCCAAGGCCGTACCTAACGACCCTCATCACCTTGATGTGGTCTACAAGATCGACGAGGGGCCGCAGGTCACCACCGCTGAAATCATCACCGTGGGCAGACAGCACACCCGGCAATCGATGATCGACCGGCAACTTCGGCTTCGCCCGGGAGAACCGCTCAGCGAAAATGGCATGTTGCTCTCGGAATCGCATCTCTACAGCCTGGGCATTTTCGATTGGGCTGAAGTCGATCCCAAGGAAACCATTACCGATCAGCATCAGGAAGATGTGGTGGTCAAGGTCCATGAAGCCAAGCGAAACTCCATCGTGTATGGCTTCGGTTTCCAGGTGCTGAACCGCGGTGGCAGCATCCCCAGCGGGACGGTCGCGGTGCCCGGCATTCCTCCCGTCGGACTGCCGAAGAACTTCGTGACCAGTGAAAAGACTTTCTGGGGACCAGACGGAACCTTCGAGTACACGCGGCGCAATCTGCGCGGACGAGCCGAATCCGCTACGTTCAGCGCTTTTGCGGGCCGGCTGGACCAGCGCGCCTCCTTAACCTACACCGACCCCTATTTTCGCGGATCCAGTTGGACCGGCAGCGCAATTCTTTCCGGCGAACACGATGCCGAGAATCCCATCTTCACGGCGCGCCTGGGAAATGCCGGCTATCAATTCAAGAAAGCCCTGAACGCCAAGAAGACGACCAATCTTTTTCTGCGTTACAACTTTCAGGTTACGCGCATCAGCCAGTTGCTGATTCCCGACCTGGTCCCACCGGACCAGCTGAATGTGCATCTGTCCACGCTGTCGGCAACGTTTATCCACGACACCCGCGACAACGTGCTCGATGCGCATCGTGGCTTTTACGAAAGCTATCAGATCGGAGTCAATCCGGCGTGGCTGGGATCGAATTTCAGCTTTGCGCAATATCTCAGTCAGGATGCGTACTACAAGAACATCGGCAAAGGAATCATTTGGGCGAACAGTCTTCGTATCGGTCTGGAACAGGGATACGCTGGAAGTGTGGTGCCGCTGAGCCAGGAATTCTTTTCCGGCGGCGGCAGTACGTTGCGCGGATTTCCTCTCAACGGAGCCGGCCCGCAACGCGTGATCCCGGTCTGCGGCAATCCTTCAAACCCGGCCACATGCTCCCAAATCACGGTTCCCGACGGAGGCAACGAACTCCTGATCATCAATAGCGAACTGCGCTATCCGCTCGACTTCCTCAAAAAAGGGCTTGGCATTGTGACCTTTTACGATGGCGGAAACGTTTTCCCTACCGTCGGATTTCATGACTTCACGGAACTGTACAGCAATTCGGTGGGAATTGGTTTTCGCTATGCAACGCCCGTGGGACCGATCCGGGTTGACATCGGTCGCAACCTGAATCCAGTTCCTGGAATCTCAGCAACACAGGTATTCGTAACTCTGGGACAGGCGTTCTGACATGGCTGCTCGCGATTTCAATCTTCCTCCCTATTCGCCGGAAAAACCTCGGCTGGTTCCGTCGCGTCCACCCAGACGGTGGAAGCGGATTACCGCCTGGATCCTGGGAATTGTTGCGCTCCTTATTATTGTTGCCGGCATTGGGATTGCCGTGCTGCTGCACAGCCCGTCGTTCCACAATTACATTCTTCGGACGGCGCAGCAGAAGGCTGCCGATGCGTTGAATACCCGCGTGCAGCTCCAGAATTTTGCGATTCATCCTGCTACGCTCAGTTTGGATCTCTACGGACTGACGGTGGATGGATCCGGCCCGGGCGCGAATCAGCCGTTATTGCAGGTGGATCATATCGGTCTCGGCGTCCGTGTCATTTCGGTGTTGCATAGGCAGTGGAATCTGGACAACGTCGCCGTCGATCATCCCGTTATGAACCTCATCGTCGATCAAGCGGGACAGAGTAATCTTCCGACGCCGAAGACCAGCAATAATTCCAGCACGAATATTTTCGATCTCGCCATCCGGCATATTGTGCTCGATCGCGGCGAGGTGTACTACAACGATCGCAAAAACACGCTGGCGGCTGACCTGCGCGATCTGACGTTTCAGTCCAGCTACGACAACGTCGACAATGGCCGCTATTTCGGCAGCGTGTCGTATCGCGACGGACATTTGCAGTACGGGGCTTATGCTCCTCTGGAGCACGATTTCCAGGCTCAATTTGATGTGCGCCGTAGTCGTACGCAGCTGAGTAATGTAGTGTTGCAGAGCGGCTCATCGCAAATCAAGCTTGACGCCTCGCTGGAGAACTACAGCAATCCTACGGTTCACGCGACATATGCAATCTCGCTCGACGGCGCCCAGCTTCGCACGCTGCTGAAGAACGCATCGCTCCCTGCAGGAATGATCTTCTCCGAAGGTACTGCGAGCTACGTCAGCAGCGCGGGAAAGCCGCTACTGGATACAACCACGGTTCAAGGGACGATTCGGAGCTCGTTGTTGCAGGTACGAACGCCATCCCTGCGGACGGACATTCGCAACCTTGCGGCCAGCTACGACTTGGCCAACGGTAATGCTGAAGTGAAAGACGTCCACGCACGAATTTTGGGCGGCGAACTTACCGGAACGGCCACTGTCCGGGATTTGTCGGGAAGGTCGGAAGGCCACGTCTCGGCCAACCTGCGCGGCGTTTCTCTGGCTGACCTGAAGACGCTTGCCAACTCGGCATCGCTGCGAACCGTGGTGGTTTCAGGACGTGGAAATGCCGATGCCACCGCGAACTGGGCCGGCAACATGCACGACCTGGTCGCACATCTTGATGCGACCGCTAATGCGAGCGTTGCGCCCGCGCGCCAGAATACAGCGGCCAACACAATTCCGGTCAACGCCGTAGTTCATGCTCGCTACGCCAACGCGAGGCAGGAAATCGAGCTCGACCAAAGCTATGTGCACACGCAGCAAACATCGATCAACCTGAATGGCACAGTGAGCCAACGGTCGGCCTTGCAAGTGCAAATACAATCCAACGACCTACACGAACTCGAAACCGTGGCCGATGTGTTCAACCGGCCGGCGGCAGGAAAATCCGCTGCGCAACCGCTCGGCCTGTATGGCACGGCATCGTTTAACGGAACAGTTCGCGGATCTCTGAATTCGCCACAAATTGCCGGCCAGTTGAATGCCAACAATGTCAAACTTCGCGGTAGCGCTTTCCGCCTGCTGCGCACCAGCGTGCAAGCCAGTCCGTCGCTCATCAGTTTGCAGAACGGAGTGCTCGAGTTGGGCGGGCAAGGCCGGGCAATGTTCAGCGTGCAATCGGCACTGCATGACTGGTCCTACACTCCGTCGAGTCCCTTCACGGTAAAGCTCAATGCCTCACAGCTGTCTGTGGCGGAACTCTCGCGCGTTGCGAATGCCAGCCTCCCGGTTTCGGGGACACTCAACGCCAATGTCACAGCGCACGGCACGCAGCTCAATCCTATCGGACAGGGAGACATCAATCTTCATAACGCGACGATCTCCGGCGAACCGATCCAGTTGGCAGACGTTCGCTTTCAGGGAACGGGAAACTCGGTTCATGTGAATTTACGGGTTCAAAGCGCGGCCGGCTCAGCCCAAGGCGAGGTCACCTACGCTCCCAGGCAGCAGGGTTACGACGCGCAATTACGCGCCACGAATATTCATCTGGAGCGGATCAAGACACTACGTGATCGTAACCTGCAGTTGAGCGGAATTATGAACCTCAGCGCCAGCGGCCGCGGCACTTTACAAAATCCGCAGGGGCAAGCTTCGCTGACCATTCCGCAATTGAGTGTGCAGCAGCAACAGATCAAGAACATCAACTTCCAGGGAAATGTCGCTAATCATGAAGCAAATTTCACGCTGAAATCGGCGGTGTCAAACACACCTTTACAAGCTCAGGGCAAGGTAGCACTGACCGGCGACTACTACGCCGACGCCAAGCTCGACACGCCAGTCATTCCGTTGCAGCCCTTGCTGGCAACCTACGCACCGGCCCAGGCGGCGAACATCAGCGGTCAAACTGAAATTCATGCCAGCTTGCGCGGTCCGCTGAAGAACAAAGCTTTGCTGGAAGCGCATCTCAACGTTCCCACCCTGGCAGTGAACTATCGCAGCACGTCACCGGCGAGCGGCGTTCCGGTAAATGTGCAGATCGGAGCAGTTACTCCGATTCGTGTCGATTACGCGAACGGCGTGCTTGACCTTCAACCGGGCGAGATCAAAGGCACCGCTACTGATGTGCATTTCCAGGGACGGATGCCCCTGAACAGCAACGCCCCTTCAACTCTCGCCGTGGTCGGAACGGTCGATCTCACGCTGGCGCAGATGTTCGACCCCGATGTCACCAGCGGAGGACAGCTCCAGTTCGATATCCATGCAGCCGGACAGCCTGCCAAGGAAGATGTTGAAGGCCAGATTCGCATCGTGAACGCCAAGTTCTCGACGGCTGATACTCCCGTCGGTCTCTCCAACGGCAATGGAGTGCTGACCTTGCATCGTGATCGCATTGACATTTCGCAGTTCACCGGGCAGGTTGGCGGAGGCACGGTCACCGCGTCGGGCGGCGTGACATATCGCCCGGCGGTGCAGTTTTATGTAGGTCTGAAAGGTAACGACATGCGGCTCTTGTACCCACCGACGGTGCGGACTGGGCTCGGCCTCAATCTTGTTATGACCGGAAATCTGGATGCCGCGATGCTGCAAGGTCAGGTCAACGTTAACAGCGTTTCCTTCACGCCCGATTTCGATCTTTCAAAATTCATCGCGCAGTTCAGTGGAGTGTCGACTCCACCACCCACCCAAGGCTTCGCGGACAATCTCAAGCTCAACATCGCCGTACACTCGGCTTCCGAGTTGAGGGCGACTACTCAACAGGTCAGCATTGAAGGCAATGCCAACCTGCGCGTGATCGGGACGGCAAACAATCCAGTAATCGTGGGACGAGCCAATCTGACGGGCGGAGATCTGATCTTCCTGGGAAACCGCTACCTGGTTCAGGGAGGCACGATCGCCTTTGTAAATGCGGTTGAGACGACGCCGGTGGTCAACCTGCAAGTCAACACCACGGTGCAGCAATACAATGTCGCGATGAGATTCCAGGGGCCGTTGGACAAGCTGCACACCGAGTACACATCCGATCCCTCGCTGCCGCCGGCAGATATTATTCACCTGCTGGCTTTCGGCACTACCGAGGAGGCGGCCAACGCCTCGCCCTCGCAGTCCAACGCCCTTGGCGCCGAAGGAGTGGTCGCGTCGCAGGTCAGCAGCCAGATTACAGATCGCGTGCAAAAAGCTGTGGGCATCTCGCAACTCTCGGTTGATCCGCAATTGCAGCAGACGGGGAACCAGCCTCCAGGCGCGGTGGTCACCATTCAACAACGTGTCACCAGCAATCTGTTCGTAACATTTTCTACCGATGTGACCGCGACCGCGAACACCCAGGTGCAAGTGCAATATCACCTCAGCCCCAAGTGGTCGGTAAGCGGAGTACGCGATCAGAATGGCGGCTTCGGCATCGACGGCCGGTTCCACAAAGACTTTTGACAACGCTTAGGAATTGTAGCCTGGAGACTTTTGCGCTCGGTTCTTCTTTCTGCTCGCCTCGACAGCGCATCTCAGGCGCTTAACTCCATCAAGCCCCTCTCTGGATTTTCCAAGATCAGCGATTCTCATTACGATAGGTAATGCCGGTTATGAGCAGTTGGCGGTCGTCCTTCACCAATTCACTTCCCCGGAGATCATCCGTGACAATAAGACGCTGCTTCGTAAGCGCACTGCTGATGTCTGCCTTGACTGCGATTGCCTGCCTACTGCTATCCGTCCCAGCATCGGCGACGACCGTGGTCGCTCTCATCGACAAGCGCCATCATCGAGTCGTCCTCGCCGCCGATAGCCTGATCGGCCGCTACTATGCAAAAACCACGAATCAGGAATGCAAGCTCATCGTGACGCCCGGCTGCGCTTTTGCCATGGCCGGCTTTCTCGATAAACCTGATCCCTATTTCCATTTGCAAGATCTCGGCGAGGAAGCATGCCAGGTGCAGGGAACTCTGAAAGACCAGGCCAACGCATTTCTCGAGATTGCAAATGATCCTGTCACCTCTATCGCCCAGTATCTGCACGACAAGGAACCGCAGTTCTACAACGACGCCTTCAGCAAGAATGGCGGCGAGTTTTCGTTCGTGGTGTTTGTAGGAACGGAGCACGGGAAACCGGTCGCCTACGCGCGGGGATTCAAGGTTGCCAGCGATGGCAGCGTTACCCCGGTTTCCCATGACATTACGGGAACCGGCGCGGCGGGCTTTTTCGCCGGCGTCACCGACCACATTGCCGCCTACCTGAAAGCCACTCCCAACTGGGCGCACATGGATACGGTCGCACTGGCGCGCAAGCTGGTCGACCTGGAGATTGCGGCCCATCCCGATAGCGTTGGGCCGCCCGTTACCATCCTCACCGTGGATCACAAGGGAAAGCAAAAGTGGATCAGTCAGGGAGTTTGTGGAGTTCAGCCTGCCCCGCCAGCGGCAAATCCGTAGGGCTGTTTGGTTGAACGATGATCGAAATCCATACCGGGTTTTTCACAGTCGGGATGCGGTGGTGTAAGCTTTTCCATTTGGAGGTTGTGGGAATGATGTTCGCCAGGCACTCTCTAGTGCCATCTGAAATAGCCAAGCACTTCCGCCGATTCGCTGCACCGCTTCCCGCCATCACACTCTTCCTCCTCGTCAGTCTGCTGCTGCCGCAGTTCGTGCTGGCGCAGCAATATGATCCCTCGCTTTACTCGGGCATGCGGTGGCGGCAGATCGGTCCTTTCCGCGCGGGACGCGTGACCGGAGTGACCGGCATCCCGGGCCAGCCGGCGATTTATTACATTGGAACGGCCGGTGGGGGAGCCTGGAAGACGACCGACGGTGGCATGGTGTGGAAGCCAATCTTCGATAAGCAGAAGGTGGCGTCGATTGGCGCGATCGCTGTGGCGCCTTCCAATCCGAACGTGGTTTACATCGGTACGGGCGATGTCAGCAACGTGGGCGGCGCGGTAAATCAGGGCGATGGCATGTGGAAGTCCACTGATGCTGGCGAGACCTGGCAACACATCGGACTGGAAGACTCGCGGCACATCGGCGCAATCTGGGTCGATCCCAAAAATCCTGATGTCGTCCTGGTGGCGGCCCTGGGGCACACTTTCGCACCCAACGCCGAGCGTGGCGTGTTCAAGACCACCGACGGTGGCAAGACCTGGCGCAAGGTTCTTTACAAGGATGACAAGACCGGCGCCATCGATGTCGCCTTCGCTCCGGATAATCCGAAGATCGGATTCGCCGCTCTGTGGTATCACTACGTGAATCCTGACACGCCCTTCGCCGGATTGATGGGCACGGGTGGCGCGGGAATTTATAAGACCATCGACGGCGGCGATACCTGGACCGAGGTCAAGATCCCGCAACTGGCGAACGCGCACCTGGGCCGCATTGGCGTGGTGGTAGCTGGCAATGGCCAACGCATCTACGCGATTGTTTCAGAGCGAAAGGAAGGCGGCTTATATCGTTCCGATGACGGCGGAACAACCTGGAAGCGCATCACCGACGACGTGCGCATCCAAGGCAATGGCTATTTCAGCAAGGTCTTTCTCGATCCTCGAAATCAGGACATCGTTTTTGTGGCGCAGACTTCGCTCTACCGTTCCACCGATGGCGGCGTCACGTTTGAAGCTTATAAAGGCGCGCCCGGCGGCGATGACAATCACGCGTTGTGGATCGACCCCACGAATTCCGACTACATGATCATGGGCAGCGATCAGGGGGCGACCATCAGCATGGACGGTGGCAAGACCTGGACTTCCTGGTACAACCAGCCGACCGGCCAGATCTACCACGTCTCCACCGACAATCGTTTTCCCTACTGGGTGTATGGCACGCAGCAGGACAGTGGATCGGTCGCGACCCTTAGCCGCGGCGACTATGGCGCCATCACGTTTCTCGATTGGGATCCTTTTCCCGCTTATGAATTCGGCTACATCCTCCCCGATCCCACCAATCCCAACATTGTTTATGCCGGGGGCGAAAATCGCGGGTTGTGGCGCATCGATCGCACCAATCGGCAAGTGAAGGCCGTCTCGCCCAATGTGAGCCGGGACGGCGATTACCGCACCGCGACCAATCCTCCGCTGGCTTTCTCGCCGCAGGATTCGCACATTCTGTACGAGGGTACGCAGTTTCTCCTTCAGACCAGCGATGAGGGTGAGACCTGGAAGGCGATTAGTCCGGACCTGACGAATCGTCCGGGTGAGCCGGCGCCACCGCCCCAGGCCGAGGAACAGAATAAGCCGGAAGCGAATAAGAGCGAAGAGGCCAAGACTAAGGAAGCCGAGAGCAAGAAGCCGAAGACCAAGGAAGAAGAAGAGACCATGCGGCCGCCGGACCGCCGCGCGATCACCACCATTTCGCCTTCCGCGCTGCAACGCGGACTGATCTGGGTGGGCACGAATAACGGCCTGGTTCAGGTCACCACGGACAATGGCGCGAACTGGCGAAACGTTTCGCCGCCCGGACTACAGAAGTTTTCTGAAGTGACCATGGTGGAAGCGTCGCATTTCGATGCGGGGACTGCCTACGTTTCTGTCGACAATCATCAGGGAAACGATTTTCGTCCGCACATTTACCGCACGCGCGACTTCGGCAAGACTTGGCAAGAGGTGGTTACCGGTATTCCCGATTTCAGCTTTGTCAAAGTCGTGCGCGAAGATCCCGTGCGGAAAGGGCTGCTGTATGCCGGCACCGAGACGGGCGCCTTCGTTTCGTTTGGCGACGGCGATCAGTGGGGCACTCTACAGCTCAACCTGCCGACGGTTTCGGTACGCGACATGGTGGTACATGGCGACGATCTGGTCGCGGCAACCTATGGGCGTGCCTTCTGGATCCTCGACGATCTGACGCCGCTGCGGCAGATCAATGAACAGGTCGCGAAGTCGAAGGTGCATCTCTATCAGCCGGCGACCGCAATTCGCTTGCGCAACGATCAGAACCAGGACACGCCGCTGCCGCCGGAAATGCCCGCGGGCGACAATCCGCCGACGGGAGCGATTCTGGATTACTACTTCAAGACGGCCCCGGCGAACGATGTTAGCGTCGCGATCTACGATCAGGCTGGGCAACTGGTGCGTGAGCTTTCCAGCAAACCCGAGGCGATACGGGAAGAGCTGCCGCCGGAGGTTCCGAACTACTGGCTCTATCATCCGACGCCTTTGCCCAAGAATGCAGGCATGAATCGCTATGTGTGGGACCTACGCTATCCGGCGCCGGATGCGATTCGCCACACTTATCCAATTGGCGCGCTCTACGAGCAAACCCACGCCGAGCCGCAAGGGCCGTTCGTGCTGCCGGGTAAATACGAGGTGCAATTGACCGTCGATGGCAAGACCTACAAACAGCCGTTGACGGTGGAGATGGATCCTCGGGTGAAGATAAGCCAGGCGGCTTTGCAGCAACAGCTCGATTTCGCGAAGCAGATCGATGGCCTGATTTCTCTGAGCTACGACTTCCACGAGAATGCCGCCAAACTGCTTACGGAATCGGCGGCGCGCCAAGCCGAATTGGAGAAAAACGGTCAAGCCGCTGCGGCATTGCAAGCGGTAAAGGACTTCAATGCGAAAGCGCTGAAGATTCAGGGCGAGCAACAGCGCGGATACCCCGGCGGGGGCAAGCCGAAGCCTACTTTTACCCTGATGAATTCCGAACTTGCTTACCTGTCGGAGACAGTGAACATGGCTGACGCAGCGCCCACGGATGCGATGCGCACCGCGTATCACGACTATTGTCAGGACCTGACCAAGGTCGCACAACAATGGTCCGCGCTGATCAAACAGGATCTGCCAGCGATAAATACTCAGCTCAGCGGACAAAGCCTGCAGCCGTTGCCGGCGACCATGCCGAATCCGACGGTGCCGGGGTGCGGACAATAACCAAAGGTAAGACGATGCCGTGAAGCATCGAAACCGCAGATCCCTCCGCTCCAACACCCCACCAAGCGCACCAGCGGCGCTTGGCGGGGACCCCGTCTTCGCTCCGGTCGGGATGACAAAATGTATGTGCAACGGTCCGGTCGGGATGACGAATGTCCCACAGCGGTTCCAGTCGGGACGACAAATGTGTGCGGGGCGGCTCCGGTCGGGATTTCAAACCTATGCGTGGAACCCGTTCCTGGCGCGATGTCGAACCTCGCCACAGAACCGCCGCGCGCAATCCCAGCTTCTCCTATTGTTGTGCCTGCTCCGAAGTCTCTGTCACCGGCGTGAGGGTCAGCTTGTTGATGGCGGAAGGATTGTCGCGCAGCTTGACGTACAGCGCTCCATTGTCGGGACGAGGCACGCTGAGCGACGACCCGGCAAATCCATCAGGAACCGGCGTGCTCTGCTCAAATTGCGGGTCAGACGATACCGAGTCCAGCAGATAAAGCGCAGTGCCGCTCAAACTACAGGGATCGTCGGGATTGCTGGGACAGAGAATCTGTTTCACCTCGGGGAGCCGAACCAGGTTGACCAGCGGTTGCCAGTCGCCCTTCTCGCCATTGGCCGCGATTGGCCGAAAGCGCAGCGGGCCGAAGGCTGACGAGCCAAGATCCTTCAGCGGGTCGAGCACCGCGACTACGGTTTGCGCATCCTGCAAAGCCAGAGTCCCATCGGCAACACTTAACAACACATGTACGGAGTCATCGGCAGTAGCGACCTCGATGGTCTCGTCATGGGAGAACGCCGCCGGCGCTTGCGCCTTCAGGGAAAACGAAAGCGTCGCATTCTGCGGCAACTCGTCCTGACCGTCTAACTGAATCGGCGACGACGCAGCCGTAGCGTTCGGCTGGATTACTTTGCTGAGCAGCGTCACCTTGGGCCGCGGCGCCCGCACGGTGCCGGCCAAATCCAGCACGCGGCCATCTTTCAACTTCACCTGCGCGGTTATCTTCTCGCCGTGTCGCAACTCAGGCTGGGAAGACTTGTCCGCCTGCAAGCTCAGATCATCTTCGTCGCCCGCGCGCGTGAGGGCCCCGGTAGTGAAATGCACTCCGCCGGCCTCAACGCTGGCCACCTCGTCCAAACGAGTGCCTTTCAGCACCGCTTGCTGATCGCCGGCATCGATGACCAACTCGTCCAACTTGGCCGCCTCGGAATAGCTATGCAGGGCGACGTCATCGGGCTTGGCCAAGCCGAACTGCTTTACCTCCAGCTTGAGCGCTCCCGGCGTCACATCCTTCAACGGCATCTCGATCTGCACTTCCCCAGGATTCACCAATTTCCAACTCGTCTTCAGCTTCTTTCCTTGCTGATCCTCGACAGTGACGTCTTGCACGCATGCCGCGGCATCGGACTGCAGATGCAAAGTATCGTCGCGGCCTACGACCAGAGCGCTTTGATCGGCGGAGACGACCGTCCACTTCGCCGAATACGCAACCCGCAGCGCGAAGGTCGGACCCTCGAATGCATCGAAGCCCCACTGTCCTCGCAGCGTGCCACTCGCCTCCGAACTGAAATCGTCACCCTTGACTGACGCGGTATCGACTACAAAACCTCCGCGCGCCGCATCAGCCTTGGCCGGCAGATCCATCGATTTGCCGGATTTGCTCCAGACATGCAGATCCAGGCCGTATGCAAGTTTGGTGGAAAAGACCAGAGGCGCGCCCTCCGCCGGCAAAACCAGTGTCGAATTTGACAGGCAATAGACTCCCTTCGGATCCACCGGCTTCAGCGGTGGCAGCTTCGGCGCCTCCACCGCCGGCAGTCCAATCACCAGCACTGACTTGGGATTGCGGAAGGAAGGCGGCGTGTTCATCTTCAAGTTAAGCTGATCCTCGTGGGGAACGGCGAGCGCGGGAATGTACTGATATTCCGCAGTGTGCCACGTGGTCGTCAGCCGCACCACGTCCACGATCGCTCCCACATAGGCGCTGTAGAATCCACCCCCGGCCATGGGAGTCGCGCTGATCTGTCCCACCAGATCGGCCCCAGCGCCTGAGGCCAGTTGGTTCACCATGGATTGGCTATGCGCGTCGTCCAGCACCAGCTGATCCGACTTCTGCACCAGGCACGCCGCCTGTTCATCGACCGGCTTCTTGAAGCAATCGTTGTCGAGCTTGATGTTCAAGCTTCTCGCCAGCAGGGCCGAGGTGTCCTTCAACTTGTCGGGATCGTTATCCGCCGCTTGTTTGACCGCCGACAAATAGGCTTCCAGTCGCGAGCGATCCAGGCTGGCTTCATTCAGGTCAGCAGCGGCGCGTACGAAGGCTCCGGGCTTGCCGCGAACCGCCGTGCGCAGCGTGCCGAAGTCACCTCCCGTCTCCGGCGCCAGGAAGAGCAATACCTGCTCTGCGCCCTTGGGTACGGTGACCATGGTTCCTTCCTCGCGCACATGCTTGTTCCAGGTTTCGATCTTGGTGAACCAGTTTTCCGGCGGGGGGTTGGTTGAGCCGCGTAGGAACGCAACGATCAACAGATAGTGAGCGCTCTGGGTCTCAGGAAAATCGGGATGCACCCATAGCCGGTCGCCCTCCTGAAGATTAGGCACCTGCGCGATAGACAGTTCCTTGCCGGAGCGGCTTACGCGCACCTCAATCCGCGGACCGGGCAAGTCAAAGGCTGCCGTGTCGGCATAAACGAGTGTGGACAGAAGAAGCAGTAGCAGGATTAAACAAAACCGACGCACACGGAAAAACATATAACTATCTTAGAAGCAAATCAGGGGCGCCGGGTCTGGCTGCGAGAAATTGACGTGCCTGACAAATACAATCATATTTCATCTCTTCGTTAAATATGAGCGAGTCCTACGGGTTATCCTGCAGAGGTGAATACGAAATACCCACTCGCATCGACCGCGGCGCTGATCGCCGATCCAGCTCGGGCTGCGATGCTGACCTCTCTGCTGGATGGCCGATCCTCGCCGGCGGGAGAATTGGCACGCACCGCCAATGTTTCCGCACAATCGGCCAGTATGCATCTGGCGCAACTGGTGGACGGCGGTTTCCTCAAAGTCTTGCAGCAGGGGCGGCATCGCTATTATCGGATCTCCAAACCGGAAGTGGCCCATGTGATCGAGGCTCTCGGCGTTATCTCCACCGCGCAGAAGTACAAACCTACACGTGCCGACCAGGCGCTGTATTATGCCCGCACCTGCTATGACCATCTCGCTGGGGAGTTGGCGGTGGAACTAACCGCGGCATTGGAACGCAATGGGCTGATGGTGGCAGATGGCCAGCGGAACTATGACCTCACGCCGCGCGGCGAACTCTTCTTCCGCCAGTGGAACATCGATGCCCCTGCGCTACGGCGTTTGCGACGTGGCTTTGCCAAGCGCTGTCTGGACTGGACAGAACGGCGGGACCACGTGGCGGGCGCCCTGGGGGCAGCGATTTGCGAGAGATTTATGGAGCTTCGCTGGATAACGCGCGACCAGCACAGCCGTACAGTTCACGTATCTCAATCTGGGCGGCAGCAGTTGTCGCGCTTGCTTAACTTGCCGCCTGTAGAATCCCGGCTCGCTGTCCGCCGACCATGATTCAGTGTGTGCTGAAACATGCTTCCCTGTTTCTCTTCTATCTTGAGCTTCAGCCGAGCAGGACAAATCACATTCTCAGTTGGATAAGGCCGGGATCAGACGGAGCCTTTACACGGAACGACCAGTCCACCTGAACGGGAGATAAATTTGTGATCACAATTTGCATTCATTACACGATCGACCCTCAAAAGCATGGTGACTTCGAGCAGTATGCTCGCAACTGGCCAGAACCCATCCGCCGCTGCGGCGGCCAGTTGCTGGGATACTTCCTGCCCACAAAGATGGCGGGCGCTACCAACTCGGCCTATGCGCTAATCAATTTTCCCAGTCTCGCCGACTACGAGAAATATCGGCAGGCCCTGATGCAAGATCCAGGAGCCAGGGAAAACTTCGCCTTCGCCGATCGCTCGGGATGCATTCTGATTGAGGACCGTTCGGTCCTGCGGCAGATTTCGTAGTGGAGGGTCGTGGGGAAAACGGCCTGGCCGCTTGCCCATGCAAACGGCCTGGTATCGATTAACCAATGTCAGCCCGCTACGGCGCGAAGTAGCTGGCGATGTCCAGAATTAGTTGGGTTGTGCCTAAGGCATAGGCGTCAGTCTTTCCATCAATGTTGCCGACGATGGCCATATTTGAGGTGATCGCCCCGTCATCGGCATTCAGAGTCGAGGCCAGTGGCTGGCCTTCGGTGTCCGGCCATAAGTTCAAATGGGCAAGGCTGCCTGTCGGAACCACGGTTGCATTGAACACGTAGGCTTGCGCGGTGCTGGGCGGAGCACACGCGCCGCCTGCGACGTTAACTGGTGGACTGAGAACCCAACTGAACGCGCCATTGCCCTGGCGCGTGTCGATCGCGCGGCAAGGCGCCACGGGGTACAACGACAACCCGCCCGCTCCGGCCGGGGCAAAGTAGCCGTTGATGTCGATCACCAGGTCAGCGTCATTGCTGGCTAAGGTAGCAATTTCGCCGCCAGGGCCGGCAGACACGATCGCGGCGTTGGCCACCACCGTTCCGGTGGGGGCATTCAACGTGGAAGAGACAGGCTTCGGCTGTCCGTAACTCCATGCGGTAAACACTCCCACGGAATCTGAACGCGGCACCAGCGTGAAATTCAGCGAGTAGGCCTGGGCTGTGCTGGGAATATTGCAGGCAGAAGCATCCAGAATGGGGAAATCGCGCTCCTGCTTGGCCGGTAGGTGCGGACCGCCCAGCGGACCGTTGGGCTGGCGGGTGTCGGCGACCCGGCAGGGAGGTAACGGATAGTAGGCTAAGGTTGAGCCGGTAGCCGGCTCGAAGTAGCCGTTAATGTCCAATACCAAATCGGTGGTGTTGGTGACGTGGACCCGGACCGCGTCCTGAGCTCCGGGGGACACGATAGCGGCATTGGCCTTAATCCGCCCATCCGAGTTCAAGGTTGAGGTTATGGGCCGGGCTTCTCCGTTTGGCCAGATGGTCAGGTATGCCAGCGGGCCCTGCGGAACCACGGTGACATTCAGCGAATAAGCGGCGGCGGTGGTAGGAATGTTGCAACCGCCAAGTTGTGAGATGACGAAATTCGTTGAAGTGCCAGCTTGAAGCGGGCCGCTACCCCCGTAGTCTGGCCGCGTGTCCAGCAGTCGGCACGGCGCGACCGGAGTGAACTGAAGCCCGCTGCCATTCTGAACGAAGATACCCGTGACAGTCAGGTCTTGTGACATGTTCAGATTGCAGGAGATGCCGTTACAGGTGCCGGTCCAGCCGCTGAAGCTCCAGCCCGGTGCCGGAGAGGCATTCAGCGTCACCGGTGTATTCGAGAGATAAGAATAGCTGCACCTACCGGGGCAGTTGATGTTTCCGTCCGTGCTGGTCACACTCCCGTGGCCGATGGGCGCTACCGTCAGAGTGTATATCGGAGCGAACGTAGCCGTGACCGACAGGTCTTGTGTCATGGTAAGGTTGCAATTTATACCCGTGCAGGCGCCGCCCCAGCCGGCGAAGCCCCAGCCCGGTGCCGGATAGGCATTCAGCCAGGTCTGCACAGTCGCCTCATAGGTGTGCGTACAGGTGCCGGGACAGTTGATATAGCCATCGTTGCTCATGACTACACCGTCACCGGTGGTGGAAACCGTCAGGTTGAAACTGCCAAACGACAAAATTACCGGGTTTGACGAGAGTAGCCCCCCCCCGCCGTAATAGCATTGCGGCGTCAAACCCAAGGCCCAGTCGTCCAGTTCCCAAGTTGGATTTTCGATAATGTTGAAGTTATAGTCGTACAGAGTTGGAGAGAACGCGAGGTAGTTGTTTGGCGGATAATCGCTGCATCGCACAAGGTTGTAAACTTCCAAGACTGCGGCGAACGCCCAAGTAAATGTCTGTCCTTCGCTTGGTGTGTTCCTCAGGATTGTGCTCCCACCAGTGGACTGGTCCTGGGTCGTAATGTTCCATGTGGGACAAGAGTACGTGCCACTACCGCATGTCGACTTGACCGTACCAACAATAAGGTCGCCAGTGTTCACCCGGACTGGCGAACTTTCGTCCGCCGTGCCCACCGGACAACAGTTCCAGCTGGCAATTCCCCATGCCTGTCTGAAATCGGCGTTCCAGCCAAGCACGGGTTGAAGGATGCTGACGTCATTAACGATTTCCTCTAACCCGGGGAAGAAATAAACCGTCTGGCTGTCGTAGGACTGCGGAGCGGACGGGACGTTCCAGTCTGCAACAATCTCGCCGTACGACGTGGTGGAGGTGCTCTGAGAAATAATCCAACTATGGCTGATGGTTGGAGGGTTGATCATTGATCCCGCCGGGAACATCTCTCCGCGTGCCGTATAGTGCGGATATTCGCAAACCGGAACGGTGGAGATCGTTCCATCGGCCTTTTGAATCGCCTGTCCGTGTTCCAGCAGTTCCTCGCCCTTTGCCAATTGGACGACACAAGACGGATGGAAGTAGCCGAACGGAGTGACGATATATTCCTCAGGCACCTGCGCCGGACGGTTCGGTCCTGCCGGTGTTTGAGCTTGCACCATCAGCGCTGCCAAGAGCGACATAGCCACGATCATGCCCGTGAACGCCGCGAGCGAACGGACTCTGCAGCTCATTTTGAACCCTCCTTAGGTAAGCACGCTCTCCTTGGCACCGGGTTGAACAGTTGGCTGCCATTTAAGACTCCTCGAATTCTGTGGGAGCATGGCCGAGCCGGAGCAATGTCCTTACTGACGGAATTTCTGCTGATCGGAAATGTTTTAGAGAACTGTCTATTTTTCATTAAAGACAGTCAGGGCGCAATCCAATTGCGCGGGATGGACCCTCGTGCGTCTATTTTGGGAATCAATAATGGGAGTCGCGCGCGGTCGGGCTATGCATAACCGTTGGCGCCATTGACGCAGGAGGAATCTGTTTGGTTGCGGAAATCGTTGGGCGGGAAAATAGAAAGGCTGTGACTTTGGTTATGCTCTAGCCGCCAACTCCTGCGAGGGAGCTACCGGCGTGGACGCATGTACCGTCACAGCCTTTGATGCGATCACCGCTTTCGCGGTTCCGGACCCCGGCTGACACCTCGCAGTGCAGTCGGTTTTTTCGGGTCTGGCGGTTGCCGCAGGTCACCCTGCTGAACCGATCACTCAGCGTACTTCAGGTCGGCCGCGATTAGTTGCCTTCCCTTTTCTGCCGTCGACGAATGTGATCCTAACCGAGGATTGAAAATTGTCAACGCCCAAGGTTTGTGCAAACCGCACTTATTTTTCTGTGCGAATCTTTTTATCTAAGCGATAGAATTCAATTGCTTTGGTGAACGCGGTTTGGGGATATCCAAGGTAGATTCACATCTTTTTCACAGAACTGTAGCAGGTGTCGAGTATGGTTTGAGAGGACGAACTCTTGCTTGACGAATCCGCATCCGGTGCCGCATCTTGTTTACCAGGAGTTCAATGTCTGATCTCATAGCTTATGTGGACGGCGGTTCGCACGGCAATCCCGGGCCAGCCGGTATTGGAGTGGTGATCGAAAATCGCGCCGGCGAGACTACCCGCATCGCCAAGTGGATTGGACATCAGGACAACAACGTCGCCGAATACGTTGCCCTGCTGGAGGCCCTGCAACACGCTGTCGCGGTCAACGCCAAGACCCTGCACGTCTACTCGGACTCCGAAGTCGTGGTGAAACAGATGACCGGCGAGTACGCCTGCCGCAGCACCCGTCTGCATTCCCTCAACTGGATTTGCCGCAAGCTGGCTCGGGCAGTCGATTTCTCCATTGCTCACATCTCGCGCGAACGAAATCACGAGGCCAACGACTTAGCCAATCGCGCGGCCCGCGGAGCCGCCAACCTCAAACCGTAATTCTCCCGCTAAGCCCCTTCTCCCAATCAATCTGCTTTCCCGCACTGTGACCCCAGTCACTGCGTTTTGTGGCCGTAAAGAGCCAGGATGGAGGGTACGCCGGAGGAGTCTGCCGATGTTAACCAAGACGATCATCGAGCCCTTTCGTATCAAGAGCATCGAACCCATTCGCTGGACCACGCGGGAGGAGCGCGAGGCGCTGCTGCGGGCCGCGCATTACAACCTGTTTCTGCTGCCGGCTGACGATGTACTGATCGACCTGCTCACCGATTCGGGTACGGGCGCGATGTCCACGCGGCAATGGGCAGCCATCATGCTGGGCGATGAGAGCTACGCCGGCAGCCGCAGCTTCGACCATTTTCGCGACTCCGTACAGGACATCTTCGGCTACCAGCATGTGATCCCCACGCATCAGGGTCGCGCGGCCGAGCGCATTCTGTTCAGCGTGATGTGCAAGCCGGGCGATGTGGTACCGAATAACACGCACTTCGACACCACCCGCGCCAACATTGAGTTTGTGGGGGCCGAAGCCGTCGATCTGCCGATTGCCGAAGCGCGCCAGCCTGCGGCGTGGCATCCGTTCAAAGGCAATATGGATGTCGCCGCTCTGGAAGAACTGATCGCGCGCGTAGGGCGCGAGCGGATTCCGCTGGTGATGTTGACCATCACCAACAACTCCGGTGGCGGCCAGCCGGTCTCGATGGAGAACGCAAGGGCGGTGAGTGCAGTGTGCCGCCGGCACGAAATTCCGCTGTACTTCGATGCTTGCCGCTTCGCCGAGAATGCTTACTTCATCAAGCTACGGGAAGATGGCTATGCGTCAAAGACTCCAAAGCAGATTGCGCAACAGATGTTCGCGCTGGGCGATGGCTGCACCATGTCGGCGAAGAAAGATGGCATGGCGAACATCGGCGGATTTCTTTGCACGAACAACGCAGTGCTTGCCGGGCAAGAGAAAGACCTGCTGATTCTGACCGAAGGATATCCCACATACGGGGGGCTCGCCGGACGCGACCTGGAGGCCATCGCCGTGGGCGTGCAGGAATCGCTGGAAGAGGACTACCTGCGCTATCGCATCGCTTCAACTGCGTATCTCGGCAATCATCTCACCGAGCAAGGCGTGCCCATCGTGCAACCGCCGGGTGGTCATGCCATCTATCTCGACTCGCGTGCGTTCCTGCCGCACATTCCGCTCGACGAGTTTCCCGGCGTCGCTCTGGCAACGGAGCTGTATCTGGAGGGCGGCATTCGCTCCGTCGAAATCGGGACGCTGATGTTCGGAGCGGCGGCCAAGATGGACCTGGTGCGGCTGGCAATTCCACGCCGGGTTTACACGCAAAGCCACATTGATTATGTGATCGAGGTGATTCTCGCGGTGTGGAGACGCCGGGAGCAAATTCAGGGAATGCGGCTGACCTACGAAGCTCCCTTCCTGCGGCACTTCACCGCACATTTGGAGCCGGTGGAAGTGGCGCAGACGGTAGGATAAACAATCCTCAGCTTGGTTTGTATGAGGGCACGACTTCAGTGTCTGCGTGAGAATTAAATTTTGGATTTGCGAGTGGAATATATCAGCCAAAAATCCCGTCCGTAAGGACGACTCAGTTCAGCCCAGGACGAAGCCGCAGGCATAGTCCTGGGTCAGGTGGGAAATTGATCCTAGTCCTGTAGGGACGACAGAGGTTCTCACGCAGACACTTCAGTCGCGCCGAACCGGGATCAACAGACGAGGGCTTCAGCCCCCGCGATTGTTCACTCAGGCGTTGAAGCCCTCCTCATGTTGGCGGCACCTCTAACTAAACAGGCTGCGGGAAAAGTCTCAAGAGCAGATCCCTCACCGGCTGAAGCCGGTTCGGGATGACAAAAATAATGGACTGTGACGGCGCAGCTAAAGCTGCGCCCCTTCAAAACATGTCGAACCCGACTTTTTCCGCAGCCTCTAAAGACGTGCCCTGATAAAACCGGCTATGAATTGGCTTGGGGTTCGCCGAGCGAACGCAGCGCCAGAGTACAGCCCTTCCCGTCCTCGCCCGCATTCGTAGAACGCTTGCCTTATGCCGTCTTCAGCGCCTCGTCGACCGTCATGATATCCACCATCCCATAACAGCCGTAAATTGCGGGCAGCACGCGATCGGGCGGGAAAGACCGTCGCAGGGCGGCGACCTTTTCCGTCCCTGCACGATAGGCCGGCAGATACATCCTCCCCAGCAGCGGATGCCGTCCCCATGCACCCGACAACTTGTCAGCTCGCTCCTCGCTCACCAGGAAATCGTTGCGCAGGATCCTGGCGATTTCGGCTTGCGGCTTGCCCTCACCCCAGGTGAGATACGACGACTGGTTCTTCGCATCGTCCTGCAACAGCGCCAGCAGCACGCCGATTTGCATGTCTTCGTCGGGCAACTGATCGATCTCGGTAACACCGTGGGCCATCAGGATCGCGTTGTTGGCCAAGCCCTCGAACAGCGTTGCGGCGCGCGTGTTCATGGTCAGCACGGTGGCTTCGAAGCCGGCTTTGCCGCGCACGTAGAGATTTTGCAGATAGGCGAATGTCGTGACATGTCCGGGGACGACTTCGTGGCTGACCAGCTGCTGAAATTCAGGGAAGCTAATTTGCAGTGAAGCGTTGATCTCGTAGCTGGCCTCGTACTTGGGCGAGCCATCGGCATTGCGGGCGCGGCCCAGATAGTTCATCGAGCCGGAAAACCAGGCGTCCTTGATGGGCAGGAAGTCGATGTTGGCGCGCGGAATCGCCGCCAGCTCTTTGGGCAAATGGGGCAGAACATTCGCGGCGCTCAAATTATCGAAGTAGGCGATCACCGCCGCTCCTAGCGCTTTCACCGATCCCATAGGTGCGACGCGCTCGCGGCGCCAGGCGTCCACAGCGCCGAGCAGTCCCCCATTGTGGGAGGTGGGATATCCGGCGCGATTCAGCAGCTCGGCGACACGGTCGTGCTTGGCTTCCGGCTTGGAGGGCTCGGGTGGCCGTCCGGTCGACGATTCGACACTGCGCTCGTACGGAACCTTCGGGCCGTTGCCCAGGATTTCCTGCGCAAGGTCCCACATTGTCAGAAGGCAATCGGCCAGGGAAACCAGATAGTGGCCGCGCAATCCACCAATCGCGCTACCCTCTTTGCGCACGCCGGCAATCGCTGCGGGCAAGTCAACTTGCTTCAAGTAGGCTTCGACCGCGGCCCGATCGACCGTTTTCCCGGCGACGCCGCCGGTCTCGCGCACCTTTGCGGCGGAAGCCACGGTGTAAGCCGCCGGCAGCGGCTCATCGGAATACCATGAGTCGGCAATGAAGCGGCCGGTTCCCGAGGGGCACATCACGTCTCCACCCCACAGCGTATCAATCCCTAAAACTGCATCAGCAACATAGCGTCCTACGGCATCCATTACGAAACCCCCTTTTGCGAATCGAGCTTTGTGTCAGGGCACGACTTCAGTCGTGCCGATTAGCGTTTCTTGTTTTTCCGAGCCGGCTCAGCCGGCGGCACGATCTGACGCCGGCTGAAGCCGGCTCAGGACTTATAAACCAACCTCCGTCGGCACGACTGAAGTCGTGCCCTGACACAAAGCTACTTGTGCGGCACCAGCCGTGGACACCGGTCATCCACCGTTTTCTTTCGTTTATCCCGTCGTACCGAAAGGTGGCCAACCTTACGCTACCTCTTTTCCTCTCACCGAACTGAACCAGATATACAGACAGAGACCCACGAACAGGATTGCGGAAATCGTCTGCGATATTGGTTCGCTGTTATAAAACGGAGTCTGTATCATATCCTCCCGATATTTTGGCAGCAGACGCAGCCCGGCGCCAAACACGCCGCCCAGCGCGCCGCCAGCCATCAGTCCGCCGGCGACGATAACACCGCGCTCGCGTATGCTGCGGCCGCGTTCGCCGGCCGTCTTATCGGCGCGCTTGTTCACCAGATGCGAGAGGAAGCCGCCGGCCAGGATGGGCGTGGTCAATTGCAGCGGGAGATAAATGCCCAGGGCAAAGACCATGGAAGACAGGCCAAGCATCTCCAGCACCACGGTGACCATGGCGCCAATTCCAAACAAGATGTAGGCGACGGGCTGGCCGCTCATGAATCCTTCGACGACAGCCTTGAGGGCGGAAGCCTGCGGCGCGACCAGCACCTGGCGCATGTCGCCGGGAGCAGCCTCGCCGAACTGAAACGCCTTGGCCAGCAGGACGATGGTCAAGCCGGCCGTGATCGCTGCGGCGATCACCCCAATGAACTTCACCTTCTCCTGCGCCGAGGGCGTGGAGCCAATCCAATAGCCCGCCTTGAGGTCGGTAATGAATTGTCCGGAGACGCAGAGAGCGACGCACACCATGCCGGCCAGGGCCATCACGAAGAACATGCCGGTCGTACCGGAGAGACCAAACTTCAGCAGCACTACCGCCGAGACAATCACGGTTAGCAGGGTCATGCCCGAGGCCGGATTGTTGGCCGTGGCGGCGATGGCGTTAGCGGCCACCGTGGTGAAGAAGAAGGAGAATAGCAGCGTCAACACCAAGCCCATCGCCAGCACGGCCCAGGTGACATGCAGTTGTCCAAAGAAGACGGCCACGGCAATGGCGCTCACGATGACGCCCAGCAGGATGCCCATGATCGGAATGTCGCGATCGGTGCGCTCCGTATGCGGGGCTTCGCCGTGGCGGAAGGCGTGCAGCGCGATGCCGAACGATCCTGCCACTACCCGCAGTGATTTAAGGATGCCGACGAGGCCGGCAGCGGCGATGGCCCCGACGCCGATAAAGCGCACATAGTTGCGGTAAATGTCAGCGGCCGTCATGTGCGAGATAGGAACGCTGGCGGGATAGACGGCGATATTGCCCATGTGACTGCCGAAGAACCAGATCATGGGGACCAGCACGAAGTTGACCAGCACGCCGCCGGCGCAAAAGATCATCGCGATGCGCAACCCCATGATGTAGCCGAGGCCGAGAATGAAGCCGATGGCGTCGAAGTTGAAGACCATGCGATCGCGATCCACCAGGGTTCGCATGAGGGGCACAAACTGGAAGTTCAGATACTCCTTCCAGACATGGAAGGTGGTGACGAAGAAATCGTAAACCGCGGCAATGATGGTGGCCTGGATCAATAGCTTGGCCTGGGAGCCGCCTTTTTCGCCGGTGACCAGCACTTCGGTGATGGCCGTAGCTTCGGGAAAGGGCAGCTTGCCGTGTTGCTCTTGCACGAAATAGCGGCGCAGAGGAATCAGAAAGAGAACGCCCAGGCAGCCACCGGCCAGGCAGATGAAGACAGTCTGCAGGGGATGCGGGTCAAGGTGGAGGATGTAGAGAGCCGGCAAAGTGAAGACGGCGCCAGCCACCACGCTGCCGGATGCCGCGCCAATGCCGGTCAGGATAACGTTTTCCAGCACCGTGGAGCGGCGACGATACACGCGCGCCAGCCCGATAGCGAGGATGGAGATGGGAATCGCCGCCTCCATTCCCTGACCAACCTTCAAGGCGGAGTAGGCCGAAGCTACGCTGAAAATGATGCACAGCAACGTGCCCCAGAACAGCGCACGCCAGGTGACTTCCGGCACGCTGGCGCTGGCGGGCACCAGCGGCACATAGAGCTCACCCTCTTTCAGCGGCTGATAGGCGTTGGCGGGCAGAGATTTGGTTTCCAGTTCCGTTTCAACCTGAGCCATCCGAGTGATCTCCTGGCAGTTTCACAACCGCAGGAATTGTATCGTGCCGGGACAACTTGAATGTGTGATCGGTAAAGGGATAGGGCGTGATGGAGGTCGAACGTCTGCGATACCATATTGAATACTGGTATTGCGTATGGTACCTTGAGGAGATTATGCCAGCAGGGCGAAAAATCACGGTCGACATCCCTGCTGAACTTCTGGACAGGGCGCAGAAGGCTAGCGGTACTGGAATCACTCAGACGGTTCGTACTGGACTGCAGTTGGTGGCTGCCTCCCAGGCCTATGCTCGACTGCGCCAGATGCGGGGCAAAGTCCGCTTTAGCCGCACCTCGGCGGAGTTGAAAGCTGACCGATGATTGCGGTCGATACAAGCACGTGGATCGCTTTTCTGGAGGGAAGCGGCGGGGCGGACGTCCTGTTGCTGGATCAGGCGCTGAGTGATCGGCAGGTACTCATGGTGCCCGCCGTGCTTACGGAACTGTTAAGCGATCCCAAGTTGCCTTCAGATGTATCTGAATTGCTATCGGAGCTACCAATGGTGGAGATAGGAGCGGGCTACTGGCAGCGTGCGGGGGTGCTGCGCGCAAAAGTGCTGGCCAAACGCCGGAGAGCTCGACTCGGTGACGCCCTGATCGCCCAAAGCTGCATTGACGGGGGAACTGCTCTTCTCACGCGTGATCGGGATTTCCGCGCTTTCGCAGAGGCTGCCGATTTGGATCTGCTACTCAAGTTCTAAGCATTGCAGCCGGCCCACCGCTCGGGGGCTGAAGGGCAGATTTCTGTTTCCGGCCCGACGATTATGGCTGCACGTAGACTGGATTATTCGGCGAAGGGGGTTCGTAGTCCTGACCGTATTTGTTCTTATGTGGAACCGAGGCGGCCATCGTTACCTGCACCCGAATTGTTCCCAACGAATGCGAAGCATCGCTGACCTGCACTTCGCGTGAGAGTGCTTGCAGCGTAGCCGGCAAGGCGTTCTCATTCCAAACGTGAAGTGCGTAGCGACCTGCCGGGACCGCGGCGATAGAGAATTCGCCCTGCCTATTGGGAATGGCAAAGTATGGGCTGGGCAGGACAACGATGACGGCGCTCATCTCGGGATGAATGTTGCAGAAGATGTAGGAGATTCCCACGCGGTCGAAATGGACCGTCCGAGAGGTGCCCGCCTCGTAGAGTCCCAGGTCGAAGCGCTTTCCGTTAAACAATGAGAACACGTTGTGGAACCAGGGATCGTGATTCGGAAACTCCACGGACGAGCCGCGCGTGACTACCAGGAGATGAGGATCGAAAGCCTTGTTCTTCTGGATCAGAGTGGCATGCATGGGCGCGACTGGCGAAGAATCGGTGGCGCCCACCGGTACAAGCCAGACGACGCTCGCACTTGCCGACGATGTTTTCCCAGCGCCCTCAGGCTCAATCCGACCAGTAACGATGGTGTCTTGGGCGTAACACGTCACTCCAGCGATCAAGAACGCACCGATCAGTAGCAGCCGGGCCGCTTGTTTGCAAATACTCATACTTCCGTCCTCAGAACAGTACCCCCACTGACAGGTTCAACTGTCCCGCATCATAGCTTTCGTCGTAAATGGTGAAGGTCCGTAGACGGCGGTATTCCATGGAGAACAGCAAGTCCGAGCGCGGACGGTAGATGACGTTGCCGAAGGCTCCGCGATTGGCGGTGAAATATGCCGGATTGTCGCTCTGGGCATTGTCGCCAAAGTAGCGAATATCGGCGGCGAAAGGACTGTCTTGTCCGAACGCGCCGTTGAATTCAAGCTTGGGTGTCGCCCGGAATTTCAGTTGCGCCCAGCCGCCAACAGCATTGATCGGATTTACATACGTGTCTGGATTGGAGAGCATGCCATCGGAAACCACACTGCGACCCAGAGCAGCGCCAAGACCCCCAATCGCTGCTCCGCGATAAAATTCAGCACTGAGGGCGAAGCGGCGGCTGAGGGGAAGGTTGATGTCCATGGTTCCGGCCCAGCCGTTGACGATGCGGTCAAAGCCCCAATTCTCGCGACTGTAATAGCCACCTGCTCCCAGCGTGAAGGTTTGGCCAAACAGGGGATGGGAATAAGCGACGCGCAGAGCATAGGCCGGCTGCCGGGCGTCTTCGCCGGCGTCGGGAATTCGATACCAGGTGTAATAACCGTCGGCAGGAGGCTCGCCGGTCAAAGGATCCAGGAGAGCGCCTTGCAAGGTCACGGTGGAACCGGAGGTGAGCGCAAACCGGTGTTCTACGCGCAACTGCGGCGTCCAAGACCAGAGATTGCCGGCATAGGAAAGTGCAGGAACAATCAGCGAAGCAAAGGAGGTCGGAGATTGAGGCGACAGGAACAACGAATCCTGGCCGGCGATCACGGAGGTATTCTTCCAATCGAGACGAATGGAAGCAGTGCGCAACCGCACCAAACCGTAATCCACGCCGTCGTTGGTGCCAGGAAATCCGCCGCCGAAATCAAAATTAACGTTGGCGCTGGTGTGGGCTCCCATGACTTCGGGACCGAAAGCCTCAAATCCCAGAATCGACTGGCGCAACGTGCCTCCCACCGAACCTGTCGAACCCATGGGATCAGGAGGATTTGCCCAAGTGGGTACGTCCTGATTCTCGACCGAGCCGCTATTGCCAAACAGATTGAAGAGCACGATGCCGGAAAAACGCACCCGATACTTCGAAGCGCTCTCCACTTTGGTCTGATACTGATCGTCGATTTTGCCGGCGAGCAGTTGCTCATCGCCTTCGAGTTGATCGACGCGTTGCGCTAATTGTGCGGTAGTCGAAGAAGTGTAGGCGGGCGATTGCTCGTCCACGATAGTTGCGTCCCCGGCGTTGCGACGGGTCTCCAGTTCCTCACGAAGATGCGTGATTTCTGTGCGGCTGGCAACCGTCTGTTGCTGGAGTTGCAGCACCATCTCTTTCAATTCGCGCACCTGGGTTTGCAACTCGCCCAGAGCGGCGTTGGTACTGTTACCCTCGGATGAAGCTGTCGCTTGGGTCTGAGTCTGCGCGGCACAGCCAAGCCCAGAAGTCATCGCGAGCCACGCAATCAGCGCCGGGCGCAAGAGTTGAAGATAGCGTGAGCGTTTCATGTCGCACCTCTCTGTACCTAGTTCTCGCGGGCCCTGGGAAGTTGGCGACGAACCTCCGTTCAAGCAGGAAAAGGTTGAGAAGCGTCGGCGGGCCGGCCATGGGCCACAACCGTTTTCTGCAACACCCGGGGCAACACCATCCGCATCACCGTGCGGCCCGGCATCGAGCTTTCCAGTTCCAGGCTGCCGTTATGGTCCTGCACGATCTTTTGCGCGATGGTGAGGCCCAGCCCCGTACCGTTTTCCTTGCCATGACTGACGAACGGTTGGAACAATTTGTCGCGGATGGAAGATTCTACCCCGGGACCGTCGTCGCTTATTCGAATGTCGAGGTTGCCTTTACCGTCAGTCACGGTAACGCCGACGTGACCACCGCACACTTGCGCCGCCTGACAACCGTTGAGCAACAAATTGTAGAAGACGCGCTCCATTTTTCGCGGATCGAATTGCGCAGTGTGCAGGCCCGAGGATTCAATGCTGACCACAATCTTGTGAAATTGGCGATGAGCGCGCACCAGTTCAATGGCGCGGCTGATGGTGCGCTCCACCGGCGTGTCGATAACGTTCAGCGATTCAGCCGGCCGCGACAACTCCAGCAGCGAGTCAACCAGGTCGGTAAGCCGGTTGACGGCTACGCGAATCTCCAGGTAAAGCTCTTCCCGCTGCAGCGGACTGAGTTCGGCGTCGGCCAGGAACTCGGCGTTCGCCAGAACCGCGGTAAGCGGATGGCGCAAATCGTGCGAAATGGAACTCGCCATTCTGCCGATGGTCGCCAGGCGCTCGGCAGCCAGCAGTCGCTGCTGGGCTAGATGGAGACTGTCGCGCATGCGAGAGAAAGCTTCGGTCAGCTCAGCAACCTCGCCCGCTCCCGGCGAGTTTACGGGGTAGCGAAAATCGCCTCCACCCAGTGCACTCACGCCATCGACCAGCTTTTCCAACGGCCGGGTGAAAGTGCTGGCAATGATGTACACCAGCAAGCTGCCGACGAAGACCGCCCCCAGCCCGACCGCTAGCAGCAGTTGCCGCAGACGGTTGAGGAATGCCGCGGCTTCGTCGTAGGACTTCATGACCACGATGGTCACCCGCGGCGATTCGTCAGGATCCAAGGTCAGCGAGGAAACTACAAAGCTTTCCTTGCCCAGCTTCCAATCTGTCGGACCTGCGGTCAGAGGATCGCTGGTGAGCTGCGAATGCAGTTCACTGGTTTGCCCGGTATTCAGCGTACTCACAACCACGGTCTGACCACATAGGATGGCGACCTGGCTGGCAGCGACCTGGCTGACCTCGCGTGCCACGGCGCTGTTCATTTCATAGCCGACCGCTACGACGCCCAGCAGCGCATTGTCGGTCCTGGGACCAAAGTAGATCGGAGCCAGTACCACTTCATACAGATGTCCGCCGGCAAACCACCATTGCAACGGCTCATCAAGAGAGCCATGCCGGTCGAGCAGTTGCTGGGCTTGATCGCGCGTAATGCCCGGAAACTTGGTGTGAAATCCGACGAACTGGTTTGTAGGATCGAGCAATGCAAACAGGTCGCCGCCGGAGAGGTGAAACATTTCTCTCGATGCATCCTGAATGGTCGGCGCATGGCGCGAGGTCATCAGCGCCTTGAGATTGGGCAGATCCGCCATCAGCTCGGCCGAACGCGCCAGAGCCGCTTCGCGCTCCCGCTGCAGGTTGCGAAAGGTTTCCACCGAGTTGGCGAGATCGTTGCTCAGGCTGCGCCGTACGTGGTTGGCCACAGTACGCTGCACGATGAGAAGGGAGACCGCGGTCAGTCCCGCCGAGGTCAGCAACATGGCGATGAGAAATTTCGTTCGCAACCGCAATCTGCTCATCGCTGGCATACCTTTGGCTCGTTCACCTTACAAACTTATAGCCCGTACCGTGAACTGTGCGGAAGTGGGTCGGATCGGCTGGGTCTTTTTCCAGCTTCTGTCGCAGCCGGAGAATGTGGGTATCGACGGTTCGAGTGGTCGGATAATTGTTGTAACCCCACACCTCATTCAACAATTCCGTGCGGGAGATGACGCGTTCTTGGTTATTAAGAAAGAAACGCAGCATCTTGAATTCTTGTGGAGTAAGTGGAATTAATTGTCCGCAGCGATGTAACTCCATTTTGGAGAAATTTACTTCCACCTCATCAAAGCTGAAGACTTCTACCTTGTCCGATGCCTGGTTGAGACGGCGGAAGGTAGCTCGTACGCGGGCTAGCAGTTCACGCGGACTGAACGGCTTAGTCACATAATCGTCAGCCCCTAGCTCGAGCAGTAGAACCTTATCCAACACATCGCTGGCAGCGCTTAGAACCAGGATGGGAACGCTGGAACACTCTTGCTTGATCTCACGACAAAGATCCTGACCAGACTTTCCTGGCAATCGCAGGTCCAGAATGACAATACGCGGCATGGTAGCGCGGAAGGTTTCCATCGCCATCATCCCGTCGGAGGCGATAGCTACATCGAAACCCGCAGTTTCAAAGGTCCGTCGTAAAGCGCGCTGGACGGCGGCATCATCTTCGATAACTAAAATCTTTTCCATGGCAGCTTCCGTATATCCAGCTAATAACAGATCTATCTTGCAGTCAACCGTATGTTCACAAAACTGTGACATACCTTGCGGAAACTATCGTCTTTCAGTTTTTACCTTGTCAAGAAAGTTTGACGATATCGTCACTCCATCCAGACAACTCTTCTGCTTCACCTCAGTAGAGTGCAAAAAGCTTCTGGTACCAGCCAGTCCCCGGGACGAGGTTATGCGAGAAGCAATCCACTATTGCGAGATTCGAGGAAAACCATGCACACTGACAAGAAGTTCTACGGTTCACGAACCGCCTCGCGGCTGGGCTCGCTTACCGCGTTGTCCCTTCTGGCGATTGCGCTGCTGAGCTTGCCGGCTTTCGCTCAGAGCTACCAGGCAACGATTCTCAACTCCGACATCGCCAACATTAGCACCTTTACCGATCCCAATCTGGGGAATCCCTGGGGCTTGGTCGCCAGCTCGGGAGGCCCATGGTGGGTGTCGGACAACGCGACCGGACTTTCCACTCTTTATGACGGTACCGGAAACACGCAGGGACTGGTCGTCACGATTCCGTCATGGGATGGAAACGGCGCTGGATCTCCATCGGGCATCGCATTCAACAGCACCAGCGACTTCCAACTGTCTCCGGGCAACCCGGCCTTCTTCCTCTTTGTGAGCGAAGACGGGACAGTCCAGGGATGGAACCCCAGCGTCAATCCGAATACGGCAGTGATTAAAGTCAACAACTTCTTTACCGCGGTTTACAAAGGAATGGCACTGGCCTCGGCGGGCGGCGCCAACTATCTCTATGTGGCGAACTTTCACGCTGCCACGGTCGACGTCTTCGACACGAACTTCGCGCCTCACTCCTTTGGCTCGAACGCCTTTGTAGACTCGACCATTCCCAGCGGTTTTGCCCCGTTTAACATCCAGCTTATCGGAGGCAATCTGGTCGTCACCTATGCCAAACAAGATGCCGCCAAACACGACGATGTGGCCGGACCGGGCAATGGGTACGTTGACATCTACGATACGCAAGGCAACTTGATCAGGCGCCTCCCACACATTATTCAAATGAACTCTCCCTGGGCGATCGTTCAGGCGCCGGCGAATTTTGGCGCCTTCAGCAACGACCTTCTGATTGGAAATTTCGGTAGCGGCTCGATCATGGCCTTCGATCCGAACTCCGGAAACCTCATCGGGCTCATGCAAGACCAGGCCAAGCTGCAGCTGCGCATTGAAGGCTTATGGGCATTGGAGTTCGGCAATGGTTCCGGCTCCGGTTCAACCACTACCTTGTACTACACTGCTGGGACCTTCTCAGAAACCTATGGGACCTTCGGAACGATCGTACCGGCTCCCGGCCAGGGAACGGCAACCGGACAGGCCCTGCAAAAGAATCGAGCTCGCAAATAATCTGGTCTCGGGTGAGATCACAGGAGGGCGAAAGCCCTCCTTTTTTCTTTGCGCCTGCAGGCCAACCCCATACCACCTTGGCTGAGCCCTTCGAATCGAATCATCCTGAGATCACGAAACGTTTCCTGGTGAAAGGATATTTCGATGAAGGCTGCACATCTCCTTGGCCGGATATTATTCGGCGGGTTCTTTATTTATAGCGGGATCAACCATCTCAAAGAAACCAAGGCGATATCGCAGTATGCGGGTGCAAAGAACGTTCCTATGCCCGACCTTGCGGTTACTGCCTCCGGAGCATTGTTGATCGCGGGCGGCAGCAGTATTTTGCTGGGAGTGAAACCCAAGCTGGGGACGTTGGCCATCATTACTTTTCTGGCTGGCGTTTCTCCTGTCATGCATGACTTCTGGACTTCCCAAGATCCTGAAAAGCGCCAAAGCGACATGATCCATTTCAGCAAGAACATGGCGATGTTGGGCGCTGCCATGGCCTTGATGGGCACCGAAGAGCCCTGGCCACTCAGTGTTCCCATCGGCCGGCCTGACACTTTGACGAGGGTGCGACGGTTTGCGCGCAAGGTTGCGGCATAGAACCGGAATCTGCCTAACGGCAACGTGGATTCCAGACCGAAGAGCAACCAGGATCGATCCTCTCGAAGCGTTGCGATACGAATAGGGCTGGCCGGGCAGTGGAAGGTCGTCACTGATTTTCCCCACGAGGGCTGCATAATAGGGATATGAATCCCGCCACTGCTCGAAGTATCTTTCTAACCGCAATCCTCATGGCCGCACTCAGCTGTGCTTCCTTTGCCGCCAACGGGAAGGTCGAGCGAATTGGACCTCTGACTGGTACAGACGTTTCCGACGGGCTCAAGCAGGCACTCGAAGAGAAAGGCTATCGCATCAGCCTCGACGATGGATGGATCGCCGAGTTGTGGCTTGCCAAAGAGCTAAAGACGGTGAAGCAGGATGTTCCGGGCGCGCTGTATCCCGAACTCACGAACGGAGAATTCGTGGGCGTGGTTCGCTTTCCTCAAGGCATGAGCGACTTTCGCGGGCAGAGCCTTCCTCCTGGGGTCTACACGCTGCGCTATGAACTCCTGCCGCAGGATGGCAACCATATGGGCGTCGCCCCCAATCCTGACTTCCTGCTGGCGAGTCCGGCCGCCAGCGATTCCCGGCCTGAGCAGAGTTATGTCTACAAGAAGCTGGTTGTCCTGAGCGCCAAGAGCACGGGCACCAATCACCCCGCGGTGATCGCCATGGAGAACGCTGGCGATGCCGCAACTGTGGTGAAGACCGACCATGGAACGGTTGTGTTTACGGTTGCCATCCGTTCTACTGCTGGAGCCGTCGAGAGACTGGGCATTGTGTTAAAGGGAACAGGCGCGCAATAGTCAAAGGTCAAAGCAAGAAAATCCAAAATCTCCTCACCTGATGGGCTTTCAATCATGCCGAAAAGCGTGATCCTCGTAAGCCGTCGAGGTTAGATTGAGGCAGGAGTAACCTTCCACAACGAACTCTCTGGCGACTGTCACTTCCCCGTTGGCATGCTCTACGAAAATAAATCTCACTTCGCCGCTGTCTTCCGCCCCCGCGTTGTTGCAGAGTGCATCGGGGCCGATGAGATTCGCAACATACGATCACATTGCCAGTCGGCACGATCTAAGCTGCTGATTTTGCAAGCTACAGCCTGAAGATCGCAGCTCCTGTACTCGGATCAAGTCTGATCCTTGTTGAAGAACACCACAAATCCCGATGCTGCGAAATACAACTCCCTGATCGTTGCGTTTCGCAACGTGCCATCGTAACCCACAGAGTTGCACCCATTTGCGAGAGCCGACAGAGACGATTCTCATCGTCTACGAGTTTGGTACGCCGCATGCTTTATAGAAAAGTGCCAAGCGCAAGAAAGAACAAGCGCAGCAAGGTTCATCACAGGAGGCAGGCCATGACAGTTCTACTCGTTCTTATGATGTTCGCCATCTTTCTTACGATCGATCACTTCTATGCCAAAGCGAAGCACCCCGTCCTGCAGGTAGCGCCCGCAATGAGTCGGCAGGCGGCGACCGCACCTCGGCTGAAACCCAGCCTGGTCGGTGGCTTCTCGGTTCCGGACAACTTGCGCTATCACCCGGGTCATACCTGGGCGCTCAGCGAGAGCCCGAACCTGGTCCGAATCGGAATTGACGATTTTGCTTCCAAGCTGACCGGCAAGGTGGAGCACATCGCGCTGCCACAACGCGGGCAATGGATTCGCCAGGGACAGAAGGTATGGAGCATCGTGCGCAACGGCGTCAAGGTCGACATGGTTTCCCCGATCGAAGGCAGCGTAGCAGACATCAACGAAGCCGCGGTAAAAGATCCCTCGCTGGCCACGAAAGATCCGTACGGCGAAGGCTGGCTGGTAACCGTGCAATCACCCGATGCCAAGACCAACTTCCGCAACCTGCTGGGCGGTGCGCTGGCCCGCTGGTGGACTGAGGAATCTTCCATGCGCCTGCAACGGGTTATGCCGAGCGCTCTGGGAGCTCTGGCGCAAGACGGCGGCGTGGCCATCGACGATCTGGCCAGCACCATGCCGGATGAGCAGTGGACCAAGATCACTCGTGAGTTCTTCCTGACATAAGACTGGGATAGCTTTTCGCCCCGGAGGTACCTCCTGCTCCGGGGCGCTTTTCTTTGCAGGCGATGCACTTTCGGCCGCCCAGCTTCAAGATCTAGGGTTTTCTCCACGGCGATGCAGCCTTTTCCGACGTCCCTATCAAAGAGTAAACGTTTGAGGCTGCTCTTCGACTATGGCTCCTCAATACGTAAAAGCCTGAATCTCCGTCACACCCTGGTTAGGGCCGTCTACGTATCCGGACCTAAGACTAGAGTGCAGCGCAATGTGCGTGGGAACCACATTGAAAGTATTGGAGAAGTTGAATCCGTTAATCGTTTCCTGCAGGTTCCCGTGTATGTCGTAAACGTAGATCGTGCTGCCGCTGGGCGCCGAACTTGAATCGGGCTGCGCGATCAGGAACAGTTTGTTGATGGGATCAAACTCCACATCGGCGCCGCTGAACTGCTGCAGGCCTTGTGATCCCGGAAGCACCACGGTGAAACCGGTCTGCGTGCTGAGATTGTAGAACTCCACGCTCGCGTCATCTTCGGTGTCGGTACAGAAAATGCCGTCCGCTGAATCCATCGCAATGCCGTTGACAAAGCCAAATCCGATACCGGTAAACTCCGTGAACGTGCCCGCCGTGAGATCAACTACGCCGATGACGGGCCGGGTGTCGAACGCTCCCGTTCCTCCGCCCAGCACCGCCTGGTTGGTGACGCTGTCGTACGCAATCGGCGGAGGCACGCTGGCAAAATTGGTCGCGTCCGGGATGTGGACGACCGGGCCGAACGTGTTGTTGGCGACGTTGGAGCTGAACACATACGGGATAAATTGGTCGCTATTGTCGTAGGCAAATACAGCGACGTTCGGAACTCCCTGGTTGCGGCTTACCCCCGTTGGCATGATGATGTGTTGCGTTCCAATAGGTGGAGTCCAGGCGCCGGTTATGCGGTTCGAACCCAGCGGGTTCAAGGTGCTGAAGGTACGCCGGCTGACGAAGCCATTGGCTACGATCTCGTGTTCGAACAGCCCGACACTGTTGCCGACCACGCCCAGGGTCACGAAATCATCTTGCGCATGCGAGGGTTGGGTTAGCTGCACCACGTCGAGGATATGGCCGGTCGCCTGGTCAAAAGTTTCGACGGCGGCCAGGATATTACCGTTGGAAACCAATTTAGATTCCGCCAGTATTCCTTCGCTACCGTTTTGATCGATATCAAACCCAAAGATCTGTCCACCAAACAGGCTGTGAACCAGGACGCCGGTTGGTCCTGACGGGGATTTGGTTTGGAGTTCGTTAGTCTGCCCCCAGGCTAAAGCACCGCAAAAAATCAGCGGAACCAGCCACAATGATAGGCACCTGGAAATGGCACAAAATCGCAAGATGATCGACGCGTTGCTTGAGTGGTGCATTTTCGTTTGTCTCCCTCGGATAGTTTTCAGGAAATGCCCGCGTAGTGCGGATTGACGAGCTAAATGCTAGGCCGGCTGCACTCTCGTCATGTCACAGGTTCGTCAAAGATTTGTGAACCTTGGTGTAGCTTTGCAACAGACAATCGAACTTTGAGTTCCGATAAGTAGCTTTTTCTCGTATAGACGAGGAATGCTAGTTATGATTTGGAGGCAGAGAGTCCGGGGCAGCGCCTTATAGAAGCGATCCATCGCGCTGGGCACTTGGTCGAGGGCAAATAATAGGCAAGACCTTGCGGTTAAGACTTTGCGAAGCTATACCTGCAGCACATCGCCTTCGCGGGCGACAAGTTGATACAGCACGGGATTCACAAAGAATCCAATAAAGAGACGGGAAATCAAACCCGCCACGATGACGATGGCGAAGGGCTTCTGGGTGTCGGAGCCGATTCCGGTGGAGAGTGCGGCGGGGAGCAGCCCCAGGCAGGCAACCAACGCGGTCATCATGATGGGCCGAAGCCGCAACAGCGAGGCTTCGCGAGTTGCGGTGGGGATGTCCATACCTTCCAGGCGAAGCTTGTTGATATAGGAAACCAGAATCACCGCCGTTTCCACCGACACACCTAGTAACGCCAACAATCCTAAAACTGAGGAAACACTGAACGGCGTGTGCGTGAGCTTTAAGGCTATGAGCGCGCCAACCGGTTCGGTCATGATTACACCCAGGGCAATCGTGACCGGAAATTTGAAGTTCCCGTACAGTGCGAACAGGATCATGAAAATAAGTACGATAGCTAGCGGGCCGATGATGATGAGCTGGGATTTCGCCTCCAGAAATTGACTATATTCGCCTCCCCAAGTCAGCCAATAACCCTGAGGTAGACTTACGGCTTTGCTGACCGCCTTTTGGCCGTCTCTTACCGCGCGCTCCAAGTCTCGCCCTTCGATGCTGTATTGAATCCCGATATAGCGCGAATTGTTTTCGCGATAGATAAATGCTGCGCCGTTTCCTTGTTTAATATCCGCCAATTGGCTGAGTGGAATCTGCTTACCATCCGGAGTGCCAACCAACAAGTTGCCTATCTCGTGCGCGCTGCTGCGGAATTGGGGCTGCATGCGGACGACCAGGTCGAAGAGCTTCTCACCTTGAATAACCTGGGTCACCGCCTGGCCGCCGACAGCAGCGGATATCACGGCTTCCACATCGGCGACGTTGATCCCGTAGCGAGCAATCTTGTCGCGATCCACATCGATCAGCAGGCTGGGCTGGCCCAACTCGCGAACCACGGTCAAGTCGGTAAAGCCGGGAATTTTGGCCAGCGCATTCTTAATCTGTACTGCCTTGTCCTGCAGGACGTTCAAATCGTCACCATAGACCTTCACAGCCAGTGAACTCTTGAGTCCGGTTAGTGCTTCATCTACCGCGTCTTCCGCGGGCTGGGTATAGTTGAAGATAATTCCGGGAAATGCGGTCAGCTTCTTATTGATGGCTTCGATCAACTTGTCTTTCGTATCGAGATCGCCGCTCCACGATTTATCTTTGTAGGGTTTCAGGCCGACATAAAACTCGCAGTTAAAAAATCCGGTGGGATCGGTGCCATCATCGGGACGGCCCAGTTCAGAGGCGACGGTGGTAACTTGCGGGTAGGACATCAGGATGGCGCGAATCTGAGGAGCGATGCTGCTCGCCTCTTCGAACGAAATCGTGTAGGGCATGGTTGCCCGCACCCAAAGCGCACCCTCATCAAGATGAGGCATGAATTCGCCGCCAATGAAGGGCACCAGCAACAAGGTCGCGCCGAAAATCAGCGCAGCAATCAGCAGGATGAGCTTAGGACGGGCCAGCGCCCAATCCAACTGCTTCGCATAGACGCGCTTCATCCAGTCGTAGGCGCGATTCTGATGTTCTCGTACCCCTTTCCTGAACCAATACGACGCCAGGACCGGAACCAGCGTAAGAGTAAGGATCAGCGCGCCGATCAGGGCAAACGACATGGTCTCGGCCATGGGATGAAAGAGTTTTCCCGAAGGGCCACTGAGAGCGTAGATGGGAAGATAGCCGGCGAGGATCACCGCGACCGAATAGAAGATCGGGCGATCAACGTCTTTCGCCGCCGCGAGAATGACTTCGTGCAGGCTATAGCTCTCGCCTTGCCGCAGGGCAAGTTCGCGGTAGATATTCTCCACCATCACCACGGTGCCATCGATGATGATGCCGAAATCGATAGCGCCAATGGAAAGCAGGTTGGCGGCGCCGTCGTGAGCATGCAGCACGATGAAGGCGAACAACAGCGCGAGCGGAATGGTGAGCGCCACAATGATGGCAGCTCGGACACTGACCAGGAAGAACATCAGAACGATCAAGACCAGGACCATGCCGCGAAGCAGATTGTCTTCCACCGTGTCAGTGGTCAGCTTTACCAGTTCACTGCGGTCGTAATAAGGATGGACTTTGACGTCGGGCGGCAGAATCGTGTGATTCAGTTCGTCGGTTTTGGCTTCTACGCCCTTCAAGACATTTTGAGTCTGCTCTCCACGGAGCATGAGAATGACGCCCTCCACGGCATCGTCATTCTTCTCGTAACCGAACTCCCCTAAGCGGGGCGCGTGGCCGATCACCACATCGCCGACATCTTTAATGCGGATGGGCACGCCATTATTGCTGCCGACCACGACGTTACCGATATCGCTGGTGTCACGCACCAATCCGATGCCGCGCACGTAATAGAACTGGCCGCCTTGCGAGAAGAAGCCGCCGCCCGCGTTGGCGTTGTTCGCGGCCAGGGCTGCCTCGACTTGCGGAACGGTCAAGTGGTAGCCGTAGATGCGGGCCGGATCGAGCAGCACCTGGTACTGCATGACCGTGCCGCCGAAACCGGAGTCATCGGCCACACCGGGGACGGAGCGGTAGGCTCGCTCCACCACCCAATCCTCAAAAGTCTTCAGCTCCTGCGGGCTGCGATCAGGACTTTCCAGAACATAGCGATAGACCAGACCACTGGGACTGAACAGCGGAGCCATGGACGGCGTTACGCCCGCGGGTAAAGTCGCCTGGGCAATACGCTGAAAGACGATCTGCCGTGCAAAATAGTCGTCGGTTTTGTCGTCAAAGGTGAGGATCACATCGGAAAGACCGTAGAGCGAGATCGACCGCATCACCACCATGTGCGGCACGCCGTTCATCTCAAGTTCGAGAGGAAGCGTCACCAGGCGTTCCACTTCTTCGGCGGCGTGGTCGGGCCACTGCGTGATCAGCTCAACCTGGGGAGGAGCAAGGTCGGGATACGCATCCACCGGCATGCGCTGGAAGGAGATGATTCCGGCGGTCATCATGAAGGCGGTCAGCATCAATACCAGGAACCGCTGACGAAGCGCCGCTTGTACGATTCGATGGATCATTCGGAGATGGACGCCACTGTCCTGGTCACGATTCCTCTAGCTAAAAGCAGATCCCTCACCGGCCAAACCTCACCCCAACAAGCGCAAGGTCGGGGCTTGTCGGGGACCCCGGGCTAGCCGGCTCGGGATGACAAAAAATAAAGGCCGTCTGCGGCGCAGCTAAAGCCAGGCCCCTTCAAAACCCTCCAAGGCGAAGCCTTTATCGCAGCTAAAGCCTTGCGCTTTCAAAAACTTTCGCGATGCGACGTTTCAGTCGTTCTGCTTGAAAACATTAACGCTGCAAGGAATTCGCAAATTGCAAGAACAAACTGCCATCGCCGATCACGCGATCGCCTGCCTTCAATCCGCTGGTTATTTGCGTCTGTCCCTTCAGGCTCTCACCCAGAGTGACCGTTCGCTTGGCAAACTGATTTTCAGACGCCGCCACATAGACGAATGGCTGATTTTCGTTGTCGCGCAGGACTGCGGAATCAGGTACGGCAATCGCATTCTGAATCGTACCCGCATTGACCGACGCCGCCACGAACATGTCTTTCTTCAGCTTCTCTCCGGGATTGCTGGTCTCGATGCGCGCCTGCAAGGTCCGGGTGTTTGGATCCAGCGAAGCGGCAACATAGGCGATGCGGCCCTGAAACACGTTAGGATAAGCCTCGGTCTGAATCATGACCGGATCGCCGACCTTCACGTAGGGCAAATCTTTCTGATAAACGTTGACCAACACCCATACCGTGCTGGTATCGGAAATCAGAAAGCACTGGGTCGCACTGAGCTGGAGCAATTGCCCCACGGCAACATCCTGTTCGACAACTTCGCCGCTGATGGGAGCCTTGACCGGAACCTCGAACGAGGGCGGCGCCTTCACCAACGCATCTGGATCGGTAATTCCCAATACTTTGAGCGCAGCTTCTGCGGCCGCCAGATCTCCTCCGGCTTGCACCTCGGCCGACTCAGCCTGCTCCAGATTTTGTTCGGCGATGGCGTGGTGTTGATACAAATCCTTGGCTCGCGCATAAGCCTTTTCCGCCAGTACATAGGCATCTTTGGCCTTGAGGTAATTCGTGCGAGTCTGGGAATAATCGGGACTGGCCACATACAGCATGGGCTGGGCTCGTTCCACTCTCTGGCCGGGCACGACCATGATCCGGCTTACTGGTCCGCTGACCTGCGTGATCACCGGTGTGGTGTGAAAACTGTCGTAAGCGACAGCGCCGGTTAACCGAAGGGTTCGCGTCAAATTTGTGGGCTGGACCTGCAGCACCTGCACATGCGCCATCTGGTCAGGAGGAATGGTGAACAGTTCGGCCGTATTGGCGTTGTTCGCTTCGTTCCTGGCTGAGTTTCCCGACCCACTTCCATTGCAGGCGGCCAGCGTCAGGAGGAGCGCCGATAGCAGCGCCATGGTGCTTCGGTATTGCCAGCGATCGTGGGCCTTCTTCACGGAAGATTCCTCGTTCCTACGGCTTCTTTGAGCTGCTCCAATGCGGTCATATACGAGGACAACGCTTGACGATACGCCAGTTGCACTGCACGGTAGCTGCGTTCGGCATCCAGAAAATCCAGCAGGCTGGCTGCTCCGCGTTTATACGCGTACTCGCTGATGTCGCGCGAATCCTGGGCCTCTTTCAAGTAGCCAGAAGTATAAAGCTGCACGATTTCGTCATTGCTATGCAGCGCCTCATAGGCGTCGTTCACGTCGGAAAGCACGATGTCGCCAGTCGAGGCCTGGGTCTCCTGCGCCTGGGTCAGAGCATACTGCGTGCGAGCAATCTCACCTTGATTCCGGTTGAAAACCGCTATGGGAAAATTCAAAAAAAACGAAGCCGTATTCTCACCCGCCGTGTGGGTGTAATAGGCAATGCCATTCACATCCACTTTGCCGTTTGCTTTGGCCAGCCCGATCTGGCTTTGGGCGGCCGTGATCCCCAATTCCGCAGCCCGGTAATCGGGACGATCCTGGAGGGCCTCGGTCTGCAAATCGTCTAACTTGGCACGCAGGGGTTGATACGATAAATCGCCCACCACGTCATAATTGGCAGGAACTGCGTCGTAGCCGAGCATTGTCCGGAGGTCGATGAGGGCCTGCACCCTGGCTAAACGGGCGGATGAGACGTCGGTTTGAAACTGCAGCAGTTGCAGCTTGATCTTGAGATAGTCGCCTTCACTGATGTAACCCGACTTATATTGCACCTCGCCAATGTCCACCGTCTGCTGGAAGCTCTGCATGTCCTGCAGAGCGAACCGCAGGGTTGACTCAGCCAGCAAGACGCTGACGAACTGCTGCCCGACGTTGAAGCTCAAGGTACGCTCGACGTCCGTAACCTGAGCGCGGGTAACTGCGGTCTGATCCTGGGCGGCTTGCAGGCGATGCTGCCGTTTGCGACCGCGCTCGAAGAGATATCCCAGCCCGGCATCGAACTGTTGGACTTCGCCGACATTGTCGGAGTTAAAGTTGGACGGAGCAAAAACCGGCAAGAACTGGGAATCAAAATTGAGGGTAGGGTTGGGGCGCAGGTTCGCGGTAATCTCCTGCGCCTGGTTCTGAAGAACGAGCGTGCGCGTCGCCTTGAGCGCGTGATTGTGCGCCAGGGCCAAATCAATCGCCTGATCCAGGGTGATCATGACCGTGCTTTGGGCATGAGCCGCGGGCGCGAGCACGAGTAGCAGCAACCCAGTTAGAGCTGCCACAACGTTCATCCGAAAGTATGGTGGACGCATAATACTCAATCTAAAGCGCAGGACCTTGGATTACGAAGCGTCGGGCGGACCATGAACTTCCCCAAGCTAGCACGTGTCTGCGCCGTCCTCCCGAACGGGCATGTCAAAAGGTGGTAAGGGGCTTCGCGGAGGATATGCTAGTCATGCAAGCAGAAAGCACATTGTAAATGAAGAAGTTGCAAGTAGGAGCAACTAGCTTCTGAATTGCTTTCAGAGTTGGACGGTTGGTCAGAATGCAAAAAGGTTTTCCCTCGGTTTTTGCCAACCTTCTGGTCTCGGCCGCGGAATCGGCATTCGCAGCCGGCTTGGGGTGCTCACTTTTATAAAGGCGTGACTTCTTCGGTGGCGTTTACCCAAGTCAAGTATTGATTTGAGTAGTGAGAATATGGAAAATCGAGAGACCCAGCGGATCAGCTGGATGACGCCGTTTGACATACATTTGCTTGTGCTGCGATCAGCTCAGGCGCAGATTCAGCGGCGGCAGCGGAAGCCCGTTGACCTCGGCGGTCCAGAGCTCGTCTCGATCGGTAGGATGTCCTGCCGTCAGCGTTCCTGAACTGACGATTTCCCCGGCACTCAATGGCTGGCCTGGAAATCGCCGAATGACAGCTGAGCTAAGTTCTGCCAGGCACAAGGCAGGGCTCCGCAAACAGTTTCTGCCGAATCCTTCTTCCACAAACTCTCCGTTCTTCGACACTCGCACTTTGAATCGCGGCAGCTCATCCACGAGCGGGGAAATTAAGTCGGGCCGCACTTGTATCCGCTCTCCAACCACCAGTGCGGCATGAAGCCCAAAGGACGCCACGAAATCACTTGGCTGAAACTGCCAGTCTGGAAAGGGGCAATCAATGATTTCGAATCCTATCGCCAACCAATCCGTGGCCTCCAGAGCAGCGGTAGCATCGATCCCTTCGGTCGTTATCGCTTGCTTCAAACCAAAAATAATCTCGGGTTCAATCTTTAGGGCGCGAGGATGATCAAGCGTCAGCGTGGCGGAGTTGTTGTCGCTATACTTCACGGTATCGTCATACATATGGGCCCAAACCAGGGTCTCCAGTTTGAACACACGCCACACGGCCTTATTGGCATAACCAACCTTGCGGCCGAGGGCTCTGGATCCACTTGCTTCGCGAAATCGTTTGAGCGCGGATTCCACCTCATAAGCGGTGTCCAGATCGAAGTCGCCGCGGGCGGATGGGAGCGTGGGCACCATCCGGCCCGTCTGATACGCGGTCATCAGCTGTTGCGCTAGAGCCTCGACCTGATCGTGGGACATAGAGTTTTCTCTTCCACGGCGTTCTTCACCAGTTTGACTCGCAGCTACACAGTCCGAACCGCCGCATAGAAAGTCCAGACGGTCGTATCGTAGCACTGGCTGGTAATTTGCCTTTGGAGGATTGTCCCGAAAGTACACTCCCCGACGAGATCAGAAGAGTGAAGATATTGACTCCGTATAAATGCCCTGCAATGATGTTCTTTTGCCAGAACGGAAGGCCGGAAATCATCAGATTGTGAGGAAGAGATCGGTTGCAGAGCGGTAGCAAACCTTCCGGAGGCCTGCCGGATCGCTGAGGAAATGATCATGCAGGGCCACCGGTCGCTGAGTTGGTTAGGCGGGAGGCTCGCCTGCAGAGTGCGGCCACATTTTTCATAGGCAACCGGCATAGCTCGAACGAGGATCGAACCACCCCTGGCAGAGGACAACGAATGGCCCTGAAGTCAGTAGATACACTACTTGACGTCTTACAATTCGCGGACAGTCACACCGCAGTCATTGTTCCCGAGATTGGGATCCGAGTCACCTACGATTCGCTCCGCCAGCAGGTCCTGGCCATGGCGAACGCTTTGGCCTCCGCCGGCATTCGCCGTGGCGATGCCGTGGCGCTGGCATTACCGAACGGGTTGCCGGCGATCGTCTGCTTTCTAGCTGCCGCCATCGCTGGCACAGCAGCTCCCTTGAACCCGGCATATCCCTATGAGGAGTTTCTCTTTTTCCTCGGCGACACCGATGCCCGTATTTTGCTTTGTCCCCCGGTAGGGGCGGAATTCGCGCGCAGTGCAGCCGCAGACCGCAAAATCCCTGTGTACTCCGTAGAGATGAGCGCCGACGGCAACGTTCACCTGGTCGGTGCTCCCACCGGAGTTTCGGCAACCGAACCCACGGCGGAAGACATTGCCGTGGTCCTGCACACCAGCGGAAGCACGGGCCGGCCCAAGCGCGTGCCCTTGCGGCATTTCAATCTGGCCGTCTCGTCGGCGAATATCGCGAACACCTACGCTCTCTCCGAGGAAGATATTTCGCTGTGCATCATGCCGCTGTTCCACATTCACGGGTTGATTGGCTCAACTATGGCAACCTTGCTTTCCGGTGGAACGGTAGTTGCTCCTACCAAATTCAATGCGCTTTCTTTCTGGCGAACCGTACGGGACCACCGCGTGACCTGGTATTCGGGAGTGCCCACGATGCATCAGCTGCTGCTGGCCCGGACTCGCCATAAACCGGCGGAAGCAGCCTCTCTGCGCTTCATCCGTTCTTGCAGCGCGCCGCTGTCGGCAGAACTGATTCACAAGATCGAGGACCTTTTTGGCGTGCCCTTTGTCGAAGCCTACGGAATGACCGAAGCTGCTCATCAGATGACCTCCAATCCTCTGCCGCCGCGACATCGCAAAGCAGGCTCGGTTGGGGTGGGAGCGGGGATGCGTATCAGCATCATGGACAAGGAAGGCAATCACCTCGGCAACGGCCAGCGGGGCGAAGTCGTTATTCAGGGAGCGAACGTGTTTCGGGGATATGAAAATAATCCCGAAGCCAACGCTCGCGCTTTTGTCAACGGATGGTTTCGCACCGGCGACGAGGGTCTCCTGGACGAGGATTGCTATTTACACCTGACCGGTCGAATCAAGGACATCATCATCCGCGGGGGCGAGAATGTCGCTCCGCATGAAGTAGATGAGATTTTGCTGAAGCATCCCGCGGTCGCGGCAGCGGTCACGTTTGGCTGCGCTCACCCTACACTGGGCGAAGAAGTGGCCGCGGCCGTGGTCTTACACGAACCGCACGAGGCCACCGAATCGGCGCTGATCAAGCACTGCCGCGAGTGGCTGGCAGAATACAAATGTCCCAAGAAGATTTATCTCGTGAAGAGTATTCCCACGACCGCTACCGGGAAAATTCGCCGCCGGGCCGTCGCCGCCGCGCTGGTGGATAACCAACAATGAAATTCCTGATCGCGGGAGCAGGCGCCATCGGAGCCTACATCGGCGCCCGCATGGCGCAGGCCGGATTCGATGTCACGCTCTTCGCGCGAGGGCCGCATCTTCACGCCATGCAAAAGCACGGCGTGCAAGTGAAAAGCGGCGAAGGCGATTTTGTGGCACGACCTACAATCGCCAGTTCCCTCGAAGAGTTGGAGCCGCCCGACGTTATATTCCTGGGAGTAAAGGCCCACGGCCTGACACAACTGGCGCCCCAGTTGAGGCCGGTATTGGGGCCCGACACTACCGTGGTCAGCACCCAGAATGGAATCCCGTGGTGGTATTTTCAGGGTTTCGGTGGCGAGTGGGACGGATTGCGTCTGGAACGCGTCGACCCCGGTGGTGTCATCTCCTCGGCCATCGACGCGCAACGGGTGGTAGGATCCGTCGTCTACTTTTCAACTGAGATTACCGCCGCCGGAGTGATTCAACATATCGAAGGGAATCGCATATCTCTGGGCGAACCGGGTGGCGCACGCTCCAATCGCTGCCGCCGAATTGCCGAAGCTCTGATCGCGTCCGGCTTGCGCTGTCCTGTCACCACTCATATCCGGACCGAGATTTGGCTGAAGCTTCTGGGCAACGCTTCCCTGAATCCGGTCAGTGCGCTGACCCGCGCCACGCTGGTTCAGATGGTACGCGATCCGGGAGTTTGTTCGGTCATCCGAAACATCATGCAGGAAGTGGAAGCAGTTTCCCACAAGTTGGGCATGGAATTGCCGGTGTCCATCGATCAGCGAATTGCAGGCGCGGAAAAAGTTGGCGAGCACAAAACTTCGATGCTACAAGACCTGGAAGCCGGCCGGCCAATGGAGCTGGAAGCTTTGGTAGGCGCGGTAGTCGAACTGGGCGAGCGCGTGGGCCTCCCCATGTCGTACACGCGAACGGTGTACGCCTGCACTAAGCTATTGGCGGAGTGTACGGCCGCGCAACGTTCAAAATAAGTAGGTGATGTCGAGCTCCCGGCGTTAACGCTGGACCTATCGCCCGGCTTCTCATTCGGTTGCCATTCTGTTCTGATTGGTCATCCTGTTCATTCCAGCGATACATGTGGTTCTTTCTTGATTGATTGCTTGCCTGCTTACATCCGGTTTTTTCCTGCACCGAGCAAACTACCCGAATAGATTTTATTTGCTGCAGGCGTAAAAATAGAGCTATACTGCTTTGCAGATGTGGTCCACTTAGCAGACCAATGCGCCGATGCCAGACCCGATTCAATCCGACTTTGAGGTTGTTCGCCGACAAAAGGTCTACGAGGCAGTTGCCGAGCAGATCGAACGGATGATTCTGAAAAAGCTGAAACCCGGGGACAAACTTCCGTCGGAGCGCGAACTGGCGGAGATGCTTCAAGTAAGCCGTAGTTCCATTCGAGACGCGATTCGCAGCCTGGAACTGATGGGCCTGGTGGAACCGCGCCAGGGCGCTGGGACGATCGTTCGCGAACGACCGGCCGAGTCATCGCTCAATCCTTTTGCCAACACGCTGCAGCGGCGGCAGGAGTTGGTCAGCGAGCTTCTGGATTTTCGCAAGATGCTGGAACCGCCGCTGGCTGCGCGTGCAGCCGCGCACGCTTCGGCTGACGAACTGGTTGAGATGGAAGAGATTCTGCAACGGCAGGAAGCGAAAGTGTCTCTGGGAGAACCCGCCATCGCCGAAGACGCGGAATTTCACTACAGCATTGCGCTGGCTTCCGGTAACAGTGTCGTGTTAAAGGTACTCGACATCCTCATGGACCTGCTGCGCGACACGCGTGAACGCTCTTTGCAGGTGCCAGGCCGCCAGCCCAAATCGCTCGCTGGGCATCGGAGGATTCTGGCTGCCATCACGCGTCGCGATGCCGAAGGCGCACAGTCTGCCATGCGCCGGCACCTTGAAGATATCGAAGAGATCGTACTTAACAATTTTTGAGCAACGTATCGAGTACGCCCACTAAGGGATGACGAGGGTTGAATTATGAGTTACACGGAACTCACGGTTTGGACGCGCGGCATCATCATGGACAAAGAGGGTCGCGACATCGTCAATTCCATCTCCGCGTCTGCCCGCAAGGAAGGCAAGTACGCGCAGGCGATGGAGAATTATGTCGACAATCCCGATCGCACCAACTGTCCTACACGCAAGTACTGTCGGGTGAGCGATAGTGTCATCGAGAACGAGCTTACCTATGAAAACGAAAATCCCAACATCGTCGTACTGGTGGAAGGGACGATGGTCAAAGGTTGGGATTACATGCGGGGAATGCCTCCGGGGGGAACGCTGGTCATTAACACGCACTATACGCCGGAATACATGATCCGCTTCGTGCCCGGGGCCGAGCGGTTGGCCCAACTGGTCTGCGTTGATGCCGCCAAGCTGGCGGATCACAAATGGCTTTACTACCGGTTGGGCGAGTTGGGTCTCGACCGGCTTTCGACCGAGGGCGCCGCCGAACGAAATAAGGCAATCGCGCCCGATATCGCGGCTCCGCTGATTGCAGCCGTGGTGAAGACGACGGGCATCGTGAAGCTGGAAACCATCGAACCCATGATCGCGAACAAGAAAGCATTTGAATTGGCACTGGAAGAGTTGCATATCATGCCGCTGAACCCAGTGGCTGCTTAGGGAAGGATCTCATGTCGACCAAAGGTACACGCATCCCCGAACGGCTCACGATCACGTTCGCCGGCATTACACCCGCGCCCTCGCAGGAGAAGGGCCAAGATTTGTTTCCCACCGGCAACTGGCGTTCGATCAGGCCGGTGTACCGCGACAAGTTGCCTCCCTGCAACAACGCTTGCGGAACCAACGAGAAGATTCAGGGATACCTCGACCTGGTGAAGCGCGGCAAATATCTCGACGCCTACGCTCTCATCAAGGAAGACATGCCGTTCCCGTCGGTCACCGGCCGCGTGTGTTATCACCCCTGCGAACAGGCCTGCAACCGTGGACAGTACGATGAGGCCATCTCGATTCGTGCGGTCGAGCGGTTTCTCGGCGATCTCGGGCAGGCACTCACGCATGACGTGGTCAAGGCCGGGAAGCCGAACGGCAAGAAGGTCGCCGTCGTCGGTTCCGGTCCCGCTGGACACAGCGCCGCCTATCAACTTGCCCGCCTCGGTTATCAGGTGACGATTCTGGAGAAATCGCCGAAAGCCGGCGGACTCAATCGCGGCGGCATTCCGGACTGGGTGCTCCCGCAGGACGTGCTGGATCGCGAGATCGAACGCCTGGTCGAGCTGGGAGTGACCATCAAGACAAATGTCGAAGTCGGGAAAGATGTCAGCTGGGACGACTTGAAGAACAACTACGATGCCTGCGTGCTGGCTGTCGGCCTCATCGACCCTAATACAGTGCGTGCCGAGGGCGAGGACAAGGAGGGTGTGATCTACGGACTTCCTTTCCTGCGCGACATCGGCATGGGCACCTCGAAGGTCAAGCTGGGTGCCCGGGTCGTGGTCATTGGCGGAGGAAACACCGCCATCGACTGCGCTCGCGAAGCGCTGCGGCAAGGCGCCGTGGAAGTCACCATGATCACGGTGGAGTCTCATCCCGGCGAGATGCCGGCGGTGCCGGAAGATCTGCACGATATGCTGGAAGAGGGAGTGGAGCTGTTGCACGGACGAGCGGTGACCGCGGTTCACGGCAATGGCAGGCTGGAGGCGTTGCAGCTGCATCCTGCACGCTTCTCTGGGGCCGTCAACGCCTCACCGATCAACATCGATCGGGAAGCCACGCCCGAGCGTTTTGCCTGCGACCATGTGATTATCGCGGTGGGGCAGCGCCCGTCGCTCGCCTGGCTGCCGGACGAGTTCAAGACCGAACGCGGCACCATCAAGATCGATCGCTTCGGGCGTTTGGGTGATACTAACTTTTTTGCGGCAGGCGACATAGTGCAGCTGGGCTCGGGTCAGCCGCTGATGGTAGTGAATGCGGTGGGCGACGGAAAACGCGTCGCATTCAATCTGGACAAGGTGATGCGCGGAGAGCCATTGCAGTCGCGCACCATTCCTGTCGACGTTATTTTCGACTTGAATCGCATGAACATGACGTATTTCCCGCATTTCCCGCGCGTCCAGCAGGAACTGCTGCCGCCGGCCAGCCGCCGCCGAACGCAGGAGGAAGTGATTCAGGGGTACTCGGAAGAGCAGGCGGTCGAGGAGGCCAGTCGCTGTTTTAGCTGTGGCACTTGTAATGCTTGCGACAACTGCTATCTGGTTTGTCCCGAGCCGTGCATCGTGCGTGACACACGTTCAAATGGCCTCTACAAGATTCTGGTCGACTACTGCAAAGGGTGCCGCGTCTGCATCGAGGAATGTCCCACGGGCTGTCTGGAAGGCGTGCCCGAGCTGGACTTTGACACTGGCGTGGTGCGAATGGATACGGCCTTCGCAATCTCGCCCGGGCTTCACGGCCGGCAGGCGGAACAACTGAGGCATCTGGCAGATCAGCCCGCGAAGAACATTTAGATGGTACGGGCTAAATGGTTTTGCCAAGAAACCGGAAAGCAGATCCCTCACCGGCTGAAGCTGGTTCGGGATGACAAAAGTAAAGGGCTCACAGTGGCGGCGACTGAAACCATGCCCCTTCACACGATTTTAGGGTTCGTCGCCGGACGAATCCTGCGGAGTTAATCATGGCAACGGTAACGGAAACAAAGAAGAAAACAGTCCGGATCAACGGCTGCGTCGCCGCGGCGCAGGCTGCCAAGTACGCTGATGTCGATGTGATTACGGCTTACCCCATCCGGCCTTACACCGCGACGATGATGGCGTTGGCGCAGATGGTGGCCAACGGAGAACTTGATGCCGAGTACATCGTAGCCGACAGCGAGCATTCGCAACTGAGCATCGCTCACGGCGCTTCGTCGAGCGGTGCCCGCGTTTTCACTGGTAGCTCGGGAGTAGGCGTGCAGTTCGCCTACGAGCTTTATTCACCCATCTCGGGCAGCCGTATGCCGGTACAGATGATGATCGCCGACCGCACGCTTGATCCGCCAGGCGATTTCGGCTCCGAGCATACGGACGCACTGTCGACGCGCGACATGGGATGGCTCATGGGCTGGTCGTGCGACGCCCAGGAAGCCTTCGACAATCACCTGATGGCCTATCGAATCGGTGAAGACCCGCGTGTGCTTTTGCCGCAGATGGTTTGCCAGGATGGTTTCTTCGTCTCTCACATTACGACTGACGTGGAGCTGCCCGACCCGGGCCAGGTCAAGGAATTTCTGCCGCCCTACAAGCACCCCTACCCGCTCGATCCACGGCATCCGGTATCGCACGGCCCGCAGATCATGCCTGAGCAGGGACCGCCGCTTCAATTGGAACGCGCGCGCGCCATGGAAGAGTCGATGGCAATCATCGAAGAGGTCCACGACCAGTTCGCCAACATCTTTGGTCGACGATACGATCCCTGGGTCGAAGAGTTCATGACCGATGGCGCTGACGTAGTTTTTTTCATGCAGGGCGGCCATGCAGTAACCGCGCGCTTCGCAATTCAGCATATGCGCGAGCGAGGCGCGAAAGTTGGCCTGGTAAGGCTGCGTACGATTCGGCCATACCCGACGGATCGCGTCAAAGAGGTCTTGAGTAAGTTCAAAGTAGTCGGCGTAATTGAAACCAACATGGGGCTGGGCAGCGTGAGCAGCGGTGGTTCGTTGTACGCCGAGGTCTGCGCGGCCCTTTACGAGAGCCCGCAGCGTCCGCTGGTCGTCTCGTTCATGGCGGGGATGGGCGGCGAGGCTATCGTGCTGAAGGAATTCTATTGGATGACTCAGAAAATGACCGAAGCGCAAGAACGCGGAAAGATCGAAAAGCGGACGCACTGGGTTGGATTCGAAGAATAGAACAAGATTTTCTTGGCAGACCTGAGGTCTGCACCACGAATGACGGCGCAGGGCCGGCGGACCCTGCCATTGAGAGGAACCGATATGGCAACCATTGAAGTTGAGCGGCAGCTGCTACCGATTCTGGACAGTCCGAACCAGGGCGCGCGTTTCTACAACCCGGAACTACCGTCAACCGAGCCGTTCGTGCCCGGCCACCGCACTTGTGCCGGCTGCGGGCCTTCCATCCAGTATCGGATGACGAGCAAGGCGGCGGGCGACAACACGATCCTGGTCGGACCGACGGGCTGCATGTATGTGGCGAACAGTTCGTATTTGTGTACGCCCTACAACGTGCCCTGGGCGCACACCCAGATTGGCAGCGCCGGCAGCTTCACCGCTGGCGTGGCCGCGGCTTATGAAGCCATGATCCGAAAGGGCAAGTGGAAAGGTACTTTTCCCAACATTATTTGCGAGGCGGGCGACGGCAGTGCGTCCGATATCGGCCTCGCCTCGATTTCCGGCGCGCTCTATCGCAATCACGACTGCCTGATCATCTGCTACGACAACGAGCAGTACGCCAATACCGGCATCCAGGCGTCGTCGCGTACACCCTACGGCGGCATGACGACTTTCTCCCCTCCGGGCCCGAAGGTTCCCGAGGCGAAGACGCTGTTCCCCAAAGACCTCGCCCGCATGATGGCGGCCGGCCATCCGCACTGCTATGTGGCGACCGCCAGCGTGGGTTATCCCATCGACTTGATGAACAAAGTCCGCAAGGGGCTCAACCATAAGGGCGCTGCCTATCTGATGGTCTACACGCCCTGCCAGAAAGGTTTCGTGTACGAGACGCCGCGCTCGATCGATCTGGGCCGGCTGGTGGTCGAATGCGGACTCTACCCGATCTGGGAGTGGAATCCCGAGAAGCGTGCGTTCGATTACAGCTTCCGCCCGCAAAACATGCGGCCGGTATCCGAATACTTGAAATTGCAAGGACGCTTCGGCCATCTTCACGCCGAGCATATCGCCACTCTGCAGAAGTTTGCCAATGAGCAATGGCGCATGATGGGGGTCGAGCTTCCTGAAGCCTTGATCCAGGCCGCGGATGCGAAGAACTTGACCAGCATGGCGTCTGCTGTAGAAGCCGAGGCGGTGGCTCAAACCATATGAATACCAAAGCAACGGAACCGGAAGTCGAACCTGAGGGCCAGGAAAGCTATATCGTCAGTGAAGGCAAGAAACGCGGTTCAACCCGCGACGTCCGTCCGGAAGCGGCCTTCGATCGCTACTACACCGTGCTGCGTGTGCATCCAGGTGACGCCATCCTCACCGACAACTGGCACACCAACGAAGTACTGGCCCACGCGCGGAACAACTTCGAGGGAGTCACGTTCGCGATGCGCACGCTGGAGGCCTGGGGAGCGATGATCGAAAACGATCAGCGCGCCTACTACACCGCCGGCGGGCGAGTGTGGGTCATGGACCTGGAGCCCTGCGAGGGTAAGAAGCCGCGACTGCCCGGCACCGGACCCGGCAAGAAGTAGGCACGGTGCCCCGCATCCTGCTTATCGACGACACCCCGGAGATCGCCGAGTTGCTGACGTTCGCGCTTCGTGATCTCGGCTACGAAGTCTTCACCACCGGATTTACTACCTCCGTCAACGAGTTGCTGGCGGAGCGGCGCGCGGATGCTCTCGTGCTCGACTGTTCGACGTTCGACATGAGCGAATCGCTTTTCGACAGCGTACGTCATCACCCGGACCACGCCGAGCTTCCCGTCCTGATCATCAGCGACACGCCGGAGGCGGCTGACGCCAGCCTCCGCTCGCGGAACGCCCAGCGTGTCCTGTTGGTTAGAAAACCCTTCACCGGAGCGCAGGTCGCGGGAGCGCTCGACGAGCTGCTGCAATAAATATGCCTTTGTGGAGCATGGACGGGTGGCAGTACATCGAGCGCGAGGTCGTCACCGATCCGAAAGGTAAGCAGTGGACTGTGGCGCTGATGGACGTGCTGGGACAGGCAGGGGATCCTGACATGCCGGACAAGTTGCTCGAAATTCAGTATTCCTCAGGACGTTATTTCACCCTGATCTACTCGGATAGCGGAGGGCTCCAGCGGGAACGCGGTTATCCCTCGCTGCCGGAAGCGGCCACTGCATACGAAGACCTCCTGGTGGGCGTCATCGATGGCAGCCTCGATCCAGCGCAACCTGTATTCCGGCAGGATTTGGAGGATTGAACTACCGCCCGGGATCCAGATCTCTCATCACGACGTGAAGGACCTGCCCGGCTTGTCGCGCCTCGCGCTCGGAAACCGTCGGCTTCGAGCCGTTCCCGTTCACGCTATCATCTGGGTCGCGATACCTCCGCGCAACTGCCGGCAGGCGCGCGCATCCGCTGCGAATCAGGCCAGCGCTTTCGGCGACCGCGAGCCGCGCCTCGAAGGACCAATCGGCAATCTTTCCGGTGGGCATGCCCGGCGTAGCCAAGTCACCCAGTCCCTTGTGCTCCAGCGCATCGGTCACGATAGCTTCCAGTATTCCGCATGAAGTGAGTAGTGCCAGGTCATAGTCTCCTTGCTCGAGGGCGCGCCGTCCATCGGTGTAGGCTTGTTCGACCACGGGCCGGAGTTCGGGGTTGTGAACGAAATTGAAGCGGCGGGGCGGCGGCGCCTCCGACGCCGAAACCGCAGTGCCATCCTCCATTCGAGAGAGCGAGCCAATGGCTTCCTCAAGAACGCCCAGCAGGCGCTGGACAATCTCTGCCGGCGGCGCTCCTTTGACAGCACGCCCGTCGGCCGAGCGCATTAGAAAGGCTTCGCTAAACGACCGGGCAAGCCAATGGGCTTTGCTTCCTCCGGACAATTGGTTGATCGTCACCCCACAGTCTTCCTGCCAGGCGCGGGTGGCCGCGATCGCCGAACTATCGGAGGGATCCGTCGCCAATCTATGGCCAAGCTGACGTCCCCGGCGGATTACACCATCGAGGTGCGCCAAGTAAGTTGCAATCTGCGCCTTCAGGCTCTCATCCATCGGTCGCGTCTCGCGCTGCTTGCCAACCGCATGGGCAAGCTCGCGGCATGACCAGCGCCGTTTGTGGGATTGGTAAGGATTAAAGGTAGTGTTCCGAATGGGACACTACCGGATTGGGGGAGGGCCTTGACAGACGGTTTCCAGCGTGGTAAGTTCCGTGCTGCCAAAAGTGGTTCGATCACTGGACCAGTATAGCACAGTTCTTGACGGTTTCCGCTATCCCGTTTTGTCGATTTCCAGCGGCTTGGCGTAAAGTCGACACAGGATTTGGCCAAAGAAGGTTGCGGGGGCCCTGGCCGTTCCGGCAATGCTCTGTTAACGTCTGACGCGCCGTTATGGAGGCACATCCGTGGCTGCATCATCTCCAGACTCGCTTATTCACCCCTCGCGTATTCCGAATCGCTGGGTGCAGCTGATCGCCGGCATCGTTGCCATGATGGCTATTGCAAACCTGCAATATGCCTGGACACTCTTCACCAAACCGATACAAGCCCATCTGCACGTCTCGCTGGTGGCGGTCCAGTGGACCTTTACGTTATTCGTCGCCCTGGAAACCTGGCTCGTACCCTTTGAAGGCTACCTGGTTGATCGGATCGGACCCCGGCTCATGCTGGGTATGGGCGCGATCATGGTTGGGCTGGGCTGGATCGGATCGGGCCGAGCCGAGACGATCAACAGCCTGTACTTCTGGTACGGAATAGGCGGGATCGGCGCTGGGGTCGTCTATGGGGGAACGATTGGGAACGCGCTCAAATGGTTCCCGGACCATCGTGGTCTATGCGTTGGTCTGACTGCCGGAGCTTTCGGCGTGGGTACGGCCATGACCATTTCTCCCATTGCCAACATGCTGAAAACCTCGGGCTACCAGCACACGTTCATCGTCTGGGGAATTATCCAGGGAGTCGTGGTGCTGGTCGCTTCGCTTTTCCTGGCCCGGCCGCCAGTGGGCTGGACGCCCCCAAACTGGAAAGAGAAAGAAGCCAAGATCAAAGCCAAGGTAAACACCTCGGCGGTCGACATGACGCCCTTGGAGATGCTACGGCAGCCGTCTTTCTATGTGATCTATCTGATGATGACGATGTTGGCCTTTGGCGGTTTAGTAGTTACAGCACAACTGAACCCGATGGCTTCCTCGTATCACGTCGATAAAGTCGTCGTGGTCTTCGGAATGACCGCGTTGGTGCTGGCTATCACCGTAGACCGGCTGCTGAACGGGTTTACACGTCCCTTCTGGGGGTGGGTGTCGGACAACATTGGCCGCGAGAATGCCATCTTCATCGCCTTCGTCCTGGAGGCTATCGCAGTGTATGCCCTGCTCCAACTGATCGGCCACCCGGTATGGTTCGTGGTGTTGTCCGGCCTGTGCTTCTTTGCCTGGGGCAACATTTTCTCGCTGTTCCCTTCGATCACCGGCGATCTCTACGGAAACAAGTGGGCCACAACCAACTATGGAATCGTCTACACCGCCAAGGGAGTAGCGGCAGGCTTTGCCGGACCGGGCGCGGCCTGGCTGTTCGCCAGGACCGGCTCCTGGACCAAGGTCTTCTGGGCGATGATTGTGTGCGATCTGCTGGCGGCTTTCATGGCTTTGCTATGGCTGAAGCCTCTGGCAGCTCGTGTGGTCAGAGAGTCTGAAAAGGGACTGCAAGGTCCCGGGGTAGCTAAGGCTGACAGGTTGAAAACGGCGGTGTAGGCAAATAGCAATGTCCGCGGCGTAATAGCCTTTTTGACCCGCACAAACGCCGCACCGTTGCCAACAGCACTTTGTGGCATCGGCGCGGCGTTGTGTTATTTCTGCTTGAGGTGGCTATTGCTTCGCTGCCAGAAGACGTCCTTCGAGAGCTTTCAGCTCAACAGTCAATCCTTCCGGGAGATGGTTGCCGAAATGCGCGAAGTGCTCCCTGATCAACGGCACCTCAGCCAGCCATCCCGCGATATCGACGCTGAGCAACTCTTCCACATTGGCAGCCGTTAGCTTCAGTCCGTCGGTGTCGAGATCGGCCACTTCGGGAGTCCGTCCGATGGGAGTATCCTTCGCATGTACTTTGCCATCGCAGCGCTCAAAGATCCACTTCAACACGCGGCTATTTTCACCAAAGCCCGGCCACAGGAACTTGCCATTCTGATCCTGGCGAAACCAGTTGACGTAGAAAATCTTGGGCAGCTTTGACGACTCGGTGAGCGTGCCCATCCCGAGCCAATGCGCAAAGTAGTCGCCCATGTGGTAACCGCAGAAAGCCAGCATGGCCATGGGATCGCGGCGCAGCTGTCCTACCTTGCCAGCTATGGCTGCGGTAGTCTCGCTGCTGACCGTCGCTCCCAGGAAAGTGCCGTGCTGCCAATTGAATGCCTCGGTGACCAGTGGAACAATTCCCGCACGCCGTCCGCCGAAGAGCATGGCATCGATGGGCACGCCGTTAGGATCCTCCCACTCGGGCGCGATCACCGGACACTGCTTCGCGGGAGTCGTAAAACGCGCATTAGGGTGTGCCGCCTTCCGGCCTGAGTCCGGGGTCCATGGCCGACGCAGCCAATCCACCAACTTGGACGGTTTCTGATCAGTCATTCCCTCCCACCACACATCGCCGTCGAGCGTCATCGCGCAATTGGTGAAGACGGAGTTCTTGGCTACGCTGAGCATGGCGTTGGCGTTGGACTTCATGCTGGTGCCGGGTGCCACGCCGAAGAAGCCGTACTCGGGATTGATGGCGTACAGGCGGCCATCCGCGCCGAACTTCATCCAGGCGATATCATCCCCAATGGCCTCCACCTTCCAGCCGGGAATGGTGGGGATCAGCATCGACAAATTGGTCTTGCCGCACGCCGAAGGGAAGGCGCCGGTAATGTACTTCACCTGACCGGCTGGGCTGATCAGCTTGAGGATGAGCATATGTTCCGCCATCCAGCCTTCGTCGCGCGCTTGCACCGATGCGATGCGCAGCGCATGGCACTTCTTCGCCAGCAAGGCGTTGCCTCCGTAGCCAGAACCATACGACCAGATCTCGCGCGTCTCCGGAAAATGGCAGATGTACTTATCTTTCGCATTGCAACGCCAGGTTGCGTCCGGCTGATTGGGGCCCAGCGGAACGCCGACGGAGTGCAGCCCGCGCACAAACTCGCCGTCCTCACCCAGAACCTCAAGCGCGCGGCTGCCTACCCTGGTCATAATGTGCATGCTGACGACCACGTAGGCCGAGTCGGTGATCTCCACTCCGATCTTCGCACTGGGCGAGTCGAGCGGGCCCAGGCAGTAGGGAACGACGTACATGGTGCGGCCCACCATCGAGCCGGCGAACAATCCCATCAGCTTCTGCTTCATCTTCGCCGGATCTTCCCAGTTGTTCGTCGGGCCGGCCTCTTCCTTGGTTCGCGCGCAGATAAAAGTCAGCTCTTCGACCCGGGCCACGTCAGCGGGATCGGAGCGCACCAGATAGCTGTTGGGACGCTTCGCCGGGTCGAGGGGGATCGCGGTTCCGGTGAGGACCAACAGTCGCAGTGCCTCGCGGTATTCCTCGGGCGAACCATCGCACCAGTGAACCCGATCGGGTTTGCAAATCTGCGCCATTTCTTCGACCCAGCGTTCCAGCTTGGCGTGCTTGGGCCGACTCGCGGCAGCCTCAACTTCGATGATGGTACTGGCCATGGTGAATGTCTCTCCCTAGAACAACTTCTGGATTGCAATGCTTCTTGCTGATCGTGGTCGACGCATGCAGAAAGCGTCACCCGGGGGATTAACCAAAGCTACAGCCACGTTCAGCGGCTCAGCCAGGTTGCAGCTCAGGATCCAGCAAACCCAAGGCGATGGTGGAAGTGCGCTGCACGAATTGCCGCAGGCTCCTCGCGCTTACCACGTCGCCAGGGCGAAATATGAGAAGCCAGTCAGGGCTCGATCGGATCTGGAAATGGTCCGCAAACCGACGGAGGTGCCTCAGTTTGTCGCTGGTAAAGAATTCGCGCTTCCTGGTATCGTCCGGGCAGCACAGCAGAAATCTTCTTGCGAAGTCGGGTTCCGGATCGCGCTCGACTGGGTTGGGCTGCAGAGTATCGTGGCACCGATCCAGGATGTTTTTCGCGCGAACCTGGAAAGCCGGTAGCTGGCTCCCGGATGTCGGAAATGCCGCGAAGGTTGTGACCGTCGAGCCTTCTCCGAACGAGCTGTGCGCCCGCAGATTGAAGACCAACACCTGGCGACCGGAAACCATCCCCTGCATAGGCTGTTCGACTTCGGTCTCAATGCAGGACGTCTCCTGCGGACAAACGGCGACTTCGCTCAAAGCAGCCGCTTCCCAGGGTCCGGCGATCTTCATAAGAGAGAATCCGAGTTGTTGAGCTTCGCGTTCCAGAGCTCTGCACCGCCGTCGTTCGAGTCGCTCTTCTAAGATGACTGCTGCGGCCGAAAACGATGCAACACCCACAATGGGGAGATAAACATCCACCCAGCCACCCCCTGCCGTTAAACCAGTTTACCCGATTATTACACTGTCATCACAACTACTGGCACTGATATAACGGCCGCTACGTTCGCCGGACGAACGCGCACAGCCGCAAGCTGGCGAATCACAAAGCGTGTGTTGCACTTTGGGTTGCATGGTATAACTTCGTTCGAGTGAACACTGCGATCAGAATGACGCCCGGCATGGCCGCAGGCATTACGGATCACATTTGGAGTATGAAGGAATTGCTGTAATCGGTATGAGAACATGACAGACAAAGTGCCTCTGCCTCCCATAAGAGAGCGCATCAAAGACCTTAATATCAAGGCTTACTATCTTCTTGTGGCGCTTAGCTTCATTTACAGGACAAGTTCAGGATCACATTCCCTGAAGTGGGCTTTTGCGTTAACGGCTGTTGCTGCCGTTTTTCCAGTACAGGATTATGTTGAATCCGCATTCTGGCTGGAGTGCTTTCGCGCCGTAAAGGTGATCTTTTTGGCGGCGGCTCTGGTGTTTACGGTTTTCTGGATTTGGACGGCCTCAGCAACAACGAATTAGATCCGTACCCAACTACTGTCAGGGAGCATGGACGGTTGAATTCGGGCGGCATTAAGGGGTCGGCAAGGGCCTGATTTCCAGACTTGATCTCTACCGTACGGTGACAAAGTAGTACGCGCTCATGGCCACGCCGATAGCGATCACGACGCGCCGCACCTTGAGGGGATCGGCCTTTTGCGCGTAGTGGGCGCCAAACCATCCACCGGTCAGCGAGCCTGCAATCATCACCAGGCAGTACGGCCAAAATACAGCACGCGCAAGAACAAATGTCAGCACCGCCGCAGCGTTGATCACGACAGCAAGCAATGTCCTGATCGCACCCATGGCATGGACGTCATGCATTCCCAGCGCGGCCAACATTCCCAAGGTTATGAACCCGATTCCCGCGCCGAAATACCCCCCATAGATCGCAATTAGGAGTTCAACGATCGAAGCTACTGTGACCACTTGCCATGATGCATTCCGCAAATCATGCACCACGGTCGTTTTGCCGGCCAAGGCACGGATCTGGTTACCGAAGGCAAACAGCAAAGTGCCGCTCAGCAGCAACCAGGGGACAAGGTGCAGGAAGGTGTGTTGTGGCGTCTTGAGCAACAGCAATGAGCCCGCCCAGCCTCCCACAACGCTGGTCAACAGCAGCGGGACCAACAAACGTCGCGGCACGTCAAGCCGCTTCAGGTACGCACCGGTGCTGGCCGCCAGCCCAGGCCAGAGCGCGACGGTGTTTGTGGCATTGGCCTCCACCGCTGGCATACCGGTAAACATCAGCGCGGGGAACGAAATAAAAGTGCCGCCACCAGCCACCGCGTTTAACGTGCCAGCAATTCCCGCAGCGCAAAACAAGAAGACAGCTTGGCTGAGGTGGAGCTGTAATGCGACGCCGATGAGTTCTCCTCCCTCTCTCGGGTTCATCCGGATCAACCTTTCAAGCGACCTATCCTACAGTGTGCCTACTCGGTAACACCAGAATTGGCCTCGCTACTGGGTTGTCGCATTACCAGATCTGTTGCGCGAATCGGATGCTTGAGCAGTGTGCGCGTCAGAAAGATTTATAGGATGGCAGGTATGGAAAACGGAGCTACTACCGATTTTTCGTTGTCCTCGGGAGACGAAGACCTATCAACTGCCGGCGACGACGAATTCACCCCAGTGCAGGAAGAACGGCAGACGAAAGCGCGCAATGACATCTTTCAATAAAGTGGCTGGAAGAATACAAGGCACAGCGGGGGAGAAAGAAGGTGCAGGAGTGGAATTTCCGGAACGAATCGTGGTTAGTGTTCCTCAGGCGCCGGGTCCGCTAGAAAACTGCGCGGGGCGCTAGCGAGGAGAACTCAGTCAGGAGTCCAGCCCAGATATTCCTCGTGTCCCTTGAAGATGGTAACCAGCAGATCTCGTACCCGTTGTTTCAGGTTGGCAGGCGCGGGCTCGCACGGCGGCTCGGGGTTCTTTTCGACGGGGAGCTCTGCTCCGACCGGGATTTCTACTTCCGGCTCGAGTATGGTTGACGGCATAAGAATTCTCCTTCACTCCGCTGCCCGGGTTGGGTAGCCGAGATCCGCCTCGTGGGAGCGACTGACGAAGCCAGATAAGGATTCGGAACCTCAGCCTAAAGCTACCCGCTTCAGCCCAAGGGGCCAATGACCGATATCACAGGTCGATGTGACGGGATGACCAAAATCCAGTGGCGCGACAGGAGTTTTCGAACCCCCAGCGCTCACGCCACAACAACCATAGTTTGATTGGGTATTCAATGGATCCAGCGGTGGAAAAGTCGTACCTAGGCTACGGGATCAACGCCGTCAGCTGTTCGAAACATCGCCGCAACCGCCGGCTTCATGACCTTGCCCATTGCGTTGCGCGGCAGCGCATCCAAGACGAGAAGCCGTGATGGGAGTTTATGCGAGGCAAGAACCTCTTTCGCCCAGGCGCGAAGAGACGGCAAATCGATGGTGTCGCCGTCATTCAGCACCAGGGCCGCAGCGATCCGCTGACCCCACTCCGGGTCGGGCACGCCGACCACGGCACATTCAGCAATGGCGGGATGTTCGCGCAGCGCTTCCTCAATCTCCAGTGCCGATACCTTGTGTCCGCCGGTTTTGAGGATGTCAATGTTGGTTCGGCCGAGGATGCGATAAACTCCGTTCTCGACGAGCGCGGTGTCCCCCGTACGGAACCACCCCTCGCGAAAGGCGTCGCGCGTTGCCTCGGGCCGGTTCCAGTATTCCGCGAAGACGCTGGGACCGCGAACTTCGATTTCGCCAGGGGTCCCCGAGGCTACGGGCTGGCCGTTCTCGCCGACAAGCCGCACCTCGACGCTGGGCAGCGGCGTCCCCACACTGCCCGGCACCCGTTCCCCACGCAACGGGTTCGACAGTGCCATACCAATCTCCGTCATGCCATAGCGCTCCAGCAGCGTGTGGCCGCTGATTTCCTTCCACCGTTCGAGCGTGCTTACCGGCAAGGCGGCCGAGCCCGACACCATCAAACGTAGCCCGGCACACGCCCGGCTCATAGCCGCACGACGCTCCGCAGAAGATGCGTCCCAAGCAGCGATAAGCTTCACATAGACCGTTGGCACCGCCATGAATAACGTCAAGCCGCCACCGGTAATGCGCTCCCAAACAGTATTGGCGTCGAAGCGTGGCAGCATTTCGCAGATCGCGCCCGAACCCAGCGCACAGGAAACCACGTTAATAATTCCGTGCACGTGGTGGAGGGGCAGACACAGCACGATGCAATCGTCGCCTGACCACTCCCACGCTTCCACCAGACTGTTTACTTGAGCCCTAATATTGGCATGGGTCGTGACCACGCCCTTGGGCCGGCTGGTCGTGCCGCTGGTATAGAGAATCATGGCGCGCCGGTCGCTGGTGATGTCGGGCATCTCGACCGGTGGGCAAGCGAGAAGCTGGCCATACGACAACAGCGCGCGGATACCCGGCGCCGCGGCGATTGGCCCCAGCAAAGGTTCCGACAGAGCATCGAATACTACTGTCGATGCTCCTGTGTCGCCGAGGAAGTATTCCAGTTCACATCTTGCAGAGTTGAGCGGCAACGGGACGGCAATCCCACCGGCCCGCCAGATGCCCCACTGTACCGCAACCCAGGGAAATCCCGGGGTCAGCAGAAAGGCTATGCGATCTTCCTGAAGGTCCTTGCTGCCAGCCAGTAACGCGCTTGCCACTCGCGACGATGCATCCAGCAAATCGGCGTAAGTGTGCTTCCCCTGGGAATCGACCACAGCCGTCCGTTCACCATGGCATTCGGCGGGAGAAATCAGCGGAAAAAGGCTGCTGCGGCTGGTCACACGCCGACTTTACGTCGTATCCGGCGCGCTGTCCACCGGGGCATTTTTTATCCTGATCAATGCGCAGCAGCAGAGGCGTACTTGTCGGGCTGCTTTTCGAAGGCTTGTTTGCATCCGGCGCAACAAAAATAGAAAGAGGCGCCCTGAAATTCCGCCTTGTACTTCGCGGTGCTCACATCCACCGTCATCCCGCAAATCGGATCGCGAGCCTCTTGTTTCAGGACCGGCAATGCTGCATCTTTCCTTTTCGCTGGGGGAGCAGCAGACATCCCTTTCGTCTGGATGATTTCTGCCAAAATGCTTAGCGCGATCTCTTCGGGTGAGGAGGCGTGAATATCCAGTCCGGCCGGCGCGCGGACTCGTTTGATCTTTTCGGCGGCAACTCCTCGTTCTTTGAGATAGTCGAAAACCTTGCCCGCCTTCTTCTTGCTGGCGACAAATGCCACATAACCAGCTTCGGAGTTAAGCGCAGTTTCCAGCGCTTCCTCGTCGCATTCTCCCTGCGTGGACACCACGACAAAAGTCTGCGGCGTAATTCTCACCTGACTCAGTTCGAGGCTCGCCTGCACCAGGTCCGCGTCCGGAAAACTCTCGCCATCAGCCTCTGGAGCCAATACGGAAACCGCATAGCCAATCGTCTTGCCCAGAGCGGCCAGCGTTTGCGCGACTGGGGAGCGACCCAGAATCAGGATATGCGGCTTTGCCAATACGGGTTCAATGTAGATGTCCAAGGTGCCTCCGCTGTGGCAAGTCATGGTGTAGTCTACGATGCCCTCCTCAGGCGACGCGGAAGGGCTGATGCGAACCAGCCGTGGCTGCCCGTCTGCCAAAGCCTTCAACGCCTCCTTCACGACCACGGGTTGCGCACAGCCACCACCGATCCAGCCCCAGATCTTCCCGTCGCCCCGGATAATTGCCTTATTGCCGGGCTTACCTGAGATCGGAGCCTGATAGCGCACCACCACGGCGACGGCGAATGGTTCGCCCTTCGCCAGCAGTTCGTTCGCTCGACTTAAGAACTGATCGAACACTTTGAGACGCCTTTCTACACATTGCTGAAACCTATCTCACCTGACTTCTCCTCCGCCAGTACTCACCCTGCATGTTTCTTTGGATTGTAGATGTAGTTGACAAAACGCATAGCCCCAGGGAACGGCTGCGATCGGCAGGATAACCCAGAGAAATTCGGAGGTGATGCCTTCGGCTGGGGAGCCTGTCAGCGTGCCTTTCGACCAGTCTCATAACCGCATAGCCAGAACTCCCATGATGCGGCCGGTCTCACGGGATTTCTTTTTTCGCAAAAACAATAAGGTTTGGATCTTCCATATGCTCCGCGTTACCCGCCACGGGTGCAGCAGTTGCAACCGACATTTGGATGCAATCGCCGTGAGGTTCGTCGGTTTCTTTTCCAAAGGTGGACGGCTTTCGGGCTCGACGGGCTGGAGGAGAAAGGGTTGCGAACACTTATCCCAGAGCGACCGGCTTGGCAGTCCGTATGTTCACGAATGGTCCGTATCGCCGGTTTTGGCACTGCTCGTTCGTTTCGCTAAGGGATAAAGACGTCCGGGGTAGCGGCTGGCCAGTTTGTGAATCAATCCGTGCTAGTGATGAAAAGCTGCGCTCCGGGCCCGAAACGTTAGGGGGCATTGTTCCTGAAACGACTTCGATGCCGTGTTCGCGGCAGAACAGCGCATTTCGATTTCTTAATTGTTAAGACTTAATGAATATTACTGGCAATCACTGCTCACTGAATCGGCTCACTGATGCTGATCTTCTATGAGAAGTGGGGGCAGCTAGAGCGCCAAGCTGCCCCTCCCCGGGTGCGCGTTCTCGGCCAGTAGAAAGGGATCGCGCTCCCTAACCAATGTCGGTTCATGTAGCAACGTGAAACCTCACTAAAGAAGCGGCTTCACCGGCGCCGGAGCTTAAGGGCCAGTTATCGCTACGGCTTCCCGTACGGCGGTGCAGGGTCAGGATCAGGGTGAAGAATGGACCCAGTGCAATAGGGTGGCGTCGCGTCCTCCGGTTCTCCCGCCCGCACTCGGTCCGGGCACCAAGGACTTCGAGGGGAGCGGTTGCCACGGTCGCGAGCCGGCTGCGTGTGGCACTGGTCCCGCCCGATGCCGTCATCACCAGCAGGGTCAGGAAGGGCCCCAAGGTGATCGCGTGGCCGGAAGTAATGTGCGACGTCATGCGACCCCCTTTCGTCTCTCAGCTTGATTTCGGGCTGTTCGCTACCCGGAGGCGGGATTGCTGTTGGCCCGCCTTCGGGAGCGCCCCTGCGAGAACCGGTCAGCAACCCTGGGGTTCCTCCCGATCTCAAGGGTCACAATGAGCTACTATCTTTTTTGCTTCAATGGTTGCGATCTGATTTGGAGATGAGTTTGAGATGATCGTCCAGGCTACTGAAATAAAAGGCGTTAGCTACACTTATGATCGACAGCGGAGGAGCTTTAGACAGCGCCGATGTATAATCCGGCGCAACCAGTGAGGTATAAGAGACTGTGAGCGCCACGCATGAGCTTCTGCGCTTCGGGGTTTTTGAGTTAAACCTCACCACTGAAGAGCTCCGCAAGTCGGGGACGCTCATCAAACTGTCGCCTCAGCCTTTCAGGCTCCTGGCATTGCTGGCCAGCCGTTCAGGACAAGTCGTAACCCGGGAAGACATCCAACGACAAATCTGGGGAGGGGAAACCTACGTCGATTTTGAACAGGGGATGAATCATTGCGTCAAGCAGATCAGAAACGCTCTGAGCGACAGCGCAGATAGCCCCCTCTATGTCGAAACCATTCCTCGCCGGGGATACCGGTTTCTGGCTCCGGTCACCTCAAAGACCATACCCGCTCCGCCGCCCCGGGTGGTCGAATCCCACTCGGGTATTCAGAGTGGCATTGCCGTGCCCCCGATGAAGCCGGCTGGGACAGCCATGCCTAGGACTCTAGCGCAGCCGCAGCCTCAACCTCCGCCCTCTCCAAGCTTGAAGACAGCGACTCCCCCGGTATCTTCCCGAGCGTCCGCGAGCACGCCGGAGCCAGAAACCGCGCCCTCCCGTCCTCCCAGCCGTCGATTGCTCTGGATCGTGATTGCGGTAGCGGCCGTCGTGTTGATCGCTGCGCTAGCAGGTTTCCTGTATTCGAGGTCAAAGAAAACTTCTGGTCTCTCCGAACTAGACACTATCGTGCTGGCGGACTTCGATAACACCACGGGAGAACCGGTATTTGATAGCGCTCTCAAGCAAGCCCTGAGCGTCGATCTGGAGCAGTCCCCATTTCTCAACGTGCTTTCCGACCAGCAGGTACAGGAACAACTCCGCTACATGGGACTACCGGCTGACACTCGCTTGAGCGAAGACGTTGCGCGGCAGTTGTGTCTGCGCGCTGGCAGCAAAGCGGTGCTGCTGGGATCGATTGCCGGAGTCGGCGAGGGTTACAAAATCGGCCTGCATGCCATCGATTGCAATACGGGAGATTCTCTGGGCAGCGAGCAAGCCGACGCTAACGGCAAAGCCCAGGTGCTAAAGGCGTTGGGCAAAGCGACCAGAAGAATGCGCGAAAAACTTGGCGAATCGCTGGCGTCGCTGCAGAAGTACGATACGCCAGTCGAGCAGGCGACGACGCCATCGCTAGACGCGCTCAAAGCTTACAGCCTGGGGATGAAGAAGGCCGCCACCGAGGGATACGCAGCGGCCATTCCTTATTTCAAGAGCGCTATTGATCTCGATCCGAATTTCGCCATGGCCTACGCACGTTTAGGGGTCGAGTATTTCAATCTCAACCAGCCTTCGCTGGCTGCGGAAAACGCCACCAAAGCCTTCCAGCTTCGGGATCGTACCAGCGAGCGGGAGAAGCTCTACATCACCTCTCACTATCACGACCTGGTAACCGGAGATGCCGACGAAGTCGTCGCGGCGTATCAGCTTCTACAGCAGGACTATCCTCGCGAGCCGTCGTCATATATGAACCTGAACTCCTGGTACAACGCGATGGGCAAGTACGACCAGGCATTAATCGAAGCGCAAAATGCGTTGCAACTGGATCCGGGTAATGTCATCAACTATCACAATCTCGTCGTCACCTATATCGACCTGAACCGGCTGGACGATGCGCAGGCAGTTTTGGAAAAGGCACGCGCGCGCAAGCTCACGGATCCGCTATTGTTCGCGGATTGGTACGAAGTGGCTTTTCTGCGAGGAGATAACGCGGAGATGGCGCGACAGGTCGCCGCAGCCCGCGGTCATGCCGGCGTCGAGGATATATTGCTGGCACTGCAGTCGGACACTGAAGCCTATTTTGGACGATTAGGAAAGGCGCGCGAGCTATCGCAGGAGGCGCAGACTTCCGCTCTGCACGCGGGAGCCACCGAGACCGCAGCTTTGTGGCAGCTGGCTGGAGCATTGCATGAAGCTGAGTTGGGCGATGCCGGGCGTGGACACGAAGAGGCAAGCGCTGCCCTGGCTGCCAGTCCGGGTAAGAACGTTCGCATCCTGGCGGCGCTTGCCCTGGCAAGAAGCGGCGATCGCAAGCGCGCCGGAGCGCTGGCGGATGAATTGGTGAAGCAGTATCCGTCGGATACGATCGTGAACGACTACTGGGTGCCTACGATACGGGCAGCGATCGCGCTCGATGAGAAGAAGCCGGCGGCAGCAATTGAAGTCTTGCAGGTGACGGCGCCCTATGAGACGGGCTCGCCGTCGCCTGGAATTGCGTTCTATCCGGTGTATCTGCGCGGGCTCGCCTATCTGGAACAAGGGCAAGGTGGGGCGGCAGCCGCGGAGTTTCAGAAGATGCTCAGCTATCGCGGAGTGATCCTGAATATCCCCATCGCGGCTCTGGCGCACCTGCAGCTGGCGCGAGCCCAAGCCATGAGCGGCAACAATGCAGCCGCACGTAAGTCCTACGAAGATTTTCTGGCACTCTGGAAGGACGCCGACCCCGATCTCCCTATCCTCAAGCAGGCGCAGAGCGAGTACGCCAAGCTACCTTGAGCCCGGTTAGGCCCGCGACAAATAAGCGCCTTCTGACGTGTCCACGCGAATCTTTTCGCCCTCGTTGATAAATGGCGGAACCTGCACCACCAGTCCGGTTTCCGTCTTGGCAGGCTTGGTTACGCTGCTGGCGGTCGCCGACTTCAACCCCGGCTCGGTCTCGACCACGGTGAGTTCCACCGTCTGCGGCAGTTCGATGCCTACGGCCTTGCCGTCGAAGAACTCTACTTTGATTGCCAGATTGGCAATGAGGTAATCGACCGCATCGCCCAGAATGTCCCGGCCCAGGTGCAGTTGCTCGTAGTTCTCGGTGTTCATGAAGTAATAGTCGTCGCCATCGGCATAGAGGAACTCCATCTGCACTTCATCAACCGTGATCTTGTCGATGGCGTCGCCGGAACGGAAACGGTGCTCGAACATCGCTCCGGTGCGTAGATTGCGCAGCTTGGCCTGAATAAAGGCTCGCAGGTTGCCGGGAGTGCGGTGTTCAACGCTGAACACCGAATGCAGATCGTTGTTGTGCTTGATGACCATGCCCGGACGTAGCTGTGTGGCTGGAATCGCCATTCGTCTCAAACTCCTTGCTGAATTACATTTTTTTGGAAGAGCCGTTCCGCCCGGTAATGCGGCCCGTCCGCGATTTCCGGACCGCGCTACCGGGAGAGCATCTCGCACGCATGTTTGCGCTGAAATGTTCCACGTAAAGCGCGCGGCTCGAAGGCTAAACACCTGATTTTACATGGTGCACTGGAGAATTGGGAAATCCCCGGGAGGATGGGCACTGGAGGCAACGGCCTCCGGGCGCGCGTTCTCTAAGTAACGGAAGAACTTTTACAAGAGGATGGCCGGGAGTCGATTGCCCTTCAGGTGTGATCGGAGTAATTCTGCCAGCTATATTTGCAGCCAATATCGCGGTACCATTTGCACGACAGGAAGGACGGAACTTATGAACGACGAAACCAATGATTTCGCAAGCCAGGGAGAATACCAGTCCTCGGAAAGTAATATCAGCGTTGGACTGACCCTACTGTTCGTGGGACTCGCGCTGGGCGCGCTGACCGCGTTGTTGCTGGCGCCGAAGACCGGCAAGCAGATGCGCCGCACGCTCCGTCGCAAATATGAAGACGCGCGCGAGGCGGTGGAAGACTTCAGCGATCAGGCGGGCGACTGGATCGACAAGAGTTCGGAATGGGCGGAAAAGGCGAAGAGCCGGGTGGCGCCGCTGACCAAGCCTTTCCAGCGCTAGAGGCGAACCAAGCGCTGCCTCGCACTCAAGCCTAGTCTTGTAATGGCCGGGCTAGCAGGACTACAAAACTGCTTGCCCGGCTCAAGTTCTTCGTTCTCCCGAACAGGCGATGAATCCTTTCGTCTGATCCGGGTGCCACCATAAGGAAACAGGCTCACTGCTTCGAAACTCTCCTTGATATAGAATTCGTGCGACCCTTGAGCTATTGTCCCAGCTCAGTCTCGGCCTCTCACTCATCGTGCTCTTGCGAATCAAATTCGCTGTCTTCGTAATCCTGATCTTCGTCGGCTATTGTGCGCGCGCAGAAAAGATCTCGGAGATTCAGCCGCAAGGCTATGTGACCGATCTGGCGCAGGTTATCGATCCCGCGACCAAAGCGAAGATCGAGGCGCTCTGCGCTGAGGTCGAGCAGAAAACCGGCGCGCAGATTGCCCTGGTGACGGTGCGTTCGCTGGAAGGCGAGAGCAAGGAAGACTACGCCGTCGATCTCTACAAGCACCTGGGGGTGGGATCGAAGAAAGCAAATCGCGGCGTATTGCTTTTGATCGCGCCTACCGAGCGCCAGTACCGAATCGAGGTGGGCTACGGGTTGGAGCCGGTGATCAATGATGCCCGCGCCGGCGACATCGGCCGCGCCATGTTGCCCAGCCTGCGCAGCGGCGACTACAGCGCCGCCGCCCTGATGGGTGTCTCCAGTCTGGCCCAATTGATTGCTGCCGATAAGGGTGTGAAGTTGACCGGCATCGCCATGCGCCAACCGGCGCCGAAAAGCCCCTGGCCGTGGTGGCTCAAGGTGCTGGCTCTGATTGGCGTTCTGTGGTTCATTCGCGCCATGGCCCGGAGTGTTCGCCGAGGCGGCGGTGGTCCGCGATCCGGCCTCCGCGGTGGTGGCTTCGGCCCCGGCATGATCTTTCTACCGCCCATGGGCGGTGGCTGGGGCGGAGGGGGCGGCTTCGGCGGCAGCTCCGGCGGATTCTCTGGCGGTGGCGGATTTGGCGGCTTCGGCGGCGGCTTAAGCGGCGGCGGTGGCGCTGGAGGCAGTTGGTGAACGGAGTGGGAAGGAGATCGCGATGAAGAAGCCTGAAGGCAAACTGCAGGAGCTTGTCGACCGGCTGCAGGAAGCTTGCAACGGTAACCTGGTTTCGGTGGTTCTGTATGGTTCCGCGGCTCGCGAAGATTTCCATGAGCAGTACTCCGATGTCAACCTGTTGGCGGTATTCAAGAATCTGGAGCGTGCCTCGCTGCTGGCGATCATGCCGGTAGTTCGCTGGTGGACTCAGGAAGAGCGGTTTTCGCCGCCGCTGACGATGACGGTCCAGGAGTTGCGCGAATCGGCCGATGTGTTCGCCATCGAACTGCTCGATATCCAGCGCACCCACCGGACACTGTTTGGCGAGGACATCATCAACAGCCTTGATATCCCGATGAACCTGCACCGGGTGGAGGTGGAACACGAGTTGCGAACCACCCTGTTGCGGTTGCGCCAGCACCTGCTACTGCGTCCCGATGACCCAGGTGAGCTGCAAGGCGTGCTGGCGAAATCGAGCAGCAGCGTGCTAACGCTTTTCCGGCACGCGCTGATCGCTTTGGGAGACGAACCGCCTCATCCAAAAGCTGAGTTGCTGGAACATGCCAGTAAAGTTTTTGGCTTCGACGCCGCTCCTCTACAGGGCGTTCTCATGCTGAGAACGGATCCTCAGCATCTGCTGGATGCCACGGCAGCGTACCACGCCTGTATGGGCGCCATCGCTCGGGTGGCGCATGAGCTCGACACCCGAGTACCGAAAAGCCATTGGCGGAAGATGTCTCAGCCCGGTTAGAGCGCACCTGAGCATTTGAGCCGGCTTCAGTTGGCGGCACTCGTTTAAAAGATCATAGGGAAAGTGAGACAACGATGAAAACAGGACTGATCATTCTGGTTGTGATCGTGCTGCTGATCGTGTGGGTCGGCGGCACCTTTGTCGGCCACCGTAACGAGATGGTACGCAAACGCGAAACGGTGAATGCTGCGTGGGCGCAAGTCGATGTGGTGCTGCAACGCCGCGCCGACCTGATTCCCAACCTGGTGGAGACGGTGAAAGGCTATGCCGCCCAAGAGGTGAAGGTGTTTGGCGATATCGCCGCCGCTCGTGCTGCCTTGATTGGAGCCAAGACGCCGCAGGACAAGATCGCTGCCAACGGGCAACTGGATTCCGCGCTGGGCCGGTTGCTGGTCGTAGTGGAGAACTATCCTCAGCTACGATCCAATGAGAACTTCCTGCGCCTGCAGGACGAGTTGGCTGGAACCGAGAATCGCATTGCGGTCGAGCGTCGCCGCTACAACGAGGCGGTGCAGGACTACAACACCTATATCAGCCTGTTCCCGAACAACATTGTCGCTAGCCTGTCGGGCTTCACCCGCAATGACGCTTACTTCAAGACGGACGAAGGTGCGCGGCAAGCTCCAAAAGTGAACTTCGGAGCGCCGCAAACTCAGCAACCGGCCCCCGCACCAGCGCAGTAGCTGAAAAGAAAAACGCGGCAAACTAGCTAGCCTTGCCGCGTTCACCATCTCTCGCGACGGTTAACTTAGTACAACCGGAAGTTCACTTCCACGTTGATCATGACGGGCACAGGGTGTCCGTCTTTTTTGGCGGGCTCGAAGCGCCACTGGCGCACAGCTTCGACAGCCTTCTCGTCGAGACCCATACCTAACGCGCGCTGTACCTGGATCTGCTGCGGCTTGCCTTCAGGACTGACCACCAGCCACAACACGACAGTTCCCTGATACTTGGCTTTGCGCGCCTCTTCGGAATATTCCGGATCGGGATCGTACACGACTTTCGGCGCGCTGACGCCGCCGCCTACGCGATAAGCGCCGCCGCCATAGCCGCCACCATGTCCCGGCCCAACGCCTGGCCCGGTACCGGATCCCACGCCGCCGCCGCTGCCGCTGCCGATTCCGCCGCCCGAACCCGTGCCATTCGACGGAGGTCCAATCACCTTCGATAGCGGATCGCCCAACGCGCCAACCGTGGGCAACTTGATCGTCGGCGGAACCACGACGGAAGGATCCACCACCAGCTTGGGATTGTCATTACGAATGACGATCGCCGGCGGCACGATCTGATCTTTGGAAAGCTTGGGCAGAGCGCCTTTGGGAGCTTGCAACTTGTCGCGGTCGCCGCCACCACCACCGCCGCCTGCGCGCTTCTTAGAGACCTGCATCGGCATGTACGGGCTGATGTCGGTAACCACGCCGATGACCTGCTGCTTGATCTCGTCTTTATGCTCGAAGACCCAGTGTCCCGACCAGATGAGTACGGCCACGGCAAGCATGTGGATAATGAAGGAGTAGACGAAGGTGTCCTTGCGCTGCGGATAGAGACCTTGGCCCTCGCCAAACAGCGCGGGAATTACCTGGTCTTCTGGCGCAACTTTCGGAACCACTTCACTCGCCGGTTTTGAGGCTACGGGCGTGGACATCGGCTTTGTACATCAGTATAGACCCAGTAACTTGCGAGAAGTTCCATAAAAATCGTCGGAGCGCGACGCGGTTCATCCCAGAACTGGAGGGCCTTATCCCAGCAAGTGGCCAAGTACCCCATTAGTAAAGGGTTCAGGACGGGAAAATCACTCGCAAAGCATTGTGCCGCACGCCTAGTTCGACCGGCGTAGGGCAGATGTATTCGCCATCGGCAAATATCTCCGTAATGGGATCGGTAACGATTCTGAGGCGAGGAGCCTGCAAGTACTCCACTTCTTTCATGCCGATATGGCCGCCGTCATAAACCGAACGAAATAGCCGCAGCAGCCGCAGCTTACTCAGCTTGCGGACAAAACAAACATCGAGCAGTCCATCGTCCATACGGGCCTGGTGAGCCAGCCTCATGCCGTTGCCGTATTGCGGGCCGTTGCCGGCGGCGATGAGGAAGCCCGATTCGTCCACGCGAGTTTGCCACACATCGCCTTCCTCAACCGACACCGTAATGCGCGGCGGACGAAAGCTGCTCAACACTTGCAGTAACGCCACTACATACCCTCCGTGACCGCGAAGCCAGCGCGGTTGCTTCAAGGTCACGCGATTGACCGCGGCGTCGAGCCCGGTGCCGGCGAGGCAGCCGAAGAATGTAGTGCGAGCGATCTCGCGTTCGGCCTCGGTCAGGCGGCGCAGCTGCGATTCCATAATGCGCAGTCCCAGTTTTTGTTGGTCGGTCCGCGGACCATCAGGCACGAAGTGCACTGTCTCCAGCGACTCACCTTGCCAGGGAATGGGGGATTCGGGCTCCGCTGCGCCGTCTTGCTCCAGCGGCTTGATTGTGCCCAGATCGATACTGCGGGCATTGTCGCCGCCAGTGCAGAAGCGCTGCCAGGCTACCAGCGCCTGCTTCTCATTTGAGATGCCGATGGACTGCGCGAAGTCGTTGGCGCTTCCCAGAGGAACAACCAGGGTTGGAATCTGTTTCAGCGCCAATCCGCCGAGATGGCGATGGATGGTGCCGTCTCCACCAAAGATCAGCGCCGCGTCGGGCTGATCGGTGGGATCGAGTTCATTGCCGGAAAACAGATTGACGCCCGGCAGCTCGAAGCTCCGGAGGTGATGCTGTTTCGCGTGAGGTCCAAGCAGGGCGACGGCGCGCACCGCGCTACTTTCGCACAGCCGCGATGAAAATCAAAATAGGCGTTTCGTCCCGGCTGCGAGGACTCCACAAAAGGGCAATCATATATATGGCAAAATAATCCAAGTCGCTCCAAAACAGGAGTCCAGCCTAAGCTGATTTCTATGATTGCTCAGCCCATGAGCCCGAAAGCCGTTCTTATCGTGTTCCTAGTCTGTGCTGCGGCCGACTTTGTGTTGGGATATGTTCACGGTCACTCTATCGGCGCAGCCATAACCAGCGCCATTCTCGGTTTGGCTGGAACTGCAACGTATCTATGGATGATCTTCCGAAAGGCGGAGTGATACTGCCTTCTGGTACGTCGCCATAAGCACTTTATTCTTGTCATCACGAGCGCAGCGAGGGATCTGCTTTCCCGGGTTTTTGCGCAGCTGTCTGGCAGTCGTCGGCGTTCGGCGATAGTATGGCTTCGGGAAGATGATTGGCGAAGTCACTCGCGCTGCAGTTGCGGCATCCGGCCCCAGCCCCACGTTGATCTACGACGACTGGTATCCGGCAATTCGTGCGTCGCATCTTGCCGACAAGCGCATGGCCAAAGCCATGCTGCTTGGCATGCCGCTGGTCCTGGGAAGAACCGCGGCGGGCCGCTATTTTGCCATGCGCGATTCCTGTCCGCATCGCGGAATACCGCTTTCCTATGGGTGGTTCGACGGTCACCAGGTCACCTGCAAATATCACGGCTGGGGATTCGAGCCGGTCTCCGGACAGTGCCGCGAAATCCCATCCCTTACCGGGCGCGATTCCCTCGATCCCTGCCGAATCTATGCGACTGCATTTCCTTGCGAAGAGCGCGATGGGCATGTGTGGGTCTATGTCCCACAAAGTGGGAGAGGGAGATTACGGACCGAAGATCTATCGCAACTTCCGCCCGTGCCGGAGGTTCCCAAGTTCAGCCAGCGATTCCGCTCGGCCTATCTGACGGCCGACCTGCCTTGCAATATCGATCACGGCATCATTGGGTTGATGGATCCGGCGCACGGGCCCTTTGTTCACCAGGCCTGGTGGTGGCGATCGCGAGCCAGCATCCACGAAAAGGAAAAGCATTTCGAGCCCATCGAGAATGGCTTTCGTATGACCGCTCATCAACCCTCAGCCAATAGTGCGCCGTACAAGCTGCTAGGGGTTTACGGTGAACCCATCACAACGACCATCGATTTCGTTCTGCCTAACCGCCGCTACGAAATCATTCGCTGCGGGGAAAAGTGGTTCTCCAGTCTGACCACGGTGACGCCCACCATCGAGAACCATTGCCGTATCGATGTTTGCGCGGCGTGGAATGTTTTTCTCAATATACCGTTTCTTACTCCCATCGCGAAATTCTTCGGGCGGCGCTTTGTAGCTCAGGATCAGCTCACTATGATCCAGCAAGCCGAGGGGCTGAAGTACAATCCCAGCCTCATGCTCATCGACGATGCCGATCGTCCCGCAAAGTGGTACTTCGAGTTGAAGCAGGCACGACTGGAATCGCAGGCCAGCGGCAAGCCAATGCGGCATCCCCTGGATGGACCGGTGACCCTGCATTGGAGAAGCTAGCGGCGATGAGCAATCCTATGCAGATTTCCTGGAAGCTGCGAACCGGGCTGCGTATGTTTGGGATCGCATTGCTGCTGGGAGCCGCTGTCGGAATCTTCATTCTCTATCCCACCAACGAGTTCGTTTATTACTACGAGTACCAGCCAGGCGGTTCCACGGCGAGCAGCTTTATGCTCGTGCAAATGCACCGCTCGCTGCGCGGGCAAACCCCGCGAAAAACGGTTTTCTACGCCATCGTCGGGATGATCCTGAGCGTTGGGGGCGCGGCCTTATACTCCAACATGCAACGGCGATCGCAGCAAATCGAGCAGTTAAGTGCTGCGCTGCAAAGCGACCTGCGCACGCTGATCGCCCAAGGCGAGAGCGCCACTCTGGAATTCAAGTCGTCGTTTCGCTGGGACCTGCGCGAGAACAAGGTCAATCGCGCGCTGGAGGGCGTGATCCTCAAGACGCTTGCCGGTTACATGAATGGCAACGGAGGCACGCTGCTGATCGGCGTGGCTGACGATGGCGCTATTGTCGGTCTCGACAAGGATTACAAGACGCTGAAGAAGCCTGACCGTGACGGTTTCGAGCAGGCGCTGATGACCGCCATCGCAGCCAAGATCGGCGCCGATGCTTGCCGCTCGGTGCAGATGGTATTCCATTCCGTTGAGAACAAGGAAGTTTGCCGCGTCATGGTCGCTTCCGCCAGCCGCCCGGTTTATGTCAAGGAAGGTGACGCTCCCAAGCTCTACGTCCGCACTGGCGTGAGCACGCGCGAGCTGAACGTTCAGGAAGCGATCAACTACACGTCGGCGCGCTGGCCCAAGTAACAATTCGAAGCTGGCAACGTTGCTTGCTTGGCCATTACTGACCGCTGGCCGGCATTTCTCCGTCGCCGCATTTGGGTCCGGCGGGGGTGTAGTCAGACTTGTTCTGGGCGAAGCACCAGTCCACTTGCTCGCGCGAAAACTCATTAATCACGCTGGCGGGAATATCGGATTCCTTAATGTCCTTGAACTCGAACGTGATGGTGCCATCAGGAGCGACGGTCGCCAGCAGATAGCCATAAATGTCGGTGCGGGCGATGCGCGAAATTCCAGAGTCCGGCGGCAGGCGATAACGCACTGCGCCGGCGCTGCCCATGATCCAACCAGGCAAGTTGTCGTCTTTGTGGCATGCCGTGTCATACACATTGTTCATGACGAAGTGGGAATGGCTGGCCAGCACATAGACGTTCTTCTTGGTGCTTTTGCGGAAGGCCGACAGTTGCGCGTAAACCTTTCGTCCGCTGGCCTGCTCCTGGGCGGAATCGTTCATGCTGTGCCCGGCGGAAGAGCTGTCGGGCAAAGCCGCATGCATACCCAGCACGACGGTGCGAACGGCGGGATTCTTGGCGGCATTGGTCAGCACCATCGTGAACCACTTCATCTGTGCCGAGTCGAACATGTCGCTGGACGCGTTGTCCATGCTGATGAAATCGATGCCGCGATCGATCCAGTGATAGTAGGTCTTCACCATGTAGTCGGCCGGATTGTCGGCCAGCCGCTGGCTCTGGATCACCGGTTTGTTGAGCCAGTCGGCAAACTGCGCGATGTATTGCGGCCGGTTCATCGGTGGAACCAGCTCGTGGTTGCCAATCTCCAGGAATACCGGTAGATCGCCGAAGGGCACGAGCTGATGCTGGATGAAGTCAGGCCACGCATCGGCGAAATATTGGGTGATAGTTGCCTGGGGATGAGTGTGGTGATAGTCCTCGTCAAAGGTATAAATGGCGCGATAATCGCCAAGGTGCCAGTAGAACGCTGCGCCGTCGCTGCGCACGCCTTGCGCGATGGCAGGCATCACGATATCGCCACAGTTGCGCGAGTCGCCGGAGATGGCAAATTTCCACGTTCCGGACACGGCTGCCCGATGCTCCGCAGAAAGCGAGGCGGCCAGCAAAGTTAGCGTTAGAAGAACGAATGAGCAATTGCGAGCGGCCTGATTTCTCCTGGTCAACGTGTTTCTCCCTGAAGCGCACGATCATACTGGACGAGCCGGGTAGTTACCAAGACAATCACGGCGGATTACGGCTTCAAGGCAACAAATCCGGATGCAGGGGCTTAGTAGTGCTTCTGCGTTGCTATTCGCCCGGCAAATCGATAAGCTGCTCCCATTCCCCGGCTGTGGAGAATGCAATGCTCCCTGCAGTACGTCTCTCCGTTCGATTCCTGCTGACCCTAGGCTTGCTCATCGGTTGTGCCAGCCCGGCATTTGCCAAGCAAGACGCCACCAAGCCCGATGAAGTGCGACTGAAAGCGGCTTACCGCTTCGCGCGCGGCGGTTGGATTTACGTTCATCTCGAAGGCTCTCCCGCCGACATCGGCTACCAGCACGGCTATCTGCTGGCGCCCGAGATCGAAGACGGTTTCAAAACCGTGCAACTGAAGGACACACATCGAACTCAGCGTGATTGGAGCTTCTATCGTGCGACCGCGCAAAACATCCTGTGGCCGCACATCGATGTGGAGTATCAGCAGGAACTGCAAGGCATTGCCGACGGCCTGAAGGCGCACGGTTCGACTCTGGATTTATGGGACATCGTGGCGCTGAACGCGATGGAGGAAGTTCCCGACTACTACGTTCCCTGGCTCAACAAACAGGAGAAACAGGCGCATGCTCCCGATCTGAAAGCGCCGGGAAATTGCAGCGCCTTCGTTGCCACCGGCGCATGGACGAAAGATCACAAGCCGGTGATCGCCCATAGCAACTGGACCGACATCGCCACTGGCACTCGTTGGACCGTCATCTTCGATATCGTTCCCAGCAACGGCTATCACATGCTGATGGACGGCTTTCCGGGAATCATCGTCAGCGACGACGATTTCGGGATCAATGCGGCGGGATTGATGGTGACCGAGACCACCATTGCCGGCTTCGCGCTCTTCGATCCCAACGGCAAGCCGGAGTTCGTGCGGGCACGCAAGGCGCTACAGTATTCCAAGTCCATCGACGAATATGTGCAAATCATGCTCGATGGCAATAACGGCGGCTACGCGAATGACTGGCTGCTGGCTGACAACAACACCGGCGAAGTCGCGCGCTTCGAAATTGGATTGAAGATGCATCGCGTGTGGCGCACCAAGAACGGCTATTTTGTGGGAGCGAATTTCCCCAGCGATCCGGCATTCATCAAGACTGAAACCGACTTCGATCCCACCAACATGTCCAGCTCTCCCAATGCCCGGCATAAGCGCTGGGAGGAGCTGATGCCGGCGAATAAGGGGCAGATCGACGTCGAGATGGGTGAGAAATTTCTGGCCGATCACTTCGACACGTATGAGGGCAAGGAAGATCGCAACTTCCGCGGATTGTGTGGGCACGGCGATACTGCTCCGGCTGGCGAACCCGCGTGGGGAGAGCCTGCTTACAGCCCGATGGGCGCGGTGACGGCGCAGGCTGCCGACAGTACCATGACGCGGAACATGACGCTGCAGGCGCGGGCGGGACATCCGTGTGGTGAAGATTTCATCGCCGACAAGTTCCTGAAAGAGCATCCCCAGTTCGACTGGCAACGCCCGATCCTCAAGGACATGAAGGGCAATCCCTGGACCGAGTTTAAGGCCAGCGATAAGCAGTAAGAAGAGCCTGACGAAACCCTTAGGCAAGAATTCTGAAACTTGCGTGTTGCAACAAGCATCTTTCCAGCGTAGGTTTCTTATGCTGCCCAGGCAAAATTCGGGTGAGAAAGTGACAGCCCCGGCCGTCTTCGTCTCGCATGGCTCGCCGATGGTTGCGGTGGAGCGTGGACCTTTTCAAGACGCCCTTGCCGCCTTCGGACGACGGGTTCGCCCCCAGGCGATCGTTGCCATCTCGGCTCACTGGGGTAGTTCAACTTCAGTTTTGATCAGCGCTGCCGATCGTTACGAGACGATTCACGACTTCGGAGGCTTCCCGCCTGCGCTGTACGAGCTGACATATTCGCCTCCCGGATCGCCAGACCTGGCGCAACGCATCGCCGGACTTCTCCAGTCAGACGGCTGGAAAACGGAAATTACTACCACCCGAGGCCTGGATCACGGAGTATGGATTCCGTTGCGACTGATGTATCCCCAGGCCGACATTCCGGTAGTGCAGATCTCGGTGCCGCTGGATATGACTCCGCAGCAACTCTACGATCTCGGCAAGAGTTTACAGCCTCTTCGCTCCGAGAACATCCTGATCTTTGGCAGCGGAGGCATCGTTCACAACCTGCGGCTGTTCCGCGGTGGGCCTGTCGATCAGCCCGTGGAGCCGTGGGTCAAAGAGTTCGATGACTGGTTCAAGGCGAAGCTGGAGCAGCACGAGATAGCCGCTCTTATCCGCTATCGGGAACTGGCGCCGCACGCGGAAATGGCCGTACCTACCTTCGAGCACTTTGCTCCAGTATTCATCGTGTTGGGAGCGGCTTCAGGTTCGGAGAAGACTGCATCGATCTTTGAAGGTTTTCAGTATGGGGCCCTGTCCATGCGGAGTTTTGCCATTGCCTGAAGGCAGGCGATTTCGAGGAGGATATTTTGCGTAAGCTTCTTTCTACCCCCAACGATTTCACGCTCACCATCGTGCGTCTGGTGCTTGGCGTTGTGTTTTTCGCGCACGGCGCGCAGAAGATGCTGGGCTGGTTTGGCGGTTACGGCTTCCACGGAACCATGGGTTTCTTCACGCAGCAGATGGGGATACCCGCTCCGCTGGCTTTTCTGGCTATTTGCGCTGAGTTCTTTGGCGGCCTGGGATTGATCTTCGGCCTGCTCAGCCGCATCGCGGCGTTCGGCATCATGGTGAACATGCTGGTTGCCATCATTACGGTTCACCGCTTCAACGGTCTGTTCATGAATTGGATGGGCAATCAGAAAGGCGAGGGTTACGAATACCACCTGCTAGCAATCGCGCTTTGCCTGGTGGTAATGATTAAAGGTGCGGGGGCGTTGTCGATTGATCGCGCGCTAGCGTGAGCGGACAAATGATCTAAGATCAGGGGCCGTCACACGCGAATTTCCATGTCGGCGTGCTGTGTAGCGGTGAACCGATCGATCCGCCGGATGATCTCGGCACCCACACGGAATCGTTCTGGAGCGATTTCGATTCTTGCAACGAGTTGGTTGTGTTCCCCTTCTTCAAAAAGGATGACCCCAACTCTTCCCAGGCCGTCACTCGAGTACAAGGTTGGCTCCTTGAGCCGATAATTGCTGGGGTTAACGATCGCTACGTACTTGTAATGGGCAGGAAGCTCTTTGAGCTGTGCAACGGACTGGCTAGCTGCATGGATGCCAACCTTTACTTCAACGACATGGATGTCGCCGGCGCCGGCGCGATCAACAGCAAGAACGTCGATTTGCGATCGCTTTGCCGGCCACGCAGCATCGAAGAAAATCTTGGGCACGATCAACCGTCTCGCAAGAAGATTGGCAACCGCGTTCTTGCCGCGAGCCTCAAGTTGATCCTCGCTAAGAATATTCTTGTACACGCAATACCTCTTTGAAGCTGCTATACGCCCATGTTTGGAAGCGTTCGGCTTTGTCCCTGGCCGCGGCGGTGTCGGTAAATCGCCTGTCTCCATATGATATCGCGGTCTTGTTGGTCAGAAGCCACTTGAAATGGGCAATCCCAACAGTATCGATGCGGTTGGACCTACATATTCGCTCAAGGTCCGAAACGGTTTGCGCGTGACTCTCATATTTCGACCTTCTCCCGGTAAAACCCACCTGAATAGCATCGTTGAGCGAGATAGCGCAGTGGACCGCGAGCAGAGCAACGGCAGCATCATACGCCTCCAGGTCATCCGCCAGAAGCAACATCGCATTGCGAAGACGTTCTGACCTCCGCATGTGAACCTCGCTGCGAATTGGGTCAAGGTTCTTCAATCCCACAAGAGAAATCCTATGCCCTCGCAAGAAGAAAAGCCCCCGCCGCAGCGGAGGCTGGTAATGTCCTGAACCAAGCTTACTTCTTTGCCGTTTCAGCCGCGGCGGCTTCGGCTTTAGCTGCTTCCGCTTTGCCGGCGTCGGACTTCGCATACTTACGACGGAAGCGCTCGACGCGACCGGCGGTGTCGACCAGCTTCTGCTTGCCGGTGAAGAAGGGATGGCAGGCGGAACAAATTTCCACGTTAATGTCGCCCTTGTGGGTCGAACGGGTCATGAAAGTATTGCCGCAGGCGCAATGCACGCGCACTTGGTCATAAACCGGATGGATGGCTGCCTTCATAGGAACTCCTGACTCGCTTGTCGCAAAGTATTGATTTTACCGGAATGGCGCGGCCACGGCAAACGCGCGACAGGCGAAAATGACCGCTTACCTTTGATTCCGCTCAGGGTCAAAAGGACTCAGCAGGGGCATTTCGGGGACCGGACCCTTGTTGTCAAAGATGGTCTGATTAAGTGTAGGCGAAGTCCCTCAGCGGCTAAACAGTTTGCTGAAAAACTCGGAACCGCAGATCCCTCACCGGCTGAAGCCCGTTTGGGATGACAAATTTAAAGAATTTGCGACGGCGATGCTGAAGCTGCGCCCCCTTCAAAACCGGTCGTGGATTTATCAGCCGTGAAAGCGGGGGAAGATCCGAGACCGTCGGAGAGCTGAATTAGCGGCAGAGCTTTCGTTCTGCCGCCGATCGCAAACC
>JBAVSY010000015.1:0-58748 GCA_049695855.1 Candidatus Korobacteraceae bacterium | reverse complement strand
TGTCTCTGCAGGGGCCCAATAAGGTCCCCGCAGAGAACAAAAAGGCGCTGCGAAGGCGCGATCAGGTGGCAAAAAAAACCTTCCGCAGCTACAGGCGACGCTGTAGAAGAATTTTTCAGCAGCCTCTTCAGGGGTGCCGAAAAGCTCAGTGCAAGACATCGGCTTCAGCCGCTGAGGGGCGTCCCCCCAGGGCCTAAAGGCCGAGCTCGTGTGGCGCCGATCGGCGCGGCTGAAGCCGCGCCCTTTCAATGCGGTTACAGCAACCCAGAAACTGCTTTAGCCGCTGCGGGACCTCGCTTTCACTTGATCAGAGTTTCCCTGGCGGTTGGGCGTCGAGAACTCAGGGGCGTCCAGCCGCGGGGGAGACCCGCTGGGGGTGATTTCCACCAAACCAAGAGGTTGATCTTCCGATCCCAATTCGGGACACACAGGTTACTTTCGTAAGGGCATCCGCAGGATTTTCTTTGCGACAGATCGCGCCTGCCGGAGACACTGTTAGGTTGGGACCGGTGTGCCCGATGGCTCCAGATCGATACTGGGCCGGGAGATCTTTGAAAAACGTTTGTCGGTTGCCAGTTGTCAAATCGCCTGGCAGAGACCGTGCAAGGAAGCGTCCGCCGCCCATAATGGGAAGTTTCTAGCAGAACCGCCGTAAGCTAAACGCTTGCGAATCAAGATTTTGAGCGTAAGTATTTAGGGCTCAAGATTTTGCAGAGGCTCTCCTTTGTTTTCAAGATTTTACGGAGGGAGGGAGGGGGGAGGGGGGTGCCGTGGTCGCTGGTCCGTGGATCGCATGGGAAGAATCTGTTCCTTCTTGCAATGAGCCTTACGCCGATATCGCTGAGTTATGAGCGAAGATTGCGCGGGGAATTGAAAAGGCGCCGCAGCCGCGACGCCTTAGATAGTCAGATTAACTCGGCGGATTGGGCCGGTCTATTGTTTGGGAGCAGCGGCCCCACCCTGCTGCTTGGCCAGTTTCACCCGGGCAGTTTCCAGGTCCTTCTGCACTTTGGCCAGATCGTCGGCGTCCACCTCAGCAGGAATCGTCTTGTTCCACTCTTCCAGCGAGCGCTCCCAATTGGCCGCGGCCAGCTTCAGGCGTCCGGTCTTCATGTAGAGTTCGCCGAGATGGTCGTGGACGGTGGGATCGTTGTTGATTCGCTCCGAGGCGCGGCGCAGGTTTTCTTCCGCCAGATCGTAGTTGCCCATCTTGTAATAAGCCCAGCCGAGCGAATCGAGATAGGCGCCATTCTGGGGATCCAGCGCCACGGCCCGGCGAATGTAACCCAGCGCTTCGTCCAGCCGGGTGTCGCGATCGGCCAGCATGTAGCCGAGATAATTCAAGGCTTGGGCATTTTTGGGATCATCGGCCAGGACCTTGTGAAAAGCCTCTTCGGCTTTGTCATATTTCTTCTGACGCTCGTAAATGGAACCGGCGACGAAGAGTGCGTAGTCCTTGTCTTCGGGTTTGGTGGACAGCTCAATCGCTTTGTTGACGTTTTCCTCCGCCTCGGGCCACTGCTTCACCCGGCTGTACATTTGGGCCAGAGCGAGGTAGACCCGCTGATCATCGGCAGGATTACCTTTCAGCAGGGATTTCACGTGAGCGATGGCCGGCCCGGCGTTGCCCATATCGGCTTCCTGGGCGGCGGCCACCATTTGCAGGTCGCGGTCATTGGGATACTTCTTGGCAGCCTCTTCGGCGACATTGGTGGCCAGCTGCCACTGCTTATTGTCGCGATAGGTGTCGATGATCTGCTGGTATCCGCGGATGGCATTCTCGTCGCCGAGATCGAGCATGCGGTGGAACGTCTCAACCGCCAGCTGATTTTTGTTGGCTTCGCGATAGATCGTTCCCAGCCGCTCCAGAAACACGGCCCGGTTGTTCTTGTCGGCAATCGAGTAATCGTCTTCGGAGTGCTCGGTCTTCTGTAACAGCGAGGTGAGAATCTGGATCGCGTCATCATATTTCCCCTGGGCTTCGTCGATGACCGCGATGTTGTACTGCACCTCCAGCGAATCGGGAACGATAGCCGTCGCTTTCTTCAGCGAATCCATGGCCTGATCGAACTTGCCGTTGCGGCGCTCGATTTCGGCAATGCGCATATAGGTTTGCGCATCGGACGGATCGGCCTCGACAATGACTTTGTACTGTTCCAGCGCGGCGTCGGTTTCGCCATCGTTCATCAGGTTCTGGGCCAGGCCACGCACGGCATCCAGATTGTCGTGATCCAGTTCAGTGGACTTGCGATAGGCGTCAACGGCCTGCTTATAGTCTTTCTGCTGCTCGTAGGTGTAGCCCAGAGCGGAGTATAGCTTGGCGGTGCGAGCCTTGTCGGGAATCGCGTTCAGCACCTGCAACGCGCGGGCCGAATCGCCTTCTTCGTTGTAGAGATAAGCCAGCGTGGTAACCGCTTCTTCCGAATCAGGCTGAATCGCTACCGCTGCCTTGAATTCGTTTTCCGACTTCAGCAGTTCATTGTTCAGTCGATACAGACGGCCAAGAAGCAGATGATCTTCCACGCTCTTGGGATCGAGCTTCACGATCTGCTCATACTGATCGATGGCCAGCTTCAGAACTTCCTGCGACTGCGTGCCTGCCTGCATGTCGCCCAGCGAACGCAGATAAATGCGGCCCAGCAGACGTCGCGCTTCCAGGTTGTTGCCATCGCGCTTGAGGATGTCCTGCGCTTCCAGAACGGCGTCGCGGATGCGGCCGGTCTTGGCGTAAAGCTCAGCCAGACCCGCATTCAGATAATCGGAACTGGGGTCGTTCTGGATGGCCAGCCGGTACTCGTCAATCGCCTTGTTGGCGTAATCGGCGCGCCCGTAGGTGGAGACCATCTCCTCGTACATGTGCGCCATCATGAAGTGGTAGTACGCAGCCGCGCGGTCAGGTGGCTTCTGCGCCACAGGTTGCGAGGGCTGAACCGGCGCCGACGCGCCTTCCTGGCCATCGACCGCGTCGGGAGGGTTGGACTCCGGAGAAGCGGGAGCGGGAGTAGAAGGAGCGGGAGAAGCAGGCGAGGTTTGGGCGGCACCGGCCATCGAGCCGGCAAACAGAAGCACCAGTAAAGAGACACGGATACGATTTAGGATCATTCAGGACCAGCCACTCAACAGCGATTGGATGCCGCGCCTCACACTGGAGTCTTCAGCTATTTTAGCCCGCTATCGGCCGCAAAGGGAAAAAAGCGTAGGAAATCCTTTGCGGAATTAAGCCGGGCTTATAAGAACTCACCATAAACACTGGAAATAGTTGGACGTAGCAGTTCGGGGAAGGTTAAGGAATGTCAAAAAGAGGGTACCGCTTGCAGCACTCGCACCTTCCACGAATTCTCCGCCGCAGTAAGCAGCGCGATGTAATGAATCGTAGCGTCTTCCGAGTGAATAACCTTATCGCCATCCAGCAGTTGGATCTGGACTTGAAGAGTATCTTGCAGTTCCATGGCCGAGCCTTCCGGGGAGTAGAAAACCGCCTCAACCTTATGTCCCTTATCGATCAAGCGCTGATGCAGCCCAGTCTGGCGCTGCTGGCCGACAGTTGCGGTCAGTTTCTCCAGCGCAGCTCCGGCAAAGTTTGGGTTGAGAAGGTCAACCTGGTTGCGATCAAGCGCTTCCGCCATCGCCTGCCAGGCTGCGGCGTAATCGCGAGCCACCGCTTTCTGCGTGGCGTCTTCAACCTGACGAGGAGCCGCGTTCTGCACGCTCAAACTCACTTCGGGAGCGCTTGCCGCCAGAACGCCATTTCCGGGCTGCAAGACTATTGCACTAATCACGACGACTATCGCCAGGCAGAGCCGCGAAAAAGCTTTCATTCCCCGCCTCCCCAATGGATCTCGTTGCCGACCACGACTCCCGATGCTACTGAGATGGTTCCATTCGTCGATGCCGGCAACTCGGCCTGCGCGATACCGCGTTTGATGCGGGCATCGACGGCGCTCTTGCCGGTCGAGTCGGTCAAAGTAAACGTAACGATCGTGCCGTCGGGAACGGAATTGCCCGCACAATCGTGAATGGGATCGGTCTGTACCAGGATTCCGTTCTTGTCCCGCTCAGCATGCATGCGGATGTTACAGGGATCGGACGCGACCTCCTGCACCACACGTCGAGTCGAAGCGGGTCCGCTCGCTGCCACAAACTGCGCCGGGCCTTCTTTCTTCGACGAGTCCAGCTTCACGGTGGCGATTCCCCACTTGGCGGTTTCAACCCGGCTGACGCTCTGCCCGTTGACGGTGAGTTCAAACTTCACCGGCTCGGGCTGGGTGACGAGATTCTGGTACTTGTCGAACACAAATGCTGTTCCACTGATAACCCCCGGAGTGTCCGCTGGCACCCGCGAAGGCCGCGCCAGAAAAGCGATGGAGCTCACGTCGCCTGCAGTTACGAACAACGTTGCGCTGTCTCCGCTGCCGAGGGAAATCACATAGCGTCCGGCGTTCTTCAAATCGTCGCCACTGAGTTCGATGTTCTGGCCGAGCTGCACTTTGCGCTTGATCGCCGTGCCCGGTCCAACGACGTACAGAGTGGTCGTGCCACTGCCATCGGTCGGAATGCTCAACCCAGCGCCAGCTTGCACCGTCGCGGGAACCTTAAGCTCCGCAGCATACGAACTGAAGCTCAGGCAGCCAAATGCCAGTAGACCAATCGCGAATCTCAAGCTCGTCCTCATGTTTACTGTTGGCGATCCAGCATGTACTGGTTAACCGTGACCCGATAGTTGTGGACGTTCGACGCCAGATCGTCACGCAGATCGACGGCAAATGGTACCGGCGTCTGCGGCAAAAGCGTCTGATCCACATAGCCGTCCGACACCCAGATCACTTTGCCTGCATTGTCGTAGTACGTAGCCAGCACATGCGGAATGTTGACCGTGTCTCCACTCTCATTGACCAGCTCGCCCTTCAGCACGTGACGTCCCCGGGCATCCGTCTCGACCCGCTGATGCATGACCCCGATCACCGGATCGGCCGACGCCGGCACCAGCATGGAATTGGGTTGCATACGGACGCTCTTCACCGTCGCCAGACGCACGCCGGGAAAATCGATGCGGAACGGCGAAATCTCTTTGGGCAACAAGGTGTGCGAAATCTTGTCGAAGCTGGTTTCCTCGCCCAGCACGTTTCCGTCTTTGCCAACCAAGGTCGCGCCCACCGACACGAACCCTGGAACCGTATCTTCGTTCTCGATCTCACCCACAATGATGGTGTTATTCTGGTGCGCGATCGCATTCATCGAAACGATGCGGACGCGCGGCGCTTCCACGTTCTGCGCTCCCCAATCGTCATCCGACCCGCGAGTGATCACATCCCAACGCAGATAATTTTCCTGGATGACTTGCGGAGGAACTTTGGCCTCTTTCACGACCGGCCAATCCACTTTCCAGCTATCGCCTTCTTTCACCACCTTCAGATCGCGGGTGTCGTAGAACGCTCCCACTGCGGTCGCGTATTCCAGGGTCGCGCGCACCAAGGCCTCGTTATCGTTCGCGTGCAGGACCTTGGTGTCTGCCTGCTGCAGCGACGAGTAGGTGCGCAAACTGCCATCCCGTCCCGAAAGATCGCGGGCAAACGACTGCTCGTCCGTATCGCTTGACTTCGCCACATATGCGTACGCGCCCTTATAGTCGCGCGACCGGACATGAGCGAATAGCGACTGCACCGCGCCTTCCGGCGATTTTGCCGGAGACAGTTCGTTGGGCTTGATTGTAGCCATTGCTATCAACACCGCCGTAAGAACAAGAATTGCGATGGGTAGAACACGTTTCATTACCGGGCCTCCCGCAATACCATGGGCTCGCTGGCTACCGGCGCCGGGAATTGGACAGGTTCTCCGACCCGGCGACGCTCCGGCACCAGCAAGATCAGGAACAGAGCAAACAGACTGCTGGCCACCGGCAGAATGCCCCACATGATCCCTTCCGTTTCCGTCGGCATGAAGCCCACGAATTCCAGTCGCTTGGCCGGAGGAACATCTTCTTTCGTCCACAAAGTCACGTTGCCGTTGTCGTAAGTCTCGGCCTGCCGCCAACCGGCGAAAGCCAGCAGCGGCTCATAGAAGCGGTCGCGAACGAATATATATTTCAAGCCGTACTGATTGGCATGCTTCAGCACCGCGCGCAGCGACTCCATTCCCGCCAGGCCGTAGTACTTGGAGTTGTAAAGCTGGCCCGATCCATACGCGGTCATCTCGGGCAACAGACGGGCGGAGTTATAGTCGCCATCCACACTGTCGGCATTAGCGTAGGTCGAAACCTTGGCAAAGCTGTTGCCAAATCCCAGCGTGATATAGCGGAACTTGGCGTGATCGTCACGATTCAGGAAGGCGATCACCTGGTCGACGTTAAACGGCGAGCTGCTGATGGGGTGAATCGTGATCCACGCCACCGAAGTCGCCATCGTTCCCACTGCGGCAATCGCCAGCGCCACCATCGCCTTCATGCGGAAGCGCTGTATCAAACCTACCGCCAGCATGCCAACAAACGGCATTGCCATGACCGTTGCCCAGAAGGTGAATCGCTCAAAGGTAAGCACCTGATAGGCGCGGCCCAACAGAACCTTGCCTACTGGAGTTGTGCCACCCAATCCCAGAAGTGTGGTGAGATACCAGCCGAACAGCAGCGGACGTAGCCGGCGTTCGGCCGATCCCCGCATCACGATGTAGGGAATCGCCAGGATCAGCGCGCCCATGGGAATGATCCAGAAGTTGATCCCGCTCATGGGATGCAAAATGTAGTTATCGCGCGAGCCATGCGGAATCGGCATCTGGTTGATGGGGTTCTTCAGCAAGGCAACCCAATAAGGCCACAACACAACCGCGACACCGGCGATCGCGACCACGGCAAAGATCACCGCCCGTCCTAGAACTCCGCCTAGTGAAGCCTGTTCCTCTTCGCTGGCGTCGCCTGCGTTGCGATCGAGAATGGCCAGTGCCAGTACCGGGATGGCAAACAGGATTGAACCGAACATCAAGGTGACGTGGTGGGCTGCGGCCGCGGCCCATGCCAGCGCGACGCCTTTGATTAGGGAGCTAAAACGTCCGCTGCGCAACCAGACATAAAAGTATGGCAGCGCGTTGAGCATCAGCGCGGCAGATGCCGTGGTTGGCAACTGTCCCGACTGATACACCAGCATGGCCAGCGATCCCAGAAACACCGAACCCAGCGCAGCGTAGCTGGCGGAAACTTCATCCACCCACAGCCGGGCGTAGCGATACATGCCAATCGGCAACAGCAGGATCGCCAGGAACTGCACAAACATGTAGGCCATGGTCAGGCCCATCACATGCGAAAACAACGCGATCCATTGATGCGTCAGTGGCGGATACGTGGTCTGCGAAAATCCCCCAAACCATTTTTCGTTCCACGGATTGAACCAATGATGCGCGTAGTGCGCCGCGAAAAAAATGTGCGTGTTCGCATCGTAGGAGCCAGCTGGCAACTGCATCAGCAGCAGGGGACCATGCACCGCCAGAGCAATCAGGAGGATGAGGGACAGTGGTATCGCTCGCGACGGCAAAGTGGGCGATTTGGAAATCAATGGATTGCCTCCGGCGGCGGTAGTTCCAGAGGTACTTCGATTCTCAAATTGGCGTTAGGGTTTGCTGCCGCTGCGCAACTCTTCTAAGGCTTTATTGCGGCCCGTTGCAAAACAGCCTTCGGGCAACATTTCGCATCCCATGCGAATGGAATTTTGCTTTCGCGCTGAGTTCCGTACCTCTCGAATGGTCAGTGGGTAGCCCACGTGAAAATGAAATTTGTGCTTTTTCTCATTGTCTGTTCTCTATTCTTCGCCAGCGCCGCCGAGGCCCAGACATTCGAGATCAACGGCCAGCAGGCGCAGCCCGCACCATCGCCATCGCAAGCTAAGAAAAATGGCCAGCAGGCGCAGAGTAATGCGTCGGGCGAGAACGGCATGGGATGGGGAAGCAGCATTGAAGTCGGCCGTCTGGCACGTGCCGCTGAAGATGCATTACGGCGCGGCAATCCGTCCGCCGCCGCCGATTATGCCGATCGCGCGGTGAAAGCCGCTCCCCAAGATAACAAGCTCTGGTTTCTGCTCGGCTACACCTCGCGTCTGGCGGGACGCTATCAGACTTCCGTCGAAGCTTACGAACACGGTCTTAAAACCGCTCCCGGAAATGCCGATGGACTAAGCGGCTTGGCGCAGACGTACGAACGCATGGGCCGCACCGATGACGCCAAGCGTTTATTGCTGCAGGTCATTCGCGCCAATCCGAATCGCACTAACGATCTGCTGATCGCCGGCGAACTTTATATGAAGACCGGAGACGCGCAGGAAGGCATCAACCTGTTGCAGCGCGCCGAATCGCAGCAGCCCAGTGCGCATGCCGAGCTGATGCTGGCCATGGCTTACTTGAAGTTGAAGCAGCCTGATCGCGCCAAGCAGATGCTGGACCAGGCCAAGAAACATGCGCCGGGCAACGTCGAGATCTTTCAGGCGGCCGCTAATTACTATCGCGAAGAGCACGACTATAAGGCTGCGATCACCACGCTGATGAGCGCGCCGCACATGACTCCGTCGGTGCTCGCTGATCTCGGCTACACCTATGAGCTCGACGGCGACAAGCTACGGGCGGCGGAAGCCTACACGCGCGCCGCCAACGAAAAGCCGAAAGAGATTGGCTATCAATTGAGCGCTGCCCAGGCGCAACTGCAAATTGGGGATTTCGACAAAGCGCGCAAGTATCTGAATCGCGCCGCCGCCCTCGATTCCAATCACTACCGCTTGCACGCAATTCGCGCCGGGCTGGCGAAGGAAGAAAATCGTCCAACCGATGCCATCGCCGAGTACAACGCGGCCATTAACGCGTTGCCGCCCGAAGGTGTGCCCGAGGGTCAACTCTATCCTGTCCAGTTGCGACTGAACCTGGCTGAGCTCTATCGCGATAACGGCGATGACCAGTCAGCCCATCAGCAGATCGCCACCGCCGAGGCGGAAATCGACAAGCTGAATGTCCAGGGAACGGCCCGCGCCGAATTCCTGCGGGTCCGCGCGTCCTTGAAGATGTCGGACAACGATCTGCAGGGAGCCGAGGCCGATCTGCTCGAAGCCCGCAAGCTCGACCCCGACAATACGAATATTCAATTGCAATACGCCAACCTGCTTTGGAAAGAAGACCGCCCAGACGATTCGCGGAAAGTCTACGACGACGTGCTCGCCAAGGATCCCACCAATCGCTACGCGCTGGAGGCGATGGGATATCTCTATCGCGAACAGAACAACGCCAAAATGGCGGCTGAATATTTCGACCGCCTGGCCAAAGACTATCCCGACGATTACGTGCCTTATCTTGCCTTGGGCGATTTATATACCCAGACCAGGGAATTTGAGCGGGCCGACGCGAATTACCAGCAAGCCTACAAACTAGCGCCGCAAAATCCCGTAATCATTGCCAATGCCGCCAACGCCGCCATCGAAGCCCAGCAGATCAGGTTGGCCGGAGAGTGGGTCGATCGCGCTAAAGGCAAAGTAAATGACGATCCTCGCGTAATGCGCGAACGCGAACGCTATCTGTTCCACGAAGGCGACTATGAACAGTCCGCCAACCTGGGATACAGGGTGCTGGAACAGCTGCCCAAGGACCGCAACGCTTCGGTTTACCTCGACTACGACCTTTACAACATGGGCCGCTACGACGATGCACTGGCCATCGCCCAGAAGTACGCTTCGGTTTTGCCGAATGAGCCGAACTTCCCGCTGCTCGCCGGACACGTTCACAAGCACTCGCAACTTCTCGACGAGTCGATTGAGGATTACAGCCAAGCCATTCAGCGCGATCCCAAGATGGTGGAAGCCTACGTCAATCGCGGTTACGTGCTGAACGATCTGCAGGACGCCCAGCAGGCGTCCGAAGATTTTCACACCGCCTTGAAGCTGAGTCCGAACAATGGCATTGCCCATCTCGGCTTGGCGTTCAGCGATTTGGAATTGCGCCGCTCCAAAGAAGCACTGGAACAAGCCAACGACGCGCAGAAGCTGATGGGCGAATCGGGAGCGACGCATCTGGCGCTGGCGACCGCCTATCGTCAGCAACGCCTGCTTGCCAGCGCCGAGCGGGAGTACCGCGCTGCCCTGAAATATGCGCCCAACGATTTGCCGCTGCATCTGGCGCTGGCAGACACGCTTTATGACATGCGCCGCTACCAGCAATCCATCGACGAGTTGAATGCGGCCCTGGGTCTTTCTCCTGACGATCCGCTGATCTATGCGCAACTGGCGCATGCTTACGCGCACCTTGGTCGTCGCGACGAGACACTGCGCTATGTGGAAGCAGCCGAGCGGGAAGGCGGAAATCAGTCTGCGATTCTGCTGGACACCGGCGATGCGCTGCTGACCCTGGGCGACAGAAAAGGCGCTATGGACCGGTTTGCGCGTGCTCTCGATGCCCCCGATGCGAATCGCGTCGAAGCTCGTCTGGCTATTGCGCGACTGATGGTGAAGTACGGGCAGGATGATGACGCCAAACAGCAAATCAGCCTGGCTTTCGCGGAGAGCCGCATCGGCGAAGCACCTCCGGTCACCGCGGAAAACCTGATTGCCGCTGCCAGCCTGCTGCTGGCAATGCACGACTTCGATCTGGCCACGCGCTATTTCGAAAAGGCGCAGGAAGCCGGAGCCTCGCCCGACATCGTTGCCATCGGTCTCGCCTACACCGATCTGGCGCAAGGCAAGACCAAGGACGCGGACCAGACGTTGGCGTTGCTGGGTTCGGATCCTTCGGCGAATCAGAATTACGACTATCTGCTGGCGCAAAGCGAGGTGTACCAGCAACGCCATCAGAGTTGGAACGCCATGATGGCGCTGTCGCAGGCCGATCAACTGGGCGGCAGCGAGATCGCCGAACTGGAAGGCATGCAAGTTGCCGGCGAGGAAGGCTTGCGGGTAACCGATCACCTTAGCATGCTGACCAACTTCACGACCGGCGGACTGTACGACGATTCCACCATCTACATGCTCGACAAGCAGATTTTCGGCATTACCAACAACGCCAATCTGCCGCCGCCGCGCTCGCAACAGGAATCGCTGTGGACTACGGCGTATCGCTACCACTTCGATAATGGCTTTCCCATGCTCAGCGGGTTCTTCCAGATCCGCAATGCCAACGGTGAAGAATCATTACCGCAAGAGGCGCTCATCATCAACCGCAATACGTTTGACTACAACTTCAACAGCGCTTTGAACCCGGTGGTGCATATCGGAAATGCGTCGCTCGCATTCAATACCGGCGTGCAATTCACCATTCGCCGCGACACCGAAGCGCCGCAGTACATGAATCAGAACTTGTTCCGCGAGTTCCTGTACGTCAGCAGCAGTTCCTTCGGCAACTGGCTGTCGTTTAATGGCGGGATTTATCACGAAGCCGGTCCGTTCACGGCTACCAGCTACCCACAGAATTCCAACGATATCGGCAACTGGCTGAACTTTACCGTTGGACGTCCCTGGGCCAGGACGGCATTCATCACCGGATACACCCGGCGCGATCTCACTTTCAGTCCGCTGCCGCGGGAGTTCTTCACCACTTCGACGTACGGAGGGCTACAACACAAGTTTGGACAAAAACTCACCGCCAGCCTAATCGGCGAATACATCCGCTCCTGGCGTACACAGGACACGCTGGTGGCGATCGCTCAGGCGCTGCGGCCGGCCGGAACCATTCAGTACGCGCCGAACAAATCGTGGCTGGTCGATGGCCAATTCGCCTACACCAAAGGAGAATCGTTTCAAGAGTATGACAACGTCTACAGCAGTTTCTTCATCACTTACATAAAGCCGGTTCACCGGTCATACAGCGACTCCGCCGGAGAGTTCAAGGTCGCCTATCCACTGCAATTTTCCGTGGGTTTGCAGGCAGAGCAATTTCCGTCGTTCACCGGAACTGCCCAGAGTGGGACGCTGATTCGTCCCGTCTTTCGCCTGTCGATTTTCTAGCCCAGGGGAGTACATGAAGATTTGTCTGGTCACGGCTTTTCCACCGAGTAGGCGAGGACTCAACGAGTACGGATTCCACATCGCCCGGGAGTTGCGGCGCGACCCACTCTTGAGTCTCACCATCCTGGCGGATGAACTGGAGGAGCCGGCGGAAGAGTTGCACGACTACGATGTCATCCGCTGCTGGCGGTTTGATTCTCTCTCCAATCCTGGTCGGCTGTTGAGCGTTCTTTACGACCTTAAGCCCGACGTGGTCTGGTTCAACCTGCTCTTTTCCACGTTCGGCAATCGTCCGGTGCCCGCGTTCTTCGGATTGATGCAGCCGGTACTTTCGCGGCTGAGTGGACGCTACACGCATGTCACCCTGCATCACCTCATGGACAATATCAATCTCGCCGATTCCGGAGTGCGATTCCCGCGCCTGTATCAAGCCGCTGGTTCGGCGGCGACTCGCATGCTCCTGATGGCGAATTCCATTTCCGTGCTACTACCCGCGTACCGCCGCACACTCATCGACAAATATCGCGGCACCAACGTGCATTTTCGCGCTCACGGCATCCTGGGAGGCCGGCCCGAGCCTCCTGACTTCAGCCAACGCGGAAATCCCGAGCACCACATTCTTGCCTTCGGTAAATGGGGAACCTATAAGCGCCTGGAATTACTGATTGAAGCCTTTGCGCAGCTGGCGTCGGAGATGCCCAACGTTCGTCTCATCGTCGCCGGCGCCAATCATCCATTGGCGCCCGGCTATGTCGAATCCGTTGCCCAGGAAATGCAAGGCAACGCATTGATCCAATTCACCGGATACGTGGCGGAAGACAACATTGCCAAGCTGTTCCGAAAGGCCAGCGTGCTGGTGCTGCCTTACTCTTCTGCTACTGGTGCGAGTGGTGTAGCCCACCTTGCGTGCGAATTTGGCGTCCCAATCATATCGGCGGGAATCGACGACTTTCGCGAGATGGCTGACGATGAGGGACTCGCAGTGGACTTCTATGAAACCGGAAACGCCGGCAGCTTGGCGGCCCAATTGAATTCGCTGCTCCATGATCCCGGACACCTTCGCGCCATGGCCGAGCAGAATTTTTCCGCCGCTTTACGCATGACCATGCCGCAGATCATCCGGCAATACTTGCGCTCGTTTGACTTGCAACAACGGACCCGCGCCCTGGAGCCCATCTCACGCTTTCGCAGAATTCCCTCCTGGATCCCTTCGCGCTCGGCCATCTTCCGCGCTGCCGCTCCGAGGTGGCAACCATGGACGTAAAGGCCATTGTGCTGGTGGGAGGTGCCGCGACTGCCGATGGGACCCTGAGTCCGGCGGAAACCGTCGCCGGGGTTCCCATCGCCTACCTGGATGTCCTGGGGCTATGCGTGCTGCAGCGCTTGCTGAAACGCCTGCGGCGCTGTGGAGTCTCGGATGTATGTCTAATCGGCCAAGCCCTGGCTCACGGGGAACCTTATGTGAAACGCGCTCTCGCCGGCTGCGGTCTTTCGCCGATCCAGTGCGGCGGTGAGCAGTTCTGGCAGGAAGCCGAAAACGCATTTCAAAAGTACGCTCAAGAGGGAGCCGAGTTGGTGTTGACCCTGCGCGTTGGCGCCTACACCGATGTGGATTACGACGAATTGATTCAGCATCACCTGGACCACCGTTGCGCTGTAACTATGGCGGTTGATTCTGCGGGCGCATCGCTCGATCTCTTTGTGCTGAGCGCTTGCAGCCGCAAGGATGCAGTCACGCTGTTTCGCAGCCGGCTGCAGCAGCTGCGCCGGGAATGCCAGCCTTTTCGTGTGCTCAATTACGTCAACCGGTTGAGGACTGCTGCCGATTTGCGGCGCTTGGCGATGGATGGACTGCTAACGAAAAATTCGCTGCGGCCCGTGGGCCAGGAAATTAAGCCCGGGGTTTGGGTGGGCGAAGGAGCTCACCTCCATCGCAGAGCCCGAGTCGTAGCTCCGGCATTCATCGGCGCCCACAGCAAAATCCGCGCCGCAGCTCTGATTACCCGGGGAACCGTCGTCGAACAACGCGCCGAAGTTGATTGCGGCACCGTGGTGGAGAATTCCACCGTGCTGCCCTTCACCTACGTGGGAGCCGGGCTCGACCTGATGCACTCCGTCGTCGGTCTTCGTCAGCTTACTCACCTTTTGCGCAATGTTGAGGTTGAGATCAGCGACGGCAAACTGGTAGGCATGGCAGCACTGCGTGCAGTTTCTCGCATGGCAGGCAGCACGGCAGGCTTTTTTGCATTCATACCTAAGCGGATTTACCGGAGACTCTTTGCGCCGTCCGATCGCCAAAGTGCCACCGGCAATTTGTCATCTGTGGAGCAGAAAACAGCTCCGCTGGAGTCGTCAGTCGTGGGATCCCAGGGTTCCGCTCCGGACGCTTCCGAACTGCCCTTGGCAGTGGCGAGGAGATATGGAGATCAGTAGCAGGCCCGTAGTTGTGAAACGAATGCCGGAGAGAATGAACCTGAAGCAGGCACGCAATTTTCGTAAAGAGGTTCAGCCTTTCCTGACTTCCGATAGGCCCCAGGTTGTTTTTGATATGTCCCAGGTGCGGCATATTGATGCCGCCGGCATTGACGTATTGCTGCAGTGCATGCGCGATGCGGTGAAGCACGATGGCGATTTGAAGTTGGCCGCGCTTTCGCCGCACGCTGCGATTGTGCTCGAGCTCACCCGCACTGGCCGGCTTTTCGAGATCTACGAGAGTTCCACGGCCGCAGTGAAGAGTTTCAGCAGCTTCCTGCCCAATGCAATCCGGAATTCTTATTCCCTGCTTGAGATGGTCCCTCTGGCCAGCCCGCTGGCCATGACGGACGACGAGCCGGAGGGGTCCGGGCTGGCAGCATGAGCGCGAACCCAGAGACGATAGTCGTAAGCCGGTCGCGCCGGAGTGGCTGGCGCGCTTGGTTGTCGCGATGGGCTACGCAGTACGCGCCGCACGCCAAGATCGTGAATGGCAGCATTGTGCTGCTCATCGGCTCGGTGTTCGTAAGTCTGGCGAATTTCGGCTACAACATCGGGGTCGCGCGTTTGCTCGGCCCTTCCGATTTCAGTCATGCGGCAGCCGCAGTCACCATTCTTATGCTGGTTTCCGCCTTGACGCTGTCGTTTCAGCTGGTCTGCGCAAAATTAGTCGCCAAGGCGAATACGCGGGAGCAGAAGGCGGCTGTGTATCAGCATTTGAGGAAGCGAGCTTGGGCCATCGGACTTGCTCTGGGCGCCTTCATGCTGATTGCCAATTCGCCGCTCACCGCATATTTGCGACTGTCGACTCCCTGGATCATCATTCTGCTCGCCATCGGACTGGCAATTTATGTCCCGTTGGGTGTCAAGCGCGGCGGATTGCAGGGTACATGCCGGTTTAAAGGGCTCGCCTGGAACATGGGAGCCGAAGCCATCGTTAAGTTTGTCGGCGCCATTGTTCTGATCGAATTCGGCTTTGGCGTGCTCGGCGCGGTAGCTGCAATTTCTGCCTCGGTGATCCTGGCGTTTTGCCTTCCTGACAGTGCCCGAGAACTCCGCGGACCTCGGGTCTTATCCGGTCACACCCCGCCGGTCGGCGAAGCCCGGCAAGCCATCGTATTTTTCGTCGGACAAGTCATCATCAGCAATATCGACATCCTCATGGTGAAGCATTTCTTTCGACCGGACGAAGCCGGTCTCTACGCCGCGATTGCCTTGGTCGGACGGCTCCTCTACTTCGGAGCCTGGTCTATCGTCAGCGCGATGTTCCCGGTATCCGCCGAGGGTGAGACGGAAAAACCTGCCGCTTCCCTGCTGGCATTTCCCCTGCTCATGGTTACGGGAATGTCGATAGTGTTTGTTCTGGTTCTGGCGACATTTCCAACCTTCATCTTCCAGGCTTTGTTTGGATCCCATTTTCAGATTGGGGTGGGAGATTTGAACCTGTTGTTAAGCATGAATGCGGCGGCAACCGGCGTTTATGCCATCGCCGTGGTCTTAATCACGTATGAGATGTCACGCCGCATCGCTAATACCGGTTGGCTGCAACTGGCAGTGAGCGGCCTGATTGTCATCGGGATTACGTGGTTTCATTCGACATTGTTGGAGGTCATTATCGTCCAGCAGGTTCTGAGGATTTTACTGTTGCTAGCGGTCGTCTTTCCCTTTGTCAAAGGTTGGGCCTCCGCCGGCGGGAGACTACATGAAGAGGTTACGGCAGGTTACTGAAGCGGAAGTGATAGCAGAATTCCTGAAGAACGAGTTCTATCAGGAAGAGTTCCAGCACGACCGCGAACAGTTCGAGCAGTTGGTGCTGGGAGCTGACCTGGCGGACGAATCCGGTAACGCGCTGCGCCGGGCCCTCTTGTTTCGCCGACGTGGTCACATGTGGAGAGAATTGCCCCCGGACACGCAATGGTGGGAAGTGCAGATTGAGCCCGAGGATCTGGATCGGCTGCGAGTGTTTCCCCGGGCGCAGTGGCGCAAGATGGCCGACGGAAGTTTCCTGCTGAAAGACATCGTGAAACGAATCAGGACCAAACCTTTTCGCGGCCGCATTCGGGACTACGTCGCCAAGGTACAGGCACTGAGCTATCGACTGCGCAATCACCAGGACAACAGTGCGGTGCTGTTGATCGGGATCGACGACCAGAAACCGGTGACCGTTTTGGAAGGCAACCACCGGCTGACTGCGGCGCTGCTGGCTTCGGTTGAGGTCCTGCAAAGCCGCTTTCGCGTGTATTGCGGTTTCTCGGAGCACATGTCGGAGTCGTGCTGGTATCAGACCAACATGCCGAACCTTTGGCGATACGGACGCAATCGGGTACGCAATCTTTTTTACGACCGCGATGCCGACGTGGAACGGGTAATGCGGCCAGAGCGAGTTTTGGCGGTTCGAGATGACGAATCTGTACTGTCGCCGGTCGGCGTGCACAAAGCAGCCACCGGCTCGAAGCGGGCGATATGAACCAGGGACCGGAATCTTGTTGCCAGGAGAGCTGCCCATGAAAGCTCAGCGAAATTTATTAGTGCGACTAATGATCGTGATCGTAGGATGTACGCTTTGCGGATTACCGGAAGTTGCCGAAGCGCTACCTCAGCCAGCAGGTCAACAACAGCAGACCGGCACCACCATTGATCCTTCGCAGGGCCCTCTGCAGCCGGTGCCAAGCCAAAACGAGCCCGGCGCTGCAAATTCGCCCTCGACGCAGAATACCGAAATACCGCCTGAACCCGTTCCCGCGACTCCTGCGCCGCAACCGAAGCCCGAGCAGCAGATGCAGCAGCCATTGGGCGCGGCCACGGCCGAGGGAGTGCCGACGGTTGGTGGAGGAGCGTCTCGTCCCGCTGGAGAAGCGATTGCCCCAGCCAAACAGAATCAGCGCCGGTCGCTGCTGATCAAGATCGGCCTGATCGCCGCTGCGGGCGTCGCTGCCGGAACGGTTTACGGGTTGTCGAAAGGAACTCCGAGCAAGCCGTGACAAAGTCTTCCCGGCGGACATCGATTCTGGTTTCCTTTTCGGGCCTGGACGGCGCGGGTAAGAGCACGCAGATCGAGAATCTGCGGCAGTTCGCGACCAGCCGAGGCCTGACTACCAAATCCCTCGCCTTCTGGGACGATGTGGTCGTGCTAACCCGGTATCGGGAAGGGTTCGTGCACAAGGTGTACGGGAGTCAGAAGGGCATTGGCGCTCCCGGACGCCCTGTCCATCGTCGCGACAAGAATGTCCGCAAGTGGTATCTCAGCATCATTCGTCATGGCTTGTATCTGCTGGACGCCATGAATCTGGTGCGGGTGGTTGGTGCGGCGCGACGCGCGGGAGCAGACGTCATCATCATGGATCGTTATATCTATGACGAACTGGCGAACCTTCCGCTGTCGAACAGGCTGACAAGGTTTTTCGTCCGTATCGTGAAAGCCTTCGTTCCAGCTCCGGACATAGCTTATCTGCTCGATGCCGATCCCGAGGCAGCCCGAAACCGCAAGCCTGAATATCCCATCGAGTTTCTGCACCTATGCCGCCGCGCCTACTTCAACTTGGCGAAGCTGCTTGGGAGCATGACGATCATTCCGCCTCTACCGCTCCCCGAGGCCGAGTGCGAAGTGGAGAACGCATTAGCTATGGTCCTCTCCGAAAGACGGAGCGCCACGAGCCCTCATCTCGATACGGCTACCCTGGCTTAATCAGCAATTCGATTCTGCGCTGTAACAATTACCCGGCGCTGGCGCTTCCTACGTATCACCCACGCTGCTCCAAACATCTCTCGCTGAAAACAAATGGGTTAACTTGGCTTTGGACTGGCCGAGTTTGGCCCTTAACTTGTAAGGAAAGACTGTATTGCCGCGCGCTTCTTCTTGCGTTGCGGCTTGCCGTTAGTCGACGAAAAGTTGATAGCTCAAGCGATGACCGGCGGCCTTGATTGGCCGAAAGATTCAAAGATTCCGGGAGGAATTTGGAATGAAGATCTCGATCCTATTCACGTTGCCGGTAGCTGCTGCGTTGATGCTGCCCGCAGCGGCACAACAAGCGCCTGCCGATAATCAGCAGCCCTCGGCAACATCTTCTTCGCAAAGCAGTTCGCAACCGGCCGCTACTACTTCGGAGGCAAGTTCAGATCAGAACATGTCGGCGCGCCAGCCGCTGGAGCCCGAAGTGCGGCAAGGTTTCTGGGGAAAGATGAACCCCTTCGCGCGCAAGAAGTATGTACAGCGCCAACTTAGCCCGATCCGCAACCGGGTGAATGAGCTTGACGATTTGACCGCCGCCAACGCCAAGGAGATTAAGGATGTCGACGCCCGGGCGCAGGAGGGCATTCGCCAGGCTGATGCCAAAGCGACTCTGGCGGACCAGCATGCTACCGACGCCGGCAATCGCGCCCAGCAAGCCAATCAGACCGCTCTGCAGGCCAGCAATCGCTTGAATACGGTTGAACATGTTGTCGGCAACATCGACCAATATCAGCCGGCCACGCAGACCGAGATCCGCTTCCGCTCCGGTCAGACCACGCTCAGCCCCAGGGCGAAGGAAGCCATCGATGATATGACGGCAAATCTGAAGGATCAGAAGGGCTACATCATCGAAGTGGAGGGGTTCTCGCCTTCCGGCGTGCAAAGTTCGCAGGCCATGGCAAACTCCGTGGTCCGCTACCTGGTGGAGAAGAACGAAATCCCGGTATACCGGGTCTTCGTGATGGGCATGGGCAACGCGAAGGTGCCAGCGGCTGACGGTGAAGCTAAGTCCGCTCATGGAAACCGCGTGGAGGTCAGTCTGCTGAAGAACGATGTGGATCAGCTGGCGTCCGCCTCGCAGCCTAACGGAGAGATGGGACCCGGGATGAATAACCAAAGTTCGTACGGTGCTGCCTCAAACTCAAGGCAGGCCGCACCAGCGCAGCAGCCCAGCAGCACCAATTCGAGCTCGGCTGCGGGCAGTCAGCCGCAGCATTAATCGGAATCTCTCTAACCGCAAACCCAACTCCTCCTCCGACCCCTCGCTTCGGCGAGGGGTTTTTTGTGATGCGGGCGGCAGCGGCACTCAGCCTGGAATATGCAGCATCGTGCCCGACGCAATATAGACAGCCGAATACGTCCGGCCTGCGGCTACATCCGGTGATAACCTGTGCTCTGGCTGGATGACTATGGAAACGCTTTTCTACTCGCGAATGCCATCGCCGGTCGGGTCTTTGTTGATTGGCGTGTCGGACTCGGCGCTGGTGATGCTCGAATTCGATCGTGGGCTGCCGCCAATGATTGGCGGCCAGCAAGTCGCCTGGAAAGATTCGACAGCTCGCACTCGCACGGTTCGTCAGCAAATGGAAGAGTACTTTGGCGGCAGAAGGCGCAGCTTCGATCTGCCTCTCGATCTCCGGGGTACCAACTTTCGCAAGCGCTGCTGGGACGAGCTGCTGAAGATTCCGTACAGCGAAACGCGTTCCTATGCCGAGATCGCCCGGGCGGTCGGTAATCCAAACGGCTTTCGCGCGGTGGGACAGGCCAACCACTATAATCCCATCGCCATCATCGTCCCTTGCCATCGCGTACTGGCAGGAGGCCAATACCTGGGTGGCTATGGCGGCGGCCTGCCGACTAAGGCTTTTCTTCTGCGACTGGAAGGCGCTATATTTCGTGAGCGTCCCGAACAGATCGAACCCACGAAGCAACTATCCTTCAGCGCTACCTAGATCGTATTTCGGGCGTCGCCGCCAGCAGCGAACGGGTATAGGAATGCCTGGGCGCGGTCGTGACTTGCTCCGTTGTACCCATCTCGACCAACTCCCCTTGTTGCATCACGGCGATTCGATCTGCCAGGTAGCGGACGATCGGCATGGAATGCGAGATGAACAGGTAGGTCAGATGAAATTCTCGCTGCAGCCGTTTCAGTAGATTTACGATTTGCGCTCCCACGCTGACATCCAGCGCCGAGACCGGCTCGTCGGCAACGATGAAGCGCGGTCGCAGGATCAGTGCGCGAGCAATGCCGATGCGCTGCCGCTGCCCGCCACTGAATTCATGCGGATAGCGCGGCAGGGCCGAATCATCCAGCCCCACCGCTCGCATTACTTCCGCAACACTCTGGCGGCAATCCTGGCTTTGTTCGCTGCCATGGATCGCGATGGGTTCGCGGACGATCTGCCCCACCGTCATGCGGAGATCGAGCGATCCGAAGGGATCCTGAAAGATGATCTGCATGTCGCGGCGCAGGCGTCTGAGCCCCGATCCGTGAGCCCGCAAAACGTCATGGCCGTCAAAGATGATTTCGCCCGCATCCGGCTCAATCAGCCGAAGCAGCATCCGGCCCAATGTGCTTTTGCCCGAACCGGATTCCCCCACCAGGCCAAGCGTCTCTCCAGCCTCGATTGCGAGCGATACCTCCCGGACGGCGCGAATTTCGCTCGACGCTCCGCCTCCGAAAGCCGACTGGCCCCCGCGAAATGTCTTAACCAGATGTCGAGCCTGCAGCAGCGGCATGCTGTTGATGGTAGCAAATGCCGGTGACGCAAAATTGCGATTGCCCGAAAGCCGTGCTGGGCAAGGTTTTTGCCGGATTCTCACAATTCAATCTTGGCCTGGAGCCAGAGGCAGAGGTTATTTCAATTCGATCAAAGCTGCGAAAATCGCGGGTGAAAGAGAGCCCCTTGAAAATGAATTTCAAGATTGCACCAAATTCTGGCAGGCGCCTGTGGACGGGCTGCACTCCATTGAAAACAGGCCAGATAGAGTTGCGAATTTTTGATTGACTTCCGCCAGAAGAGGAGTAAAAACACACTCGTTCTTTGACAAGTTTTCAAGGTTCGGCTCAGTCGGCGAAGGGTTATCCCAACGCGCAAGCGTAGGAATACCCGGCAAGTCCGGGGGCTAATGCAGGATCGCTGGGATGCGCCCACGGCGCATAGCAGCACAGAGACTGCAACGGTCGATAGCTAGTTGCTGGTTGAGCAGAACAGAGAACAAGTCAGAGGCAAGATGGAATCCCGAGGCGTTGAATGGTTCTTCCGGTGAGTGGTGAGCCCGGAGTTTGAACCGGACAGTCACGCGCCGAGTACGCAAGTACGAGGTGAAGACAGTCAGGCGAAGACTCAGCGCGGCCCCGCAAATCGGAGGTCAACTGTTCAACAACACCTCGGGATTTCTTTTTGCGTCCACGCCTCGTCTGTATCACCTTGAGGCCTGCCACTTAAACCGCTTGCACCTCCGTCCCTGCTCAACATAAGATAGGATTTGCTTTTTGTTCGCCTTCGCCGGACCTGGAGGTCTAACGATGGATTCCTCTTTTTTCGATGAATCGCAACAGCAATCTCAAATAAAGGCTCGAATTGTTGCGAAGTATTTTTGGGCTTGGGCCCGCGTGATTATGCCCACGGTTAAGAAGAAAGACAAGCGACTTGCGTACATCGACCTATTCGCGGGGCCAGGTCGTTACAGCGACGGCACCCTCTCAACTCCATTGCTGGTTATTCAGAAGGCTATTGAAGACCCCGATATGCAGCAAATGCTTGTTACTGTCTTTAATGACAAAGATCCTGCCAATGCAAGCGCGCTCAGAAAGGCAATTTACGACTTACCTGGAATTGAACGGCTTAAATACAAGCCTCAGATTAGAAACGAGGAAGTTGGCGAGAAAATCCTAAAGATGTTCGAGGGAATGAGCCTTGTTCCGACTTTTTTCTTCGTGGATCCTTGGGGGTATAAAGGACTATCGCTCGGGCTTGTCAATTCAGTGCTGAAAGATTGGGGCTGCGACTGTATTTTCTTTTTTAATTACAACCGGGTGAATATGGGGTTGAGCAACGACTTTGTTCGCGAACACATGAATGTACTGTTCGGGTCAGAACGTGCCGAAGTCTTACGCGGAAAACTAGAGGGGCTTTCTCCCTTCGACCGAGAAGCTCTCATTGTGGAAGAACTGTCTCAGGCTTTGAGGGCATTGGGTGGTAAGTACGTCTTACCCTTCACATTTAAGAATGCCGACGGCACAAGAACCACTCATCACCTCATTTTCGTTAGCAAGCATTTTCGAGGCTACGAGATCATGAAAGAGATAATGGCGAAGGAGAGCTCGGAGCAACTGCAGGGCGTCCCTTCCTTCGAATACTCTCCGGTGTCGAGTATTTTCCCCCTACTGTTTGACCTGACAACGCCGCTTAGCGATCTTGAAGGGCTTTTGATGAGCAACTTTTCAGGCGAGACTCTGACAATGCAGGAAGTTTATGAGCGCCACAACGTCGGACGACCATACGTAAAGGCAAACTATAAGAGCGCTCTGACGAGTTTAGAATCGGCGAAGAAGATATCTGTTCAGCCACCTGCAGAATTGCGACCAAAACGCAAAGGAGAGGTCACATTCGCTGATCATGTCAGGGTAGCCTTCCCGAAGGAGGTGTCGTCATGAGTAGTAAATCTTCGATCGAATGGACAGATGCGACGTGGAACCCCGTACGTGGCTGCACCAAAATAAGTCCCGGATGTAAGAACTGTTATGCCGAAACATTTGCTGAGAGATTTCGTGGAGTGAAAGGGCATCCCTACGAACAGGGATTCGATCTCCGACTAGTGCCTGGAAAACTGGAAGATCCCTTGCGCTGGTATTCACCAAGGCGGGTATTCGTCAATTCCATGAGCGATTTGTTTCATGAAAGTGTTCCCGACGATTACATAGCTTCCGTAGTTGACGTGATGCTTCAAGCGGATTGGCATACCTACCAGGTATTAACCAAGCGTTCCCACCGCATGCGTGATTTGCTTCAGACTCGGCTCAGGATAGCAGCTGCAAAATCCCATATCTGGTGGGGAGTTAGCGTCGAGAACAAGAAGCATGGGCTGCCCAGAATAAAGGACCTGCGAGCCGCACCCGCCGCCGTGAGATTTCTATCGATCGAGCCGTTGCTTGAAAATTTAGGGCCTCTCGACTTCTCCGACATTCATTGGGTCATTGTCGGCGGAGAAAGTGGGGCTGGCGCCCGGCCGATGCTGCGCGAGTGGGTCATTTCGATACGCCACGATTGTCGGCAGCACGGCGTACCATTTTTTTTCAAGCAATGGGGCGGGGTACGAAAAAAACAGGCAGGCCGTCTTCTGGATGGACGTACATACGACGAAATGCCGGTCATCAGCCACTACGAACGAGTCGAAAGAATCGCCGCCGTGCGATAACGACATGCGCAGCGGCATTTAGCAGGACAGCTGATGGCTGAGAGCTGACAGCTTCTACAGCGGTATATTCCCGTGCTTCTTCGGCGGGTTTTTGTCACGCTTGTTCTCCAACATATCCAGCGCCTGAATTAGTTTCCGGCGGGTGTCGCGCGGACGAATCACGGCGTCGAGATAGCCGCGCTCGGCCGCAACGTAAGGATTAGCGAAGCGGTCGCGAAACTCTTCAATCTTGGCTGCGCGGTCGGCTTCGGGATTGGCTGACCTCTCCAGTTCGCGCTTGTAGACGATGTTCACCGCGCCCTCCGGTCCCATCACCGCGATCTCGGCGGTCGGCCAGGCGTAATTCACGTCGGTGCGGATGTGCTTGGATGCCATCACGCAATATGCTCCGCCGTAGGCCTTGCGCGTGATCACCGTGATCTTCGGGACAGTCGCCTCGGAGAACGCGTACAGCAGCTTGGCTCCGTGCGTAATGATCCCGCCGTATTCCTGCTGCGTGCCAGGCAGGAATCCGGGAACATCCTCGAAGGTGATCAGCGGGATGTTGAAGCAGTCGCAGAAGCGAACGAAGCGCGCGCCTTTAATGCTGGCGCTGATGTCGAGCACTCCCGCCAGAAATGCGGGCTGGTTGGCGACGATACCGACCGGCTTGCCATTCAGCCGGGCGAAGCCAATGACAACGTTCTTGGCGTAATGTTCCTGCACCTCGAAGAAGTAGCTGTCGTCCACGACCGCGTTGATCACGTCTTTGATGTCGTAAGGCTGGTTCGATTCCGTGGGAACAATGGTATCCAAATGCTCGTCGGCGCGATCGATGGGATCGGTGCAGGGCTTGCGCGGCGGGTCTTCGAGATTATTCGACGGCATGAAGCTGAGCATCTCGCGAATCATGCTGAGACACTCGGCGTCGTCGTGCGCCATGAAGTGGGCCACGCCGGACCGTTCGTTGTGCGTCATAGCCCCGCCCAACTCGTCCTTCGTGACTTCTTCGTGGGTCACCGACTTGATGACGTCCGGCCCGGTGATGAACATGTACGAGGTGTTCTGCACCATCAGGATGAAGTCGGTCATCGCAGGCGAATAAACGGCGCCGCCAGCACACGGGCCCATGATGGCGGAAATCTGCGGCACCACTCCGGACGAGAGCACGTTGCGCAGAAAGATGTCGGCATAGCCGGCCAGCGACATCACGCCTTCCTGAATGCGTGCGCCCCCGGAGTCGTTCAGCCCGACCACCGGCGCGCCCACCTTCATCGCCATATCCATGATCTTGACGATCTTGGCCGCGTTGGTCTCTGACAGCGAACCGCCGAAGACGGTGAAGTCTTGCGCAAAGACAAACACCAGCCGGCCTTCGATGCGGCCATAACCGGTAAGGAAGCCGTCGCCAAAATACTTTTGCTGCTCCATGCCGAAGTCAGTGCAGCGATGGGTGACCAGTTTGTCGGTTTCCTCGAAAGTACCTTCATCGAGCAGAAACTCGATGCGCTCCCGGGCCGACATTTTGCCCTGCTTGTGCTCGCGTGCCCGGCGTTCTTCGCCTCCACCGGATTCGGCGAGGGAGTCGCGGCGCTTCAGTTCGGCTAATTTCTGTTCCAGATTCATGGGAGGGATTATAAACAGCCATGCAGGAGCGGCGGGCAGACTATCGCGATGGAAGACTCACGCAGCCTTGTGACGCCGGTACTTGCCTCAACCATCCTTGTCTGGCGGGACAATTTTTGGCTCTCACCCGAAGTGCTCCCACCCCGCCGGTATCAGTGGTTCGCTCTTTCCGTTTGGATTGACCAGCTTCATCTTCCGGCCGGAAACGATCTCGCCGATGCGGCTCACCGGCACTCCGGCGATTCGTTTGGGAATGTCGCGATCTCGTCGAGCGGTGAACAGCAACTCGTATTCCTCCCCACCGTGTAAGGCGAGTTGCAGGGACTCAGGGGGTAAAGCCCAAGTGTCTTTGGATCGAGCTTCGGCACGGCGGAAAGAGCCTGCCTTGAGCGAAGTCGAAGGATGCCCTGATACCAACCTTCCGGCAACAAGATTCCCGGAGGCCAGGGGCAATGCGTCCGCGTAAACGACCGCCCCGGTTTTGCTCTCGTCACAGATGTGACCCAGGTCGGTAGACAACCCGTCGCTGATGTCGATCATTGCCCTAGCCAGCTTATTCTCCCGCAGGAATTGCCCGACCGCCAGACGCGGCTCGGGATAGAAGTGCTTGCGATGCGATTTTGGCGGCAACTTCTCTCCGTCCCGAAGCTGCTGCAGTGCACCCGCCGACGATCCCAGGGTGCCGGTCACATAGAGAGCATCGCCGGCTCGCGCTCCGGAACGCAAGATCGCCTTCCCTTTAGGTACGGATCCCAACACCACGATGTCGGCCAGCATTCCCGCCGGCGATTGGGCTGTGTCTCCTCCGGCCAGACGAACGTCATAGCGTGCCGCCAGCTTCAACAATCCCGCAATGAACTGGTCGGCCCAATTCTGCGGTACGTCCAAAGGGAGGGCCAAGGACAGAAAGGCGGCGTGGGGTATTCCTCCCATGGCAGCGATGTCGCTCAGGCCCCGGGCCAGGCAACGATGGCCTACCGAGTCCGGAGAATGCCAGTCGCGGCGGAAGTGAACGTCTTCCAGGCTGAAGTCGGTGGTCACCAGCGCTTCGTGATGGCGAGGAATCGGCAATACCGCGCTGTCGTCTCCGATACCAATTCCTGCCTGGTCGCCTTGCCGCCCGGCAGCGCGGCGAATGCGTTGGATGAGCTGTTTCTCCTTCAACGGCATGGGTTCTCCTCGTCCGGGAGGCAATCATACGCGACCAGTTAAAGATGAGTGCGATGGGCGCGGACTAGCTTGGGGACAAATCCGCAACCCCATTGCTAAGTTACTGTATTTATTGTGCTTATCGCACTTTAGTTGTAGCACCTCGTTGCAGATTTGTTGACACTGGCAGGACGCTCTGTTACGGTTTGATGTCATCTTTATTCCAGCCAAGCGCCCGGCGAGGCCACAGGCTTGCTGCCGGGAAAAGTAGGTCGTTAACCCACGACCTCCAGGGATCCCGAATTAGCAGTTCGGACCGGCAAGGCTTAACGTTCCGGATTTTCATAGTTGTTGTTGTTGCTCCCCGGAACCATTTTTAACTGAGGGTTATAGTTTTGCGAAAACGTTTTTATATCCTTTTCGTAGCCCGCGATGCGGAAGGCCAGCTACGAAAGATTCCGATCCCTATTCACTACCTGTACGTGTTCATCGCCGGCGCTCTCATCGGCATGTTCACGATTACTGGCATGGCTGGCTCCTACACCCGGATGTTATGGAAGGTGGCCAGTTTCAATCAGTTGCGTTCGGAAAAGAAGGCGCTTCAAACCCGCTACGCGCAGCTGGAACAGGTCAATCGTGAAAAGGACATTCAAGTCGCCTCCCTGGGCTCCATCGCTAATGATGTGTCCGTCATTTACGGTCTGAAGCCCAACCGCAAGCTCATGAACGCGGTCGAGGGGCCGGAGAAGCCGGAGGAAGTAACCTACTCCATTAACCAGCTCTATGCCTTGCGCAACTCAGCCATGACCGGGGCGGCAACGGCTGGGTTGGGAATCGGATTGACCCACGAAGCCAGCCTGTCCGACTGGGTTGATGCTACTTCGGCGCCGACGCTATGGCCGGTAATAGGTCCAATTACGGGTGCCTTCGGTGAGCGCATCGATCCGTTCAACGGTGAAGGCGCATTCCATTCCGGAGTCGACATCTCCTGCCATTACGGACAGCCGGTACTGGCTCCGGCCGACGGCGTCGTCACCTATGCCGACTTTTACAACGGTTACGGACGCATGCTCCAGATCGATCATGGCAACGGCATATCAACCCGTTATGGTCATCTGTCAGGCTTTGCGGTAGCTGACGGAGAGTCCGTGCGTCGCGGACAGGTGATTGCCTACGTAGGCCTTTCCGGCCGCAGCACCGGGCCACATCTGCATTACGAAGTTCGCATTCACGACACGCCAGTCAATCCGCACAAGTTCCTGCGTACCACATTCGCCCAACTGGCGGGAGGAACGCCAGGCGTCTAACCGGCCTTACTTAATTTGCGAAGGTTTTTTCCCGGCCGCTGGAGCGTTCTGCTCCGGCGGTTTCTGCGTCTCAGGACCAAGCTCAACTGGGGGTTCGCTCAGCACCTTCTTGAAAAAAGCGTAGGGAACCTTGGCGGTCAGGATGGCTTCGTTCTTGTTCTGATGAATCTCGAGGCTTTCGAATGCCGCCTTTACGTCCTTGTCAGATCCGCCGGCGTCGATGGAGATCTCCAGCGATTTGAACAGCGTTAGATAGGTATTCACGTTCGCAGTAAAGTTCTGGGCTTCTGTGTCGCTGTGGGTGATCACATCGGCGCGCAGATGAACCTCGTTCAAGGGCCGCGCCGAAGCGATGACCACACTGTCTGCCGGCAGCAGGCTGCTCCAGTCGCCGGGTACCAACAATTCGCCGTGGTCCTGAGACGCAGTCGCGGAGGGAGGCCGCGCGATGGTCCAGATAATACTGCCCAGTGGCACCCGCCGGTAGTAATCGCTGACCAGCGGCGGCCCACTGAATGGCAACGCGGCCTGCTTGTAGCGGTCAATCATCCCGTGTATGGTGTCGGCGCTCTGCGTATTGGACACGGCGGCAATATCGATGCCCAGTAGCGCGACCCGCACGGTTCGCCCTTCCACCGGAATGATGTAGACGTCATAGTCCTGGTATCTCTCAACTTTCGAAGCCAGTTTGCGCAGGTAATCGCCGACTTTGGCGGAATCGAAGCGACCCTGTAGGATTTCGCTGTAGCGCGTCTCGGCGGCCTTGCCGTTGTTAGCAACGCCGTAGTGAATCGCGAAAGCAGCCTTGTCTAAATCACGTTCAAATTCAAAACCGGTCTGCCGGACGAAATCTTCGTATTGCGGATCGCGATCCGGGGGCGGCTTTTTGCCCAGGTCGGTAAACAGCCGGATCGGCTCCAGGTTGATATAGAGCACCGCGTCCGAGTCGGGCAACAGGCGCACTGCATCGGGTGCGGCCCGCTTGCGCAGCAGAATGGCGGTCACAATGCCGCCCACGATTACCAAGAGCGCGACGGCAACCCACAACTGGTTCCTGCGGTTTCGCATGGACTGTGACTCGATGATACGGGAAAAGGCTGCGCAGTCGTCAACTCGCGATTTGTCCAGCCGTTTGACCCCCTTTTTCCCCCGCCTGTAAGATCAAACTTATCTTCCTTCATCGAACGGACAGGAATGCCTCACGATCTCCCCAAAGCTTATGAGCCTGGCGCTATCGAGCCGCGCTGGGCCGAGTACTGGGTCCGCGAACAGTTGTTCCACGTCGAAACCCCCGCGGCGGGCTCTGATCAGCCAACTTTCACCATCACCCTGCCGCCGCCCAATGTCACCGGCAACCTCCACATGGGACACATGCTGGAGCACACCGAGATCGACATCGTCGTTCGCTGGAAGCGCATGCTGGGGCTGCGTACGCTGTGGCTTCCGGGCACCGACCACGCCGGAATCGCCACTCAGTTGATGGTGGAGCGCCAACTGGCCGCCGAAGGGAAGAACCGCCGCGATATCGGTCGCGAGGCGTTCGTCGCCCGCGTATGGGACTGGAAGCAGCACTACGGCGGCGTCATTCTGAAACAGATGAAGCGGCTGGGCGCGTCAGTCGACTGGTCGCGCGAATACTTCACCATGGATGAGCGCATGTCGCGGGCGGTGCGCGAGGCCTTCGTTCGTCTGTACGAAGAGGGACTGATCTATCGCGGCAAATACATTGTCAACTGGTGTCCGCGCTGTGCCACCGCAGTTTCCGATCTGGAAGTGGTTCACGAGGAGACGCCGGGCAAGATCTACGAAATTCGCTATCCGGTGGTGGGCACGAAAGACGAATACATTGTCGTGGCTACGACGCGACCTGAGACCATGCTCGGCGATACCGCCGTAGCTGTGAACTCCGGCGACGAGCGTTATCGGCATCTGCACGACAAGAACGTTCTGCTGCCGCTGATGAATCGTGAGATCCCCATCATCACCGACGACATCCTGGCCAATCCCGAGTTCGGCACTGGCGCGGTCAAGGTCACGCCCTCGCACGATCCCAACGACTTCGAAGCCGGACTGCGCAACCGTCTGCCGCAAATAGAAGTGATGAACGAAGTCGCCCAGATGAACCAGAATGCCGGCCCCTACCAGGGTCTGGATCGTTTCGAGGCGCGCCAGAAAGTGCTGGAAGACCTGGAGGGCGGCAGCTTCCTGGTCAGCGTCAAAGATTATGTTGTGCCGCTAGGCAAATGCGGTCGCTGCAAGACCATTGTCGAGCCGCGGCTTTCCACGCAGTGGTTCGTAAAGATTCAGCCCCTGGCCGACCGCGCTATCGAAGTGGTCGAGAACGGCGACATCAGGTTCGTTCCCGAGAACTACTCCAAGACCTATTTCGAGTGGATGCGCAACATTCACGACTGGTGCATCTCACGCCAGCTGTGGTGGGGACATCGCATTCCGGCATGGCACTGCAAAGCCTGCGGCGAAATCATCGTCGCGCGTGAGGCTCCGGCGAAGTGTACGAAGTGCGGCGGTCTGGTGGAGCAGGACAGTGATGTGCTCGACACCTGGTTCTCGTCAGGACTGTTGCCGTCTTCGGCCTTGGGATGGCCTGACAGCACGCCGGATCTGGACGCGTTCTACCCGACTACGCTGCTCATCACCGGCTTTGACATTTTGTTCTTCTGGGTAGCGCGCATGATCATGATGAATTGCCATTTCATGCGCGGAAACAGCCAGGGCGACATTCCTTTTGGCACGGTCCACATCCACGGGCTGGTGCGCGATGCCGAGCGCCAGAAGATGTCCAAGACCAAGGGCAACGTCATGGACCCGATCGAGATCATCGAGAAATACGGCACCGATGCCGTGCGCTTCACGCTGGCTGCGATGGCAGCGCCGGGCACCGACATTGCTTTCTCCGAAAGCCGCACCGAAAGCTATCGCGACTTTGCCAACAAGATCTGGAACGCCGCCCGCTTCCTGTTCATGAACGTGGACAAGGCGCAGGAGACGGGCCTGTGGTCGTTGGCGGAGTTCAAGTCATCCCAAAATTCGGGTGCCCCATCCTTCCCCGAAGGGGAGGGTGGGCCGAAGGGCGTTCACGGCTTCAAGGCTGAGACCCTGGAAGATCGCTGGATTCTTTCCCGCTTCAATCGGGTTGCGCAAGAGATTCACGAAGCCCTGCAAAGCTTTCGCTTTCACGAGGCGGCGCACGTGGTCTATCACTTTTTCTGGGGTGAGTACTGTGCCTGGTACCTGGAGCTGATCAAGCCGCGGCTGCTGGCTGAAGATCGCGAACAGGCTCGGACCGCCTACGGAAATCTGATTAGCGTCTTCGAAGGCGCATTGCGGATGCTATCGCCTTTCATGCCGTTCATCACCGAAGAACTTTGGCACGCGGTGTACGATGGCAAGCCGCCGGCCAAGTCAATCGCGCTGACGGCCTATCCGAAATGTGACCCGGCCCAAGTGGATGCAACCGCCGAAACCGGCATGGCGATTTTGCAGGATATGATCACCGCTGTCCGCAACCTGCGTGCAGAACTCAAGGTCGACCCGCCGAAGCAGAAGTTGGCGATCGAGGTTTTCGCCGACCGCGATGTGCGTTCTCTGATTGAGCAGAACCGCGGCGCCGTCGAGATACTGGCTAACGTGGAGGGCATAACCTTTGTCGAGTCGTCGTTAGCCAAAGCCGCCGGCGCCAGGAGCACGGCACGTTTCGACGTACGCGTAATCTATGAGCGCAAGATCGATGCCACAGCCGAACGCGATCGCCTCAGCAAAGAACTGACGAAGCTGACGCAGGAGTTGACGCGCGCCACCGGGCAGTTGAACAACGAAGCGTTTCTTTCCAAGGCTCCGACTCACGTTGTTGAAGGGTTAAAGAAGCGCAAGTCCGAAGTCGAGATATTAGTGCAGAAGACGAACGAGGCGCTGACCGAGTTGCACTAAACAGATTTTGACGAATTATTTCGCTTTGTATCAGGGCACGACTTTTAGTCGTGCCGAACAGGACATATCGAAAAGATCGGGGCTTCAGCCCCTGCCGCATGCGCCTGGTCAAAGGCTAAAGCCTGCGTTCTTTCGCGCCTGAAGCCGTGCCCTGATACAAACCCATTTATGGGTTAGCTGTACTTAATAACGACGACGCAGCGGGGCATTGAATCGTGGACTGGACAAGCCGCAGGATCACGGCAATTCTGGAAAATGCGTTGCAGGAAGATCGCGCTACTCGCGACGCCACCTCCTACGCCTGCATCGATGTGAACCAGCGCGCTTCGGCCACTGTACTCGCCAAGCAAGACTGCGTGCTCTCCGGCGTAGGTTGTATTCACCGCATCCTCGATGTGTTTGCCATGCTCGACGGCACCGTGACCTCGCATCCTGAGGTGACCAGCCACACCGAGATCTTCGACGGCGTTCGCTTGCGCAAGGGACAGTCGATCGCAGTCATCGTACATAATGCGCGGGTCATCCTTTCCTGCGAGCGCGTGATCTTGAACATCATGCAGCGCATGAGCGGCATCGCCACCCTGACTCGACGCTATGTCGACGCCGTCTCGGGAACGAAGGCGATAATCCTGGATACGCGCAAGACTGTTCCCGGACTGCGCGTCCTCGATAAGTACGCTGTGACCTGTGGCGGCGGCCATAATCATCGCCTCGATCTCAGCGACGGTGTGCTGATCAAGAACAATCACATCGCTTTGGCGGGTGGCGCGGTCGAGGCGCTGGAACGGGCGCTGCGCAATCGGCGTGGTTCCCAACAGGTCGAGATCGAGGTGCGCTCGCTGGAGGAACTCGATGCCGTTTTGGAGCATGGCGCTGAAGCGGTGCTGCTCGACAATATGTCGCCCGATCAGGTGCGTCAGGCAGTCGAGCGGGTCCGCAAACTCGAGTTTCCCGTGCCCCTCGAAGCTTCGGGCGGAATCACGCTGGAGAACATACGCGCCTACGCCGAAACTGGTGTGAACTTTATTTCCGTAGGAGCGCTCACGCATTCCGTCGCGGCGGTCGACCTCAGCATGCGCATCGGGCCGGCGTAAAGCAGCCGTCAGCTATCCGCTCTGCCATCAGCATTCAGTCATCAGCAGCGATCTGGGTGTCATCCCCGGGCGGAGGGGGGCGCAGTCGGCGAGTTACCTCTTTCACGTTTGTCATCCTAAGCAGAGGCAGTTCGCCGCCGTAGTCAATGGACTTGCCTTTGCTGACAACTGACAACTGGCAACTGACAACTGACAACTGGTTATTGTCATCCTGAGCGGAGGCGGCGCCTCGCCGCCGGAGTCGAAGGACCCCTACAGCTGCGGCCATTCGTTGTGGTTCTCCGCTTCCTTCTAGCCATTCTCGGCTCTCTCCCGCATAATCTTCTTATCACTCCCACACCTCCAACTCGCGCCGACATCCCGGCTGACAATCCCACGGATCAGCGGCTCGGTCGCATTGTCCGGCTATTGAGTGACAACGCGACTGTCGTCATTAGCGGCACCCGCGTCGCCGAAGAGCTTGGCACCACGCGCTCTGAAGTATGGCGTGCGGTGCAACAGCTCCGCGATCTGGGCGTGCAAATCACCGGGCATCCCTCCACGGGTTATCAGTTGGAATCCGTCCCCGATCTTCTGCTGCCTGAAATTCTGGGCCCGATGCTGAGTGGAACGATTTTTGGCTCACACCTTCATCACTACTTCCGCATTGGATCGACCAACCTGACCGCCATGCAATCGGCGGCAAAGGGAGAGCCGGAAGGCGCCGTATTCCTGGCCGAGCAGCAAACGGCGGGCCGTGGACGCGGCGGGAATTCGTGGGAGTCAGACCGATCAGTCGGCATCTATTGCTCTGTCGTGCTGCGTCCAGCCTGTTCTCCGGGAGATGCCCTGCCACTCTCGCTCATCGCCGGTATCGCCGTCGCCGAAGCGGTCGAGCAGATCACGGGTTTGCATCCCGATCTGCGCTGGCCCAACGACGTTCTGCTGGGTGGCCGCAAGTTCTGCGGAATTTTGACCGAGATGAACGCCGAGGCCACGCGCGTTCGCTACGTCGTGGTTGGCATCGGAATCAACGTGAACCACACATCGTTTTCCGGCGAGCTCGAACCGATTGCGACTTCGTTGCGTATGGAAAGCGGACGCGAATGGTCGCGCGTCGCTCTGACGGCCGCTCTGCTAAAATCGCTCGGCAACGAATACCGTAAGCTGGCAGAAGGTGGCGCAGCGGCGCGGCCCGGCATCCTGCAAAGGTTCCAGGAACGCTCGTCTTTCGCCCGCTCGCGCCATGTACACGTCGACGAGGCGGGAGGCTACGAAGGCGTTACCGAAGGGCTCGACGACCGTGGCTTCCTGCTGGTGCGAACCACGACGGGCCTGCGCACCGTGCTCTCCGGAATGGTTCGCGCGCTCGATGGGAAATAGACCATGCTCTTAGTTCTCGACGTCGGAAATACCAATACCGTGCTCGGCGTGTTCGAGCCTAAGCCGGCCGAGCGCGGCGTTGTACATTACGGACGGCTGATTGCCAACTGGCGGGTCTCTACTACCAAAACCCAGACGGTGGATGAGTACGGCGTGCTCTTCCGTAATCTCTTCGCCATGAGTGGTCTTGATTTCGGCTCAGTTCAGGGCGCAGTCGTTTCGTCGGTTGTGCCGCCGCTCGACTCCACCCTGCGCGAAGTCTGCGAGCGCTATTTTCACTCCCGCCCGTTGTTCATTGAGCCGGGCGTGAAGACCGGCATGCCGGTGCATTATGACAATCCAGCGGAAGTCGGCGCCGACCGCATCGTCAACAGCGTGGCGGCGTTCGAAAAGTTTGGCGGCCCGTGCATTGTGGTCGACTTCGGGACTGCGACCACCTTCGACGTGGTTTCACGCAAGGGCGAATACCTGGGCGGGGTCATTACACCCGGGATCGGCATTTCAGCCAACGCATTGTTCGAGCGCACAGCTCGCCTGCCTCGGGTTGATATTCGCAAACCACCCCGCGTGCTAGCGACGAACACCGTCAACAGCGTTCAATCGGGACTCTATTATGGATACCTGGGGTTGATCGACGGCATTCTGGAAAGGCTTATTGCTGAACTGGGCGACGATGTAAAGGTAGTCGCCACCGGCGGCCTGGCGTCGCTGATGGGCGGCGGCTCCAAGTACATTCGCGAGATCGACGATTTGCTTACCCTCGACGGTCTGCGCATCATCTATGAACGTAACCTCACCCACGTACGCCGCCGAGCCGATTCCGCTCCTGGCAACAATGAGAATTCAGAATCCCCTGCTGCTCGCGACGTGGTCAGCGATACTCCGAAACGCCATTGACGCTACACTGAAGCGGACGAATGCTTCGCTCAAACTTACTGGCTTGAGCGCTTTCTACGCTTCAATACTGTGGAAACCTACTTCAACTACTTCACGGAAATCGAAGAGCATTTTCAGCGCCGTCGTGGCACGCTGTTGCTCCTGTCGCCGCTGGATTGGGCGCTGATGGAGACCTGGAAAGATGCGGGCGTCCCACTGGAAGCGGTCTTACGCGGCATCGATGTGACGTTCGACAAGTGGGAGCGGCGTCCGCGCAAGACGCGTAAAGTGAACGGCCTGGCGTTTTGCGCCCAGGAGGTACTGGCTTCGGCGGAGGAATTGAAGGAAGCTGCTGTGGGAGCGACGCCCAGGCAGCCGCGTGATACCGGCTTGGACCAGTCATCGGTAACGGAGTTCTTGAAGCGCAACGCCGAACAATTGGATCAGCTTCAGTTGCCGGCTACGGCGCAGATGCTGGCCGGGGAGACAGCTGCGAACCTGCGAAGCTTGGCGGATTCGCTGCCGCAAACCACTCAGATGGAAGACCTGGAACGGCGGCTGACGATTGCCGAGGAGAAACTGTTTGCCGCACTGTTGGCGGCGACGCCGGACGAAGCCCTCTTCCAGGTACGCTCGGAAGCCGATCGCGATCTGGCGCCCTATCGGAGGAAGATGAGCGCTCCACAAATCGAGCAGTTACAAAAGCAATATGTCCACAAGCGTTTGTTGGAGCAATATCACGTGCCGCGTCTCAGTCTTTTTTATATGTGAGGCCCTCAATCGTGGTCGGATCAAAATCCGGTTTGCAAATGTTTTGTATCAGGGAGCGGCTTTTATAGGTTGCTGAAAAACTTGGAAAAGCAGATTCCTCACCGGCTGAAGCCGATTCGGAATGACAAATTTAAAAGAACCGCACCGGCGCAGCTAAAGCTGCGCCCCTTCAAAATCGCCCCTAGTCGAGTTTTTCAGCAACATGCTTAGCCGGGGCCATAACAAGCTCAAATGAGAGGGCTCTTGAGCCCGCCTTTTATAGCTTATCGCCATGTGGGGAAGGTCGGACAACTTGCAACTTGAAATCGAAAAGCTGGTGTACGGTGGAGACGGTCTGGCCCGGCTTCCGGCCGACGAACACGGTCGCGGCAAAACCGTCTTTGTGCCCTTCGTATTACCGGGGGAGCGGATCGAGGCCTCCGTCGTCGAGAGCCGCCCGGGATTTGTTCGCGCCAGGCTGGAGAACGTGATCGCGCCGTCCTCCGAACGAGTTAATCCCGGGTGCTCCTACTTCGGCGATTGCGGTGGTTGCCAATACCAGCACATCGAATACGCCGCCCAACTTCGCTACAAGGCGGAGATTCTGCGCGAGACTCTGCGGCGTACTGCTAAGTTCGAGCTCCAGCAGGAGGTCGAAGTCCATTCCGCGGAGCCCTGGAGCTATCGCAATCGCACTCGAATGCAGGTGCGTCACCAGCCCCAATTCGCCCTGGGCTACTTTCGCTACAACTCGCATAATCTGCTGCCGGTGGAAACCTGCCCCATCAGCTCTGCGCTGATCAACCAGGCAATTGCCGAGGTCTGGAAGCTGGGCCGCGCCGCTGCTGTTCCTGAATCGCTGCACGGCTTGCAGTTCTTCTCCAATCACGACGACAGCGAAATTCTGCTCGAAGCCTATGTTCGTCCCGGCAGCGATGCCAAGGAATGCCAGCCCTTCGCCACCGCATTGCATAACTCGCTTCCGGCAATCGCCGGCGTAGTAGTATTCGCGACCTCAACGGTGGAAGATGAGCTTCGCCAGCGCACCCCGCTAGCGTCAACTCATGCTGAACCTTCCCAGGCCATCGGAGCCGATTCTGTTCTCTACCACGCTGTCGGACATGACTATCGGGTGAGCGGTGGGTCCTTTTTTCAAACCAACCGTTTCCTGATCGACAAACTTGTGGAGATCGTCGTTGGCCGTCAAACCGGTCGGGCCGCACTCGATCTCTACGCCGGCGCCGGCCTGTTCACTCCTCATCTGGCGCGCAACTTCGACCAGGTGCTGGCCATTGAAGCCTCGCCTCATTCCTTCGCCGACCTGCGCCGTAACGTTCCGCCCAACGTAAAGTGCATTCGCAGCACGACAGAAGCGTTTCTCGCGGAACGCGGTTCCAAACTCGCGCCGGACAGGATCGTCGTCGATCCGCCCCGTTCCGGGCTGGGAGAAAAAGCCGCGAAAGCCCTGGGCCGCATGTCCGCCTCGCATGTGACGTACGTCTCATGTGATCCGGCCACACTCTCGCGTGACCTGCGCATACTGTTAGAATCTGGCTATCGGGTCGAGCAGGCGCACCTGATCGACATGTTTCCTCAGACCTACCATATGGAAACGGTTCTGCACCTGGCGCGCTAGCCCGATAACCCTCGCCCGGAGGCACGATGTACGCGATCGCCATCATTCGATATCGGAAGCCGTTGGAAGAAGTGCAGAAGCACGTGGACTCACACCGCGCTTACTGCCAGGGCCTGAAGCAGGAAGGATTGCTGATTGCTTCGGGGCCGCTGGTGCCGCGCCATGGTGGGGCCATGCTGCTGCGGGTTCCCGACGACGAAGCGCAGGCGACGCTGGACAGTATTCGCGACAACGATCCGTATACCCGGTTCGGACTGGCGCAATACGAAGTGTGGCCCTGGGCCCCTGTTTTCGGCGTGGAGGACCTGGACCGCCTGTAACCAACCTGATCCGCGCCCGGTCAATGTAAGCGGCGCGCCTTGGGAGCCTCGGTGGCGGCCGTGTCGACAGCTTTACCTTCGGCGAACAGTGCGCTAACTCCCGCCTCCCAGCGGTCGAGGTTGTATTGCGGCGGACAGGAACCTCTCTTCCTCGCCGCTCTGGCCTTTTCCGCAGGAATCATCGCTGCTAACAATTTCTGGCGCTCACCTCACGTATGGTTGGTCGCTTTCCTGGTCAGCGCAGCGGGAGCTGTTTTCTTCCTGCGTCGTTCTCCGCAAGTCTCCTTCGCTCTGGCAATGCTGGCGATCATTCCTGTTGGCGGTTTCTATCTTCAGGCCCGCGATGCCACCCAGCCCACGGTCGCGGCGAATTTGCAACCATTTGCGACCGGAGATAACGCCGTCGATGTGACCGCTTACGTCATTCGCGAGGGATTGCTGCGCGACAGTCCTTACGGCGGCAAACAGGAGTCGGTCGACGTGGAAACCGAACAGCTTCGACTGGGCGAGCAGGCTGTCGCTGCTGCCGTGGGTATTCGTCTGACCCTTTACAGCAAGCAGTCCGAGGAAGAGGACGCACGCGACGCAGGGGATGAGTCGCCGCTCCGCATTTACACCTACGGACAACGGCTGCACTTGATCGCCAAATTGCGCATGCCGCGGAACTATAGAAATCCCGGCGCCATGGACCTGGCGGGTTATCTCAATTCCCAGGGAATTCGCCTCACGGGTTCAGCTCCCGCCAGCAAGGTCGAGGTGTTACCCGGCTTCGTGGGCAGTCGCATCGGCCGGCTGCGAAGCGCCGCTCGACGCAGTGTGCTGGCTCGCATCGTGCATCTCTGGCCAGGCGAGCGCGGCGCCCTGATGCAGGCGGCGCTGATCGGAGGCCGCGCGTTCATCGGCCGCGATATCAAACGCGAATTCCAACGGACAGGCACCTATCACATTCTGGTGGTCTCCGGGATCAACGTCGGCATCCTGGCCTTCGCCGTCTTCTGGGCTCTGCGCAAGCTTCCATTTGGCGAAACTTGGGCGACCATCCTCACCATTCTGCTTTCCTGGGGATATGCCTTCGTTGCCGATCTGGGTTCGCCCATCGTGCGGGCAACGATCACGCTGACCATTTACCTGGTGACGCGATTACTGTTTCGCGACCGGGCGGCGCTCAATGCTCTGGGAATCGCCTGGCTGGGCATTTTGTTGGTGAATCCGCGAACTTTATTCGAAGCCAGTTTTCAGCTCACGTTTCTCTCGGTGATCGCTGTAGCCGGCATCGCCGTGCCAATTCTGCGTCGCACCATCTATCCCATGCGGAGCGGTCTCAGGAACATTGACTCGCCCGAATATGACTTTTCTGCTCCCACCCGGGCTGCGGAGTTTCGGGTTGAGCTCCGCCTGGTACGCCGGACGTTGCAAGACCTGGTCGGCCGGAAGATGGCCACCTTTCTGGTGGCTCGCATCACTGCCGTTGTGTTGGCCGTCGCAGAACTGCTTTTCCTGTCGACGATCATTCAACTGGCCCTGGCCCTGGCGATGGCGTGGTATTTCCATCGCGCCACCACGATGTCTCTGCCGGCTAACGCGCTGGTGATTCCGATTGCGGGCGCACTGTTGCCCAGTGCTGTCCTGGCAGTTGCTCTGTCTTACCTGTCGCACTGGCTCGCGTTGCTCCCGGCTGCGGTTGCCGCATACGCGCTGGATGCTCTTACCGGCACGATCCACATCATTGGACATTTGCGGATTTCCGACGTACGCGTACCCACTCCGACGCCGGCCGTCTCCATAGCCGCGGCCCTGACCTTTGCAATTGCCCTGCTGACCGCCAGACGCCGCGGTTGGGCGAAAATCGGAGTCGCCGGCCTGCTGGCTTCAGCCCTGTGGATTGTTCTTTTGCCACCTAAGCCGCAATGGCATCCGGGAGTGTTTGAAGTGACCGCCATCGACGTTGGCCAGGGAGATTCTCTGCTGTTGATCACGCCGCAAGGTAAGACGCTGCTGCTCGATTCAGGAGGCTTGACTGGCAATCTCCGTTCCGACTTCGATGTAGGCGAGGAAGTGGTATCGCCGTATCTTTGGTCACGCGGAATTCGACGGCTGGACGCGGTCGCCATTTCTCACGCGCACAGCGATCACATGGGCGGCATGCCCAGCATCATCGCGAATTTTCAGCCGCAGGAGCTGTGGTACGGCCTCGAGTCTCCGAGCCCTGGATTTATCGACGTGGAGCGGGCCGCCCACATTTTTCACGTGCAGTTGAAGTCGTGGACGGCCGGCGAATCGTTCGACTTCGGCGGGGTTCACATACGCGTGTTGAATCCCCAACCAGGTTGGCAGCCACGGCCTCGGGGAGAGGATGACGAATCTCTCGTGCTCCACATGCAATATGGCGCGACCTCGGCTTTGCTGGTCGGAGACGCGCACAAGCGAATCGAGAAGTTACTGATCGATGAAGCGCCTCAAGCCGATCTGCTGAAGGTGGGACACCACGGCAGCGCGACCTCGAGCACGCCGGAATTCCTCCAAGCCGTGAGGCCGCGCTATTCTGTCGTCTCGGTGGGATTCTATAACTCGTTCGGACATCCCCGGTTCGAGGTGATGCAGCGTTTCGCCGAAGCCCATATTCCGACCTACCGTACCGACCTCGCCGGAGCTGTTTCGTTTTACCTGGACGGCAAGAATGTCACCGCTAGGCCGGTTCCTCGCTGACGGCTTCATCCTCATCGGTGGTGGGATGGGTGCGATACTCCTCAATGGTCTGTAGGGCTTCCTCGGCCTGATCCGGCCGCACCATCACCACTACGCCGCCCACCCCGGGCAAGATGTCCTGCGGAGCTTCACGGTTGACGGTCATCGCCTCGATGCCCGCCGATTCCAGCAAACCGCGAACCACCATCGCCTCGGATTCTTCATCGCTGTCGAAAACCTTTACCAGTTCCTCATGCCCTTCTGCTTTGTCTGCCATAGCTCCTCCAATGGGATTCGATGCAAAGGGCAGAACCGTCGCCGTTTGCAATATTGCTGGTTTGCGGCTGCAATTTTGCCGTTTCGTTGTATGATGCCGACCACCACGATCCCGCGCAACGGCAGCGGGACGGCGCACATCAAATTGTAGCGAAAAGTAAGCGGCACGACTCGACCCGGCCGCCGAAGACGGCTGGTTTTTCGCCAGAGGGTATTCATGGGGCTATCGGAACGCAAGGAAGGCATCGGGCCGCAGGCCGTCACCAGCGAGCAGCTTGAGCAGGAAGAGGAGCGTCGTAAACTGCGCCGGCTACAGATCATGATGAACATGGTGATGTCGGTGATCGGCCAGGACCAGGACCTGACGGTGGAAGAGGCGGCGGAACTGGCGGCGAATGCCAAGCGGGCCGCTCTGGCCATGTTTCCCGACAAGGAGTTCGCTTACGACATCCTCTACAAGCCACGTTTGCAGCGTCTCATGGCCGAGCGCTTTCGCCTGCAATGAGCTGATCACTGGCTAATGCTGGTCAAGTAGACTGTCAAAGTCCCCCAGAAAAACTTGGCCCGCATCTGCACCGGCAAGTGCCGGTCGTCGTCCGTGTACCAAATCCAAATGCGGCCCTTGTTCTTCAACAGCGTTCCCGAGTCTCCCTCGGGACCAACTCGGATGGTCTGAAACTTTCCCGCCGGAGTCTTGATCTGCTCCTTACCCTCCACGTGTGCCTGCACGGTCACTGTCTTGCTGCCGTCGTTGAGCGGAAACGTGTAAGTCGCTCCCTGCTGCAGCGGCAGGCTGGCTACGTAGAGAATTCCGGAAACGACGTCGGTCACGCATCCCGGAATATCGTTTTCAGTTCTCTTTTGCTGATTGGTTTGCAGATTGTGTTCGTCCAAGACGGCTTTTCCCCGGCTGTAGTCGTAGGTAATAACGGTATCGCGGCGATGGGAACCTTCCTCCGTGTGTTTCAGCAGCTTGTAGGAGCAGAGGCTCTTGCTGTCAAGATAAGAGTTGAAGCGGTCTTGCACCCGATAGAGCAGGGCAACCACTCCGCTGGAATCGGCGGTTGCCGCGATGTGTTCCTGCGAACTGGAGCGTTCGATACGCAGGGTGGCAACTCCTGCCGTCCAAAACCGCCATTCGCCTTCAAAATGCAACGTCTGACCGTAAGGAAAATTAAATCCCGGCCTTAAAGGCTGGATATGCGATCCGGAGCCGATTTTCGCTTCCGGCTGCGCCTGCGAGGAAGTGTGTGCCGCCTGCGGAAGCAAGTCCGCCGGCACGCTATGTGCGGGCGCGACGATCCCAGTCAGCAAAACGGCGAGCACAAAAAAAGAGCGTGCGATAGAAGTCACCTTCACCCAGGAAGCCAGAGGATTTTCGCAATGAGGACCGCCAGCATCGCGGCGGCGCCTAGCAGGGCATTGTACTCGCGATGACGAAAGTATAACTCACGCGAGAAGCCGTCCATCGCCCCGCGAAACCAGAGGGTGCGCGGCAGCAGGCTGGGCACACTTTGCATGTATTCGGCATACGCCGGAAATTGGCTGCGCAGATACACCTCCTCCGCGCGGATGACGGGGACGTAGACCAGAACAAAATAGAGAAGCAAAAAGAGCACGACCCAAGGATCGCGAGCGGCGACCACGAATCCGACGCCGAGAAGAATGGATCCGAGGTAAAGCGGGTTGCGCACGTAGGCATACGGTCCAGTGGTCGTGAGTTCGCGGTCCTTCTTCACCTGCCCGGAAGCGAGGGCCCGAATCCAGAGGCCAAGAGCGGCCAGCAGCAGACCAATCAACAGCGATTGCCAGGTTGGTTTGGCTCGCCAGATATAGAACGCCGCGAAGAGAAATCCCAGCGGCACTCGAATGCGGCGAGCGACCCGGCTCCAGGTCATAGGAGCCTTGCCCGTTTCCAGATCAGCCACCATCTTCTCCGCATAACTGGTCAGCCGCGGCGATCACGGCCTGCGGATCGATCGATACCAAACCCTCATCGGGCCGGTCCGTGTGGGTCGAGTTGTCAACGCTTCCCGGATTGCGCAGGACCACATTTCGCGTGCCATAAGGACCGTTGCGCTCCGGCCGAGTGGGTCCGAACAAGGCAATCACGGGAACGCGCAAAGCGGCCGCCAGGTGCATGGGCCCGGTGTCCCCGCCCACGAAGAGGCCGGCACGCCGGGTGAGGGCAATCAATTCCGTGATGTTGCCTTTGAAGGGTAAAGCGACCCGGCCGCTCGACTCGCGAACCTCTTCGGCCAGAGCTTCTTCGCCGGGACCATGATTGACCACCACCGTCATGCCGCGCTTCACCAGGGCGCGCGCCACCACCCCAAATGATTCTGCCGGCCAGCACTTCGCTCCCCAGCCCGCGCCTGGATTTAGGATGGCCAACGGCTTGCCGCCCCAGGTTCTGTAGAGCTGGTCTGCCCAGTCTTCTGCGCTCGGATCCAAGGGGAAGGAAGGTTCCACGTACTGCAATTCCTGGCCGGCGAGAGCGGAGACAATCGCGAGTCCCTGATCCACGACATGCGTACCTCGAGGATCAACCTGCCGGGTGTAGAACATGCTGGCTGGTCCTTCGCGCGGTTGGGAGGAGCCAACCCGGGTCCTGGCGCCGCTGGCTCTGGAGGCGAGGGCGGAACGGATTGCGCCCTGAAGGTCGAGCGCCAGATCGTAGTGCATCGCCCGCACCTGGTGGCGGAGCGTTCCGATCTCCTGCCACGTAGGCTTCGCCAATAACGCTCTACGCCAGCTCTTGAAGTTCGCAACGTGGATCCAGTCGGCCAGAGGCTTGAACTGCGAGCGCTCGGCCGCGTACTCGCTGGGGCGAGAACATAGCAATTCGGCCCAGCGTTCTTCAATCAGCCATCCGATCTTGATCTGCGGCTGGGCACCGCGCAGTGCGGCGATGGCCGGCATGGCATGGATGATGTCGCCCATGGCGCTCAGGCGCACCACGAGAACGCGATCGGGGATGGGGATCGCAGGACCGCCGCTTGCCGCTGCGGAAGACCGGCTCTGGCCCGGCGGAGATACAGGAGCACTCACCGTAAGGCTTGTCCTCCGCTTCCAGAGCGCAGTTGCTTCAGAAAATTTGTCGTGGAGTGATCTTTGGAATCGCCCACAATCTCGACCCGGCCACCGTAAGCCAGCACTTCATCGCGTTCGGGAACGTTCTCGCGAGTGTAGTCGGTACCCTTCGCCTGGACGTCGGGATGAATTTCGCGAATCAAGGCGCGCACGTCCGGCTCGTCAAAGATCACCACCGCGTCTACATCAGCCAGGGCCGCGACAATCTCCGCTCGCTCGCTGGCCGGCATGAACGGACGGCCTTCTCCCTTAAGTTGCTGAACGCTCTGATCGGAATTCATAGCCACCACAAGTTTCCCGCCGAGCGCCTTGGCTCCGTGTAGATAGCGGATGTGTCCGACATGCAGCAGGTCGAAACAACCGTTCGCCAGCACGATCTGCTGGCCGTCACGGCGCCATTCGGCCACTCGATCGCGTAAGCTTTCGCGCGAGAGAATTTTGGGGTCGATTTCGTTCACGCGGATATCGTCGCCGAATACTGATCGATGGCGGCCAACAACTCCTTACTGGAGACAGTTGCCGTGCCGCGCTTCATCACCACGATGCCACCGGCAAAATTCGCCAGCCGGGCCGCCGAAGCGGTGTCTGCACCCGTCGCCAGAGCGGCAGTAAAGGTTGCGATCACCGTATCGCCCGCTCCGGTCACGTCCACCACCTGGTCAGAACCGTAAATCGGAATCGCCAGCGGAGTCGCGTCCTTCTCAAAGGCCACCATGCCATCGCGGCCGCGAGTGATGACCAGCGACTCCAGCGCCATCGTCTTCATCATTCGATCCGCCGCAAAGAACAGCTTCTCATCGTCATGGCCGATCTTCATTCCAATCGCCTCTTCCACCTCGGGCTCATTGGGAGTCGCGGCTGTCGCTCCCTCGTACGCCAGGATGCGATAGCGCGAATCGACCGTGATGGGTTTATTTTCCAGGCAGCCATTCGATTTTACAAAGGTCAGCAATCGTGGGGTCGCAGCGCCGTATCCATAGTCGGAAATGAGAAAGGCGTCCGAAGCCATGGCGTATTCCCTGGCTGTGTTCACCAGGTTCAGCAGTGCGGGATGCATTTCGTCCAAGGGTTCAGGTTCACGATCCACCCGCACCACCTGCTGACGGCTGGTATGCGGCATACCGGCCAGAATGCGTGACTTGGTGGTAGTGATGTGTCCCTTGAGCCGTTGAATGCCGCTGATGGAGACTTTTTTCTCGCGTAGCCGCTCCAGCAACAGGCTGCCAGCTTCGTCGTCACCCACCGCCCCAACCGGCAGGACGTTCACGCCGAGGGACGCCAGGTTCATCACCGCATTGGCGCCGCCTCCAGGAAGTATGCTGCGCTCCCGGTGTTTCAGGATCAACACCGGCGCTTCTCGCGAGACCCGGGCGATTTCGCCGAAGATGAATTCATCGGCAACCAGGTCCACCAGCGCCGTAATCGAAACTTCGGAAAACGATTGGACAATCTTCTTCCAGCGTTCCGCGTCTTTGGGATGCTTATTCATGAACTCAAATGAATGCCCGGTGCATGGTTGGGCCACCGGGCGCTGCCTAACCTTTAATTGTCTCACGCAGGCTGGGAATTGCGCTCCCGAATCGTCGTGAGGAGTGCGTCGACCGCGGCGGCCGAATCCTCCAGGCGCATCGTTACTGGCACGAGGTGCAGCGGTTCCAGGGCACCAAGATGCGAGCCCAGGTTGATGGCATCTTTCTCGGTCGTGATAAAGGCGGTTGCGCTACAAGCCTTACGGAATTCCAGCAACTGCTTCACATCGGGATCGCTGTAGTAGTGATGATCGCGGAAGCTACGAGTACCGACCAGTCGAACGCCCGCCGCTCGCACTTGCTCAAAGAAGGCTTGAGAGCGGGCGATTCCGCAGAAGGCAAAGCAGGGATCTTTCGTGGCTGGAGCAACGACGCCGCGCTGTACTCTCCACACACGCTGGTTGGCGAGCGGAAGTCCTGCGCTGGATGTGTCATTGGTGAGTACAACTGCGTCGGCGCGCAAGAGTGACGACAGCGGCTCGCGCAGTTTTCCCACCGGCAGCAAGGTATCCTTCGCATCAGTCGGCGTGATCAGAACGATGTCGAAGTCGCGCGCCAGACTACGATGCTGGAAACCGTCGTCTAGCAAATGTAGTTGTGCGCCGAATTTCTGCTCGGCGAACTGGCCGGCAGCATAACGATCCTCTCCGACTACAACCGGAATCTGTAACTTGCGAGCGATCAGCAACGGCTCGTCGCCGAAGTCCCACGGCGAGCCCTCGGGATCGACCAGAGCCACGCCTTTCGTGGCACGCCCGTAGCCGCGGGAGAGGACATCGAACCGGACGCCGCGTTCCTTCAGCAACTCGCCGACCGCTATCAGGAATGGCGTTTTGCCGGAGCCGCCGACGGTCAGGTTTCCGATGCTCACCACCGGACCTCGTAAGCTGCGAATGCTCAGCGATCCACGATCGTAGAGTTGATTTCGCCTGCGAACGACCGCGCCGTAAAGGGCAGAAAGCGGATTCAAGCGCGCTTCTCCGTGGATACCTCGACCGGGCTGATGGGCGCACCCGCCGGCAGCAAACTGAGCAGCGCGCTCACCGTTCGTTCCGTAGCGCCCTGTTGGGAGCGCACAACCTTATAGGCGCGGTCGCCGAGAGCGTCTCGGTCGTCGTGATTCTCGAGCAGCAGGAGCACGGTTGACGTCAGCGATTGGGGCGTAACCACTCGTAAAGCGTCGGCTTTTCGGAAGGCTTCGACAATGTCACGAAAGTTTTCGGTGTAGGGGCCGATCAGGATAGGCGCTCCTGACAGCGCGGGTTCCAGCACATTATGTCCGCCGCGCGGAACCAGGCTGCCGCCGATGAAGGCCACATCGGCAAATTGATACAGGCTGGCCAGCTCGCCGATAGTATCGAGCAGAAACACGCCCCCGGCGATAGCTTTCTCTCCATCCCACCGCGAGCGCCTCTGCAACCTGAGTCCCGAGGAAGCCAGCAGAGAAGCCACCGCCTCGAAGCGCTCGGGATGACGCGGCACCAGCACCAGCAGTGCGCCCGGATACCGTGACGCAACCTGGCGAAACATCTCCAGCAACATCACCTCTTCGCCTTCGAGGGTGCTGCCCGCCACCAGCAGCGGGCCAATCTCTTCCCGGTCCAAGGCCGCTGCGAAGGGCACGACAATCGCGGGCTCCGCCGGTGGCTTCACTTCAAACTTGAGATTGCCGCTGACCTGTACCCGCTCAGCCGGCGCTCCGATCTGAATCAGGCGGCGCGCGTCTTCGTCGCTCTGCGCCACAAAAAGATCGATGTTTTGCATCACTCGGGCAAGCAATCGGTGAAAGCGCAAATAGCCAGGCAGCGAGCGGTCGGAAACGCGGGCGTTCACCACGGCGACGGCGGCTCCTGACGACTTGGCCCATTGCAATAGATTCGGCCAGAATTCGCTTTCCGCCAGTACCAGCAGTTTCGGACGCAGGGCCCGCAAGTAAGCTTGAACCGCAAAGGGAAGATCCAGCGGAAAATAAAAAACATTGTCTGCGCCGAAGCGTTCTCGCGCCAATTTCTGTCCCGTGTCGGTTGTAGTCGAGACCACGATGCGCCATCCGGGTAGCTGCGTTTTCAGTTCTTCGATGACCCGCGAACTGGCCAGCACCTCGCCCACCGAGACGGCGTGAATCCAAATCGTGTCAGGAGAGACTTGGTGGAAGAGCCGGTCGGGAACCTTACCCAGCCGCTCGCTCCATCCGGTACGGTATTTGCCGTAACGCAGCATTTGCAGCAGCCACCATGGCGTGCTGAGAATCAGCACAACGAACAGTAGGGCGCTGTAGAGCGAGTACACGTTGCGATTGTAAAGCCTGGGTTTGAAGGGATGCAGCCTTAGGTTACGTCGCGTTCGGCTTTAGATTTGTTATCACGACATGATGGCTAAGCAGATTGCTCCCGTGAGGCTCTCGAACTGACCGCGGTCTGCTTTCAAGGTACGATATAACCTCTGTCGTCCCTACAGGACTCGACTCAATTTCTCCCTGTACCCAGGACTCCGCCTGCGGCTGCGTCCTGGGCTAGACTGAGCCGCCCTGACGGGCTCTATTTTTGGCCGGTATATTTCGTTCGCGATTACAAGAGTTGGTCCTCAGGGAACGATAAGGGCAATTCTTCCTCAGGCATTTTACAGACGGTCTTATGGCCGACCCCGTCTCAGAACACTCACAGCTGGTGGGGGGCCGTCCCCTTCAAAGAACAGACTTCAATCAGAGCTCGCTACGGGCAGAGCTCCCTACGCGTTGATCGCCATGCCAAATACCGCGTTCGAGGCGTCCAGCATCGCCTCTGACAGTGTGGGATGCGCATGGATAATGTTCGCCAATTCTTCGGCAGTACATTCCATCTCCAGGGCCAGCACCGACTCGGCAATCAGCTCAGTCGCGTTCGGCCCGATGATGTGCACTCCCAGAATCTCTCCGTACTTCGCGTCGGTCACGATCTTGACGAAGCCCTCGTGCTGTCCCACGATGCTGGCACGGGAGTTTGCGGTAAACGGGAACTTGCCGATCTTCACGTCATAGCCCTGCTCGCGGGCTTTGGCTTCGGTAAGTCCCACGCTGCCGATCTCCGGATGGCAATACGTAGCGTTGGGAATCCGCTCCGGCTTGATCGTCTTGGTCGGCTTGCCGGCGATGTGCGTGACCGCAACAATGCCTTCCATTCCGCCGGAGTGCGCCAGTTGCGGGAAGCCGACTACGATATCGCCGATCGCGTAAATGCCAGGCTCAGCAGTGCGCATGTATTTGTCGATTTTGACGAAGCCGCGCTCCAGCTGAATTTTGGTCTTCTCGATGCCAACGTTGTCGGTGCGCGGCGCCCGGCCGACAGCCACCAGGACTTTGTCAGCTTCGATCTTCTGCTGCTTGCCGTCGACCGTGAAGGTAACCGCAGCGCCGTCCTTCGTCTTCTCCACCTTTTCAACCTTGGCGTTGACGAACCCGTTGATACCGCGCTTGCGGTAAACCCGCATCAGCTCCTTCGAAACCTCTTCGTCTTCCACCGGAACGTAGCGCGGCAGCATTTCCAGGATGGTCACGTCCGCGCCGAACGATTTGTAAATGCTAGCGAATTCCACGCCCACCGCGCCTGAGCCAATGACGATCAGCGACTTCGGAATATCGTTCAGACTCAGCACCTCGATGTTGGTCAGGATGCGATCATCGGGCTCCATTCCCGGCAGCATTCGCGCTACCGAGCCAGTCGAAAGAATGACGTTCTTCGCCTTAATCGATTTCTGCTCGCTGCCTTCCAGGGCAACGGTATGAATTCCGTCGTTCGCCGGACCGGTCAGTTTGCCGCATCCGCGGATAACGTCGACCTTGTTCTTCTTCATCAGGAACTGCAAACCTTTGGCGTGCTTGTCGACGATGCCCTGCTTGCGCTTCTGGATCGCGCCCCAGTTCAGCGAGACACCGGCCGTGTTCTCCAGCCCGAGTTCGGTTCCTTCCTTCACATGGTCATAGACTTCGGCATTAAACAGCAGGGCCTTGGTAGGAATGCAGCCGACATGCAGGCAGGTTCCACCTAGCTTTTCATGCTTCTCGACAAGCGCTGTCTTAAGTCCTAACTGTCCGGCGCGAATGGCTGCGGTATATCCGGCAGGTCCGCTGCCGATGATGGCTACGTCGTAAATGGTTTCTGGCAAGTTCATGCTCCAGTTCTATCGAGGATGACTCGAGGCTCTGCTGTCCCATCGCGCGAAAACTGCGGCGCTGGAAATCCGGGCAGCCTCTAGTTGGGAATAATGGCGACAACCAAATAGATGATTGTAAATCACGAGAAGGAGCAAACCGCAGGCGGGGGCGCGGTAGGTGCTTGAGCCACCTTACCTTATGAGCGTCTTTCGAACGCGCCCCGGGCCCGCTTTCAATGCTATGCTGGCATAGTCAAGACATGAAACGCGTTGTCGAAGAACCTGCAGCCACGGCCGACACTCCAGCCGAGCCACGCCGTCACAGGCTGAAACTTGTTGGCAACGCCCTGTTCGTTTTGCTGATTGTGATCGTTGCGGCGGCGGGCGCGATCACCGGCCTGTTGCTGGTTTACTCGACCGACCTTCCGCAAGTCACCGAGCTCGAGCACTATCGCCCTGCCACCATCACCCAGCTCTATGACGACCAGGACCGCGTCATCGGGCAGTTTGCCCTGCAGCGGCGGGTCATCGACAGCTACAACGATTTCCCCAAGGTGCTGCGCGATGCGCTGATTTCCACCGAAGACAAAGAATTCGAGAAACATTGGGGCGTGGACGTATGGCGGGTATTCGGCGCGGCCTGGCGCGATGTCATTCTCGACAGCCGCGCCCAGGGGGCTTCTACGCTGACCATGCAACTGGCTCGCAATCTGTTTCTTTCGCCAGACCGCAATTTCCGGCGCAAGATGCAAGAGGTGATGCTCTCGATCCAGATCGAACGCCGCTTCACCAAGCCGCAGATTTTCACTTTGTACGCCAATCAGATCTACCTGGGACACGGAGTCTACGGCTTCGAGGCCGGGGCGAATTACTACTTCAGCAAGAAAGCTAAGGATCTCACGCTGGAAGAAGCCGCGGTACTGGCCGGGCTGCCCAAGGCGCCAAACTATTACTCGCCAATCAACAATCCCGAACGCGCCTTGCGACGCCGCAACCTGGTCATCAACAACATGCTGGAGGATGGCAAGATTACGGCCGCCGAAGCGTTGCGAGCCAAGGACGCCCCGCTGCAACTCAAACTGCAGGCCGAGCCCAACGATATTGCTCCATACTTCGTGGAGGAAATTCGCCAGTACCTGGAGAAAAAGTACGGCGCCGAGGAAGTTCACGAGGCGGGACTGCGGGTTTATACCTCGTTGAACCTGGAGATGCAGCGCGCCGCTCAACAGGCGGTTCGGGACGGGCTGGCCGCCTACGAACGCCGTCATGGGTGGAAAGGCAACCTGCTGAACATTATCGCTAACGGCGATACATTGGCGACCTATCATCATGTCGATTGGGACGGGTTGATCGCACCCGGCAGCTATGTTCATGCTCTCGTAACAGAAGTTGATCCGTTGGTGGCGACGATCAAGTTCGGCAACTACCAGGCGCGGCTGGGCCCCGAAGAGATCAAGTGGACACGCCATCCTTCGGCTCAGGAGTTTCTGACCGTCGGCGATATTGTCTATGTGAAGGTGAAAGAACTGAACGGCAATTTCAGCCGGGTTTCGCTGGAGCAGGAGTCGGGAGTGCAGGGAGCCCTGATGGCGCTCGACAACTCCACCGGCGATGTGAAAGCGATGGTTGGCGGGCGTGATTTCGAGCAGTCGAAATTTAACCGCGCTACCCAGGCGCTGCGCCAAGTTGGCTCTTCGTTCAAGCCCTATATCTATACCGCTGCCATCGATGAGGGGCTGACGCCGGACGATACCGTGCTCGACGCGCCGATCACCTTCAATACCCCGTCCGGCCCCTACACGCCGCACAACTACGACGGTAAGTTTGAAGGGGTAATAACTTTTCGCCACGCCTTGGCCGAGTCGCGCAATATTCCGGCGCTCAAAGTCACGGAGCGCGTGGGGGGCATCAAGACAGTCATTGAGTACGCCCGCAAGTTCGGTATTACCTCGCCGCTGCTGCCCTATCTACCAGTTGCGCTGGGCGCCGCTGACATTACTCTCGCCGAGCAGACTGCGGCGTTCACCACGTTCCCTAACGACGGGGTTCGCGTAATGCCGCGCTACATCCGGAAGGTGACCGACTACGAAGGCCGGGTGCTGGAAGAAAACTATCCCGAAGTGAAGGACGTGGTCAGCGCGCGCACGGCCAGGATCATGACTTACATGCTGCGCGAGGTGGTGCTGCACGGCACCGGCTACGCCGCCAGCAAGCTCAACCATCCTTTGGGCGGCAAGACCGGAACCACCAACGACTTCACGGACGCCTGGTTCGTGGGCTTTTCGCCGTCTCTGACTTGCGGCGTCTGGGTAGGCTTCGACGAGAAGAAGACGCTCGGCGACAAAGAGACAGGAGCCAGAGCGGCCCTGCCTATCTGGATGGACTTTATGCGGGTGGCGCTGCAGGGTCGCGAGTCGGAAGACTTCGCCGCACCGCCTCCGATGACGCCCAGCGCGGTAGCCCAAAAGGTGGAGACGCCTGAGGCTGCGGCCGGCGATAGCGAGGCGCACTGATGCGGCGCTTCTTTCACTACCTGGTGCGGGTGCTGGTGCTGGTTGTGGTCTTTATGGCATCGGTGCTGACCGCAATGCGCTTCGCGATTCATGGCCGTCAAACCACAATTCCCAAGATCGTAGGCATGACGGCGAGTCAAGCTGAGCGAGCGCTGGCCGATCATGGTCTGGTTCTGGACGAGGGCGACCGGTTTTTCAGCTCCGATGTGCCACCGGGCCGGGTGATGTCGCAAGTTCCGGCGCCTGGGATGCAGGTGCGGCGAGGTTGGCATGTACGGGTGGCTGAAAGCATGGGACCGCAACGGGTTGTTATCCCCGATCTTATCGGAGGAAGCGAGCGGGCCGCAGAAATCAATATCCGCCGCCGCGGACTCGAGTTGGGAAGTACTGCGATCGCCACGATTCCGGGTGCTCCCGGCGATCAGATTGTGGCGCAGAGTCCGCCGGCCAACGCGGTGAACGTCTCGGCGCCGAAGATCAGCGTGCTGATGGCAGCGCCGGAGGAGCGAGCGTCTTTCGTCATGCCTGACCTGGTCGGGCGGAACGAAGATGACGCGATCAACGAGATTGTGGGCGCCGGACTGCGCGTCGCGGGGATATCCAGCCAGGCGGCGGCTGCCCCACCGGCCAATGCAGCTGAGACCGTGCCCTCGGGAACCCGCATGGTGACTAAGACTTCGCCCGCAGCCGGCCAAAGAGTGTGGGAGGGCCAAGGGATAGGGCTGCAAGTAACGCAATAAGGCCGCCGTTCGCTTTTCGCTAATGATGGCTTGCTCGCAGCCTACTTACCTTGCTGAGCGAAGCCTCACGTCTTTTCGATTAAGGCGCCGGCGAACTCGCGCCATTCCCTGACCGGCAGGGATTTGGAGTCTGCGGTGAGCACCTGGATGCATACGTGGTCTGCGCCCGCGGATTGATGGGCTTGAATCCGGCGTTGGATAGCATCCATCCCGCCCCAGGCGACGATGGCATCGATCAGGCGATCGCTCCCTTCGCCTTTGCAATCTTCTTCGGTAAACCCCAAACGCAGAAAATTGTTCGTGTAGTTCGGCAAAGTGAGGTAGAAGCGAAGAAAAGCACGCGCGATCTCCCGCGCCTTCGCCGCATCGCTCTCCAACACCACAGCTTGCTCGACGCACAACCAGGGCCCCGCTCCCAAAACGTTGCGAGCTGTAGCCGTGTGCTCGGCGGTGACGTTGTAGCTAAGGACGCCGTCAGAGCGTTTGCCGGCCAGCTCCAGCATCTTGGGACCGAGCGCCGCCAGCACCCGGTAACTCGATGCCGGAGGAATGCTGTTGTAGGGAGCTTTGTCCATCGTATCCAGGTAGTTGGTCATCTTGACTACAGGGCTTTCGTAGGCATGGCCGCGCAGGCGCTCCACAAAAGGGATGTGGCTCACGCCCAAACCAAGCACAAAGCGGTCGGGATAGGCCTCGCTCAAGGTCTTCTGCGCAGAGGCCATGGTGACCGGGTCACGTCCATAGATATTGGTGATTCCGGTAGCTACCACAATGTGGGATGAGCCGGCCAGCAACCAGGCCGCCTGGGTTAGAGACTCGCGGCCAAGCCCTTCGCTGAACCAGACCGCTCCATAGCCAAGCTGCTCCAGTTCGGCAACGGCTTCCTTCAGTTTGCTCGCGGGTTGGGGCTCGAAGCCTCCAGTCCAGATTCCAATTTTCTTCAAAGCCAGAGATGATTTCATCATGATGATCTGCCATCCTTCCGTAACTTCGATGAGCCGTTCAACAAGTTTGATCGGACATTTCCGTTCTTTCGGTTCAGGTCCTCGCACCCTGGCAAGAAGCACTTAGCGAACAGCGGCCCGGCTCACATCTCGGCTACGATGATGGCATCGGCTTCGATTTCCACCAGCATTTCTGGCGAGACGAGCGCCGAAATCCCAATCATGCTCGCCGCGGGACGAATGTCGCCAAAGATTTCGCCGTGCGCCTTGCCGACTTTTTCCCATTGACTGATGTCGGTCACGAACGTGCGCGTGCGTACCACGTTCCGGAAGCTGGCTCCTGCCTGTTCCAGCGCGCGACCGACGTTCTTCAGGGTCTGTACCGCTTGGGCGTAGATATCGCCTTGACCGACAATTTTGCCATCTGGGCCGGTGGCGACGGTTCCCGCTACGGAAACGAATGGTCCAACTTTCACCGCGCGCGAAAATCCGACGATAGGCTCGTAGGGAGAATTGCCAGGGATATTCTTGCGTTCCATGCTGCCTCCTTGGGAAAGGAGAATTGTGCCATACGGTGGGCGTCGATTGTCTGGCACTCCCGAACGCCCGGGTTGCCTGCAATTTTGGCAGTCAACGTCATAGTTTGCTGACAACGGCTGCGAAAGCACATACACAACCATATCTCAGCCAACCAAACCCGCATAAACAGCGCTCCAAATAACATGCTTCGGCTCGCTGGCGAATCAGAGCGAAGCAAATTCCAGCGAGCCGGGTTTGTAGTAAGTGTACCCGTTGAGTAACCAGGCGCAGAAGAAAGGCTTGCACTCGAAATGAAAGTGCGATAAGTACTCGCATCACATCTAAGGAGTATGCAGGCAAACGGAGGAGATCAGTAAAAAGCCATGATCCCGGAATCGCACGCGTTGCAGGAACTGTTCACCGACTTGATCCACCAGCATTTTGACCGCGATATCGGACTGCGCGATTCCGAGGTGCAGGACTACATCGTCAACATGCTGGCCGAATTTTGCGAGCGTGAGCAACTGTTCAAGGTGTGCGACGCCACTGGCCGTTCGCTGGGCGATGTGGGCGAGATGCTGCTGGAGGCCGATCCCATCTATGGTCCGGCGCCCTCGTTCGATCGCGAGCGCCAGGTGCGCAAACATATTGGCGATTACACGCTGTTTTTCTCCGGCATGTTTCCCGAGAGCATCAATCACTACCGGCTGCGGCGGCAGCGACTGGAGAATTTCGTCGACTTCATCAAAGCCGGCAAGGAGAGCTATTACATCGTCTCCAAGTTCGACCAATTCGAATACGCCCGGCTGGCGCCGCTGTTCGCCAAGCTGGCGCGGGAGTTCGAATCGTGCGTGTACGGCCTGAACCTGGTCAAAGGTGACCTCGAAGAGATGCAACATCCCATTACGCAGCGAGCGAAAGAGATCGTGATGTAGCCCTCACGATCCGCAGGGAGGCACGGAGAGCAGCCGTGCCTTTTTGTTTTGTAACCTCCCTGTGACGAATTGCCGCGAGACACGTCCAATTGTTCGAGACAAAGAGAGACAGTGACAGCCGTTCTTTCTCCTGAGAGCGACTGCGGAGGTGATGCGAGAAGCCCGGGGCAACCCGGGCCTTCTTGCGCGCCGAATTTCTGCGATACTAGAGAGTAAGCTCGCCGCAGGTGGCGAAGCATCTCATGGACCCAATCGCAGATCCTAAATCCGTTAAGGTGAATGTCACCACCGGCACCGGCATGGAAATCGAGTGGAAAGACGGCCATCGCAGCGCCTACAGCTTTCCCTTCCTGCGGGATGCCTGTCCCTGTGCCCTGTGCAACGAGGAGCGGGAAAAGGACGGCCGGCAGCCGGGCGATCCCCTTAAGCCGATCGCGGGTTCGTTGCCGATGTTCAAGGCGGCCGCGCGGCCGACCGAGGTCGAGCCGGTCGGCAAATACGCCATTCGCTTCTCCTGGAACGACGGCCATCAACATGGCATCTATTCCTGGCAGTATCTGCGTGAAAATTGCCCTTGTTCGGAATGCAAGGCGCATCGCGCCATGGACGCGCCAGCCGTCAGTAGTACTAAGCCGAATTAGCAGCAGGTAAAGCATTTCGCTACGGAAAAATACTCGCGGGCTGAAGCCCGCTGAGATCAAGATAGAAATGTCTGAACGGCGCAACTGAAGTTGCGCCCCTTCAAAACCATCGATGAGTGCCCTCAACCTTGTCGTCATACCTGAGTAATCTGAATCCGCAGCAGCGCGAAGCCGTCGAGGCGGTGGACGGGCCGGTGCTTATTCTGGCCGGAGCCGGAAGCGGCAAGACTCGCGTCATTACCTATCGCATCGCGCACCTCATCGACGGAGTGGGCGTGCAGCCCGACTCGATTCTGGCGGTGACCTTTACCAACAAGGCCGCATCTGAGATGGCCAGCCGGGTCGAATCTCTGGTCGGGGCGCGATCGCTCTCCAAGCCGTTGATCTCTACCTTCCACTCGTTCTGTGTACGCCTGTTGCGGCGCGATATTGAAACTCTGCAGATCGGTGGCAAGGGGTATCGCAAAGATTTCGTTATCTACGACGAAGCCGATCAGCAGAATGTGGTCAAGGCGGCGATGCGGCGGCTGGGTATCGACGACAAGCAGCTGACGCCGCGCAACGTGCTGGGACGAATCTCGTGGGCAAAGAACCATATGCTCGATCCGCAAGAGGTTTACCTGAACTCCGGCGACCCCAAGACCGAGCGGGTTGCCCATATCTATGAGGTTTACCGGCAGGAGCTGGCGAAATCGAACGCGCTCGATTTTGACGATCTGCTGCTGTACGCGGTGCGGGTCCTGAAAGCTTCAGGCGAGACCAGGGAACGCTACAACCGGCGATATCGTTACATCCAGGTGGATGAATATCAGGACACGAACCGTCCGCAATACGAGCTGATGCGCATGCTGGCGGGCAGCGAGCACAATGTCTGCGCTGTCGGCGATGAAGATCAGAGTATCTATTCCTGGCGCGGCGCTGACATCCGCAACATTCTCGAGTTCGAACAGGATTTCCCCGAGGCCCGCATCATCCGCCTGGAACAGAACTATCGCTCGACGCAGAATATTCTGCAGGCCGCATCGGCGGTGGTGGCGAAGAACATCAAGCGCAAGGGAAAGACTCTCTGGACCGAACGCAGCGGCGGAGCGCAGATCGGATATTACGAAGCGCCGGACGGCGAGAACGAAGCGCTGTTCGCCGCCGACTACATTGCCAAATACCTTCGCCAGGGGCAGAACGAGAGCGGCGAAACTCCCCGGGCCGCAGTGTTATACCGCACCAACTCTCAGTCCCGGCTGGTGGAAGAGGCCATGCGCCGGTATCAGCTGAACTACCACGTTGTAGGAGGTTTCAGTTTTTACGAGCGCGCCGAGATCAAGGACATGATCTCGTATCTAAAAGTCATCGGGAATCCGGATGACTCGATCGCGGTGCAGCGCGTGATCAACACTCCGGCGCGCGGCATCGGCAAGACCACGATGGAGATCATCGAGAACATCGCGCTGGAGACTGGAAAGTCGATGTGGGGCGCGATCGACGAGGTACTCAAGCGCAGGCTGCTGCCGCTGCGGACCTTGTCGTCGCTGAAGAGTTTCAAAGAGCTGATTGACGACGCCCGGGCCATGCAGTTCGGAACGTTTCGCGAACGTGTAGCGGAAACGCCGGCGATCAAGGCAGGAGAAGCCGCGTCTGCAGACGAAGGAGATTTGCAGCACGATATCGACTTCTCTCCCGCCGAATTCGAAGCCTCCGGCAAGCTCGAAGCCGAAGACGCGACAGCGTTCGCGCCTGAGACATTCGTAGCCGAAAGCGCTGACCCAGCCGCAACGGGCGAGGCTGGAGAAGAGCGGGTTGAGGGCTTCCGGGCGCCGGGCGATCCGGCGTCAACCGCGGAGCTGCTGAAGTTTCTGATCGACCGGACCGGCTACATCAAACAACTCGAGCAGGAGGACACGCCGGAGTCGCTGGCTCGCATCGAGAACCTGCGCGAACTGGTCAATGCGGCCATGGACTCGCGCGATCGGGGCGAAACGCTGAACGAATTTCTCGACCACGCCGCGCTGGTGAGCGATGCTGACCAATATGACGAGAATTCGCGCATCACGCTGATGACGCTGCACTCGGCGAAAGGGCTGGAGTTCCCGCTGGTGTTCCTGATCGGACTGGAAGAAAACTTATTTCCGCATTCCCGAACGCTGCTGGCGCCAGATGATATCGAGGAAGAGCGGCGTTTGTGTTACGTCGGAATGACGCGGGCGATGGACACGCTTATTCTCACACGCGCCCGCTATCGGCGCCGTTATGGGACCGACATGCCTGAGCCTAGTGTGCCGTCGCGCTTTCTGGAAGAGGTTCCGCAGGAACTGTTGCAGGACTTGGGCTCGCCTCGGCAACCTGTGCGGGCGGGTGGCAGCGATTACGGAAGCTCTAAGCACTATGCCTACGAGGATGAAGATCAGCGGCCGGACTACAGGCGGCGCAACCAGCCACAGCGGAACACTTACGGTGGCCCTGCCTACAATTCGATCGACAATATCGCCGAGTTTTTTGCTTCGCGGGGAAAGAAGTTCTCGCGTCCGAAAATCGAAGTGCCCGCGGTTACGGGACGAACCGGTTTTCATCCCGGACAGCACGTGCGCCACCCGAAATATGGTGAAGGTACGGTCTACCGGCGCGAAGGCGATGGGGAAGATGCCAAGATTACGGTACAATTTCCAAGATACGGTTTGAAAAAGCTGGTCGAAAAGTACGCCCAATTGGAAAAGGCGTAACTCCGTCAATGAGGGAACGCAGAGTTCATGGCAAATACAAAAAGCATTGCCGATAAGGAAGAACGTAAGAAAGTAAAGCGCACTGCGCGCAAAAAAGCCGCTCCTAAGGCGCCACGTACCTACGCCCGCGGGGCGGAGAAACGTAAAGTGAAGAAGTTGGCTCGCGGCACGTCGAAGCGTTAGGGAAACTTTGATCAAGTGAAAGAGAGGTCCCGCAGCGGCTAAAGCCGCATTGATTTTCGGGTACTTAACGGACGGCCTGAAAGAGACTGTGTGTCGTGACTGGTGTCGCCGCTCTGCGGCTCACGACTATTTCCCACTTTCTCGGGGGCTTACGCCCCCGCCTAACTTCATCTCGCCGCGTTGCGGCTAGTCTGGCTGGTTATTCCAGCTGTTTGTTCCACCGGAAA
>JBAVSY010000014.1:0-15759 GCA_049695855.1 Candidatus Korobacteraceae bacterium | reverse complement strand
TGTCTCTGCAGGGGCCCAATAAGGTCCCCGCAGAGAACAAAAAGGCGCTGCGAAGGCGCGATCAGGTTGCAAAAAAAACCTTCCGCAGCTACAGGCGACGCTGTAGAAGAATTTTTCAGCAGCCTCTGAAGGCGTGCTCCACCCGGATACAGAAATGGTGAATCTGCTTAGTTCGCGGTTGCCGGCGCCGCCAGCGTAATTTTTGTGTCGGTACGGAACTTGCGGTAATCCGAGTAAGTCACGTGCACGTTTTCGTTGTAGCCCTTCAGCAGGGCCACGCGCGCGTCCAGGTGGACGTCAACACGTTCCGGCAACCACACTTCGCCGTTCACCCGCTCCTGCTGCATTTCAAATCGCGTCCCTCGGTGCATGCGGGCGATTACCCAGCCAAATGAAATTGTGTCGGTGATTTCGCCAGTCAGCTTGGTCCAGGTGTAATCCTGTTCATCGATCCAGAAGCGCGGCTTGATTTTCGGCAGCACCTTCGCTTCCTTGCGCTTGGCTTGGAATCCCGCACGAGGCGTGCCGTCGATGACCCACGCCTTGCGGCCATTCAACACCTCTTCGCCGATGAGTTTGAAATCGTAAGCATCCAGAATTTCGCGCACGAAGGCCCGCTCGTCCTGCCTGTCCTTTTCGTATTGCTCCAATCTCTTCTGGCGTTGTTCCGGAGTTTCGTTCTCCCGCTTCCTGGTTTCCTTGTCAAACTTCTCGTCCTCTTTGTTCTGATCCTTGGCAGAAAGTGGCTTGCCGTCGCGTTCCACCAGGCGCTCAAACGGTTCGCCATAGAGCACCAGGATTTCGCTCGTCTCCAGCTTGCTGGACTGCACGTGGCCGTTACCGTCGAGCTTGTCTTCCCGAACGCGTTCCATAAACGTGTAGTCTTTGGCGGCTTGCCAGTCGACGATGTCCTTGTCCACCGCCCGCCGCATGATTTCGCGTGCGTCGGGAGTTGATGGGGCAGCCGCGACTACAGGTTGCTTTTGATGGGAATCAGAATTCACGGCAGATTGCGCCGCAGCACCGCACCAACTCAGCAGCAGCAGGCACGTGAGCGTGGCAATACGAGGATTCACGCTATAGAAGACGCCGGGGGAGAAGAAAAGTTCCCCACACTCAAAGAAATTCACACTTCGTAACGATGTCTAGATTGCAAAAATTGCGTTATTCGCCCGCGACGGTCATGCCGTCAATTCTCAACGTAGGCGAAGCGATAGAGCTGCGGAACTCCAGATCGTTACCAATCTCGGAGATGTTGAAGAACATGTCCTTCAGATTGCCGGCGACTGTGATCTCTTCCACCGGAAAAGTAAGTTCGCCATTCTGGATCCATAAGCCGCTGGCGCCGCGGGAGAAGTCTCCCGTTACCAGATTCACCCCGAAGCCGAGGAATTCGGTAACGAACAGACCTTCCTGAATGTCGGCGATGATCTCCTGCAGGCTTTTAGCCCCGGGCTGCAAAAAGAAATTTCCCGGGCCGATTCCCGGCGTTCCCGCCAGGCCGCGCGAGGCGTTGCCCGTCGTTTGCAATCCCAGCTTCTTGGCGGTGTAAGTATTCAGCAGATAGGACTTCAGCACGCCGTTTTCGACCACCACTGTCTTGCGACTAGGCACGCCTTCGGAATCGAAGGGGCTGGTGCCGAAGCCGCCGCGCATGGTGCCGTCGTCGACCACGTTAATGTTGTCGCCGGCAATCTTCTCGTTTAGCTTGCCGGTAAGAAACGATGCGCCGCGATAGATCGAATCGCCATTCACCGCTTCAAAGAAGTGTCCTACCAGAGCGCCGGCCACGGTGTGTTCAAAGACGATCGGAACCTTCGCAGTCTTCACCTTGCGGGCGCCCAGTCGTCGCAAGGTACGCTTGGCGGCAATCTGGCCCACTTCTTCCGGCGACTCGAGCTTCTTCAGCGAATTCGCTACCGAATACCAGTAGTCCCGCTGCATTGCCGAGTTTTCCACCTGCGCGATGGGCACCGCCGACACCGAGCAGTAGGAGCGTTGGTAATCGCCGATGAAGCCGTGGGAGTTGGCCAGCACTTTGTAGCCGATGGCCGCGTCAAAGGTTCCACCTTCAGAGTTGGTGATGCGAGGATCGACGTCGAGCGCAGCTTTCTCCGCCCGGCGCGCGTAATCGATGCGGTCGGCAGTCGAGAGGGAATAGACGTCGTCGTAATAAAGATCGAGATCGCCTTCCAGCTTGCCTAACTGCGTCGGCTCCGGAATACCGGCGAAGGGATCTTCGCTGGTGATCTTGGCCAGCGCCAGCGCCGAGTCCACCAGCTGCTTCACGCCCTCGGGCGACAGGTCGCTGGAGTAGGTGCTGGCGGCGCGCTGTCCAAAAAAGACACGTACGCCAATGCCCTTGGAGCCGGATTCCTTCAGTGTCTCGACTTCGCCCAGACGGACCACGGTGGAGAACTCGCTGCCATCCATGGCAACCGCTTCGGCGGCTGTGGCTCCGCCCTGCATGGCACGGCGAACGACGTCAGCCGCGATTTCCTTCAGATCGGTCGAAGCTATTTGCACGCTCGTGGGGTTCTCTTCTGTGGAAACCTTCATCTTTATAAAGTCCTACCTTGTATGAGTACTACGTTGTGGGAATATCAAGTAGCATCGAACCACGATCCGTAACGCCTGTCATCCTGAGCGGAGGCGGCCCGATGTTGGCCGCTGGAGTCGAAGGACCTCTATTCCGGCTAAAATCGCAGGGCAGGAAACTCTCCTACCCGCCAGTTCCGCCCACCGTCAGCCGATCGATTTTCAGCGTAGGAATTCCGACGCCGACTGGCACGGACTGTCCGTCTTTACCGCAGGTTCCAACGCCTTCGTCGAGTTGCAAGTCGCTGCCCACCATCGAAACCCTGGTCAAGACGTCGGGCCCGTTGCCGATCAAGGTCGCATTCTTCAGCGGCGAGGTAACTTTGCCATCCTCGATCAGGTAAGCCTCCGATGCGGAGAAAACAAACTTGCCATTGGTGATGTCGACTTGTCCGCCGCCAAAGTTCACCGCGTAGACGCCGTACTTCACCGAGCGCAGGATGTCTTCCGGCGAATCCTGTCCCGCGAGCATATAAGTGTTGGTCATGCGGGGCATGGGAATGTGCTGATAGCTCTCGCGACGGCCATTGCCGGTGTTGGGAATTCCCATCAGCCGCGACGAAAGTTTGTCAGACAGATAGCCTTTAAGAATGCCCTTCTCAATCAGCACCGTGTTCTCGGTCGCGTTACCCTCGTCGTCAACATTGAGCGAGCCGCGACGTCCGGGCATGGTGCCGTTATCGACCACCGTGCATTTGTCGCTGGCCACGCGCCGGCCCAGCATTCCCGAGAATGCCGACGTCTTCTTACGATTGAAGTCCGCTTCCAGACCGTGACCGATGGCTTCGTGCAGCAGGATTCCGGGCCATCCCGGACCGAGCACCACTTCCATTTCGCCGGCCGGAGCGTCGCGCGCATCGAGTTGAATAATGGCTTGGCGCGCCGCTTCTTTAGCGAAGTGTTCGGGAGAGCTGTCACCCGAGAAATAATCCAGCGACACACGCCCGCCGCCGCCCGCACTGCCGCGCGCCGAACCGGCGCTCTCCGATTTCGCGATACAGAAGACGCTCATGCGCGCCAAGGGTTGCGAATCCTCGGCAAAACTGCCGTCCGACCCGATCACCAGGATGTGCCGCAGTTCGTCAGCATAGCTGGCCCGCACTTCATGAATGCGGGGATCATAAGCTCGTGCAGCTTTGTCGGCGCGCTGTACCACGTCGACCTTGGCCAGCACGTCAGCTTCGACGGACGGCAATGGCACGGGATAGAGATTGTGGGCGGGCTTGTCGGTCAGGCCGACAACCGGTTGCTTAGCCGGACCACTGGCAATCAATGCCGCGGTGTGCGCGGCGTGCAAGATCCGGGCGGGCGAAAGATCGTCGGTGTAGGCATATCCGGTACGTTCGCCCGACAGGACTCGCACTCCGCAGCCGGCGGAAATGCCCTGGGTGGCAGACTTCACCATGCTCTCGTCCAGCGACACCGAAGTCGAGGTCTGATATTCGAAGTACAGGTCGGCAAAGTCGCCGCCCGCGGAAAGCGCCGCAGCCAGGTAGCGTTCAACATCTGCTTGTGCCAGGCCGTAGCGATCAAAGAAAAACTTTTTGTCCATAGTCACACCCGATTGGATGCCCGACACCCATGAAAGACGCGGGCACGTCCACTGCGGTCTTGAACCGAAATTTGGCGGGGTTCCAGGATGGGAATTCGCGAGAACCTGCCCCGAATGTTTCATTATCACACAGCGCTGTGTTCCCGGAGGGCTGCGTCCGGGGCAAGAGTTCGCTACGCTCATTAGAACTATGCCCGTGGACACAGGTGCGATCTCCGCCGAGTTCCTCACCGAAATGATGGAGCAGTTCTTAGCCGGGGCACCGCATGCTGTCGCCCTCGAGGATGGCGAAGTCCTATTCGATTTCGGCACCGCTAGGTATTCGATTTCCGGCGAAGGCAAGTGTGTCCTGCACATCTGGTCGGCTGAACGCAACACAGTTCGGCGTGTGCTGGATGCCCAGAACGACGGGCGGAGCCTGCGACTGCAGGTGCTGCGCTTCGGACAAGCCCAACCGAAGCAGATGGAAATTTGCGCCGATCGCGACCGCCGGGCGGGAGCCGCAAAACGCACCGCACGAAAATCGTATCAGGCGATACTGGAACGGGTTCTGCGCCGCGAATATCCCGGCTTCAAGAGCGAACACTTCAGCAGCAGCCCCGATCTGGAGCATTCCTTCAGCCCTATTTATACGCGGGGCCTGCTGCGCGCTGGTCAATCGGCATTTGCGGTTCTCGGGGTTAATGCCGAGGAGGCCCAGACCGCGGTGGATGCCACGCTCACCTTCGGCATTCTCTGGATGGACTATCAGCGCCAACACCTTGCAGGCCGGGCCCACGTTGAAGGCCTGAAACTGTTCCTTCCGCCGGGCCAGTCGGAGGTGGTTCGGCAACGCGCAGCCAATTTGAATGCCGATGCAGCCAAATGGCAGATTTACGAATTGGACGAGCGCTCCGAGATTTGCGAGCCGCTCGACTCCGCCGACTGCGGCAACATCATCACCAGGCTCACGCATGCGGTCGACGTACCCGCCGCGCGGCAGCGTTTCGCGGCCTCCATCGCTCGCATTCGCACCCTGGCTCCGACAGCGGAGATTACGTTGCAGACAGCGTCGGAAATAGTCTTTCGCCTCTATGGACTTGAGTTTGCGCGGGCCTGTTTGACCCCGATGCCCGGGTCCTTCCGGAACAGCGAAGCGATTCTCTTCGGCATTGGTCCCGAGGAGTACGTACTCGACGAAACCAGCGAAGCTTTGTTCGGCGAGTTGGTGAAGCGCATCACCCAACAACGTCAGCCCTCGGGTTCGCATACCAATCTTTTCTTCCGATTGGCTCCCGAACGCTGGCTGGAAAGCCTGATCACCCGCGACGTTCGGGCAATCGACGAGCGGCTCGACGGCCGTTTCGTCTATTCGCAAGTGCCGGCCTTCACCGCTTGCGATCGGGCCATGCTCGACGTGCTGACCTGCACTCTGGAGGGCCGCCTGGCAGTGTTGGAGCTGAAGGCCGATGAAGACATTCACCTGCCTTTGCAGGGGCTCGACTACTGGGCGCGGGTACGCTGGCATCAGCAGCACGGCGAGTTCGCGCGCAACGGCTACTTCGCCGGACGCGAGCTGTCCAGCGCTCCTCCTCTCCTGTATCTGGTGGCACCCGCGCTGCGCGTGCATCCCACCACGGATGTATTGTTGCGCTATCTCTCTCCCCGAATCGAATGGACCCTGGTTCAGGTCGACGAGCACTGGCGCGAAGGCGTGCGAGTGGTGCATCGCAAGCATCCCACTCCCGCCGCCGCCAGCCGCTCTTGGGGATAGCGGAGCATCCTCGGATGCCTAGATCCGAAAACCTTGACCTGACACACCGTTAGGTTTGTGGCAGAATCTTGGGCATGGGCATCTTGCTCTCGCTCCAGTTGCTGCGGAAGTTCATCCTCGCCGCGGTTGCGATCGTGGTGATTGTCTGGGCAATGTACAAGCACAAGAGTAAGAGGCGCTCCTGAATCGAATACCGGGTTGCTAATAAATTCGCGCCCAGGGACGATGCCAGCAGTTCCTAACCAACTCGGGTTGATTCCTTAACGGGGTCCTTTTCGGCCCACCCTCAAATCGCTTCTAGCGGCTGTAGCAGGCCGCCGGAACGCGCCGGGCGGCGGTTGCATCCTATACAATCGAGCTTCCCATGATGAACCGGATGATCCTTGCCAACCTGATGTACCGGCCGTTTCGCACCATTATCAGTGTGGTGGCGGTGGCGGTTGAGGTCACGCTGATTCTGCTGATCGTGGGCATTATGCTCGGCATTCTGAACGACAGCAGCAGCCGACAGGCGGGAATTGGCGCCGACATTATGGTGCAGCCTCCGGGCTCGTCCTTAATTATGGGTGTGACCGGTGCACCGGTCTCGGTGAAAGTCGCCAACAAACTGCGCCAACTGTCCCACGTCACCGCCGTGGCTCCAGTGGTCATGCAGGTCACGACTGCGGGAACGGTCGAAGTCCTCTACGGCATCGACCTGCAATCGTTTGATGCGGTCAGCGGCGGGTTCCGCTACCTGTCCGGCGGACCATTTCAGGGTCCGTACGACATGATCATTGACGACCTGAAGGCCGGCTCGAAGCATCTCAAGGTAGGCGACACGCTGGAAACGCTCAATCATCCGTTTCACATCTGTGGCATCGTCGAGCACGGCAAAGGCGCTCGCGAGTTCGTTCCCATCGCCACCCTGCAGGACCTGATCGGCGCGATCGGCAAGGCATCCATCTTCTACGTCAAACTCGACAATCCCAACAACGCCGACGCGGTAGTGCAAGAAATCAAGAGCATTCCCGGCATGCAGCAATACGGCGTGCATTCGCTGAAGGAATATCTCAGCCTGATGACCTCGGCCAGCATTCCCGGGCTGAACACGGTGATTGATGTGGTGATCGGCATCTCCATGGTCATCGGATTCATTGTGATCTTCCAAGCCATGTACGCGGCAGTGATGGAGCGCACGCGCGAAATCGGCATTCTGAAGTCCCTGGGCGCCGACAAGTTCTACATCGTGAATGCCGTGCTGCGGGAGACCCTGGTGATCGCGATTGGCGGGGTCATCCTGGGAATCGCCATCAGCTATGGCGCCCGGACGGGTTTGCGCGCCAAATTCCAGACTTTGCCTGTCCTCATCACCTACGTCTGGCTGCTGAAGGCAGCGATCATCGCCCTCATCGGATCCCTGCTGGGGGCATTCTATCCCGCGATCAAGGCAGCTCAAAAAGATCCCATCGACGCTCTGGCGTATGAGTAGAAAGATTTTGCTTCGCGCCGCAAACGTTGCGAAAACGAGCTACCGAAATCAGACCAGAGCAGCAGGACACTCTTGTAACAACATGAAAACTTGCTTAACCCGGCCCGCGCCGGCATTTCTTCCTTGACGGAATTGCTTTCAAGCCTAGAATTATCGGCAAGCCGCGCCCGCATTTTTTTGTCCTCTGCTATCTGTTCTGTTGGTAGGACGTGCTCCTAGCTGAGAAGTTCGATCTGGCCTCGAAAGGTTGGTGTAATGAGCGCTAGATTGACCCTCTTATTCCTTTGCGATGAAAGCGAACTCGATTCTCCATTCATCTCCGCCCTGCTTGCCGCCGGTTTTCGGCTTCTGATTGAGCATCACCCCGAAGACGCAAAGACAGTTTTGTCGCGCATGCCCGCAGATGCCATTATGATTCGTCACAATGCCATTCAGGACGGTAGCCTGGTAGGCGCGGAACTGAAGCTTCTGGCTCCCCGGACACCCATCATCTTGTTTCTCAGCGGCTCACAGGGCCAGGGACTTCAGCTGGGAATCGATTCTGTTTGCCATGCCGATCCACAAGACGAAACTGTCGCCCGGGCCGTCGCGGTCTTTTTCCACCATGCCCTGAGCCCTCATCCACCGCGTTCGCCGCAGCGCACGCCCGACCGGAACATGCAGGTCCCGGAGACCGGCAGCAAGACCCAACTGACGTTATGAGAAGTCCGTGCTACTCCTCTGCCGGAGCAACCCAAGCGGGCTCGCGCCTCCTCTGCTTGAGCCGCCGCCAAGCCCGGTTCAGGTGCCGGGCGTATCGGAATTCATAATCCTTTTCCTCCTGTCTCTCCGGGCGGAGCGTCGGCCGCCCGGCAGAGTCAAGCGAACAGTTCCTTGCGCCGATGAGAAACCTTGGAGGAATTTCAGCCTCGGTCGCCAGAGCTTCGCCTGGGATATCAGGACAAGCGACCGCTGCCAGCCTGGTTGCGAGGCTGGCTTTCCCTTGTCGCCGCCGACTGGGCTGCGAGGAGCCAGGACGAGGAACGCCGATGCTCAGCTTGGGCCGACACAGTTTCGCGAAACAGATGACCTGGGTGGTGGTGGCGGCCAGCAGCCTGGCGCTGTGCACCCTGACTTCCGCTTTCCTGCTATTCGACAACGCCCGCTGCCGGGACGAATTGCAGAGCCATCTCTCGACCCTGGCCGAGGTGGTGGGACAGAACTCCAGGGCAGCATTGAGTTTCAGTGATCAGCCGGCCGCCACCGAAGTTCTGCGGGCGTTGCGGGCTGAGCACTCGGTGGTGACCGCCTGTCTGTATGAACTCACTGGTCACCTGTTCGCCCACTACGAGCAAGCTCAGTCGCCCGTGGTGTGCCCCGCGACTCTGCCCCAGGCCAGGCCCGTCCAGGCTTCTTACTCCATCGAGATGCGTCCGGTGTTCCGCAACGGTCAGGTCGTAGGCATGCTCTGCCTTACTACCGACGACCACGATCTCCGGCAAAGGCGCAAACGTCTGCTGGGGTTGGCCTGCGCTCTTTTGGTGCTTTCACTGGCTGTGGGATGGGGTTCGGGTTTGCTGCTGCAGCGTAGAATTTCGGCCCCGCTCTCCGACTTGGCCCAAATCATGCATCAGGTAACCCACGAGCGGGATTTCACTACCCGGGCATCGATTTCGGGAACCGACGAGATTGCTCAGCTGGGCGCTTGCTTTAACACCATGTTAGCCGAGGTTGAGCGGCGCGAAGAAGATCTGGAGCGGAGCAACGTCAATCTGGAAAACGAGCTGGTCCGGCGCAAGGAAACCAATCACGAACTGGCGAAAGCGAAAGAGGAAGCCGAAATCGCCAACCGCAGCAAGAGCGAATTCCTGGCTAGTATGAGTCATGAAATCCGGACGCCCATGAATGGCATCATCGGGATGACCGAGCTGGCGCTGGAGACCAATCTCACCCCGGAGCAACGGGAATATCTTTCCACCGTAAAGCTGTCCGCCGAGTCGCTGCTGTCCATCATCAACGACATCCTGGACTTCTCCAAGATTGAGGCCGGACGTCTCGAATTGGACGCCTTCGAATTCAACATCCACGAAATCGTCGGCTCCACGCTGAAGGGGATTGCGATTCGGGCCCACCAGAAAGGGCTGGAGCTGGTGTATGACATTCGGACCTCGGTGCCTGACGTTCTGGTGGGCGACGCCCATCGGCTGCGGCAAATCCTGGTCAACCTGGTGGGGAACGCCATCAAGTTCACCGACTGCGGCGAAGTTGTAGTGACGCTGGAAGGTGCGCCTGAACGTGGTCCCGACATGATCCACATGCTAGTACGGGATACCGGCATGGGCATTCCCCGTGAAAAACAGGAGGCCATCTTTGAAGCGTTTTCGCAAGCCGATTCTTCTGCCAGCCGCCGCTACGGCGGGACCGGCTTGGGCCTGGCCATTTGTTCTCGTCTGGCTCGCCTGATGGGAGGAGAAATCTGGGTACGCAGCGAGCCGGGTCAAGGCAGCGAGTTTCATGTGGTGGTTCCGCTTCCGGCTGGATCTGCCGACAGCCTCGTAGTACCCGGCTTTCTGCGCGGAGTTTCCGCCCTGATCGTGGATGACAATCTGACCCAGCGCAAGATTCTGAGCGGCATGCTGAGCCAATGGAATATGAAACCGGATGCGGCGGAGAGCGCCTTGCGCGCCCTGTCTGCCATGGAAGCGGCAGCCGGCGCCGGTGCCGCCTATCGCCTGGTGCTGATCGACGGCAACATGCCGGGAATGGACGGTTTCGAATTAGCGGAATGCATCCAACGCAATCCCAGGCTGGCGGGCGCCACGGTATTGATGCTCAGCACCGGACTCCGTGCCGGCGAGATCAACCGCTGTCGCGAGTTGGGAGTTTCGGCCTACGTGATCAAACCGATTCGCAAAGCCGAGCTGCTGGGCGTGATCGTTCGCATCCTCCAGGACAAAGACGCGTTTACGGCTCCAGGTCAGGACCCGTTGCGGCCCCGGGGTGAGCGGCCCAGCCGCCTCCGGATTTTGGCTGCCGAGGACAACCGGGTCAATCAGCGTCTGCTGCTCCGGTTGCTGGAGAAAGAAGGACACACCGTTACCATCGTGGAAGACGGTGAAGCCGCGGTCGCCCTCAACGATCAACAGGAATTCGACATCATTCTGATGGATGTACAGATGCCCAAGCTGGACGGCTTGGAGGCGACGCGTTGCATTCGCAAACGCGAACTGGCGACCGGTAAACATGTACCCATCCTGGCGCTGACGGCTCATGCCATGAAAGGCGACCGCGAGCGCTGCCTCCAGGCAGGCATGGATGCTTACGTCGCTAAACCGGTGCAGAAGCAGGAATTGCTGCACATCATGTATCAATACATTGCACCCTCCGCGAGGAAAGTTCCTGGCATCCTCAACCTCTCGCCTCCATCCGATTTGGCGGCGTTCGCCGCAGCCACGCCCTAGCCCTTTCCATGTTATATTTGCGCCAGATGAACACTGCGATTGGCTATTGGCTGCACGACCACGCACTTCCGCTGGAGATCCTTTTGGTCCTCTTCAGCGGCCTGGTCGCGCTCTATGCCGACACGGTGCGGCACTTTCTGTCGTTGCCACCGCAGCGGCTCAGTACCTGGATACTGAAGGCCCGCCTGCTTTCGGTTAACTCCAAACTCTTTAATCTATGCGAATGTCATAACAACTCGTTCGCCACGTTGGTTTACATCAGCAGGATTTTCGTCTTTGTGCTGATTCTGATGGGGCTCTTCGTGGGAGGAATTTTCCTGGAAGTGGTGTCAATGCGCACCGCCTATCGCGGCGACGTCTACGCCTATAGCCAATTCCATGCCAACCTCGACATTTCCCTGGCACTGGTATTCGTTGTCGTTGTTTGTTGCCGCCTGTTGTTACTGGGGGAATTTCTCTATCGCCTGCGTAACTTCAAGGGCTACGACCACTACCTGATGGAACTGGTGGCCCAGTTGGAAGAAAAGCTGGTCGTAGCCGAAAATACCATCTCAAAGTCAGTATCGGAGTGATAGACCTGTTCCGATGCCAGCGCCCGGTCGTGTCCGCCTGGCCGGAGTGAGAAATTCCTTCAGCCCGCCTTTCCGGAGTGATCTTTCTCCGCGAGTTTCGTCCCACCTAAGATGACAAGTACCGGTCTTTCGTAGCATCCTTAAGTTCAGCTTCATGACAATCCGGCCCATTCCGGCTGCGCGTCTCTGGTTGTGCGCATGGTTTGCCCTGTGTTCCATCTGCACGGCGGCACAGGCACAGACGATTCCGCTAACCTCGGGACCGGTGGTGCCGCTCTATCACGCTCTGCGCAGCGTAGGCCTCGATCCTCAACGTGTGTTCAAAATCCGCGAAGCCGTAATCGAGCGCGAGGACGTCCACATCTGGTTGAACGACGGCACCATAGCCTTTACTCAGGCGGTTGATGGACGAGTGACCGGCGCCTACTTCGAAGGCGAAGGCGAGGTACTGATCCGTCCTCCTGATCGCATGGAACGCGCTTCCCTGGGGCTGTTCATCAATGCCGGAGTGCTGGAGGAGAAGTTTTCTTCCGCCTATCTGCGGTTCAACGATGACACCGCGAAGCAGTTGGAACCTTTTCTCCGTCCACCGGAAGACGCTGCCGATTTCCTGGCTCGCGACGACGCTAAGGCGCGAAACCTCGCCGCGATCGACGCCATGCGACTCTGTATGTCTTTCACCAGCGTACCGGCGGCCAGCGTTGCGGGTGAGCCTCCGCCCGTTCCCGATCGCCTGTTGCACGCCCGCATTGGCGGCGATCACTATGGCGTCTTCGATGTTTTCTTCGACACCCGCAGCCCCGAGCAGGTAGTGGTGGGCAATACTTCATCCCACGAGGACGTGACTTTCTACGACCTGTGGATGAGCTTCCCCATGCGCTCGCTGCGTAAGACACCGCTTTCTGATACGCGCTTCGGCGGTCCCAGCGGGTCGTTGTGGACACCACATGTCCTGGCCATCGACAAGTACACCATCACCGCGGATATCGATCCGGCTCGGACCTTGTCGGCCGTGGCAACCTTGGATGGGGACATAAAGGAGGGCGGCTCCCGCGTTGTTCTCTTCGAACTCTCGCGCTACCTGCAGGTGAAGCAGGTCCAGTACGAAGGTAAGCCGCTGGAGTTCATCCAGAACGAGGCCATCGAGGGTAGCGAACTCTCGCGCCGGGGCAACGACACGATAGCAGTGGTCTTCCCCGCTCCCCTGATCCCAGGGCAGCGCTTTCAGTTGCGCTTTACCTATGCCGGCTCGGTGCTCTCCGATGCCGGCGGCGGACTGCTTTACGTGGGAGCACGCGGAACCTGGTATCCCAACCGCGGCATCTCTATGGCCAATTACGATCTGACCTTCCGCTTTCCGCAGTCGTGGTCTCTGATTGCCACTGGCAAACGGGTCTCGCTAGAGCGCGAGAGTGGAAATTTTCTTGGACACTGGATCAGCGAACGCCCCATCCCTATCGCGGGATTCAATCTGGGTGAATACGTACGCACCAGTGCCAAGTCCAACGATATCGAGGTCGACGCCTACGCTGCTCGTGGCACCGAATCGCAGCGCTCCACGCCCAGCGCTGCGAACACGTCGCCGCAGTTGCTGTCGCCCCACGCTCCCGGTACGGTTGAACCTGTGCCGATGCCCCCACCGCTGCAAAATCCGGCAAGCACCGGACAATCGCTGGCTGACCGCGCTGCGGAAACCCTGAACGCTCTCTCCCAGATGCTCGGGCCTTATGCCTTCAGCACCCTTTCGCTAACCGAAAATCCCAGTCCGGAGAGCCAGGGCTGGCCAGGGCTGATCTTTCTCTCGAGTTATGCCTATCTGCAACCGGAGCAGTTGCGGGCAATGAACTTGTCGGCAGCCGACGCCATCATCTACAGCGAAGTCATGATGCCGCATGAGCTGGTGCATCAGTGGTATGGGGACCGGGTCTCATGGGCCAGCTATCACGAACAATGGCTGATGGAGGCGCTGGCAAATTATTGCTCACTGCTGCTGCTGGAACGCTCGCGCCCGGCCGACGTGCAGCTCACGCTGGAGAACTATCGTCAGATCCTGGCCAGTCGATCGAAAGAGGGCCGTCGCATTGAAGAAGCCGGCCCGGTGACTTTGGGTGTGCGCCTGTCATCCTCGCACTTCCCCAATGGCTACGAGATCATTACTTACGGGCGCGGAACCTGGCTCATGCACATGCTGCGCTGGATGTTGCGCGACGCCTCGCGCTCGCCCTCGAATCCAAATGGCGACGATACGGTTTTCCTCGCCCTGTTGCGCACCCTGGTCGATCGTTACCAGGCGAAAGAGATCACCAACACCGACTTCGAACAGGCCGTCGAAGAAGTCTTACCGCAGTCGCTGTGGTTCGAGAATCGCAAGTCTCTGGACTGGTTCTTCGATGGCTGGGTAAACGGCACTGCGTTTCCCCAGATCGAACTTTCAGGAGTAAAGCTTTCGCATACCGCGAAAGGAGCAACCGCCAGCGGTGTACTCCATCAGAACTCCGCGCCGTTCGATCTGGTGACCAGCGTTCCTGTGTATGGCGTTGCCGGAGAGCACCAGATCTATCTCGGCCGCGTCTTCGCTGAGGGCGCCGAAACTCGTTTCACCTTGCCTGCTCCCGCCGACGTAAAGCAGTTGGTGCTCGATCCCTATCACACCGTGCTCACCGAACCCTGAACACCGCCGGGCCCCGGGATCGTTACGGCGTAATTTCGAAGGCGGTGCCTCCTCCATACTGGCCGCCGCTGGCTGCTGTTCCGTAAATGTTGCCCGCCCCGTCCACCAGCAGCCTGCCGTCGTTGTAAGGGACTATGCCGTCCTGCCCGGAAAAAGCATGCAGCACGGTTTCCGTCCAGTGCCCTTGCGAGCCTGGGGTCAGTTTGAATACGGTGCCCTCGAAACCAAAGCCTCCTCCGGAGGGAGTTGTGCCATATAGGTTGCCAGCTTGGTCGAACGTCAGGCCAGCATCGGGAAAGCCTCCATCGTTGCCGCTGCCGAACGAATGCAGCACACTTTCCGTCCAGCTGCCATCCGAGTTCGGTATCAGCTGAAACGCCGTCCCTTCCCCAGTTGACCCGCCCTGTTCGGTCGTGCCATACAGATTACCGGCGCTATCGAAGATCACTCCGGCATAGGGATGGGCTCCGTCCGGACTGCCGCGGAAGGAATACAGAATCGTCTCGCTCCAATCCCCGTCTGCAGTGGCGGACAGTTTGAAGACCGTGCCGTTTCCGAGGAAGCCACCCGAATAAGTGGTGCCATAAATGTTGCCGGAGGCGTCAAAGATTAACTCGCCGGATGAGCCGTACCCATCGCTTCCATTTCCGAATGCATACAGAACGTTCTGTTTCCAATTCAGCGCCGAAACTTGCGCCAGATCGAATACCAGGCCTTGGTAATTTCCGCGGTGACGGTACGTGGTGCCATAAACGCGGCCCACTCCGCTGACCGCGATGCCAAATGGCTGCCCTCCATCCGCTCCGCCGGTGAAGGTATAAATGGTTCGCTGGCTCCAGCTTCCGTTGGCATTGGGCGTTAGTCCGAACACCGTGCCGTATTCCCCAGGATTGCCTTGTGTCGTCCCGTAAAGATTACCCAATGAGTCGAATGCAACAGGAAATACCGGCTCGGATTGATCGCTGCCCCCGGTAAACTGATAAAGCAAAGTTTCCATCCAGCTGCCATCGCGATTCGGCGAAAGTTTGAAAACGACGCCGCATCCATCGGGAGAGCACTGCGATCCCGCCGGCCCAGCGAGGGTGACACCGTAGAGCTGCCCGGTGCCGTCGGCTATCAGTGCCGCGAATGGTCCCGATCCGTCCTCGGCGCCGCCGAAGCTATGCAGCACCTTGAAGGTCTGCCCCACGGCACCGGTCGCTGTCAGGGCAATCCCGACCGTAACCAGCACCAGATATCCAGCTGCGAAAAGTCTTTTGCTAGACATGATCGGCCTCCCTCGGAGCGAGTAACGTCGAAGTCCAGTCCACGGTAAGAAATTGGTGTGTTGAGTGGCGAGGGCAGCAGGAGCGTGCTCGAATGCGGGAAAATCGAAAGCTGCTTCATCGCGATAAACACCGGGTGGGCTTTCGGAATTCAGCCGAGAGTTTACACCACCTCCGGGCTCAGAAACTAAACGGCGGCAACGTGCATGGTTAGACTGCGGAGTGTTGGCCGATCTTACTGGCGCAACCGGCGATGGCTGCTATAATCAGTTTGCTCGCAAGAGCAGCGCATTTGCGCACCCGCCCTAGCCGGAGAGGTGGCCGAGTGGCTGAAGGCGGCGGTTTGCTAAACCGTTATACGGTCAAAAGCTGTATCGGGGGTTCGAATCCCCCCCTCTCCGCCACGCAGTCTCAACTGCAGACAAATTCGGCTGCTT
>JBAVSY010000013.1:0-13894 GCA_049695855.1 Candidatus Korobacteraceae bacterium | reverse complement strand
CGAATCATCGTGGCCTTTACTCCTCAGGATCAAACCGACTATGCCACGCCGGCTCCCATGAGCCAGACCATCACCGTCGTCCAGTAGACCGCCCCGTCCACCCCCGTCGCGCGCAAAGACAAAAGTCCTTGCGCGCGATTTTCTCTGTTCCCAACCCACTGCCAACGCCACGCGTGGCAAATTTGCGATGGGATGAGCCGGTTCGGGATCACAAAATAAGTGCCTTATTCGCGGCGCTGAAGCGCCGCACTACCCGAACGACCGCTCCCACCGACTTTTGCAGCGGCCTGTTTATGCCGGGGCGGTTTCTACCTGGAAGTACTGCGCCATCTTGCGGAACTTGTCATAGCGTGCGTTTAGCAGCGCATCTGCGGGCAGCTTCTCGAGTACAGACAAGTGCTTCTCCAACACGTCAGCCAGTGAGTTGGCCGCAGCATCGTAATCGTGATGTGCTCCGCCGGGCGGTTCGGGGATGACCTCATCGCAAATACCGAGCTCCATGTTGTCTTTGGCTGTGATGCGCAGCGCGGCAGCGGCAACGTCTTTCTTGTTCGAGTCACGCCACATGATGGAAGCACAGCCTTCGGGCGAGATAACCGAGTAAATGCTATTTTCCATCATCAGCACGCGGTCGGCGACCGCGATGGCCAGCGCGCCGCCGCTGCCACCCTCTCCGGTAATGACCGCGATGAAGGGAACTTGCAGACGCGCCATCTCGCGCAGGTTGTGAGCGATAGCTTCGGCTTGGCCGCGTTCTTCTGCGCCGAGGCCGGGATAGGCGCCCACGACATCGATGAGCGAAATCACTGGTCGCTGCCATTTCTCGGCAAACTTCATCGCTCGCAGGGCCTTGCGGTAGCCTTCGGGATTGGGCTGACCGAAGTTGCGATGCACCCGCTGCTTGGTGTCGCGTCCCTTTTGCGTGCCCAGGACCAGCACTTCCCTGCCGCGAAAACGCGCCATGCCGCAGACCATCGCGGCATCGTCACCGAAACCACGATCGCCGTGAATCTCGCTGAAATCGGGGAAGATGCGCTCAATGTAGTCCAGCGGATAGGGACGGTTGGGATGGCGCGCCAGTTCGGTGCGTTCCCAGGGAGTCAGCTGTCCAGCCATTTGCCGGCGTAGCGACGCGACCCGGTCGTGCAATACCTGCAACTGCTTTTGAGCATCCTGATTATCTCCGGCAACCGCCTGCAGTTGCTCAAGTTGACTTTCGATGCGCTCCAACTCGCCTTGCGCTTTTGAAACGGCTTCCATATAGGTGCCTTCCCGTCCGATTGCGGTGTGGCACACCGCCTCGACCGCGCAGATCCAGAAATCCAGCGCGGACAACATTCCATTCTGCTGAGAGGAGAGCTCAGGTTCCTTAGCCACGGCAGTATCCGGTTACGTGGGACCAGGCTCAATCGACGACGCGCACGCTACCGCGGCCGCACAACTCTTCCACCCGGCTGATGAATGCCCGGTCCGGCAAGACATTATAGCCTTCCGCTTCCATCACCACCGTGAAGTCGCCTTTGCGCTCCAGGTCGAAGAGCACGCGGGCTGTGCCCTTGCGTTCGTGGCACAGCGTTTGCAGTTCATCGATGGTCGCCGGCGAAGCCGTCTCCAGCGCGACCTTGATGCGCAGATGGCTGGGCAGCTTAGGCTTCGCATCCTCCAGCGGCGTGATGTCGCCGATCATGACTTTGGAGTTCGAGCCTTCTTCGACGCGCACGCCGCCCTTCACCAATACGGGAACGGTGAGCTTTAGCTTCTCCGCCAGCCGCCGATAGGGTTCGGCGAAGCACAGGACATCGACCGAGCCGTTCATATCTTCGAGCTGGCCTTGAGCGTAGAGATCGCCCTTCTTCGACTTGGCGACACGGATGCCTTTCAGAATGCCGCCGATCAGGATTTCATCTTTGCCCGTGGAGGACTTCAGTTCGGCAACGTCAGTAGTGGAGAGAGCGTGGAAGTCGAGCAGCTTCTCGCTGTACTTCTCCAGCGGATGTCCGGTGATGAAGAAGCCCAGGATTTCCTTCTCGTGGGCCAGCCGTTCGTGCTCATCCCAGTCAGGGATGTTGGGCAGCGGCTTGTCGGTGGTGCGGTTGTCTTCATCCTGCTGGAATACGCCGAACAGCCCGTGCTGACCGAGCGCCGCGTCCTTCTGAGCTTTTAGCGCCTGGTCCATGGCGCTGTCGATCACCGCCATCAGTTGCGCGCGTCGGCCTAGCGCATCCATCGCGCCGCTCTTAATCAGCGACTCGACCACGCGCTTATTAAGCAGGTGCAAATCGACTTTCTCGCAAAACTCGAAGACCGACTTAAAAGCGCCGCGTTCCTTCCGCGCCTTCACGATGGAATCGATGGCGTTGTGGCCGACGTTCTTCACTGCCGCCAATCCGAAGCGGATGGCCTCGCCATGCGGCGTGAAGTAGGCGTCGCTCACGTTGACGTCCGGCGGCTCGACCGCGATACCCATCTCGCGGCATTCGTTGATGTACTTCACCACATCGTCGGTGCTGCCGGAGACCGAGGTCAGCAGCGCAGCCATGAATTCCACCGGATATTTGGTCTTCAGATACGCTGTCTGATAGGCGAGCAACGCGTAGGCGGCCGAGTGTGACTTGTTAAAGCCGTAGCCGGCGAACTGTTCCATCAAGTCGAAAATCTTAGCGATTTTCTTGGCCTGGAATCCGCGTTCCGTGGCGCCACGGACAAATCGCTCGCGCTGTTTGGCCATGGCTTCGGGATCTTTCTTGCCCATGGCGCGACGCAGCAGGTCGGCTTCACCGAGCGAGTAGCCCGCGAGGCGATTAGCGATCTGCATGACCTGTTCCTGATAGACAATGACGCCGAGCGTCTCTTTCAGCATCGGTTCTAGCTCGGGCAACTCGTACTCAATCTTCTTGCGACCCCACTTGCGCTCCACGAAGTCTTCGATCATGCCCCCTTGGATCGGTCCAGGACGATAGATCGCGTTCAATGCTGTGAGGTCTTCGACGGCAGTAGGCTTGTACCGCCGCAGCACATCGCGCATGCCGTGAGATTCAAACTGGAAGACGCCGGAGGTGAGACCAGTGTGAAAGACGCGCTCATAGGTTTCCCTGTCGTCCAGCGCCAGCTTTTGCAAATCGAGCCGCTCGCCGCGCGTCTGCTCGATCAGGCGCAGCGCGTCGTCAATGATGGTAAGCGTGGTGAGCCCGAGGAAGTCCATCTTCAGCAGGCCCAGTTTTTCCACCGCCTTCATGTCGTAGGCGGTAACGATTTCATCATTCTTGGTGCGATGCAGCGGGACGAGATCGGTCAGCGGGATCGGCGAAATCACCACGCCAGCCGCATGTACGCCGGAGTTGCGTACCAGGCCTTCGAGCTTCTTGGCGGTGTCGATCAGCTCTTTGGTTTGCTGCTCTTTGTCATAAGCGGCCGCGAGATCGGGCGAATCCTGCAACGCCCGATCAATGGTAATGTTCAGTGTCGGCGGAATCATCTTCCCAATGCGCTCGACTTCCGCGTAGGGAATGTCCATGGCGCGGCCGGAATCCTTGATCGCTGCTTTGGCCGCCATGGTGCCGAAGGTGATGATCTGCGCCACCTGATCGCGTCCATACTTCTGGGTCACGTAGTCGATGACCTCGCCGCGGCGGTTCATGCAGAAGTCAATATCGATGTCGGGCAGGCTGACACGTTCGGGATTGAGGAAGCGCTCAAACAGCAGCTCGTTCGATAGCGGATCGATGTCGGTGATCGACAGCGCGTAGGCCACCAATGATCCTGCCGCCGAACCGCGGCCTGGGCCGACCGGAATATTGCGTTCCTTGGCATAACGGATGAAGTCCCAGACGATCAGGAAGTAGCCCGAGAACTGCATCTGCCGGATGATTTCGATTTCGCGCGCCAGGCGCTGCTCGTATTCCTCCAGCGAATGTTTCAGCCGGCCCATAGCCTGCAGTTCGCGCAGAATGTTCAGCCGCTTGGCAAAGCCCTCCCGGGTAACGTGCTCGAAGTAGTCGGGCAGCGAATATCCGGTGGGCACCTCGAACTGCGGAAACGGATCGTGAACTTTTTCCAGACGCACGTTGCAGCGCTCGGCAATCTCCAACGTGCGCTCCAGTGCACGCTCGTAACCCGAAAAGACCTTCGCCATTTCGGCATAGCTCTTCACAAAAAACTGGTTGCCGTGAAACTTCAGCCGGTTGGTGTCGTGAATCGACTTGCCGGTCTGAATGCAGACCATGACGTCTTGCGCGTGCGCGTCGTCTTCGCAGAGGTAGTGGCTGTCATTGGTCGCTACCAGCGGCAGGCCAAGGTCCTGCTCGAGCTTCAGCAGATTGTCCTGGATGCGCTTTTCTTCGGGAACGCCCTGGTCCTGAATCTCGAGATAAAAATTGCCTTTACCAAAAATGTCGGTGTAGGTAGCAGCCGCCGTGCGTGCGGCATCATACTTCCCTTCCGTCAAGCTTTCTGCCACCTCGCCTTTTAGACATGCCGAAAGTCCGATCAAACCTTGCGAATGCTCTGCGAGAAATTTCTTGCTGATGCGCGGCTTGTAATAGAAGCCGTGCAGCGACGCCTCGGAAACAATCTTCACCAGATTGCGATAGCCTTGATCGTTCTCGGCCAGCACGATGAGGTGGTTGTAACTATCGCCCTCGGGCGAGGCGCGATGGTCTTCCTTCTTGCAGATATAAAGCTCGCAGCCCAGGATCGGCTTGACGCCTGCTTCTTTGGCGGCGTTGGCGAAAGCGACCGCGCCAAAGATGTTGCCGTGATCAGTCATGGCGACCGCCGGCATCTCGAGCTCCTTGACGCGGTTGACCAGGCGCTCGATATTACACGCGCCGTCGAGCATCGAGTAGTCGGTGTGAAGATGAAGATGTACGAATTGACTTTGCGACATTCTAGCCTTGAGCCTTCATTTGTATTTCTATTTTATTCGCTCAGCGTGCCCGCTGCAGCCTGAGGAAGATGTGGAAAACGGGGCTGAAACTCTAAGTTCAGATAGAGTGTGGAAGAGTTGGGATTCATCGTGCACCACGCCTTCCTGCTCACATTTGCCGGCATCGTCGCGGGCGCCATCGCCGCGATCTCCGGCTTCGGCATCGGCAGTATTTTGACTCCGCTGCTCGCGGCTTGGATCGGCACCAAGCTGGCGGTTGCCGTGGTTTCCATTCCGCATTTCATCGGCACGGCCTTGCGCTTCGTGGTAATTCGCAAGCACGTCGACCGGCGCGTGCTGTGGAGTTTCGGCGCAACCAGCGCAGCCGGCGGCCTGGCCGGCGCCATCCTGCATATCTGGCTACGCAGTGCGATTCTCGGATACGTTCTGGGAGCGCTGCTGGTCTTTGCGGGAATATCTGGCATCACAGGATTGGCTTCGCGTATGCGATTCGGCCAACGCTCAGCCTGGGTTGCAGGCGCGCTGTCCGGAGTCTTCGGCGGACTGGTCGGCAACCAGGGTGGAATTCGCTCGGCCGCGCTGCTTGGGTTCAATCTGCAACGAGACGCATTCGTGGCGACCGCAACCGCCATCGCGTTGCTGGTCGACGTATTTCGCATGCCGGTTTATGCGGCTTCGCAATTCCAGTCCATCCTATCGCAGTGGCCTTTGGCCGCGATAGCGACGGCCGGCGTGGTGGTCGGCACTTTATCCGGCAAGTGGATGCTGCGGCGCATTCCGGAAAAAGTTTTTCGCCTGATCGTCTCAGGCATCATTTTGGCGCTGGGGATATGGATGTTTGTGCATCCGGGGTCGTGAGGCGGTCGCGGTGGTCGCAGAATGGCCGCACCAGCCGACAGCAGGTCCCTCCACTACGCTTCGCTCCGGTCGGGATGACACCTCGTTAAGAGTACACACTATTCCGAATTCCGAAGCGTACATCGTTTCAAAGGTACATTATTCCGAAGTAGACATCGTTTCAAAAGGCACACTATTCCGAAGCGTACATCGTTTCGAAGGTACATTATTCCGAAGCGTATATTCGTGACATTGTCCCAGTGCGGCGCTTACAGCGTCTCGTCGTGCCGCGGAATATGTCCCGTCGGCTCGCCCGGTGAAATCAACTGACCGCCGGTAATGACCTGGCCGGGCGGTGTCTGGCGAGGAACATTGGGAACGGCTCGCGACTTGTTATAGGCACGATAGGCGAACATCACGGCTAACAGTGGCGCGGCCAGCAGCCATCCCCAGAAACCGAAAATCAGGCTCAGCAGAATCGGTACGATTAGCGACGCCCAGATGGGCACGCGTGCGGTGCGGCGCATGATCACCGGCTGCAGCAACAGCCCGTCGATCACGATGATCACTCCATACAGAATGAGGACATAGAGAAATCCTTCGAAGCCATCGGAGATGAGCGCCGATAAGGCGGGACCGACAAACGCGATTACGGGACCGAAGTGGGGAACGAATTGCAGTCCCGCCGCCAGAATTGCCCAGAACAGCGCGAACGGCACATGCAGATACCAGAGCCCCGCCCACCACAGCGCGCCCACGGCCAGCGCGTCGTAGCATTGCGCGACGAACCAGCGGCGCAAGGCGTCGGTGGTCAGGTTGATGTGACGGGTAAACTGCATTCTCTCGTTGGATGCCGGCGTGACCAAGCCGGTCTCAAGCCCATGCTACACTCGAAGTTGGGCACTTCGCATTTGGCATTTAGCACTTGGCCGTGAGGATTTGATTCCAGGTTCGGCCGTTGTGGTTTGGGCTAATTGCCAACTGCTAACTGCTAATTGCTATATGAAATTCGGCGTCATCATCTTCCCCGGTTCCAATTGCGATCACGATGCCTATTGGGTGATTTCTGAAGTTGCCAAGCAGCCGGTAACCTTCCTGTGGCACGATTCGCCTGACCTGCAAGGCTGCGATGCCATCATCGTGCCCGGAGGCTTTGCCTATGGCGATTACCTGCGCACGGGCGCCATCGCGAAGTTCTCCCCGGTGATGGAGTCGGTGCGCACGTTCGCCGCTGATGGTGGATTGGTGCTCGGCATTTGCAACGGATTTCAGATCTTGTGCGAAGCCGGACTTCTGCCCGGAGCGTTGTTGCGGAATGCCGGATTAAAGTACGTTTGCAAGCCCGTGTACATTCGCGTCGAGAGTACCAACACTCCATACACCCAGCAACTGACCAAAGGCGAGGTGCTGGAAATCCCCATCGGCCACATGGAAGGCAACTACTTCTGCGACGAACGGACCCTGGCCGAGTTGAAAGATCAGGACCGCATCGTGTGGCGCTACGTCACGCCCGCTGGCGAAGTCACGGCCGAAGCCAATCCCAATGGCTCGCTGGAGAACATTGCCGGCATCTGTAGTGAAGGCCGCAACGTGCTGGGCATGATGCCGCATCCGGAGCGCGCTGCCGAAGCCGAACTGGGGATGACCGATGGCGCGAAAGTCTTTCGCTCGCTGGTATCGGCCATGGTGCAGAAGTAGAAAGACCGCTATTCGCTTTTCGCCTTTCGCTTTTCGCCTTTCGCTAAAATTGAAGCATTCTTGCCGGGCTCAGAGTCAGCCTCTGCCCGCCGAGAGCTCCGGTCAAGCCTACTGGACAATTGGCGAAATCCCCTCCGTCCTACCGGCATCCAACTACACGGCTCACGCGAACCTATGCGAACCCAACGTTTAGCCTTTCGCGGCTGCATTCTTATTTTGCTCTGGATCGTGCCCGGAGTGGCCGGCGCGCAGACGAGCGCGCGCTATCCTCTGGCGGACAATCAGCTGTGGGAGTTTGGCGTTTGGGGAGCGGAAGCCATGGGCAAGCAGGAGAGCGAAGGCTTCGGCGAAACGCAGATCACAATGGCAGGCTTTCAAATCAGTCGCGTAGTGTATGAACGGCGCATGGAAACGGGCAAGCGGACGCTGGAGTATACCTTTGAAGCGCAGCCGCTGTTTCTGGTGACGCGACGCAAGGCTGCTTATGGCGGAGGATTCAGTCCGGTGGGCTTGAAGCTGAACTTTGTTCCTCGCGGTCGCTACCGCCCCTACCTCGAATTCAACGGCGGGGGAATGTTTACCCAGAAGAACGTTCCGCCCGGACCGACCTCGATGTTTAACTTCACGCTGGCTGCCGGTCCGGGGGTGATGATCGGGCTGCCGCACAACCAGGCCATGAGTATCGCGCTACGCTTTTGGCACCTCTCCAACGCGAACCTCGGCGACTCCAATCCTGCGTTTAACACAATCCAGATCGTGATTGGGTATCACTGGCTGCGGGCGGGACGGACCAATGGGAAGATGGCGGCGAAGCCGTCGACGGGCGGCGATGCAGGAACGAACCCGACGGCCCGACAATAGCAGTCGCTTTCGCTGTTCGGCGTTCGCTCTTAGCCAATGCCGCCGGTTGAAGGCAGGCTCAGGTGACGACGCAGCTAAAACTGCGCCTCTTCGAAGCTCCGAGATTCATGACACGCTGTCGCAACAGCTACAAATTCTTCTTGGTCCACCGATCGATGCGATCCAGCGCTTGCTCCAGGTTCTCGATGGAATTGGCGGTGCTGAAGCGCAGATGGCCTTCGCCATAGGAGCCGAAGGCGGTTCCCGACAGGGCGGCCACGCCTACATCGTCCAGCAGAGCGTCAGCCAGCTTCTTCGACGGCCAGCCGGTCTGCTTGATATTGGGGAAGGTATAGAACGCGCCCTTGGGCAGCTTGCAGGAGAATCCTTTGATCTGGTTCAGGCCCTTGACGAATACATCGCGGCGGCGGTGAAATTCCTGGCGCATCTTTTCCGGCTCGCTCTGATCGCCGCGCACGGCCTCGATGCCAGCCATCTGGGTGAACGTCGCCGTGCATGACGTGGAGTTCGTTGCCAGCCGGGCGAACTGCGCAGCCAGATCGGGCCGCATCACGCCATAGCCCAGCCGCCAGCCGGTCATCGAATAGGTTTTCGAGAAGCCGGTCAAAATGATGGTGCGGTCCTTAAATCCGTCGACCGAGGCAATGCTGTAGGGCTCGCCTTCAAACAGCAGACGGCTGTAAATCTCGTCGCTCAGCACCATGATGTCGCGGTCGCCGATGGCGGCGGCAATGCCCTCCACGTCCTTTTTGGTGATGATGCCGCCGGTCGGGTTCTGCGGCGAATTCAGGATGATGAGCTTGGTGCGATCGTTAATTAGGCTCTTCAGTTCGTCGACATCGAGCCGGAAATCGCGCTCCTCGCGCAACGGGATCGGTATCGCCTTTGCGCTGAGAAAGTTGATCATCGACTCGTAAATCGGGAAGCCGGGGTTGGGATAGATAACCTCGTCACCCTCTTCCACCAGCGCCAGCATGGTGAAGAAGATGATGGGCTTGCCACCGGGAACGATGACCACCTCGTCGGGGCTGACCTTGATGCCTCGCGAAGTGGAGACTTCTTCGGCGATGGCTTCGCGCAGCTCCGGCAGTCCCGCCGCCGGGCCGTAGTGAGTGAAGCCCTTGCGCAGAGCGTCGACTCCGGCCTCGACAACATTGGCGGGCGTGTCCATGTCGGGCTCGCCAATCTCGAGGTGAATGATGCTCTTTCCCTGGCGTTCCAAAGCGCGGGCGCGAACCAGCACTTCAAACGCAGTTTCCGTTCCCAAGCGCGACATCCGCTTGGCCAGGCGCAGTTCAGTCTGTGTAGTAGTCATAAGCAAATAGTGATAAGCAAACTCACGATTATAACGCGACAAATACCTGTGGATGAGATGTTGGCATCAATTCGTCACACCGCATATCCGGACCGGGAAATTAGGGTGTCGAGCAAAGCAAACTGCCGGCCAGCTCAGCGCAATATTTACGATCGGAACGAGAGCTAGCGAAACTCTGATGAGGTCCCGTTTTGAAGGGGACGGCCTTTCAGGCCGTCCGTTAAGTGACCGAAAATCGCGCGGCTTTAGCCGCTGCGGAACCTCGCTTTCACTTGATCGGAGTTTCCCTAGTTGCCACGGGCGTCGCAAGAAAGAATACGAATTGCTACTGGGACGGGAGCGATTTGCACCGTCGTACGGAAAAGCGTACGCTTAAGGCTATGAATGCCATGAATGCCAGCGAAGCACGCGATAAGCTTTATCGGCTACTCGACGAAACGGCCGCCGCCCATGAGCCCGTGCTCATTACCGGTCCGCGCTCAAATGCCGTTCTGGTAGGAGAAGAAGACTGGAACGCGATCCAGGAAACTCTTCATTTGCTCTCGGTTCCGGGGATGCGTGAATCGATCCGTGAAGGAATGGAAACGCCGGTTGAGGACTGCGCCGAAGAGCCGGGCTGGTGACTGGGTGGAGAGTTGTCTTTACCAAACAGGCCCAGAAGGATGCCCGTCGCCTCGCGTCTGCCGGTCTTCGTCCGAAAGCGGAACAACTGCTCGCTCTATTGGCAAGTAATCCCTTCGAAAAGCCTCCGCCTTTCGAGAAGCTCTTAGGCGACTTGAAAGGCGCATACTCCCGCCGCATCAACATCCAGCACCGGCTCGTCTACCAGGTGCTTGAAGCAGAAAGTATCGTCAAGGTGCTGCGCATGTGGACGCACTACGAATGAGACCGGTGGACATGCCGCGTGAGTCTTGCTGCGGCGACCAGGCGGGGTGGCCAGGGTCTCGCGCTGTTTGAGACCCGGGAAGTCCGTCATCGATCACTTGCTAGTGTGCTCGCAAACGCAGCACGAAGCACGGACTACGTCTGCGCCACTGGCATGCCTTGGGGTAAGAGCTGAAGTTTACGGAGCTGACAACTTTTCCGCCGTCGCGCGTCGTACCTACCCAGGTCTCGAAAAGCGCGAGACCTGGGCCACCCGTCCGCCCGCCTGACAAAGCATTTTCCGGACCGAAGGGCCCTTGGCACTCACTGAATCTCAATCACGCTTCCGCCGCTGGTCTCCTGCAGCTCCTTCGTTCGCTCGATAACCTTATGGGTAAACGCGAAGATCGATTTGGCGTGGGGTGACTGGTCGCCTTCCAGCACGATGGGCTGGCCGCTGTCGCCGCCTTTGCGGATGTCGGGGTCGAGTTCGATTGAGCCGAGAAACGGCACGCTGAACTGCAGCGCGGTGCGCTGGCCTCCGCCCTTGGAGAAGATGTCGATCTCCTGATGGCAGTGTGGGCAGACGAAGAAGCTCATGTTCTCGACAATGCCGATGATGTCAACCTTCACCTGCTTGAACATCTCGATGGCCTTGCGGGCGTCTTGCAGTGAGACGTCGCTGGGCGTGGTGACCACAACGGCGCCGGTCAGCGGGACGGTCTGCACCAGCGAGATGACAACGTCGCCAGTGCCCGGAGGCAGGTCAACGATGAGGTAGTCGAGTTGTCCCCATTCCACCTGGCTCAGGAACTGCTTGATGATGGAGTGCAGCATGGGACCGCGCCACACCAGCGGCTTGTCGCCCGGGCTGAGGAAGCCAACCGAGATAACTTTCAGGCCGTAACGTTCGGGCGGGATGATGCGGTTCTCGCCGGCAACGCTGGGCGGCTCGCTGGAGCCGAGCATGAGAGGAACGTTGGGGCCGTAGACATCGGCGTCGAGTAATCCGACCTTGTGACCCATGCGGGCCAGCGCGATGGCCAGGTTAACGGCAAGGGTGGTTTTGCCGACACCGCCTTTGCCGGAACCGACGGCGATGATGCTGGCGACGCCGGGAAGCGGCTGCGGAGCGGCCGGCGGCTGGCCGGGCATGTGCGAATGAGAGCTCATGTATATGTATTCCTAGCGGGACTGGGATGAAGTGCGCAAACCTTGATTATACGCTGGCAGGAAGGGCGTTTAGCTGATGCACCTGGTGACCGACGGGTAGCTCTCAACGGGAGAATCCGCGACCGAGGGCGACTGGGTAAGCCGTCTCACGGCATGAAGTTTCCAGACTCCGGTATCAGAGGGGTGGTAAGCTGAACGGAGCCCCTCGGAATCGGGCAAGCAACAATGCGCATCGATACGGAATATGCTCCCCCCACAATTGGCGCCGGCCGATTCCGAAAGCGCTGTTGTTGTCCTCGCTAGCTGCTCCCTCATTCGCTCCGTCGAATCAAAATCTATAGCCTTAGCCCATTGGGCGAGAATCTCCGGAGATTGCCATGAAGATAGCCAATGATGTTACGGAACTGATCGGGCACACCCCGCTGGTGCGTCTGAATAAAGTCACTGCCGGCGCGAAAGCCACGGTGGCCGCCAAACTGGAGAGTTTCAATCCCTGCAGCAGTGTGAAAGACCGCATCGGAGTCAGCATGATCAACGAAGCCGAACGCGCGGGAAAGATTGAGCCAGGCAAGACGGTGCTGATCGAGCCAACCAGCGGCAATACCGGCATCGGACTGGCCTTCGTGGCTGCCGTCAAAGGCTACCGGCTGATCCTGACTATGCCGGATACGATGAGCCTGGAACGACGCGTGCTGTTGCGCGCCTTCGGCGCCGAGATTGTACTGACACCCGGGCCCAAGGGCATGAAGGGAGCGATCGCCAAAGCCAATGAAATTCTGGCCCAGACACCCCACGGCTTTATGCCTCAGCAGTTTGATAATCCAGCTAATCCGAAGATCCATCGCGAGACGACCGGACCGGAAATCTGGGACGATACCGATGGCAAGGTCGACATTCTGGTCTCAGGTATTGGGACCGGCGGAACGCTGACGGGCGTCTCCGAATACATCAAGCCGAAGAAGGCTTCGTTCAAGGCGATTGCGGTGGAACCTACAGAGAGCCCGGTACTCTCCGGCGGCCAACCCAGTCCGCATAAGATTCAGGGCATCGGGGCGGGCTTCGTACCCAGCATCTTGCGCACCGACTACATCGACGAGATCATCCAAGTATCGAGCGAAGACGCCATCGCCATGGCGCGTCGTCTGGCGCTCGAGGAAGGGCTGCTGGTCGGCATCTCATCGGGCGCGGCCACCGTGGCGGCGGTACGCGTGGCGCAACGCCATGAAAATGCCGGCAAGCTGATTGTGGTGATCCTGCCCGACTACGGCGAGCGCTACTTGAGCAGCGTTCTGTTCGAACAACTGCGCAACGAATCGCTGGCTCTGGAGACGACCGAGGTTACAGTGTGAGCTTTTTCTCCTGCATGCGCGAAGACATCGCCGCGGTATTGGAAAGCGATCCTGCGGCCAAGTCGGGCCTGGAGGTCGTCGTGCTTTACTCCGGCCTGCACGCGCTGTGGAGCTACCGCTTTCATCATTGGTTGTGGACGCACGGCTGGCGTTTTCCCGCGCGTGCCCTCTCGCAGTTCGCTCGCCTCATCACCGGAATCGAAATCCATCCCGGCGCGGAAATTGGACGGCGCTTCTTCGTCGATCATGGTATGGGCGTGGTCATTGGCGAGACGACCATCGTTGGCGATGACGTGACGCTCTATCAAGGCGTGACTCTCGGCGGCACCGGGAAGGAAACCGGCAAACGGCATCCTACGATCGGCAATAAAGTCGTGATTGGCGCGGGCGCAAGGGTGTTGGGCAATATCACCATTGGCGAGGATTGCCGTATCGGTGCAGGCTCGGTGGTGCTGCGCGATGTGCCCGATCACTCGACTGTGGTCGGCGTGCCCGGTCACATTGTTTTCCGGCAAGGCAAGCGGGTGGTGATCACCGATCCCAAGCAGATCAACGATCCGCTGTCGGAGGCGCTGGCCGCGGTGGCCAATGAAGTGAAGAAGCTGAAGGAAGAAGTGCGCGAGTTGCAAGGACGAGAATTGGTGCCGATGGACGGCGACCGACTGCAGCAGGTGATCGAGATCGATTACCAGATATAAAAAACGCTTTTCGCGGTTCGCCTTTCGCTATTCGCCATCTGTTTTTCGCTCTGCAGTTCCTTTTCTACTGTAATCTCGCCTTTTCTATTGTCATCCCGTCTATAACGAGGTTGGGGTTGTCAAGGCACACTGCGGCGGCGACGCGGTGTGCGCCTGGTTTTTGACGTTCCTTATTCCCCAGCGCCTTTGTCTTTGACGTTGGGGTGGCTTTTGC
>JBAVSY010000012.1:0-190191 GCA_049695855.1 Candidatus Korobacteraceae bacterium | reverse complement strand
TGTCCTGTCTCGCAAGTTGCTTTAGTATTCTGCAACCTCGCACCTGCGGCATTCGATGATCAGCGCAAATAATCACGCGGCCCGGACTGTCGCAATAGTAAAGACACTTCGGATACGGCACACTAGATGGCGATTTCATATGCGCCTATCGCGAGCAGAAGCAGACCGGAGAACAGGTTCGCGAAGTTACCCAGCCAGCGCCTGCCATACTGTGAACCTGCGGCAACGCCTCCCCACAGAGTGAACATGCTAAAGATCATTACCAGCACCGTAGTAAGAGCCGGAGCCAGCCCTACTATACCGGCAGCGATCCCATTGACAACATTATTTAGGCTCAACGAGACAGCCAGCAGGCAGCCTTCTTTCAGGTCGATGTGGCGGGAGAAATCGCGATCGGCGCTCACTGGATTGTCCAGGACACAAATCAATTTCTTGAACCCGCCGAGATGAGAGCCGTCCGCAGTGATTAAGGCATACCCAGAATTCTCGCGCCTCCCCGCCGTTCGGGTGGACTGAGCAATGACCCAGAGGCCTATGCCGGCGATAATTGTGCCTCCCAGAACGCTGGCCAGCTTCGGCTGCATGGTGTTGCCAATGGTTTGGCCGAGCAGCATCGAGATGAGGGTGCCAGCACCGGTAATGAGAGCAATGATGAAGTTGGAAGCCAGCGGTACATTAATTCGTCGCACACCGTAGGCGACGCCTACCCCGATGTTGTCACCGTTGCTGGAAAGTGCCAGCAGCAGGACAGGAAGTAGGGTGGCCCAGTTCATTGCGATCTCTTACGCATTTTCGTCGTCCGCGTTTAGCCCATCCGCTCAAATAATTCGGAACGACTCAACCAGGGTGCAGCGACGCTGCCGGGTAAAGGTGCGTGCCGAAGTCAATCCCTCTCCGGTCGGGCCGGCAATGGTAAACGAAGTATGGCCTTCTCCGCCCAGTCCGATCCCGGCAAACGAGGGACCATTCTTCACAAATATTGTGGTCTGCACGGCGCGCGCGAAGGCCGTCATATGCTCAATGTGGGTCGAGTGCATGATGGCGGTGTGACGGTTCCCCTGCTCCACCTTGACAGCCAGGTCGATACCTTCGTTCACATCCTTGACCCGGACGATAGGCAGAACCGGCATCATTTGCTCGAGCCAGACCAACGGATGGTCGGCAGGCGCGTCGAAAATTGCCAGGCGATATTCTTCGCCGACGTGGATTCCCGCGTCATGCAGAATCACTTGCACATTCTTGCCGATGTAAGCAGGATTGATCTTGCGCTCTGGTGTGACGACCAGGTTGGTAACCTTCTCCACCTCTTGTGGATTCAGCAGATAAGCCCTGCCGGTTTCCTGCATGAACTTGATCAGCGCATCGGCCACCTCCTCCACTACGATCACTTCTTTTTCGGCGATGCAGAAAATTCCGTTGTTCAAACTGGCGCCGCTTACGATGTGCTGCGCAGCTTTGCGGATGATGGCTGTCTCATCCACCAGCGCCGGAGGATTGCCAGCGCCGGCGCCGATCGCCTTCTTGCCGGAACGAAGCACGATATTGACGATCGGCTTGCCTCCGGTGGCCACCAGCATGTTGATCTTGGGATGCTCGATGACCTCTTTGGCGGTTTCCAGCGAGGGGTTTCTCACCGACGAGACCAGTCCCGGCGGTCCATCGGCATTGACGACGGCCTGGTGAATAATCTGTACCATTCGGGTGCTGGTCCGTTTCGCACTGGGATGCGCGTTGAAGATGACCGCATTGCCAGCAGCGATCATGCCGATGCTGTTGTTGATCAGGGTGCCGGTGGGATTGGTGATGGGGGTCAGCGCTCCGATCAAGCCGACGGGCGCATACTCGAGCAACATCAGGCCATGATCGCCGCTGCGGGCGTACGGCTCGATATCTTCCACGCCAGGAGTTTTGGTGGCGCAAAGGATGTTTTCCCGCACCTTATCTTCATAACGGCCGAGTTTCGTTTCCTCGACCGCCATCCGGGACATCTCTTCGTTATGCTCGAGCACGCTTCTCCGAATCGAGGCGATGATGTCCTTGCGCCGCTCCAGCGTCATGGCGATGAGCTTTTTGTGCGCAGCCAGGCCGGCCTCTACGGCATCGTTCACGGTGGGAAAGAGGCCGTCGATTACTTCCTGCTTCGTGCCTGCCCCGGACGTCAGTTCTTCAATCACCTTCTGGACTAAGCCGGCTACGACTTCCGGTGTGGTCTCCATCGCAATCCTCCGTACCTTTTCGATAGCCTCGTCCGCTGGCGAACGAGAAGCAATAACTCAACAGGCCAGCGAGTTGCAGCCTCAGGCCAGGGCCAAAAGCACTCCACCGGTCACGGCCGCAGCCGTTCCCTTGGGAAGTCCTGCACCTAGCCCAGCAAAAGCTCGCAGTATCTTTTCTTTCACTCCGGGCAGCGCAATCGATCCTCGCGCGCCGGGTGGCAGCACATCTTTTAGTTCGTCCGCCCAGTGTTGAATGTCGCGCAGAAGATCAACCGCCGGCAGGCCAACCAGCATGTCCTGTTCGACCGTGCCGCCGCTGACCCCTATCGCGCCGACGATTTGCCCCTGTATACAGAGTGGATAACCGCCGCCAAACAGAATGATTTTGCCGTTATGGGTTTGCTGAATCCCATACAATATCCCGCCCGGCTGAGCCAGTTCCCCAACTTCATGGGTCGGCATCCGCAGCACCGCCGCGGTGTAAGCCTTGGAGACGGCGAGCTCGCTGCTGGCCGGCAAGGTGCCGTCCATGCGCCTAAACAGCTGCAAGCCGCCTTCGGCGTCGACCACCGCGATCGCCATCGGTACTGCCATGTTTGAGGCTTCAGCTTCCGCCGCGCCTGCAAGAATTTCCGCTACAACGTGTGGCAGTCTCATATCCAGCCTCATCTCGCTGCGCCGGTCATGACCTCTTGAACGGCGTCTTCTACCACAGCCATTACCTCCGACGACCACGCCAGAACGAATAGCAGGTCGGATAGCCGGTTGAAGTAAACCAGAATCTCGTCATAGCCACCCACTTCGCGATTCACGCCGACGATGAGACGCTCGCCGCGCCGGCACACCGTCCGCGCTACGTGCAAGGTGGCGCTGTATTGCGTCCTGCCGGGAAGAATGAAGTGCTTGGGCAGAGCCTGGCGCGCAGTGAAGGAGTCAATACAGTGCTCCAGTCTTTCCGTATCGCTGCGGGTAATGTGTCGCGACAGCCGGGCTCGCACCTCCGGATTGGAGGCAAGTTCCGAGCAGGCGTTCGAGATGTCACGCTGGATCTCTATCAGGATCGCAGCTGACTCACCGTCCCTCGTCAGGGAGCGGGCCACGCCCAGCTGCGCCTGCAATTCATCCAGTGCGCCATAGGCCTCCAGACGCAGATCGTCCTTGGCTACTTTCTCCCCACTGAACAATGTGGTTTGGCCGAGATCGCCTTTGCGCGTATAGATTTTTGAACTCATGTTCAATCTCATCTTGCCGTTGTCAGGGTTCGGCCGGTTCGTGCCGCGACCGTGGGAATATCGACTTCATCGATGATGCCCACGATGGTGGCGTCCACGGGTGACGATTCGTTGTCAACCGCCTTGCGGGCGGCGCTCCCGCAAACGATCAGTACCTGCTCGCCTACTCCCGCACCCACCGCGTCCACGGCCACGAAAGGCTCGCCTTCAGGCATCATGGTGCGCGGCTCCAGTGGCTGCACGATCTGAATCTTGCTGCCGACCAGCCGCTCGTGTTTCCGCGAGGCGACCACGGTTCCTATCACTTGTCCTATCCGCATATCGATCCAACCCTTCCCGCGGGATGCTTAGGCATCCTGCAATAGGGAAATTCCATATTTGTATGCCAGTTCGCGCGCCAGTTGGGTCATCCGTGCCGAAGAATCGAATTGCAAGTGCCGGCCCGACTGGTGAGCCTGCAACACATCGGCAGCGGTGACGATGACGGCTTTGCGGTCGAGCTTCGCTGGCCTGCGCGGAGCGGCAAGGTGGGCGTCACATCCCAGCGCTGGTGCCTTGGTTGACTCGAACGAAGCTTCGACCGCGTCAGATAACCGGCCAACATCGGTGAGCCGGCAGCCGTAACTGCGAACAACTTGAAAACGTTCCTCAATGGCTTGTGCGAGGGCAGGATTTCCTTTGTGAAATTCCAATTCCGTGCGCCCAGCGTCCGCTGGGTCGGCGCCGTTCTGAGCCAGGATCACCGGCTTTCCCGTGAACAGGCCGTGCAGAATCAGGTTGCCGGCTAGATTGTCTGCAATCAGCAACGACAGCTTCGCGAGCGTGTTCACGCTCAAGAGGGGAACGACAACCGCCCGGGCCTCCTTGAGGATGCGAAGCCACTTCGATTCGTCGACCGGAGTCACATGCGGAAAGCCTTCCAACTGCTCCCACACCAGGCGAGCGTAGAGCAGTTCCGCTCCCCGCGAAAACGCCAGCTGCACCCGGAATCCCTTTAAAATGAGCGAGCGCACCTGCTGGATGGCTTCAGTAAAGCCAACCGTTGCACCAGTGAAGACGACGATTACCGTTCCGGCTTCGCCGGTCGCGCCCAGGCGTGGCAACAGCCGCTTCAGTACTTCCGTAACCACGTGTTGAACCTGTCTCTCGTTCATGAAAGTGTCAGTCGCTCGTAGCTAAATCCAATTTGCAAGCTACGTTTCTGTTCAGCCTTGAAAACCGTCGTTGTCACGCCGTCTCGGCGCAGCTGAGAGCGATTCCAAGGGGTGTGACCAGCAATGGATTCACCGGGCGGGCAACTTTGAGTCCGGTTTCCTGTTCCATCACCGTTTCAATTCCCGGAAAACAACTCGTTCCCCCGACCAGGTACAACGTGTCCACGGAATAGCCATTGAGATGTTGCTTAACGATGCTGGCCATCTTCTGAAATACCGGTGTCACCAGCGGAAGTATTTCGCGCTGCCTTGCCGGGTCGGTCTTGATTTTCTCTGCTTCCTCTACTGGAATTTTGAAGTGACCGGCCAACACCAGGTCGACGTGAGTGCCTCCGGTAGCTTCGTCGGCCGTGTAGATAGGCTCTCCATCGCTGATCACGGAGATCCCCGTGGTACCGCCGCCAATATCGACCACGGCTCCGTCAGTTATGTGCAGAACCTTGGCTGCCGCACTGGGTTCGTCGATCAGGCTCGACGGCTCTAGATCAGCTGCAAACAATACATTGGAAACCGCCTGCGCATTTCGGCCGACAGTACCCGGCGGATAGGCTCCAGCAGCTTTCTTGATGTTGAATCCAGCTGCCCGCAAACAGTTGACCTGGTCTCGCAGTAACCGGATCGCTCCCATGTAGTCGAGTACTAAACCGTCGCGTATGCTGGACTCGCTTCGGGTCACCACGCCCGCCACCGGAACCCCCATGCTGTTGACCACCGCGGTGACGATGTAAGCGGTTCCAAGATCGACACCGGCAAACAGCGGGCCGTTAGGGGATTTTGGTTTCTGCAGGCAAAGCGATGCCTCGAAAACGCTCAACATTTCGTTAGCTAACGGGTGAATGGTCACTGCATCCTCTTCTGCGTGATTCCCTGGACGACCGTTAAATGAAGCTTCGTCCACCATCTACACATTGCGATCGGCGAATCGCCTGCTACTAACATCAGCCGCCGTGAGAACCGGATTCGCTCCTGCCCATAATTCCCAGAATGGCCGATTCGGCAGCCATGCGCGCCCGGGCAATATCCGACTCCTTGCCGCCCAGGTAGAGGCGGCCGACCGCGCCAAACGTTCTGCAGTCCACCAACGTGATGTTGGCGCTCTTCTCGGCTTCGTTGGCCGCCAGAATGATGTAGCCGGCTGGCGCAACTTCCAGGATGTACATGTCCTGCCCGGCGATCAGCACCGACGCTCCGCGGGAAACGTTGACCATCTGGGTGTGATAATCATTGACCTTGTGAATGATTTCCGAGTTCAGGATCTTGGGCTTGATCCGTTCTTCGACGGGTATTCCCAACGCCTTCAGCGAAGCGCTGCCCGAATACTGCACGTCGGCCTGCGCCTTGGAGTGAAATTCGAGCACGCCGAAGTGGCGCTCGACCACCATCAGCCCGGGACGAACGTCGGCGGCTTTGAGAGCGGCGTCGGCTACCTGATTAATCAGCAGTCCGGGAGCGATTTCAATCAGGATGGAAGCCATTCCAACTACCGGGAGATAGCCTCGCATGTTGGTTCCCAGATAAGCAGCAAACTGGGGCTGTAGCCGGTCCAGATAAACGTAGGAACGAAGTTCAACGTTGGGACGTTCCTTGCGCACCGGCGCGGCGGCGGTTTGGGTTTGGTTATTCTCAAGAACCTGCATATCGTCGACTCCTTAGGATTTCTCGGGCTCGCGCGCTAGGCTGCACTGCCGGAGTTCACATCAAGCTTTCCGTTTGCTTCTGGTCTTGCGAACCTTTTCCTTTTTATGGCCAACCGGAGCTGCGGCCGCGACCACGGCCTCAACGTCTTCTTCAATTTCGGCGATTTCGTGATAACCGTTTCCGCCGAGCGACTCCGCAGTGATCTCTTCTTCCGGCGGCGGCTCTTCAGCCACGGGCGCAGGGGCTTCTTCCGGTATGGGCGTGACCTTGGGTTCCGGCTCGCTTACCGCGATCATGTCCTCTTCGACTGCTTGCTCAGAACTCGTAGCTTCAGCGACTGGTAGCGCTTCTTCTAGAGGAGCAGGTTCAACCGGTACCAGTTCCGGCTCTTGCTCTGGTGAAACCTCCGCGGGTGCTACAACTTCTGCCGGTGCTAGCACGACTTCCTGCTGCACTGGTCTGGTGCCATTTCGCGTGATGTGTAGCTGACTATCAGGGCGGGCAATCACGTGAACCGAGACGACCGTGCCAACCCGGCGCCCAGCTGCGGCACCGGCACTGACCGCGGCGCGCACTGCCGCTACATCACCCACGAAAACCACCGTAATCAGGCCTGCCCGCGCCCGCTCGTAGCCCCGAAAGTGCACGTTGGCGGCTTTGGATCCGGCGTCGGCTGCCTCAATGGCGGGAACGAATCCCAAGGTTTCGATGAGTCCGAGACTTTCCTTTTCCATACGCTTCCTCAAGCCTTTGCCAGCTCGGCCAGAACCGATTGCACAATTCGCTCGACCAGGTCATCGGGAACATCAGTAGCACCAGCGCTGCGGTGGTTGTTCTGCGGATCGGGTGCGATCCCGTCCTGAAGCACCAGGGGTTCGCCCTTCACCAATCGCGCGGCGTTAATTCCCAGCCGCCGCAACTCCCCACCGCGAGCATCCCGTAATCTGACCACGAACAGGGGGTGGTCAGCAGGCAGATCGCGATGATGCAGCACCACTGCCTGCTCGTCTCCATTCACTCCGATACCCACGTTAAGGGGCGACATATGCGCCGCTTCTTTCGCCAGCGCTACGGCTCCCCCGCGCGGCACTTCCTGCACTTCAACCGGAATGCCCTCTTCTTCCAGACCACAGAACACAGCCTGCAAATCGACGCCTGTGGCATGCGTCAGCAACATGCGAACACTGGGCCGGCGATCGTCGGCCATGGGGCTGTAGTCAGACATTAATTCCGCCCCTTATGCTCTTTGGCATGCGCCAGCACAAGCCCGGTAGCCACAGCATTGCGTGGGCCTTCGGTGCCGCGCACGTTGGCCCGGCCAGTCACCACTCCATATTCGAAGAGTGCGTCGGAAATCATTTTTGGAATCTCAAAATCCAGACCCGATCCTCCCACCAGCACCACGAAATTGATCAGGCGGATATTGCCTGCCGGCGCAACTCTTTCCAGCGCCCGCAGAGCATTGCGCACAAAAACCTTCTTTTTCGCCTGTTGCCGAACGGCAACAATGCGGGCCAGCAGTTCTTTGGTTTCCAGCGGTATCGGTCCGTTGTCGGCCAATACCACCACCCTCCCAAACAGCCGGGGATCGAGCGGCTCATGAAAGAACTGAACCGAACCGTCCTCATGACGCATGTGAAACAGCGTCTCGACTTTGGCCAGAGGATATTTCTTGATATCCTCCGCCAGTTCGAAGTCATTCAGCCCCAGTTCGGTATCGATCAGGAGCGTGACCATGTCTCCAGCGCCGGCCAGGTGAACACTGCGAATTTGGCCACTCTCGTTGATGATGGAAGCATCGGTCGAGCCGCCGCCCAAATCGAGAGTTGCCAGTGGCGGCTTGGTGCCGGGAGTGGTCAAGGCTCCGCGGATTGCCATCTCCGCCTCAACTCCGCCGACCACGGTGGAGACGGCAATTTCCTCCTCCAGCTTCCTTGCCAGCCGCTGCATCGGCAGCTTTTGCGTCTGCACCATGGCCGCAAGTCCTACGGCATTACCCATGGCATATTCGCCGGCCAGGCTTCCTAACACTTGTTGCGGCTTGAAGGTATCGACCGCGATGATGTCCTGCACGCGAATGGCGCTGACCGGTTGATCGGTAAGATCAGCCATGACCTTGCGAACTTGCTCGAACATCCCGCCGACGTTGGTCCCGGCTTCAGCGTGAATTTCTTCCAGCGGACAGATACTCGCCAGCTTCTCCATGATGGCGTCGGCGCCCTCGTCGACCGGCACTTCCGCCTTCTGCTTATGACCGATCAGGGTGATTTTGCCGGCAGGGATCCGGCGCTCTTCGATGTCTCCCTTTGGCGTCTTGATGACCACGGCGCTGCGGGTTCCCATCAGGGCTCGCGCCACCGGCACCACCCGCTTGGTCTCCTCCGATTCGAGGTGAAAAAGGGTTGCGATGTCGTAAGGATTGCAGAGCTTCTCGATAGTGCGTCCTGGCCGGGCGACTTCGACGGCCGCCGGCATTCCCAGCGGCACCCGGTCGATATATTTGACCTCATCTACGATCGGCACCGGCTTCTCCAGCCGGTTGTCGATGAGCACAGCATCATCTTTCTGAACGATAGCTCCGGCAATACTGACACCACGCGAGCTTGCCGCGTTGATCTGCGCTGCTGCATCTTTGAATTCGACCGCGCCGGGTACGATCACGATCCAGGGCTGGTGATTTGGACTGGTGCGAGCCAGCTCATGCAGGCCAATGGTGAGCCCCTGTCCCAGGCCTTGCCCTCCGGGAGTGGAGGGGTTATGGCCGATCATGGCCGACTCGGTGATCACCGTCTCGGTGATCGTTTCCATGGCGATATCGCCGATGACGGGTGTCGCCTCATTCAGCAGCACCACGTCGATCTGGTTGCGCGGCAGGTTTGCAATTTTCAGGGCCTGATCAAGCGCATCGATGATGCCCATGGCATTACGCAGCGTGCCCTTAATCCCAATCGTTCTGGCCATGGCACTGGACAGAAATCGGGCGTTGCCCTTGCCATCGATTTCTGCCACTGCCACTTCCGTCGTGTTATTTCCAACATCAACACCAGCTATGTAAGCCATATCGGGCAACTCGGAATTACTTCTTGATGCGTCCACGTTTTTCGTAAACCTGAGCAGCTTCACGAACCAATGCTGCGCAGATCTGCGCCTGATATTTGTTCTCCAGTTCGGAGGCAATGTTCAGGAGTTCCTGCTTGGTGGACCGGTAAGGACGCAGGCAGTTGTAAATTTCCAACACCCGCGCATCCGGAATGCGCGTCATCTCCGCGGCACGGCGGAGATTGCGCGCCAGGTGAGGCCGGCCGGCGCTCTCGGCTATTTGCGCCTGATACTCCAGGGTTTCGGGCCGAATCTTCACGTCGTCGAAGGTCAGCTTGCCGGAAACTGCTTTTTCCAGGGTGATTTCTTCGAGACCGAGACCAGTAGCCGAACGCACCAGGTCGGGCCGTTTCTTGCTAAGGGGATAGTCCTTCTTGGCGTCGAGCTTCCCCGTGGCGGGTTGGGTTGCAACTGCCGCGTGACCGTTGGATTCGCCAAGCGAGGCCATCGCTCGCCGTACGGCTTCGGCAATGAGTTCAGGAGAAATACTGATTTCCGTTGTAGCCATGAATTTGTCTCCTCGCCGACTTAACGCTGCAGTGTGAGTTCCATGCTTGGCATGTCGGGCTTTACATATTGCGTTTCTTTGTTATGGAGCAAGGCAGCCAAGCCCTGATATTTCGGTCGTGCCATTGGGTCATTGCGCACCGGTACAGGCGTGGGCCGCTCCCCTTTGGCATATTTGGCGGCATTGCGTCCCATGGCGCGGAACGTTTCCCGCTCCACCAGAGGTGATTGCGGGAACAGTTCGAGGTTCTGCAGCGGAGCCAGGTCTTTCTGGTGAATGACCGAGGTCCCGCGGCAGATGATCCCGATGCCCACGCCGGAGCCGCTCAGCTTGGCCGCTTCGTGTCCGATGAAGCCTACGTCCGCGGTCTTGTTGACCCGCACCAGACGCGCCTTCAATCCTTCTTCTTCGATTCCCGCCATGACTTCCTTCAATACTTCGGCATGGGGGATGTTGATAATGGTTTTGGTCATTGCCTTGCCGAAAGCCGGAGGCACTCCTATAACCACTTCGTTGCGATCTGTTCCAGGTTTAGCCGACCCAAGTTCATTGAACGAGAGGGGCGGAACCTGTTCTTCCCGGCGAACGGTCGTGGAACCGTTCGACTGCATCTGCTGCAGCACTTCCAGGATGACCTGTTTCACCATTTCTTCTGATACGTTCATTTTGAAACCCTCCCGATCTAAATGTCTGCCGGACTGATAGCCTGGGGAATGTTCTTCAACAGCTCCCAGCGTTCACCTTCCAGACGGTAGCCGCTGCCCGGCCCCGCATAATCATTGGCATCGTTGACCGCACTCAGTACTTCGAAGTTGCGATCGAAGAGTGCCGAGGTGTGGAGATAGTCGCCCGAGACTTTGCCTTTCAGCATCGTCAAGACGGCCTCAGCCACATCGGTGAAGCCATGTTTCGCCAAGGCCCGGACCACATCGAGGCCGGTGACTCCCCGCTTCATCATGTCTTCGACGCCGCGGAGATCTTCGGGAACGTTGCGGATACCAATGTCCTTGGTGCCATGAGCGTAAGTGACATCCTCCACCTCTTTGTCGGTGATGGCAGGAAGTCCGATTTCCTCGAATACGGCCTGCAAGGCACGAGCGGCCTTGTTGCGAACCGCGATTACGTCAGCTTCGGTTACCGGTTGCAAGCCACCATCCACCTGCAGGTCGCGTTGCAGCACGAGGTAGTCGTCATAATCGTCTACGTCGTGCGTAGAGCCGGCAAACATGTTGTCGTAGTTTGGTTCGGCAGCGTAGCCGGAGAAGATGTAATCGGTGCCGGGCAGGAACTGCATGAGCATGCGCGCCGTGTTGCGAATCGGGGAGTGAGTAAACGTCTGGTCGTTGCCCGACGCCACTTCAAGATCCAACAGCACCGTGCACACGTTCTCTGCCAGAACGGTCTTAATGCCTGCGGGAACAGATCCCGGTACTCCGATACAGCTGATGGAGCCGTTCTGCAATCCCTGCACGCCTGCACCTTTGGTAATCATGATGCAGCGAACTTCCAGGTACAGCATGGATTTGCCTTCGGCGTATCCCATCTGCACTTCCGAGCCCGTGCCCGAGGTGTAGCGCATTTTTAGACCGCGCGAAGCGTAGGCGGAAGCCAGGAATGACTTTGACCAGGGTGTGTCATCGCCGTCGATGAACACCTGTTCGGTGCCGTATACGGAGACCGTCTCGGCATAGTGCGTGAGTCCACGCATACCCATGATGAGTTCCGCGGCTTCTTCAACGGCACACTGAGAGAGCACGCCTGGCCGGCCGGTTTGTCCTCCCACCAGCAGTGAGAGAGCATTCATCGGGGCATAGGCCGCGACGCCGACCGTGGTCTCGATTTCGCTGAACCCGCGTAACCCGGCCTCAGCCGCATCCGCCGCCAGCATGGGCGCCGAATCCTTGAGGTTGGTTACGTGAGCCTGGTTGGCAGGCGTGCGGCGAGCCCGTAGCTTCTGCATGGCCATCATCAGTTCCACTACATTCATACGCTTCAGGACGTCCACGATCTTGGCCGGCGTCATGCCAACCGAGAGGCGAACAATCTTGTTGCGGGGAACGTTGATGTCGACCAGCCATTTAGCGAATTCCTGGGAATCGATGGCCATGGCTTCTTCGGCTACCGACTTGTCGATGCAATGGTCGGCGATGAAAGTGTCGATCATGTCGAAATCTTCACGACGCTTTCCATCCAGTTCCACTACATTGCAATTTTGGATTTTGATGCTGGGTTTGGGGTCGTTGGGGCTGTCCATGGCGACCAGGCCCACTTCAACCCACTCTTTGATGAATCCGTCTTTGTTGACCGGACGCTCAGCGAGTACTTCGAAGCGTTTTTGTCTTTTTGCCATTGAACTGCTCCCTTAAATGTATGGGTTACCTGTTGCTGATTTAGGCGGCTGTCCCCAGGCAGCGAGCAGCTTGTTGCCTACTTCGCGTCCTGCGATGACGGCTTGACGAACCGCGCCAGAATCACCGGTGACCCAGATGAATACTTCGTTCGTAAGACTGGTGTTCTTCTTGGGAGAAGCAAACCCAAGAACCTCGACGTCCGCCGCCTTGACCGCGGTATCGATCATGAGCATGCCGATTACTGCCGGCGCACCCAAAATCAATCCAAAAGCCCGGCCTTCCGGAGCGCCTAACGCGTACTTCAACACTTTGCTGGCACGCGCGGTGTATTGGTTCTCGGTGTAGCCCTGATCGTTGGCATACACATCGCCAAAGTATTTAGGGAGAGCTTCCAGAGTGACCTCGACGGCGCGACGTGCGTCGGAAACGTCCTCCGCTCCGAATACGATCAGGTTGCCATGGCCGGCTCCGCCTTTGGTATCGCGGGGCATTTCGACCATGATGACTTCCGTGTTGGTGGCCTTGATGGCTTCATCGGCGGCCATCAGATGCGGACCGGCTCCGGTACGTCCACCGATAACTCCGATGGAGCGATACTTCGGATCAAATCCGATCAGTTTGTGGATCATGGGATCCAGATTGGCAATCACGATGCCTTGCGTGTCGCCCATGCCAATGCCCACGAATTCCGTGAGCGGCACCAGTTCAGCAGGCAAAAAGGATGGTGGAGCCTTGGGCTCGTCCACGACCGCCACGGCTGCCGAGCCGTTGCCGCCGTTGCCCACGCGCTTCATCACTTCTTGCATAACTTTGGTAATCAGTTCTTCTTCCATCGGTCATTCCTCCGAATCGGTATCGAAAGCCAAGTTCGCCGGCTGAATTCCTATCTGGTCTCCAATGCCGGTTCCAATACAGTCTCAAAGCCTTGGGGTATGACTTTTTCGACATCCGCGTGTGGCCGGGGGATGACGTGAACAGAAACCACTTCACCCACCTTCTGAGCGGCAGCAGCACCTGCGTCGGTAGCTGCCTTGACTGCGCCGACATCGCCGCGAACCATGGCGGTGACTAAGCCGGCACCGATTTTGACCTGACCGATCAGAACAACATTTGCGGCTTTTACCATAGCGTCAGCCGCTTCAATATTGGCGATCAGGCCCCGAGTTTCGATTAATCCCAACGCCTCTTTCGTCATCTGAAGTCCTCCTAGTAACGAGTGTTAAGAATCAAGAGTGAGAACAACATCGCCCCTTCGGGTTTGCTCTGGCGAGAGCCTCGACAACGCCAACCTGATATAACGGCAGCCGCAGTCCTCAATAATGTGGAATACAACAACAGCGAGATTGGAAACGTGTATACGTGTGCAGCCCGGTTTGGGAGAATCCGGTTCAATTGTGGGCCCATATCTGGGTCTAAACAGCGGAAGGCAGGCTGCTCTTCGAGCAGTTCGGACCACTTCGTAGAACTAAACCGATAACACCAAAACGTTATTGCCCATGAGGGGGTGTTGTCTGTGAGGCGCATCACCCACGTGTGTGGTTAATTCGAAATTCCTCGTTCTGCGCCGAGCGAGCGGAGACGGTTTCACCCGTCGCTCCTACCGAAGTAAATGTTCACATCGGATAGCAAAGCTGTGGTCGGCCTAACTTACTCCGATAAACTCCAGAGCATGGGTGCCGCAGGTACGCACCGTGAAGGAAGCGGTTTTCAATATCGATGGCTTATAAGTTGTCAGATTCCCCGGTCGTCCCCGGGGCAGCAACACGCATCACAGGATGCTGTGCTCTGCGCCATAGATTTCCAGTGCATCTCTGGACTAGACTTAAGACACGGTGAGAGGTACTTGTGCTCGACAACTTGTTTCAGCCCATGCACCTGCTGGTGATTCTCTTTATTGCTTTGCTGGTCTTTGGACCGAAGAAGCTACCTGAACTGGGCAAAGGCTTGGGAGAAGGAATCAGAAGCTTCAAAGATTCCTTGAACGGCAATCCCCCGAAGCCTGAAGAGAAGGAACCAATCCAGAAGTAGTGCATAGTCGCGCGCCGGTGCGCCCCTATGCGCCACGGGTAATGCCGATATTTCTTGTCCCGCGGTTATTTTCGTCGTCGCCCCGGAAGCCTGCGAGCCGTCTCTTCTATCCATCACTCTTTTGCCACAGTCCGGCGGATGCCCGCTAACGAAAGTCCCAGCAACCTAAGAAGGTCGAGGTCGGACGGACATCTCCGGAGAGTGGCATTCTCGCGCGACCAATTCTCTCACTAGAGCTTGTGATTAGGGTCACTGACTAGGCAACGCAAGGCGACGTAAGGCTAAGGGTAGGACTGAAAGCTCTCTTCAGTTATCTCCGTGGAGGCTTCATGTGATTTCCAACTCACTCTTTTTCGACTTAGCGGGCAAGACAATCCTCTTCGGAACAGATTTCTCGCCGGCGGCGAATCGTGCTCTTCCCAACGTTACGGCCCTGGCCCGGAGATTCCATTGTCATCTTCTGGTGGTGCACGCACTCTCGAAATCACTGGCCGTTGAAGCAGAACCCGAGATCCCGCAGCGGAACGACAATCAGCCCGGACCTGAAGAACTTCAGAATAAAATGCGGGTATTGCTGGCCTCGGACGCGCTGGTCGGCTTGTCCTACGAAGGGATCGTTCGTCCCGGTGAAGTCTGGAGCGTCGTTTCCGAGATTGTCGGCGAAAAAGGCGTGGTGCTGGTGGCCCTCGGCACGCGGGCCCTGGGAGGTTGGCAAAAGCTGTTGTCCGGATCGGTGGCCGAAGATCTGCTTCGGGTCGTAGCTTGTCCGGTTATGACCATCGGACCGAATGTTGGCGACACTCCGGAGCGCTTTAGCCGCATTCTCTACGCGACGGACTTTCACGAGGCATCGTATCGTGCTCTGCCTTATGCCCTGGCTTTGGCCCAAGCCGACGAGGCATCGCTCACGCTGCTGCACGTGATACCTAAGGCGGCCGCCAGCCACGAGCCGCTCAAGCTGCAAGAGGAATATAGGAAGGAACTGGCCGTACTGCTTCCCCCGGAAAGCGCTCTGCGGCAGAGGGTCGAACTGACCGTGGAGCTCGGAGTGCCGGCCGAGCAGATCGTACGCAAAGCCGACATGTGCTCCGCAGACTTGATTGTTCTGGGAGCTCATCCAGCAGGCCGCATAGCGACCTACCTGGCCTCGTCCACACACTATACTTTGCAGCACGCCCACTGTCCCGTGTTAACCGTGCGTGGAAATCTCTGACCGCTGCAAGCGTTCTATCAAGCTGAGTGACAGCATGGCCAGCGTAATCGGGCCGCTCACGGTGAACTGAGTCACCGTATCTGGCTGGTTCGGTAAAGGCCGTGCCTTGAGCGAAGGTTGCCGCGACGCCGGACGGATCGGGGACGAAGTTGTTGTTCGCTGACTCTTCGGCAAAAGCGCAGTTCGAGTCGGGCGGCTTACAACGTACAAGCGACATTCTCTTTGTCGGCCAGCACCAACAATGCGGCAACTGCTTCGTTGGAGGGACTTTCGATCTCCGGTAATGGGTATCCCACCCCGACCCGCTCATACTTGGCGACGCCGAACTTGTGATAGGAAAGTACCTGCACCTTGTCGAGATTCTTCAGACCGGCAGCAAAGTGCAGAATGCCGGCAAACTCATCCGGGCTATCGTTGAAACCGGGTATGAGGGGCACGCGAACCCGGATCGGCCGCTGAAGTTGATCGATGCGTTTTGCGTTTTCCAGAATCTCAGCGCAACCTTCGCCGGTAAACTCCCGGTGCTTGGCGTCGTCCACGTGTTTTACATCGAAGTAAAAGATGTCCATGAGCGACAACGCTTCCGCGACTGAATCCCACTTAAATGCGCCGCACGTCTCGATCACCAGATGCAAGCCGAGCTTCTTGAATTCCTTCGCCATCGCAGTAAGAAACTCGGGCTGATAGGTAGGCTCGCCGCCGGTAAAGGTCACACCGCCCTTGGAATTTTGATAGAAGGAAAAATCGCGCATCACGGCGTCGCATGTCTGCTCTACCGTCATCGATTCCCCGATCATTTTCAATGCACCCGAGCAGCAGGCCCGCGCGCAAAGGCCGCAGTGGGTACACAGAGTCAGGTTGACCTTTTCGACGAGGTTCTTACCTGCCGGGCGCACCGCTTTTTCTGGACAGGCCGCTACACAGAACCCGCACTTGATGCACTGCGCCGGAAAATACGAGATCTGCGGACTCCGGCGGATGGATTCGGGATTCTGACACCAGGCGCAGCGAAGCGGACATCCTTTCATAAAAATCGCTGTTCGGATACCTGGACCGTCGTGCAGGGTAAAGCGCTGAATATCGAAAACAACTCCGCTTGTCATGTGTCCTCGCTCCGCGGAGGCGGAGAAGTTGGGGGAAGCAGGCTAAGAACCCGCTGCCCCCGTGGTTGAAGAACCGCCGATTTCACCGTCGCGCTGGAACCTAGAACTTATGTTCGGTCCGGGCGATGATGTCTTCTTGCAGGCTCTGGTCGAGTGAGGTAAAGAACGCACTGTATCCGGCTACGCGAACCACCAGGCTACGGTACTTGTCCGGATTGCGTTGTGCATCCTGCAAGGTTTCCTTGCTGATTACGTTGAACTGCACATGCATTCCACCTAGACTGAAGTAAGTCCGCACCAAGGCGGCGAGATTCTCATAGCCTGACTCGCCGGTCAGCGCGGTGGGATGGAATTTCTGGTTGAACAGGGTTCCGTTGGAAGCGATTTCATGATCCAGCTTGGCCACGGATTTCGCGGCTGCCGTCGGACCATGAACGTCTCTGCCGGAAACCGGGGAAACGCCATCGGCCAGAGGAGTACCGCCGACGCGCCCATCCGGCAATGCCCCCACGACCGTGCCCAGAGGCACGTTTGCGGAAACCGGGTACAGTCCAGCCTGGAATCGGCCGCCGCGCGGATTGGTGTATTTCTCCACTTCCTGGCAGTAGATACGCGCAGCCAGGCGGGCCAGTCCGTCAGCAACATCGTCGTCGTTGCCGAACTTGGGCGCCTTGTTCAGCATGGTCTGGCGGACCTTCTCGCAGCCTTGCCAATTCTTCCTGAGGGCTGCTGCCAGCGTCTTTCGATCCACCAAGCCGTCGTCGTAGACCACAGTCTTCAGTGCCGCCAATGCGTCGCCCACGTTGGCTACGCCGACCCCCTGCGGTCCGGTGAAGTTGTAATGCGCACCGCCCTCTTGCAGAGACTTTCCCTTCCCTACGCAATCCTGAACCATGGAGGACAGGAAAGGCAGCGGGCAAAGTGTTCCATGGGCAATGTCGCAGCAGTTGTCGCTGATCACCAGTAGTTGAACGAAGTACTCGATCTGCTTGATGTAAGCAGCCAGAACGTCTTCGAAAGTAGACATGGTTTCCAGCGTGCCGGTATGCAGACCCAGCTGGATTTTCGTAGCCGGGTCGGCGCCGTCATTCAACGCCAACTCGAAACACTTGGCCAGACTGAAGAAGGCCGCATCGTGCCAGCCTTCGGTCTTGCCACCCTTCTGGGGCTCAACGCAACCGATGATGTCATAATCGCGAGCGTCTTCCAGGCTCACACCGCGGGCTGCCAGCGCCGGGATGACAACATGGTCGTTGTACATGGCAGGCATACCCAGACCAAGGGAGGCTACTTCGCTGGCCTTGATCAGGAACTTCTGCGGTGTTCCCTGATGGAAGCGGATCGACAGCGAGGGCTGAGGCAGTCTGACGTTCTCCGTCGCTTCCATGCAGAGATAGGACATGTCGTTCGTGCTGTCGCGGCCGTCCGCGGTCTGCCCGCCGACGATCAGGTTCTGGAACATGGGGTAGCCGCCGAAGGCTTTGGTCGAGCCTTCGTCGCGTACTTTGTTAATCTCATTGAATTTCACCCACAGACACTCCACTAACTCCAGAGCCTGTTCGCGAGTGAGTTTCTTGGCAGCGATGTCCTTCTCAAAATAGGGGAACATGTACATGTCAAAGCGGCCGGGTGAGATGGAGTGGCCGTTCGACTCGAGTTGGATGATCAACTGCACGAACCAGAAGGACTGCAGCGCCTCGTAAAAGCTCTGTGCGCCATGGGCCGGGACACGCCGGCAATTCTGGGCGATCTGAGCTAACTCCAGCTTGGTTTGAGGGTTGGTCTCGGTCCGCGCCAGTTCTTCCGCCTTCTTCGCATAACGCTCGGCGAACGCCACCGCCGCGTCGCAAACGATTTCGACCGCTTGCAGGAACTGAGACTTCTTCAGATCCTCAGGCTTGGTCAGGTCCAGCTTGGCTTTTTCGCAGGCCACATCGGATTTGATCCCGAGGAAGCCTTTTTGCAGCACCAGACCGTAGTCGACGGTGATGTGCCCAACTCCCAGGAAGAAATAATTGCCCACGGTGAACACGCCATTGGCCTGTGCCGCTTTGGCATCCGGGGGCATAAGATTCGCCGCATATTCCTGAGTCGTCTTACCTTGCCAGTATTCGAAGACCTTCCCTAATCTCTTCTTGCACTCGTCCGAGATAAGGAAGACGTCTCCCGTGCGTTTTTCGAGCCGATCAAATTCAGCCGCAATCCAGGCAAACGAATACTCCGGGAAGATGGGGGAGCTGCGCGGCTTGGGAGTGTGACTGCCGACGATCATTTCGTGTGGCTCGATGCGGACTGTCATCTTCGCCAGAATTTTTTCCAGTGCTTTGGCGCGCCGTAAGATGATGGGCAGGCCTTCGGTTTCCCGGTACGACTCGGTTACCAGTTCAGCGCGCTCATAGGAAATCTCCGGAGTAACTTCCAATAGCTGCTCCTTAAGTACGCTGGCTCTGGCGGAAATCTTGGAGGGGGTCGCTTGTGGTTCAGATTTGGTTACAGTTGCAACAGTTGGCATTGCTTTATCTCCTGATCCCTGCTGGTCACAGCAGCGGATAACCGGACTGATGAGTTGGGATTTTGAGTAACAGTGTTTCGCCCTTCTTAGGCTGCCCTGGACGCTCTCCAACCAAGGATGAAGAGAGAGAGCCTGGAAGCAGGCCCTCTCTATGTTCTCGGCAGCGTCCCGCGCCGGTTCGAGCAGCCGCACTGGCTGGCGAGAGTTCTCCCGTAGCCGGCGGAGTTCGACCGTTTCGACAGATCAAAGACGATTAAAAGAAGCCCAGTGCCTTCGGGCTATAGCTGACCAACAAGTTCTTGGTCTGTTGATAATGCTCAAGAATGATCTTGTGCGTCTCGCGTCCGAATCCTGATTGCTTGTAGCCACCGAACGCCGCGCCCGCCGGATACAGGTGATAGCAATTGGTCCACACGCGACCCGCCTTGATCTCGCGTCCCACGCGATAAGCAGTGGTGCCGTTGCGCGACCACACGCCTGCGCCCAGGCCATACACCGTGTCGTTGCCGATCTCGATGGCATCTTCCAGAGTCTTGAACTTGGTCACAGACAGTACCGGACCAAAGATTTCTTCCTGGAATATGCGCATCTTGTTGTTGCCGCTGAATACGGTCGGCTCGACATAGTAGCCGTTCTCGAACTCCTCGCCGATGTGCGCCTGTTTACCGCCGGTCAGGCATTTCGCGCCTTCCTTCTTGCCTACGTCGATGTAGCTCAGGATCTTCTCCAGCTGATCCTTCGAGGCTTGCGCTCCCATCATGGTGCTGGGGTCAAGCGGATTGCCGACTTTGATCTTCTTCACGCGAGCCACGGCCCGGTCCATGAACTCATCGAAGATCGATTCCTGTACCAGCGCCCGCGATGGGCAAGTGCAAACTTCGCCCTTATTGAAGGCGAACAGCGCGAAACCTTCCAGCGACTTGTCGAGGAAGGCATCGTTCGCGTCCATCACATCGGCGAAGAAGATGTTGGGAGATTTGCCGCCCAGTTCCAGCGTCTGGGGAATGATCGGCTCGGAGGCGTACTGCATGATGAGCCGGCCGGTGGTGGTTTCGCCGGTGAAAGCGATTTTGTTAATCCGGGGATTGCTGGCCAGCGCCTTGCCAATCTCGCCGCCCGGTCCGGTGACGACATTGAGGACGCCCGGAGGCACGATGTCGCCAATCAGTCCCGCAAACACCAACAGGCTTAGGGGAGTATTCGATGCCGGCTTGATTACCACGCAGTTGCCGGCGCCAATGGCAGGAGCCAGTTTCCAGGCTGCCATCAGGAGGGGAAAGTTCCAGGGGATGATTTGTCCAACTACGCCCAGCGGCTCTTTGAAATGATAAGCGATGGTATCGTTGTCGAGTTCGCCCAGCGCGCCCTCTTCGGCGCGAATGCAGGAGGCGAAATAACGGAAATGGTCGATCGACAGCGGAACGTCGGCATTGCGGGTCTCGCGGATCGGCTTGCCATTGTCGATGGTCTCGGCCACGGCCAGGATTTCCAGATTCTCTTCCATCACGTCGGCGATCTTATTGAGGATGGCCGCGCGCGCCGCCGGCGAGGTGTGGGCCCAGGCGTCTTTTGCCGCATGCGCCGCGTCCAGAGCTTTTTCCACGTCTTCGGGGGTTGATTTGGCGATCTCGGCGATCGGCTCGCCATTGATCGGACTGTGATCGACAAAGTACTTACCCTTAACCGGTGGCGCCCATTTGCCACCAATAAAGTTTTCGTACTTGGCACGGACTTTGCCACTCTTGCGAATGGTGTCGAGTGCGCCTTCCACGGAGGATTCTTTTACCAGTTCTGCAACAGGCATGAGTTACTTCTCCTTTTTTGGCGGCGGCCGATGAAACCTGGTAGCCATCGGTCAGCCGTCGAAATCGTGTTTACAAACCAAGTGATCGGTGGCGTGGACGGCAGTCCGGGGCGCGGCGATGCCGCGACGACTAGCGCTTTCCAGACAGGGACTGCCGTGCGACGGTGGAGGAATACAATCCACTCTATGAATCAATATGCAAGATAGGGGCCATGAAAAATGCCCTTGAATTTCCCGATCAGGGACCGCGGTTCTATTTGGAAACAAGCAGGTTGCGGTAGATTGCTTTTCGGGTGAGGAAACAAGAGATGTTGCGCGTGATCCAAAATGGAGCATGGAGCATGTTCCATCCTGGGACATAGAGATACAGCCTACTTCCTTAACGCATACTGCCGTTGCCGGCTGAATTTCACACTTATGCACCAATTCCGTACTCTTTCATCTTGCGGTACAGGGTATTGCGTCCAATCTCCAGCTCCAACGCTGTCTTCTTGACGTTGCCATGATTCGAAGCCAGCGCTTCCGCGATCAGGTCTTTTTCCGACTCGCGCAATGACTTCAGCCGGGACGGCTTCCGCTCCGTCTCTACGGGCGGCGCAGGCTGACTGCGAAGATCCACCAGATCGCCGGTCAGCATTCCATCGAAGCCGGCGCGAATCACGGCTCGCTCGATGGCGTTTTCCAGCTCGCGGATATTTCCCGGCCAGGTGTGGAACTGCAACTTGCGCAGGAAGTCGTCACCGATTCGCATCTCACCCTTGTTGAAGCGCCGTGCGATCTTGCTCACCAGCTCCGCGGCCAAAGCGGGCAAGTCCTCAATGTGCTCCCGTAATGGCGGAATGTGTATGGCCAGCACGTTCAAGCGGTAGTAAAGATCTTCCCGGAAGGTTCCGTTTTTTACCTCCGCGTACAAGTCTTTGTGGGTGGCTGCGATGATGCGCACATCCACCTGCGTCTCGCGCGACGAGCCCACGCGCGAGATCTTCCGCTCCTGGATTACCCGCAGCAACTTCATCTGTGCACTGAGCGGCATGTCGCCAACTTCATCCAGGAAAATGGTGCCGCCATTGGCACTCTCGAACTTTCCGGGCTTGCCGCCCTTTCGTGCACCAGTAAACGCTCCGTCTTCGTAGCCGAACAGCTCGCTTTCAACCAGGTATTCCGGCATGGCTCCGCAATTGATAGGGATAAACGGAAGCTGGCAGCGGGGGCTCGCCGCATGAATGGCTTGTGCGAACAGCTCCTTACCGGTGCCGGTCTCACCGCTGATCAGTACCGTGAATGGGCTGGCTGCCGCCAGCTTAGCCGAGTCTTTCAAGGCGCTGATGGCGGGACTCTCTCCCACAATGTCGTCGAACGTGTAGCAGTGCGATCGTTTCGAGCTGGAACGCCGGACAGGTTCACGTCCGACTTCGTGCAGCACGGCGACGGCACCGATAATGGTTCCGTTATCGTCGCGCAGCAGCGAAGCTGAGCTGCGGATCTCCCTGCCGATTCTGTTGATGACGATCTGCTTCTCTTCGTGTTCTAACCCGTCGGAGAGGATAGGCAGGATGGCCGCGGTGGCATCATTAATCCCATCCACGTGGCAGCCTTTGGCAAACGCCGGAGTCACTCCAAGCAGTTCCGCTCCCCTCGCGTTCAGCTCGGTGACGATGCCGTGGTTGTCGATCGAGATAAGGCCATCCGACATGTTCTCCAGCAGAATGTTGGAATAGCGATAGGCACGATAGAGCTTGTTGGTCATGCGCTGTACCCGAAGCTGGCTCTCGATGGCGTTGACCGCGGCCACCACCATGCCCAGAGTGTGAGGATTCGCGAGGTGGTAGTCGCCGCTTAAGTCGAGGGCTCCAAGGATGGATCCGTCCACATCGAAGATAGGCGCTGCGGAGCAAGTCAGGAAGTGGTGGGGCTGGCAGTAATGCTCCCAGGCGTAAATCTGCACCGGTTTCCTCTCAGCGATGGCGGTGCCAATGGCATTCGTACCCCTGCTGGCTTCGCTCCAATTGCCTCCCGGACAAAGCTGCACTCGCTTGGTTCGGCCCATGATATCCATGTCGCCCAATACCTCAAGCAGCACTCCCACCTCGTCGGTCAAAATCACCTCGAAGCCCGAGCCGCGGACGAAGTTATACAGGCTTTCCATGAATGGGCGGGCCAGCTTGATCAGAGGCTGACGCTGGAAGAGGTGCTCGCGAAACACCGCTTGATCGATCGAGACTCCTGGCTCGTCGAAAGGGCTGACTTTGAGACTGCGGCAGCGTTGCCACGAGCTGGCTACTTCGGCGCGGACTAACTGCAGATCCAAATGATCATCTTCAACATATCGGCTCCATGCTTCTAGCGCTTGCGAAGATGTTTGGACCGGCATGGGGAAGAAGCGTCCTTGGAGAATTCCGACACTGCGCTAGAATCGATGCTCCCTCTTTCGTCTCAGCTTTACGGTGACAAACATCACTGTCGACCGTGATTCGTTAAAGTACATTGGGCAGGTTCGTAAGTGCGGATGCGCTCCGCCGTTCACCAGACCGCCTCGGTCCCGAGCATATCGGCGAGCACCAGCCTCAGACCCGCTGTGGGGCTTGCCCACCGCGCGGTTTCAGCCCTATTGCGTAGTTTGATAAATTGAATTGCTTCTCACTCGGCATTCTAAAGAGGTGATCATGAGTTACATCGTCGTCAGCGTAATCACGTTCTGCCTGATCTTCGGCGCCGGTTTGTTAGGCATGCCCCTGCGCCGTGTCTTACCCGAGGATCATCTCAGTGATGACTCCAAAAACGTGGTGAAGTTAGGGATGGGACTGGTTGGAACGATGGCGGCGCTGGTTCTCGGCTTACTCATCGCTTCGGCCAAGGAGTCTTATGACGCGCAAAGCAGCGCGCTGCTTCAGATGTCTGCCAATGTCATTTCGCTCGACCGCACGCTTGCTCGCTATGGCCCGGAGGCAAAGGAATCGCGTGAGGTTCTCCATAGCGAGGTTATCCACATAATGGATCGGCTGTGGCCCCAGCAAATGTCGCAAATGGCTGAGTTAGCCCCCACCATAGGCCGGTCAGACGCCCTTTATAACGCGATCGAAGGACTCTCGCCGAAAGATGACCGACAACGATTGCTGCGGTCTGATGCGTTGAGTCTGGCAACGGAGATCGGGCAATCTCGTTGGTTGATGTTTGAACAAGGCACCCTCATGGTTTCCAAACCATTATTGATCGTGGTCGTTTTCTGGCTGACTTTCATTTTTCTAAGCTGGGGTCTGTTCGCTCCTGTCAATGGAACCGTCATCGCTACGTTTTTCGTTGCAGCCGTTTCCGTTTCGGCTGCAATTTTCCTGGTCCAGGAGATGTATATGCCTTACGCAGGAATAATCCGTATTTCCAGCGTGCCCCTCCGTGCAGCTTTGTCGCAGCTTGGCCAGTAGGTTAGATCTCGAAGGTGGTGTCGATCGCCGGTGCCGGAGCGTCGCGTCGCCACCGGCCGCCACCCGTTTCGAAAATCCGATCGAGCAGCTTGGGGCGCCATTCCGTGACCCTTACCTCATTGTTTTCAGGTCTGAAGCCAGTCCCTCATTGCCGTAGTCTGGCAGCGATCCAGCGATCTATGCTGAATCGACCGGGACCGGAACAAATCAACCAGACGAAGAACAGCACATACAGAACTTCCGGAAGATAAAGAAAGTTGTCCAGCCAATTCAGGGGCGAAACCCCTTTAGGCAACGCGGACAGCTTCGTAGTAAGGATGGCGACGACCATATCGCCCAGTAGAGCAACGCAAGCCACGCTGGATAACAACCCCAAAATCAGCAGGCACCCGCCAACGAATTCGACGCTGGACACGAAATAAGTCATCAGTCGAGGGAAAGGGACGTTAGCTGCCACAAGGGTTTCATACATGACTTGAGTCTGTTGGGGAACAAAAAGTTTGTTCGCTCCAGATATGGCGAAAAACAAACCGAGCGCAATGCGTACCGCCAAGATCGCGTATGCCTCCAGCTCGCGGCTGCCCAGCAACACAAACCGGATTAAGCGTTGCCACCCCATCTCTCGTTACCTCCCGGAAAGTCCAGTCATCATAAATCAGCGCTTCTTTTCGGGCACGTCCTGAAGTAGGCCTACTCCGAGAGGACCCACGCCGGCTATTTAAGTCCAGACGCTCAGCCTTGCTCGCAGATCACCTTTGCTTGCTCGCTTCAAGAGTGATTCTGCAATCGCAGCGGCCCATGTCTGCCGCTTGCTCTCAGGCGCTGCCTGCGCTCTGGATCTGGCGCTGGTGATTCTCTACTTTTTCCTTTTAGCCAGCTCCGCTTCGTATGCAGCCTGAAGCTTCTTCTGCATTGCAAAAATACGCGCAGGTTTCCTCGGGCCCCGGCCCTTTTTTTTAGCGCTTGACTTCGGAAGATGGGTTTCGCGAAGTTCAGCCATAAATTCTGCACTCAGCTTCGGTCCCCCTTCTTCCAGGACCTGAGCTAGAAACCTCAGCCTGGAGGCCGGCAAATATTTGTGCCCCCATACATTCATCTCCATCAGAAGAGGCATCAATTCGATGCCTCTTTCCGTAAGACTGTAGATAGCTTTCTGTTTATGGCTGGGGTCTTGCGACTTGACGATAATCCCTTGCTTGACAAGTCTTTGAAGACGATCGGCCAAAATATTCGACGCTATTCCTTCCAGCGACTTGGTCAGGAGCTCGCGAAAATGCCTTCGGTTCATGAACATAATGTCGCGGATGACGAGCAGAGTCCACTGATCGCCAAACGTTTCGACCATTCGGTTCATCACGCACTCTGACCTGTGATCCTTGCGCACTCAGTCTCTACTCAGGCTTGGCATTCCTTGCTTTGAAAGATTGTACAACCGGTTGCATATCCTAGCGTTCTCTGCCTCCGCTTTGATTTGGAGCATTCCTTGCCTTGGAGTGGTCGTACAACTAGTTTCATATAAGAACTGGTTGCATTATGCTACCGGATCCTTTTCTCCTCCCTTTTCCCATAGAACTGGCGTTGCTAAAGTTCCGTTTCCTGTATATGTGCGTCGGTTCTCCGCAATCAAATCTGCGAACGAACGTGATTTCAACTCATGCTTTCGTGTAAATCGCACTACACCGCGAGTAGTCCATCTCTGATTCCATTCATGCCGTAACTAAAGCTGAGGTTGGACGGCCTGTAGTGGAGTTGATGGCAGCTCAGATGCCTTTGTACACGCCGTGCACGAAACACCACATGCTTCTGCTTCCGGGTTGCACATTAACCATCAGACCGCGCCGAGTAGGCACGCGGCGTGAATCGCCAGGATCGCGCATCTGCACGTACGGCTACCTGGACAGCCTGCGGCTTTGAAGTTTTTCTTGCGACGAACAAAACCGACTGGCCGGCTGCACAGAAGAAGAGATGAATCTGATGTCAACAGCTCTGGACTACAACGAGAAACTTCCTCTGCCTGGCTGGAAGGCCAAGGCGAGAGAGACTCAGCGGTATCGCAAAGTAGGCGGAGCCGGCAGCAGTAACGTCTTCCGTCCCCAGGCCAATAACAGCACAACGAAACCCTAGCCACTGCTTCCAGAGGAGTTCCAGCATGACCACTCATTTCAAACCAACTCAGGAGGAGTTATGAATCGACTGCAGCTATGGAAAGTAGTAAGTGTCGTAAGTGTCCTACTTCTTGCATGTGGTTTAGCAAGCGCTCAACACATCACCACCTTCGAGGCTCCGGGCGCAGGCACAAGCTCCGGGCAGGGCTCCTCGGGCATAAGTATTAACCTGGAGGGGGACGTCTTGGGGTTCTACGCTGACTCAAACAACGTGGTTCACACCTTCTTGTGCGTTTCGGGCTGCACTTCGCCCCGCGCCTTCACTACCTTCGAGGCTCCGGGAGCAGGCACAGCCGACGTCGGTTCTAACTGTTTCGTCCCGCAGACCTGTCAGGGCACTTACGCTTTCAGCAACAACGCGCTCGGGGTGATTACCGGTTTCTACCGTGACTCCAGCAACGTGATTCACGGCTACGTGACCGCTCCGCCTTACCGGAACTTCACCACCTTGAACGAGCCGGACGCGGGCACAAGCGCCAACCAGGGCACTTTCGCGACGAGCGTCAACCTGGAAGGGGATGTCTCCGGAAACTACACTGACGCGAGCGGTGTGTCGCACGGCTTCGTGACCGCCCCGCCTTATACCACCTACACCTCATACGATCCCCCAGGCTCCACGTTCACCCTTACCTCAGCGGCGCTCGGCATCAACCTGGAAGGGGCGCTCACAGGCGAGTACTTTGACGCGAGCGGCGTGGCCCACGGCTACGTGCGCGCTGCGAATGGCACCTTTACCGAATTCAACGTGACGGGTGCAGGCACGGGCTCCGGCCAGGGCACCGAGAGCTCAGGCATCAACGATCTGGGGATGATCACGGGACCTTACATTGATGCGAACGGCGTGGCCCACGGCTACGTGCGCCTTGCGAACGGCGACATCACCACCTTCGACGTTCCGGGGGCGGGAACAGGCTCCGGCCAAGGCACCGAGCCTGAGGGCAACACCCTGTTCGGGGAGATTACGGGAAATTACATCGACTCGAGCGGCGTGAATCACGGCTTCGTGCGGAGTCCTTCCGGCGTCATCACCACCTTCGACGCTCCGGGGGCGTCAAGAAACCCCGCTCAGGAGGGCACCATTCCGCAAACCCCGAACCTGTTTGGGCAGATCGCCGGATTCCTTCAGGACGCGAACGGGGTGTTTCACGGCTTCCTGCGGACTCCGTAGGCCCGCTCTGGGGTAAACACGTATCACCCGTTGACGGTTAATTCTGCGGCACCGGGACGCAGGAAACCTGGATGTCCGGTTGGAGGAGGGAGGGGTGTCGTATCACTGCCTCTCCCGACCTCAACACGCTGTTTCCTGCCAGTGCCAGCCTCTTCGCAACCATGGCTAACAAGATCAACGAGCGCGGACAAATCTCGGGGATGGCGATCGATTGCTGTGACGTCAGCTCTGACCATGTCTCCGCGATCGCCTGTGCAGCTTCGATAACATGGCCGAGGTCGTTCGCCAAGTTACTCGACTCCATGCAGGAGGCAGCTAGCTCCTGCGGCGACGCCAAGCAAGGTCCGGATTCGGCAGGGACCAGTTGCTTGGTCAGTGAGACCTGGCGCACCAAAATTCCAGGAAATCGCTCGTACTGTTGTCATCCGATACGGCGGACGACCAGCAGCGCAAGGATGGGATCAAAGCCAGTACCGAGGCTAAGCTACTGCAGCTCGATGATGAGCCGTAGTAGAGCTGTGAGGATTGGAGAGAGACGGGAATCGAACGCGCCGACCAAGGGCTTGATAACGTTCGGTTGTCGAGACGGAGACATGTCCGAGAAGGAATTGAATCTGGTCCAATTCCCCGCTCGCTGCATGGCACGGTTTTGCGCACGAACGCCTCAGACCATGAGCTGATAGTTGGGTAAAGCCGAGTTCCCTCGCGCACTGTTTCACCACATGCCAGACTACCCGTTCCGTTATGCCCTCACCCCAGTGTTGGAAAGTCCGGCCATTTTCGTGTATTTCAGGACCCCTGTGGCTTCCCTGGATGCCGACGACGAAACCTAAGCAGCTAAAATATAACCAGGCTACAGAAAGCGCACCTAGAGTTCGAATTCCCCTCCCTCCGCCACGTAGTCTCAACCGCAGAGAAATTCTGTCACCGCAACCACGTTGTCGCGCGCGGAGAGGTGCGTGAGCGGTTGAAACGAGCCGCCTCGAAAGCGGCTAGCCGCACTATTCATGCCAGTCTGAGAGTAAAACGAACCCAATGGAAGGCCGCGACCCACACCCCGTCTGGGCTTGGTTCGATTAAGACCAAACAGTCAGCCCAACGGGAGCTCATATTGCACGTCGACAGGCGCTTTTTCGTGGCTTGATCCGACTCGGCTCCAACACATTCGTCTTCTATTATTTAGGGGGAACAGGAGGAATCCTGCGACTAGAGCCTTTGAGTGCAATGGTGAACAGTTTGGGGCAGCCACAGCCAAGCCGGCCACAGCAATGCGGATCGCTAAACGGCGATGACGCACAGTTGGTCGCGGCTGTCCTGAACAAAGACCGGAAGGCGACGGCGGAATTTGTCACCCGTTGCGCCGACGAAGTGTACCGCTACGTACGCTCTCGTCTGGCGCCGCGATACGAAGCCGTGGACGACCTGGTGCAGGAGGTCTTTCTGGCCGCGTGGAAGAGCTTGCCTCAATATCGCGGTGCGGGTTCATTGGGATCCTGGGTCATGGGAATCGCACGCCATAAGGTGGAAGATTACTATCGCGAGCGTCTGCGCGCTCCCGAATCGCTTGACGAAACGGACAATGATCCACCCGCGCCCGTGCCGGCATTAGACTTCGACCAGGTTCTAGCAAGAGAACAACTGCGAAGGAACTCCTTGCGGGTTATAGGAGAGCTGCCGGAACATTACCGCTTGGCGCTGATATGGCGGTACTGGGAAAAAGCCTCGGCGCGCGAGATGGCGCTTAAAACCGGCAAGACGGAGAAGGCCATCGAAAGATTACTGGCGCGGGCCAGAGCGGAATTTCGAGAGAGGTGGAATCGTGGCCAGTCCGCGTGATGAGGAATTCCTGCTGAGACTTTCAGCCGAGTTCGATTTGATCGAGCCCGCCAGGACACCCTCGCGTCTGAAGGCCAAAGTCTATTCTGCTTTGATGCAGCAGGAGGCGGAGGCTGGCCGTCTCATGAGCTTAAGCGAAGGCCACGCTCGCGGACAAAAGCTCTGCATCTTTGAGCAACTGGTCCAGATTGCTCCCGTCGGCGAGACCGTAAAGTCGCTCAACATCTGCCGCGTCTGTCATGCGCGAATATTGGCTGAACATTTTGAAAACCCGCCGATCTACTGGCCGGGCTGCCCCTACGTTGCCCTGAAGAACTCCTGACAGGCCCCGCGTCGCGCTTCAGAATTGTTTGATGATTCCAAACAGGTTTTGAAAGTTCTGGAGGTTGTGAAACGCTGGTGGCGCCAGTTGCGCGCTTACCGGATTGTTACTGAGCGTCTCGCTGAAGCTGTAGCGAAACGCCCAACCTTTCGCCAGCTTCACGTCCATGCCGACGGGAACGTGAAGAGCAGCCATATTGGAGCTGAAGTGCTGCGGCGGCAGAACGGGCGCGCCGATGAATTGATTGACCTGTTGCTGAGAACTGGCGAGATGCGCAAAGCCGGTGCCTACAGATAAGAACGGCCGCAACCGGCTACCACGCTTCCGAAAGTAGATCAGCAGATCGCCGATCACGCCTTGCTGCGAACTACTTCTCGTTTCCTGATAGCTCTGTTGTCCACCGCCGGTCAGCATCGCTGAGGTCAGAATCAGGGTGTTGCTGTTCCAGATATATTCGCCCTGCACGGTGAAGTAGTTCGAAAAATGCTTGCCCAGCAGTAGCTCCACTGCCGGCCCATTCTTCGGATTGTACGACGCAAAACTGGAACTGGAACCCAGTAAGGAGCGCGAATCTCCAGAAAGCGTCGCCACTCCTCCCATTACGCCGGCATAGAACTGAGCTTCGGCAGTTACAGCGCAGTCACAGACGAATAGGAGAACCATTGCAATCGTCAGTTTCCTGAGCTGCATATCCCTCCTGCAAACACAAGCCGCCGAGCATAACCGTCTGCGGATAGAAGCGCAAGGGGGATTTTTCGCTTGCGGGCGACATAACCATCGGCGGAGCAGACCTCATGAATCCGGACAACCGTTGCACATTTTGACAAGGCGACGGCAACGAAGGCGCCTGCTAGCTACTCTAATCGACCGCTACTCTGCATTTGGAGGAGACACACGCAATGCGAAAGGACATCTGCAAGCTGATCCCGACTGTCGCGATGGTTGTCGCGATTGCCTTCGTGACGATCATTGTCACGGGCTACGCAAAAGCTCAGACGTACACCATACTCCATACCTTCACTGGTCCGGACGGCGCTGACCCTGCTGCCGCCATGATTGGGGACTTTGCCGGCAATCTGTACGGCGCCACGTACTACGGCGGAAATGGCAACCTCTGCGGCGGGACGGTCGGTTGCGGGACCGTATTCAAGCTCAGCTCAAGCGGCGTCGAGACTCTGCTATATACGTTCAGCGGCGGAGCAGACGGCGCCCTTCCTGAGGGCCTGTTTCGGGACAGTGCCGGCAACCTTTATGGCGTCACCGGGCACGGGGGCAACCTGAGCCTTTGCAATGTGCTGGGTTATCCCCCAGGTTGCGGCGTCATATTCAAGCTGTCGCCACCGGCGACCTTCTGTCGCAGCGTCATGTGCCCTTGGAGGGAGACGGTACTGCATACTTTCACCGGACCCGATGGGGCATTGCCGATAGGCAGTCTCGTCCAGGATTCCGCTGGTACTTTCTACGGCGTAACCGTGGGCGGCGGAACAGACGATAATGGAACGGTGTTCGAGCTGAATTCCGCCGGCCAGGAGAGCGTGCTCTTAAGCTTCATGTATGACGCGCCCGGCGGAAGTTTACCCTTGGCCGGACTAGTCCAAGACTCAGCCGGCATGCTCTACGGCACCACCCATTATGGCGGCACTGGTGGCTATGGAGTCGTCTACAAGCTTGATCCCACAACAGGGCAGGAGACCGTGCTATACAGCTTCCGTGGGGTCGATGATGGGGCTTATCCAAACGGCCCGCTCATCTTCGATCAGGCCGCTAATATCTACGGCTCGACGGAGTGGGGCGGCTTTTTCCAGGGCGAAGGCCAGGACTGCTATGCCGGTTGCGGGGTTATTTACAAACTGGATGCCAACGGTGATGAAAATGTGCTGTACACCTTCACCGGCGGCGCGGATGGCTGGTGGCCCTCCGAAGAGTTGACTCGGGATACGGCAGGCAACCTCTACGGCATAACCTTCTATGGCGGCAATGAGCAGGTTCATGGCTGTAATCCTGGAGGCTGCGGAACGATCTTCAAATTGGACGCGAACGGCAATAAGACAGTGCTGCACGCGTTCGACAGTACTGACGGAGCCTATCCCGGCACCGGCCTGGTTCAGGATACTGCCGGCAATCTGTATGGCGCGACGTCCGCCGGTGGTGAAGGGAGTTGCCAGATTATCGGAGGCTGCGGCGTCGTCTTCAAGATCACGCCTTAGGTAAGGAATTACTGCGAGCCAGGCCATCAAAGTTCTAACTCCTGTCTGAATGAGGAGGAGAACCTAATGAGACAGGGCATCTGGAGAAAGACCATAACGATATTGCCGTTGGCAATTACGCTGGTGCTGACCATCATCGCAATCCCATCGGCAGAAGCCCAAACGTTCAGCGTGATTTACACCTTCGCTGGGCACAGTAGTTCCGCGAATCCCATTGCCGGAGTGACGCTTGACCAGCACGGCAACCTCTTTGGAACAACCGCGTGGGGTGGCGCGTTCGGCGGAGGAACGGTATTCGAACTGAAGCGCACGCCGGGTGGATTTACTTACAGCGACCTGCACGATCTGGGCGGTGGCGACGATGGATCTTTTCCCTGGGGCGGCATAACCATCGGTCCGAATGGGGCGCTGTACGGCGCCACCTACACCGGTGGCACTCTGGGTCACGGTGTCATTTTCAACCTGCGGCCGCCGGCGACGATCTGCCGCTCCGTGACCTGCCCCTGGGACGAGACTGTCCTCTATAACTTCATGCGGGCTGATGATGGCGGCGACCCACAGGCCAGCGTGGTCTTCGACGTCAATGGCAATTTTTACGGAACCGTGGTGAATGGAGGCAGCAGAAACTCGGGCGTGGTTTATGAGATGTCGCCTTCCAATGGCGGCTGGACGTATCAGGTTCTTTATCCATTTACGGGCGGGCAGGATGGCACGAATCCTGATTCGCTGCTGCTGTTCGATCAGGCCGGCAACATGTACGGCTCGGCTTTGGCCGGCGGAAATCCAGGCTGCGCGGGTTTCGGCTGCGGCACCATATTCGAGCTCTCGCCTGCGGGATCAGGCTGGGTCGACCATACGCTTTACGCCTTCACCGACGGAACCGACGGCGCGAACCCCCAATCCGGCGTGGTGGCGGACGGCTCGGGCAATCTGTATAGCGCGACCGGCGGAAGCGACGGCGCTCTTGGCGGTACAGTCTTTGAGCTCAGTCCCGCTGCCGGCAGCTGGACTTTCCATCTCATCGCTGACTTGCCGGGACCAGGGGTGGGACCGTGGAACTCATTGATCCGCGACAGCGCCGGCAACCTTTACGGCACAACCGTGGGCGACGGGGCCTACGGCCAAGGGAACGTTTTCAAGCTGACACCCACAGGCAACGGCTGGGTCTATACCAGTCTGCACGACTTCACCGGCGGCACCGATGGCGGAAGTGCTGAAGGCGGACTGGTGATGGACAGTAATGGCAACCTCTACGGCACAACCTACGCCGGCGGCCTGCAAAGTTGCGGTTTCTGTGGCATCGTATTTGAAATCACGCCCTAGCGGGAATTTCGGAATTTAATAATCGAGAGTAACCAGCAACCGGCAGCGTAAGCTGCCTTTTTCTTTTCGCACGAATCGATCTTCACGGGGGATTTGTATCTACGCCCGACATATGAATCAAGAGCCGAACCCGATGGTCTTGGCCGTCGTTAGAGTTCGATGCTGGATACCTTCCAATTGTGAACTATACCTAACCACTCAGTGAAAGGATCGACATCATGAAGTTGAAGTTAAATTTTGCTGCGCTGTTTCTCTTCGTGACCGTGGTCGGTAGTCTTTCAGCCTATGCTGCGGCGGCCGGCACCGTCTATACCGAGACCAACTCCAGTAACCAAAACGCAATCCTGGTTTTCAGCCGTATGGAGACTGGCCAGCTTTTCTCTGCGACTGTGGGAGCGGTTCTGACCGGAGGCGTGGGCTCAGGAACCGGGTTAGCTAGCCAGGGAGCTTTGGCCATCGATCCAAGCAACACTTTCCTCTTTGCCGTGAATGCTGGTAGTAACAACATCTCGACTTTCCGGATCACGGAACAAGGTCTAAGTCTTATCGGAGTGACTTCTTCTAATGGAAGCAATCCCATCAGTCTTACTGTCAACCACAATATTTTGTATGTCCTCAACGACGGCGGTGCAGTCGGCGGTGTCGACACGATAGCCGGATTCAGCGTGGACGATGGTGGGCGCCTGACGTCCATCGTTAGCGGCCTGCAACTGAGTGCGGCCTCGGTCGGCCCGGCAGAGATTAGCTTCAACCCTGATGGCAACCTTCTCGTCGTGACCGAAAAGGACACCAACGATATCGACGTATTCACCGTAGGTCAAAACGGGGTGGCTAGCGGGCCGACTATCGTACCCTCGGCGGCGCAAACGCCCTATGGCTTCGCCTTCGGCAAACGGAATCAGGTGATCGTTTCCGATGCTGTGGGAGGAGCAGGCGGCGCCGGCGCTGTGTCTTCCTATGCCGCTTCCACGAATGGCACATTGCAGACCATCACTGGCGCGGCCGCTGACGGCCAAACCGCGCCCTGCTGGATCGTATTGACCTCCGATGGCAGGTACGCGTATACGACAAACACCGGGAGCGGAAGCGTCTCGTCCTATTCGGTCGCTTTTGATGGCACGCTAGGTCTGCTAAATTCTGTGGCTGCAAACACTGGGTCAGGAAGCTCTCCCATAGACGAAGCTATCAGCAATGACTCGCGATACCTATATGTACTTGCGCCGGGTGGCGGAAACATCCAGGCATTTACTATCGCGCTTGATGGCTCTCTGGCACCACTGTCGCAGACGCCGGTTCGTCTGTCCTCGGCTGGCGGTCTGGTTGCTAGATAGGATCGATGTTCTCGTTCAGAATGATTAGTGACCCTTCGATAGAGTGTCAAAATGCAAGTTCGAAGAGGCAAGCCACAGTGATCGAGGCCGTTGGCCCATGTGGGGGTGGAGTTGAGCCATCCCATCTCCGGTTTGAGTTGGACTCCGGCGAATATACTGCTGGCGATTCAAGGTCCGTTTGGAGGTTCAGCACCCAATTCCGCGCTTGTCGAGTTGTTGTAAATGACTCGCGCCGCCGCAAGGTCGTCGTCCTCAACCGGCGGATCGAGAAGAATGTTGAGAAGACGGATCTTTTCCGCCAGCGGCAGGTCCCGAATAATTTCTGGACGTTGCGTACTGACGAAAGCTTTCACGTCTTTGCCGCTGCTCAAACCAGGTGAGCCCGCGAGAAAATCTCTACCGGCATACGTTTTTCGATCCGGATCGGAGGTGTCGATTCGAAAAGGCAGGGAGCGCTCCCGCCCGGTGCATTCGGCAATATCCAGGATGGCCGGCACTGCGGTCTGTTCCTGGATCTTGGGGATCACCTTGTCTTTCGGAGTTCGTGGCGCTGGATCCGGAATCGTGTCGCTGTAGAACTTGATTATGTTGGCCTTGCTGGCCGGTTGCAGAGTCGACCAGTCGACGGGAGCGCAGCGATCGAGCGTGTCCTTGATGGCATCGTAGACCGCGTCGGGCATCGGCCGGGCGGCCAGCCCGACATTGGTGAGCGCTCCCAGGGCATTGCTTGGAGTGTCTTCCGCTCCGAAGCGAGACTCGGATTCCGCCTCGATCTCGTGTTCGCGGCCTTTCTTGGTGGCGTAACGGTTTGAATCCTGCTGCGAAATTCCTACGAAGCTGGGGCGGAGTGCCAAGATTCGGCATGTCGCAGTGCGCAAGCTTCGGCGGAGTGATCTGATGTTTGCCTCTTGCGTCGGGTTGCGAAAGCGCAAGTCATCTCAAAAAGACTTGTGGTGCGTTCTGGGCCCGAATTTCCTTTTCGACCTCGAAAACGGCTGCAATTGTACCCCCACAATCCCCGTTCGCGTCAACGTGAAATAATCTTCGGTAGTGTCCTAATTTGGAGCAGCTCCGGACTTACGAATGCGACGGCTTGACCCTGTTCCGGGGTCGTTCCCGACCTGGTTCTCCTCCCCGCAACCGCGCAAGAAATGCAGGCCATCGTGAAGGTGTGCCACCGGGAGCAGATTCCCATGGTCGCGGGGCTCGGGCACTGGACTGAGCGGGGGTGCCTTGCCGGTCAAAGGAGGCGTGGTGATCAGCGTCACCCGGATGAATCGCATCCTGGAGGTTGATTTTCTCTGGTCCGCTTTGTTTGCACAGACGCGCGAAAATTCGGGCATTTTCGCGGATTCTGGGCACAAAAGAACAGAGATTCTCCGCGGTTGAGACTACGTGGCGGAGGGAGAGGGATTCGGTCTTTCGCTCTCTATTGAAAACAATCAAGTTATTGATTTTTAAGGCCGCCAAAAACTGAAGAAACGCAGCATACGCGGTTCCTGAGTACATATCAGGTACGCGGAATTTTCGCTTTTCATTCAGCTTTCGTATTTGCTTTGCTCGCACGAGCCTGCGCTATCGCCGCATCCGCGTCCGCCTGCGACACGCCCATCTTCTCAAGCTCTACGCGAACTTCTGCCTCAGACATCGGCTCGCTCGTGTGCATGAACGGCTGCCCCTGTTTTGCATTTGTGTTTTGAAACGCGACGGTGAACTCCCCTTCATCCGTATCGGTCCAGGGCAACACGCCCCAGCGATCAAACTTTCCCTCATTCGCCATCTGCACAACCCTCCCTTCCAATGTTACGCCAGCGTTCATGCCTGCTAAAATTCCTACATGAGCTTAGTCGACAATTTCAAGGACCTCTTCAAAGTTGCCGAAGCCGTCAACAACCTTGATCTCTACAAGAAGCTCACCGAATTACAAACGAGAGCGATGGAGCTTGAGGAAGAGAACACTCGCCTCCGTACCGAGAAAAAAGACCTGGAAGAAAAACTCCGCCTCGGAGAGAAGATGATCTTCAAGGAGCCGTTTTACTACCAGGACGGCGATGAGACGGCATTCTGTCCCGCATGTTTTGAATCAAACAAACATGAAGGTGTTCACGTCGTCTTCGAATCAACCAACTCGGAGGCCACATATTGGCATTGCCCCGCCTGCAAGACCGAGTATAGGATTCCCAAAAACCGCCTTGCTCCACACCCCCGCTCATTTAATTAATCCACCCGGCGGCGGCTCCCAAAGTTGGATGGGCTGACCTGGGGATAACCGCCCTTGCAATTTCCCGCCAACGTAGTTTGATTCAGGTAATGGGAGGAACACGTAGAGGCTTTGGCATAGCCCGCCACAAAAGGAAAATCGAAAAGTTTAAGGCGAAACATCCTGAAGGGAGGAAAGTCTTCGCAAAGTCAAAGCGATACAAACGTCACTTACAAAGACTCGACCACTTTAGGATAAAGCGAATAAATAGGCAAACGGCCCCGCTAAGTACGTGACAAGTACAGAGATTTCCGACCTTCACGCTAAATCCCTCAGATAGCGCGGCTTACGGAAATGAAAACTGGCGGAGGGAGAGGGATTCGAACCCCCGGTACCCTTTCGAGTACAGCGGTTTTCAAGACCGCCTGTTTCAACCGCTCACACATCCCTCCGCGGCCGTAAGCAGCGTGTTGCCACAATTGTACGACAGCCGCCAAGACCTCAAGCGGGAGCATCTGCGGTGGAATCCGAGGTTGCAGATTCCTTCTGCTTGGCTGAATTGACAAGCCTACCCACCGGAATCAGCCTGCCTGCCGCATTAGGCTGGTCGAGTGGAAATCGCCTGCACGGCATCGTTGTTTTGGGAAGATTCGCCCGCTGCGTTTCTCCGTGTGGCCGGAAGGAAAATGCTGAAACAGGTTCCGGTTTCGCCGCTGGTGGAACTTTCTACTTCGATCCTGCCTCCCAGCTTGTCGACGATGCCTTTAATGACCCACAATCCGATCCCGGTACCCTTGTCGCCTTTGGTGGTGAAGAATGGTTCGAAGATGGTCTTTAGATTCTCGTCCGGGATGCCGCAGCCGGTGTCGCGAACTCGCACCACCACCTGATTGTCCATGGCCTTTTCGATAGCCAGATCCAACCGGCCCTGCTGCCCAATCGCGTCAATTGCGTTGGTGATGAGATTGGTAAAAACCTGCCGCAATTCGCTGGGGTAGATGGTGACCTCACCTTCGATCTTAAAATTGCGCTCGACTTTGATCTTCGCCGCTTGCAGGCGGGGGCGATAGACTGCGCAAACATCCTCGAGCAATTCGGAAAGTTTGGTAACCACGGGAAACTTCGTCTCGCGATGTGGGGCCAGAGTCTGGCGGCTGATATTGGCCAGCCGGCGAACTTCCCGCTCCGCCAGTTCCACCAACTCCGCGCCCTCCGGGTCGAGAGTCGAGTTTTTCCTCAGCAGGTGCATCAGATTGGTGAGAGCATCGAGCGGGTTGTTGATCTCGTGAGCGATGGTGGCCACCAGCCGCCCAGTGGCGGCCAGTTTCTCCGAACGCCGCACCGCCTCCTCCAGTTCATCGTTCAGCTTCCTGATCTGTTCTTCGGCCAGCTTACGTTCGGAGACGTCGCGGATGGCGCCGGTGGCAAAGGTACCTTCCTCGGTCGTTAACGGGCTGAGGCTGATCTCCACGGGAAATTCACTGCCGTCTTTGCGCAGTCCAAACAGCTCGAGCGCGGCGCCCATGGGCCGAACCCGCGGATCGGCAAAGAAGTTCTTGCGATGGCGTGGATGCAGGTCACGATAACGTTCCGGAATGAGCGATTCCACCGAGCGCCCAATCAGCTCCGAACGGGTGTAACCGAAGAGTTTTTCGGTCTGCGCGTTGACCAGAGTGATCTTCCCGGCATCGTTGACGATAACCATTGCATCCGGCGCTGCTTCCAGGAGAGATCGGAATTTGTCTTCGGCTTTTTTTCGCACGCTAATGTCCCTGATCGCACTCGCCACCAGCACGCCATCCGCAGTCTTGATCGGACTAAGACTGATTTCGAGCGGAAACTCCGTTCCATCTTTTCGCAGTCCGAAGAGTTCCAGGTCTTCTCCCATCGGCCGCTGGCGCGGGTCAGAGAAGTAAGAGGACCGATGATGAAGATGCTGGGAGTGGAAACGCTCCGGAATAAGAATTTCGACGGAGTAGCCTAGTATTTCCTGTCTAGTGTAGCCGAACAGCTCCTCGGTGCGGGAATTCACCAGCACGATTCTTCCCCGCTGGTCGACGATCACCATCGCGTCCGGCGCCGATTCCAACAGAGCGCGGAACTTGTCCTCGGCCCCCTTGCGCGCGGTTACGTCGCGGACTGCGCTGATCACCATGGGGCCATCGGGGGTCTGCACCGGGCTCAAGCTGATCTCTACCGGGAACTCGGTTCCGTCCTTGCGCAGGCCGTGAAGAGTTAGCCCGGCACCCATGGGCCGAACATGCGGATCGCCGGAAAAATAGCCAGACCGGTGTCCCGGATGTTTAGCGCGGAAGCGCGGAGGAACCAGGATTTCGATCTTCTGGCCGATTAACTCCGCAGGGGAATATCCGAACAGCCGTTCACTCTGCACGTTGGCCAGCACAATGCGGCCTTGCTGATCGACGACCAGCATCGCATCGGGAGCGGCGTCCAAAACCGCACCAAAGTGGGCTTCAATAGGAATTTGCATGCTTCTGTCCGGATAGACGGCATTGTATCCTCATCTTCGCTCATATGGTGAGAAGATTTGTGCCGGGCTCGAGAAACGGGCGCAGCCGTCCAGGTGCGATCCACCGGATCGTGCTCGCACGGAAACCGTGCAGCCTCGAGCAGGTCGGTTGGGCTAAGAATGCTTCCCTTCTGTCCGGGTTGCGTACCGGCACATCAAGGTTTCGGACGAATCAACTGCGCTCCTTGAAGTAACCTACCGGAGCCAACCTGTGTCTAGGCTGGCAGGCTCAAGCCGCGGTTGAGGCGAAATCGCAATCGGCGTTCGCTGCCGTACGATACATCCTTCTTGCCAGTAAAAAGCGCAGTAGTTACACCGGCGGCAGCTCCGATGCCGCTTCCGATCAGGGCCCCTTTGCCGCCTGCGGCTAAGGCGCCCACCAGCGCGCCACCGCCAGTGCCGCCACCGATCCAAGCCAGGTTACGTTTCTTATGCGAAGCTCCGCGCGCAACGACGTTCGAGGTATAGAGTGGAACGTTCTGCTGACCGATGACGACGGTGTCGAGCGTCAATCCAAGTTCCCCCGGATGGTGCAGCCTTCCGGAGCGTCTTGCCAGCACAACATGACCAAAGACGGGCGTGCCAACAGGTAGAAGGGTACGGTCGTCGGCCACGATGGGTTCGTCGAGGACCGCCTCAAAGCGTTCGCCCGGTACTGCGGAAGCACTGGAAAGCCGCTGCTGAAGACGAACCGTTACCGGCGTACCGGCGGGTATGGTGAACTGTTGAGGGACCTGAGCCGTAGCATCGGGCCCGCTGCGTGGGTTGGTGTCGGCCGCTGCATTCTGAACTGGAGCATTGGTTGTCGTCGTAGCGAGGTCGGACGAGGCCTGGTCGGACGACGCACCACTGTTGTCGGGTTGATTGGCGGCAGTCGTCGCCTGTGTGCTTTGGCTATCGGAATTCAGGGCTTTCGCAGTTTGGCTGGGATTTCTATTGCAGCCAAATAGCACCACTAAGGGCAGCAGAACAGCTATGGGTAGAATGCTTCGTCTGGCTTGCATAAACCACTCCGCATTGATGAGCAGCAAACGCGATTCCATTCCAGTAACAGTTTGTAGATCAGATAGTTGCGTCGCTTATAGTGCGGCGTACCGTGCAAATTCTACGTACTTGGCAATCGTTCTGGCAGCGTCCGGCCGAAGGCTTTGCCTAATGTAGTCGCAGCTCCAAGCTTGCGCAGGCAACCCGGATCCAAAGAATTGCATAGCGTTGAAATGTTCTTAACTCACCTTGATATAGAAAGGCCACGCTTTTGCGTAATAGGGGATAGTTCAAATCAGCGGCGCTTACCGCTCCGCGAGCGACCGTGTCGTAAACTCGAATGCAGCGGAGCCCAGGATAAAGGATGAGCCATCGCCGGATAAGTGTTTTGTGCATCGTGCTGATCGTTACTGCTATCTCCGCCCGGGCGCAGGAGGCCGGGGCCGCACCAGCGGCGCCAGTTGGAGAGCAACTTCCTGCGGCACCGGGCAAGGTCTTTACTGTTACGCCCGACGCCGGCTTCCACAATGAGCCGTCGATTGCGGTGAACGCGGGCAATCCTTCGCAAGTGGTCGCGGCCTACCAGGCTCATGCCTCGGTGGTGTTCTCGCAGGACGGCGGCGGCTCCTGGAAGACGGCCACGGGCACGGCTTCTACCACCTATAAGGTTTCCGGCGATGTATCGATAACGTACGACAAGCATGGCGCTGCCATCCTGTGCTATATCGCATTCGATAAGCTGGGCACGGAAAATTACTGGGCGCGTGGGGCGACGCGCAACGGAATTTTTGTCCGCCGCTCCCTGGATGGAGGAGCTACGTGGGAAGCGCAGGACCACGCCGTCATGGCGCAGCCCACGAAGCCGGGGATTCCATTCGAGGATAAATCGTACATCGTTGCTGATAACACCAGCAGCCGCTACGCCGGTAATCTCTACGTCGGCTGGACGGAGTTTCATCTGGACGATAGCGTGATCCTGTTCTCGCGATCGACGGATGGCGGACAAACCTGGTCCGCGCCAATCAACATCAGCACTCATCACGGGCTGCCTCGCGACGATAACGGCGCGGTTGAGGGGTTTTCCGGAGCAGTCGCCGCCGACGGTACCGTCTACGCTGTCTGGGCGGATGGCGACTCGATCGCATTCACTTCGTCGCACGATGGCGGAAGGACTTTCGCCCGGAGCCGCAGCGTTATTCAGACCGCTCCTCTCTATTTCGCAGTCGCAGGTTTGGATCGAGCCAACGGGTTTCCGCAGATCGCCATCGATCCGCGACACGGCAGCAAAGGACGGCTGTATGTAACCTGGAGCGATTACCGCGAAGGTGACATCGGAGTGTATTGCGCCACCTCCGACGATGGCGGCAAATCGTGGAGCAAATCCGTACGGGTGAACTCGAACCCGTCGCATGACGGGACAGACCAGTTCTTTCAGTGGCTGGCGGTCGATCCTACCACCGGTATGGCCAACGTCATCTTCTACGATCGGCGACTCGATCCCGACAATCGCAAGACTACCGTTACCCTGGCGCGCTCGACCGACGGCGGAGCGACGTTCACCAACTATGCCTGGACCTCCGATGCGTTCGTGCCTCGGCGGGAAGAGTTTCTCGGCGACTACATCGGCGTGGCTGCACTGAATAACAAAGTCTATGGCGTGTGGGCAGAAATTGCTCCTCCGGAGACACCGAAGGACAAGGGAGTTCCGCCGCCGACCGAGTTCCGGCCGCATACGATCGTCAAAGTTGGAGTGGCGGACTTCGGGAGCAATTAGAGCGATTGCGACGCGTACCCGGGTAGAGCGGACCTTCCGCTCCGCGTTCAAGTCTTATATTGTGATCCCGATATTTGTGTCATCCCGACCGAGGACTTTAGTCCGAGCGGAGGGACCTGCTGTTCGTCGAGGCGAGCAGGTCCGCAGCGGGCGCTCCGCTCAGGACGACAAGAAATAAATGAGCAGTAGTATCGACGCAGCTCAGGCCAGCCCCACTCACGCGTCGGTCGCTGCCGCATCGCCCTCTGCATCGCCGGCCGGTTGCTGGCGCAGTACCTCTTCGGTGAGCATCATGAACATCTCTTCCACGCCGTCGCCGCTTTTGGCGCTGGTGATCTTAATCTTCCAGCCTTCAGTTTCCAGTTTTTCCAGTTCAGGAGAGCTGATTTGCCACTTGTCCCATAGATCAGATTTGTTGACCACTAGAACGCAGGGGATATCGCCCACCGCCTCGATGGCCCGCTTGTGAATGCTTTTGGCGGTGACCAGGGTTTCGGCCCAGGTGCCATCGCAGATCAGGAAATATCCCGCGGCTCCGCGCAGATAAGACGTCTGCACCTGGGAGCGCGAATCTTCGCCGGCCAGGTCCCAAACCATCAACAGGACGTCCTGATCTCCCACCTTGATTTGCTTTTTGTCGATCTTCACGCCCACTGTGCTTAAGTACTTCGACGAAAAAATGCCCTGCACGAAGCGCGCGACCAGACTTGTCTTGCCTACGCCGAAAGAGCCCAGCATGCAGATTTTCTTCTGGATCATTTGGGTCATTGTCTTTCTCCCTGGGACTGCGACTGGACCTTCAACGTGACACTACGGTTCACCTCCAACTGGTAAGCCGGCGAACCGTGACGAATAGGCTGGGTGTCACTCAACCCTACTGCGGTGATCATGTCTGCGGGAATACCTCGATCACGAAGAGCATCGTACACTTGCTGGGCGCGCTGCTGGCTGAGAGTGGTGTTCTTAATCTCGGCCCCAGTCTGATCGGCCCGGCCATTTAGGACCACATGAATCTTATGTCCCATCTTGTCGGCCGTTTCTTGTAGTTTGTTCAGCGAGTCTTCGATGTTGTCGATGCGGATGGACTGGTCCGGGGTCAGGACACTCGAATTCTTAGGAAACAAGACCATCTGCTGTTCCAGTCGGTGGGCCTCCGAGGCGAACTCGCGCTCTCTTTGGAAGTGCTCGTCCAGAGACAGATAGGGCATGAACCGAACCTCAAGGCTTCCCGCGGGGATACCGGACTCAGCAGCCAGTTGCAGCGGATCCGGGGACAGAGGGTCGCGTAATCCCCAAACCCAGTAACGTCCCCAACTGCTCTCGGCGCCGGTCACCAAAATGCCCGGCTGATGGCTCAGGCGCGTCAGGTAATGCTCCCAGCGAGTGTGGCGGCGATGAAGAACAAACCCGATCGCGACCAATCCGAGAACTACAAACGCTAACGCTCCAACCAGCCACCACGACTGCTGCTTGGGGCGTCCCGTCTGCCCGAGCATGCAATTCTGCAAGTGCGGACGCGCGGCGTCGAACACACTAGCGTCACCATTGAACGCCGCCAGTTGCGTGGCGAATTCCTGATGAATCTTTTCATTCTCACGCGCGAAGACATTGCGCAACTCCGGCGGCGGCGTTCCTAAAATTGTTCCAGCCAGCAGCGCCTGCGGTCCGTGATGCACCCAGATGGTGAATTCGCCTGCCTGCATGGTGTCCAGGTCCTGCGAATGTTTGCTGGTAAAGGAATCGCGCACGAAGTCCTGAATCGCAGTCAGCATTCCAGAGACGAGTTCCGCCTCGCTCACACCTTCGCCGGGGGCGGAGATGTATTGCAGCACCAGTCCAGTTTCGCGATGGATCAAAAAAACCTGTTGCACTTTATAGCGCAGGCTGCGCAGCAGGGCGATCTCGCCATACGATTTGCCGGTGCGCAGAGCCTCGAAGCGCCATTTCATGCTCTCGAACGACAGGCTGCGCTCGAGCATCAGGTTGATGTTCTCGGCCATGCTGCGGAAGGCGTTGGCTACGGCCTTGCGAACGCTCTCGCCGATGATGGGCGCCAGCGCGGTAGCCAACAGGCCGGGATTGCGAGCGACAGAGATTTGCAATGCCTGCTCGACGATAGGATGGAACGAGCGCTGCAGCCCGCGATCACGCTGGATGGAGAGAGCTACCGCTTTAGCCAGGACTTGGCTGAGTTCTTCCGCGCGGAGATTGGGATCGTCGAGTCTCTTTTGCAGTTGCTGAAGCTCAACGATTTGCTGTCCCAGCAGCAACGCGCGCAGTTCGGCCAATTCATCTTGACGATGATCGAACTCCGGATCGCGCTTTAGATTAGCCGGCGTGGAGCCCATGAGAGCCTCATGCTCCGGCACTCCGCACCGGCTTGGGGCGTTCCTTGGCCTCGTCGCTCTCGTCCTTCAGGCGCACGGCCAACTCGACAAAAAGCGCAGCCAGGGCGGAGCGATCGGTCTTGGCGTGACGCAGCTCCTGGACGCGAGTTTCCAGCAACGCACTGAGGGACTCGTTACGCTGACGAATCTCGTCCAGCAGCTTACGCGACTCGTTCATCAGCTCCTGGCGGGCCGCACTGCGGTCCTGAGCCAAGCGGTTGTCGAGGTCGAGGATCTTCTTGGACAACTGCGCCGCCGACGTTTTCAGCTCGCTCGAAATGTGGTTGAGGGTTTCTTCGCGCTCATCACGCTCGGACTTCAGGCGTGCGGCCAGCGATTCCGTCTCGCTCTTGAAGAAGGCTTCCAGCGAGTCCAGACGGCGCCGCATGGTGTCTTTGATCTCGGAGGTCTCGCGGGCCAGAGCCTCCTCCAGGCGAGCGAAGCGGGCTTCGTAGTTCTTGATCTGAGAACCGAAAAGGATCTCGCGGATCTTTTCCACGCTGGCGCCGCTGGCCTCCGCAGTCTCGACAACCGCCGCGTCAACCGAATTGGGTTTGCTCGCCGCCTTCTCCTTGGAATCTTTCTCACGCACCGGGACTGGACTCATGGCGCTCCTCCGTTAAGTGCAACGATTCAGGAGCAACATGCTATACCGAAACGGGCCGCCTGAGAACTACTGTCTTTAGGAGGGTTGGGAAAGCAAGGTCCGAGCGGATTATAGGGTTATGGTAAGAGGCTGGAGAGGCACGAGCAATATGCCTTCCGGAGTTGTCATGACGGGCGCCGGTTCGGGCGCGAGGAATCTCCTTTACCGATGAAGAAAACAGCAGATCCCTCGCTTCGCTCGTGATGACAAATTAAACGATGTCGCCTGGGTGCTGACCTAGCTCTGTTTCACAAAGGCCAACGAGGCCGAGTTCATACAGTACCGCAAGCCCGTCGGGCGCGGACCATCGTCGAACACGTGTCCCAGATGGGCATCGCACTCCGTGCACAGTACTTCGGAGCGGCTCATACCGAGACTCATGTCGTCATGCGTCTTGACGTTCTCCTTTGCGATGGGCTGCCAGAAACTGGGCCAGCCGGTACCAGAGTCGAACTTGGTCGCCGAACTGAACAGTGCATTCTTGCAGCAGACACAGCGGAAAATCCCTTTATCGTGGACATCCCAGTATTGCCCGGTGAAGGCGCGCTCCGTCCCGGCGTGGCGGGTTACGTCATACTGTTCCGGCGTCAACTGGGCGCGCCATTCGGCATCGGTCTTAACTACTTTCTTCACCCGCTGGGGACCGATCTTTTCGCCCGAATCCTTGAACTGGACGATTTCAACATAACCCGCATCAGTGGCCGGCGCGGCATCGGCTTTGGAGCGTTCGAACAGGCTCATAAATGCAACTCCTGCGAGAGATAGAAAACTGGTCTTCAGAAAACTTCTTCGGTTGCTCATAGTTTACTCAGTTCCGGTGGAAGAGCTGGGTTTTAAGCCCAGCTAAATCGGAGGTTATCAGGAATGGCTTCAGCAGCGGTTGGCCAGGGCTAAAGCCCCTTTTCAGACTGCCCACTGACCGCACGGCTAAAGCCGCGCCCTTCCAACTTTTTTCTTGCGAACACGCTATCCGACCCGCGGCTTACTGATTGTGGTAAAGCTGCGGAAACTGCTGTTGCAAATTAGCTACTTTGGGCAGATCGTAATGCGCGATGTAAGGATTATCCGGGTGCAGCCTGGCGTAGTTCTGGTGATAGCCTTCCGCCGGATAGAAAGCTTTCAACGGCACCACCTGGGTGACGATCTTGCGCGGGAAAACTTTCGCCTGATCCAGTTGCGCGATGTAGTCCTGAGCTACCTTCTTCTGCTCGTCGTTGCCGTAAAAAACGACCGAACGATACTGCGTGCCCTCGTCCGGACCCTGCCGGTTCAACTGCGTAGGATCGTGGGCTACGGAAAAGAATACCTGCAACAATTGGCCGTAGGTGACCTTCGAGGGATCGTAGACGATTTTCACCGACTCTGCATGGTTCGTCATTCCCGTGCTGACGGTCTCGTATTCGGCAGTCGCGGCTGAGCCTCCTGAGTAACCGGAGGTCGCACTGACCACTCCGTTTACGTGCTGGAAGACAGCTTGCATTCCCCAGAAACATCCGCCCGCGATTACCGCCGTTTCCTGGCCTGGGGACGAAGCGCGAGGCTCGTCGACCGCAGGCTGGGGAAGCGCCGTGGACTTCTCGCTGGCGGCGACGTTGCCGTGCATCACGATGCCGGCGACGGCCGCGATCAATAAGCAAGCCAAAAGCAAACGCCCAAACAATTTCGACATAACCATCCTCTTTCCAACATCCCGGCCCAAACCGCCCTTTGTCCGATTAGAGTCGCAACCCCGGCGAAGGATACAAGCCAATCCAAAATCTGCGCCCGGACGTTATAAGATTGAAGTTGCCTTACCAGCTAGCGAAGCTATTAAGAGTACGCAAACGTGAACTCTTCGGATTTCGAGAAACCTTCTTCCAAAACCGCTCGTGTACTTTTGACGTGGGGCTCGCTGGCTTTGGCGGCAGCGGAGAGCCTGTGCGTTGCTGCCGTCGGCTTGAGCGGCGTGCGAGTTGCCCTGGGTCTGACGTCGTTGCTGGCCGCCGGCGCAAGTGGGCCGGCGCAAGGCTGGCATCGCGAAGGCCTCCGGGTGCCTCTGTTGACGATTGGAGCGATAGGCGGGCTAATCAGCTTGCTCCTGCTGTGGAATGAGGATCGGCTGCGGCGCAATCCCTCCGCCGCCTGGCGCATGCGGCCACTTACCCCCGCGCAGCGCCGGCGGCGCTGGTTTCAGTTGGGGGCGGCGATTCTAACGCTTCTGCTGGTCGCGGCGGAATTGATCACACATCCCTGGTTTCATCATGAACTTTAGGGTTCAGGTGTTACTCGCTGCCGGCAATCTCTTCCTGCAAGCGCGCGTGCAAACGGTCGCTATAGCCGATGGGCAGCTCGAAGGTACGGTCGTCGGCGATCAGGACGAGGATGTTCCGCGTGGAATCCAGCACGGCGGCGCAGTGGCGGCAATGGGCCAGATGTTCCTCGATGGCTTGGCGCAGCTCGGGCGCAACATCGCCTTCGATGTAGTCGGAAATCTGGGCCCACACATGCTTGCAATTCAGAACCATGATCCACCTGCCTTACTCCGGAACAAGCCGAACAAGCCGCTCTTCTTCGATTGCAGTTGCGGCGCAAGAATCTTCTGCATCATCAGCCGCGCCCGCAGCAGGCGGGTCTTCACCACGCCCTCACTGACGCCCAACGCGGCCGCGGTCTCGGCGATATTGAACTCCTCGACATCCCGCAGCAGCAGGACCTCGCGATAGATCTCCGGCAAACTGGCGATGGCTTTCTGCAATAACTCACGCAGCTCTTTTCGCTCCAGCGCCTGCAGCGGAACCTCCCGCCAATCGGTAATAACAGCCGGCGTGAAATTGCCATCTTCGGGGTCTTCCTGCGGCTGATCCAGCGAATCAAACTTCAGCACCCGGGCGTGCCGCAAACGTGCCCGGGCCTCGTTGATGGCGATGGAAATGAGCCAGGTGCTGAATTTCGACTCGGCCCGGAAATGAGGCAGATTCTTCAGGGCCTTGAGCACGGTTTCCTGGGCTGCGTCTTCGGCGTCCTGCTCGTTCTGCAAGATGGCGAACGTCGCATAGTACACGCTCTTCTCATACGGCCGCACCAGGTCATGGAAGAGCTCACGCTCACCGGCGAGGATGCGCGCAATCAGCTCGGCATCGCGTGCTGCCGGGGAGTTTCCGCTCGCGGTGTGGGCGCTTTGTGATTCCGCGGTCACGATTGCTTCAAAGCCTGTCGATCAGGGACGCGATTTGTACATATTAAGTTTGTGATCCCTGAACCCGACAGAAGTTACAGCTGCTCGATTGCAACAAATTGCGGGCTTGCGAATCCTATCTTGCCATGAACCCAATACTTCGGACGATTGTGGCAGTAATTCTCTTCAGCGGAAACAGCCTCCTGCCGGCACAGGCTCAAAATCCAGTGGTGGTGGAGCTGTTTACCTCGGAAGGCTGCTCCAGCTGTCCACCGGCAGATGCGGTGCTGCTCGATCTGGACCGCAAGGCCGAATCGAGCGGCGCGGAACTGATTCTGCTGGGCGAGCATGTCGATTACTGGAACTATATCGGGTGGACCGACCGTTTTTCCTCGGCGCAGTTCAGTCAGCGCCAGAGTGACTATGCCAGGGACTTTCATCTCGCTTCGGTGTATACCCCGCAGATGGTGATCGACGGGCGGGAGCAACTGGTGGGGAACGACCTGGCGGAGGTGAGCAACAAGATCGCGGCCGCCCGCCAGGAGACAAAGCCGGCGCGGGTCGCACTGCAATGGGAGGCGAACCACCGTCTGCATGTCAGTGTGCAATCGGTCGAGGCGCAGCGAGCCCAGGTTTTGCTGGCGGTGACCGAAGATGGGTTGAGCACCCAAGTCGGTAACGGTGAAAACGGCGGACGAACGTTACATCATGCTGCTGTAGTGCGGCAGTTGCGGCCATTGGGCAATCTGGATAACGGCAAGTTTGATACCCGCGTCGAGGTTTCTCCCCATGCGGATTGGAATGCTGCTGCGCTGAAGGTCGCAATCCTGGTCCAGGATCCAGCAAGCGGAAAAATTCTGGGCGCAGCGCAGATTGGATATCAACCATGAGGAGTTCGATTTCCTGTAACTTTTCTGACGGGGCCGATTCTCATCTTTGGCGGCGGAATCGCCGCGAATCTAAGACTCCAGAGGGAAATCATGAAGCGCAAATTCTTAAGCCTGATGGCTATGTGTATGTTGGCCGGTTCCATGAGCGTGTATGCCCAGGACACCATGCAGCAGGCCAACAAAGATCAGACCCAGTCCAGCGACACCATGAAGCACGACAACATGTCCAACGACAGCATGAGCAAGAATAACGCCTCCAGCTCCAGCAAAAAGTCATCCTCGAAGAAAAAGAAGACCACGCAGCAGAGCAACATGTCGAACGACAACATGAAGAATGACAACATGAAGAACGACACCATGAAGAATGACCAGCAAGACCAGATGAAGCATTGATTTCACCGACGGCGGTTGGTTAAGATCGGGCAGAATGGACAGCGATACTGGCCACTGCCCTGATTTCCTTTAACGAGTAATCCCGTTATGGCGATGCGGGTTTGGGCATTAACGGTGTTGACTTTGCTATTGGCTGGCGCGTTCCTGCTGGAGCCCTCGCAGCGCGCTTACGCTAGTCTTCGCGATCCACATAGCGATCCCGCCGGTATTGTTCCTCAGCAGCAGGTTGTTGTTACCGACGAAGGCAACGTATTTCACGCTCCTGGCTGCAAGTATATTCAGGGCAAGAATCCGCATTTGATTTCCGGCGTGCAAGCCGTGGCCCGGGGGTATGCTCCGTGCATACGCTGCATGGGATGGACGATAAGGAAGTAGGTTGCGGATAACAGATAGCGAGTACCGCGATATCCGGGATTGATTGCAAAACTGTCCGCAGTTCTCAATCCAGATACTCAGGATCGCGCTTCCAGCCCGTGATCATGGAGTAGAAATTATTCCAGCCATGTAATAGCACCATGATGATATGGCCCGGGATGAAAGCCACAAATCCGCACATCGAGATGAAATGCCAGACGCGGGCAAGACGGAACCCACCCATCAGCCAGGTGAGCCACCAGAACTGCACCGGCTTGTAAAGCGCCATCCCAGTCAGCATGGACATGACACCAAAGAAAATGGTTGAGGTATAAGCCAGCTTCTGCAGCGGATTGTAGGCGGCGTTGATCACCGGCTTAGAACCTAAGAGGAAGTAGTGACGCGCCATCGGCCAGACGCCTTTGATGTCGCGCGGCATGAACAGCACTTGCCGCCAGTGGCCGGTCACCAGCTGATAGATCACGTACATCAGCCCGCTGCCCACGAAGACCCACATAAACGTGAAGTGCCACTGCAGCGCTCCTCCCAGCCAACCGCCCAGCGTGAACTGGGCCGGCGGGATGAAGAAATTTTCTTGCGGGATCTTGGGACCAAAGCTGGGAAAAGCGCGGAAGATTCGCAGGCCGCTGGCGATGAGAACGACCACGGCAACCGCGTTCAGCCAATGCGCCACGCGCACCACCCAGGGATGTTCGTAGGCCACCGTGATTGGCGCCGCCTGCTTGCTTTCGACGGCAGTCATCTTTGTCGCCATGGTCACAATCCTCCAAACCAGCTATAACCCTGGTCTTCCCAGTAGCCGCGCTTGTCACCCTTCAAAACATTCGTCACGCGAATGGTGTCGAGATATTTCGCCTGCTTGTAGCCTATCTTGGTTGGCATCTGCAGCCGCAGGGGCGCGCCGTGTCCGCGGTCGAGTGGTTTGCCGTACATCTCGTAGCAGAAAAGGGTTTGCGGATGCAGCACGGTCTCCATGTCGATGGACTCGTAGTATTCATCGGCGCATTCGACTTCCAGGAATCTCGCGCGGGTATCGGCGCCAATCAGGCGCAAAAAGTCGGAGGCGCGCGTTCCTCCGAAGTTGCCGATGACGTCCCAGCCTTCCACGCACACATGCCGCGTGTTTTGGACGATCTTGGGCAGCGCCTGGATTTGTTCCAGCTTATATTCGCCCGGCCGTTGCACCATCCCCTCTACCGTCAGGGTCCATTTGTCGAGATCGACTCCGGGATCGGCAACGTCGTAGTAGTTGTAGGGGAAGAGCGCGAAGGGCGCGACCTGGTTATTACTGAAGGTTTGCGCCAGCCGATGACGTCCGAACAGCTTGCCCGAAGCCCAATCGCTGAAGTGCAGGCCGTCCATCAGCAGCGGCTCTTGCAGCTTGGGGATGGCGAACGCGCCGACGGCAATGAGTGGGACCAGCTTAAGCAGTTCCCGGCGATTCATGCGCTTGCGATCGCGCGGCGTTACCTGGCGAACTTCTTCACCCGCGGGACCAGCGGTCCGTGCGGCTCGTGCCGCGACAGCTTCCTCCCGTGCGTCTTCCGGGCTCGAAGCCTGTTCGCCGGGCGGAGGCTGACGGTCATCGTCTCGCGGCTTATCCCGTTCCGGCTCCTGCTGCGATTGCGGCTCGTCAGGGCGCTCTTCCGACATCTTTCACCTCAAACCTACATTGTGGATGAACCAAAACCGGCAAAAGTTACAGTAGATCGCGCCACGACTTATGATGAAAAATTCTCTGTGTCGTCATCTATAACGGCTACAGGTTCCTACATCTGATACGTGGTAAGGCCAGCGCCCGGATTGCAATATCGACGTCGTACGGTCTGCCACCAGGTTGTGACGTACGACACAGACGAAAGGTACATAGCCATGCGATCTTCGGGGCAGGGTGCGAATCTTCGCCGACAGAGCCCAGCAGCGGTTATCAATCGGTGAGTCGCAAACCAAGGAGTTTCTATGCAGGTCGAATCGTTCAGATCGAATCTTCGCTATGGCCGGAAGCTAGTGAAGTCGGGGGTGTCGGGACTCTCCAGCGGCCGAGAGGCTCAACTCAACGGGCAACCCTTGTCGAACGCGCTGGCGCAGTCGGCGCGGGCTTCGCTCGGGCTGGCCACGCTGGGAGCATGTGCCGGACTTCTCCGCTACTACCTACCGGCACGGCGTGGACGGGTGGCAAAAACTGTTGCCTGCGGCATCGTGGGCAGCGCAATTGGATTTGTTGCCGGATTCGCCTGGAAGACCCGCGACCTCACCGAAAGCATGGCCCATTCCGCCTTGAAGCAAATGAATGTCGTTCGTGACGAACGCTGGCTCGATCGCCATCCGATCGATTACGCATAACCAGGCTTCGCGAACGTTGCCATCGCAGTTCCTCTTTGACTTTAGCGCCCCACAAACGCCTGGCATGGGAACTCTGATTAGGTCGCGTTTTGAAGGGGACGGCCTTCAGGCCGTCCGTCAACTGCCCGCAAATCATGCAGCTTTAGCCGCTGCGGGCCTCGCCTTCACTTGATAAGCGTTTCCTGTAGAGTCAACCGTCACTGGTCTTCCCGCCATCCCTGTTGAACGAAATTAACTTTGGATTAAAACTCCCGATTTCCTTCCCGATTGCTGACACAACCCTTGTTTTTCAGTCATACTCCACCTAGCATTTCTTCTCGTAATCCTGAGATATCCAAAAAAGAAGGTAGTTATGAATCCAAGGCCATCGCCAGACCCGACCATCCCGGTGGAAGACGATCGCACCGGAAGCAGTGTCGCAACCCTGAAACAAGCCATCCTCGACAACCTGTACTACGTCGCAGCCAAGACGCCGGAGACGGCCACCGACATCGACCATTTCACCGCCGTGGCTTACACCGTGCGCGATCGCATACTGGCCCGCTGGATCGCGACGCTGGAAAGCTACTCGCGACGCGAAATTCGCGTGGTCTCATATCTGTCGGCGGAGTTCCTGGTCGGCCCACACCTGGCTAACGACCTGCTCAACTTGGGACTGGAAGCGCCTTTCCGGCAGGCTCTTCAGGAACTCGGCCTCGACCTCGATCGCATCATCGATCAGGAAAGCGAGCCTGGGCTGGGCAATGGCGGGCTGGGACGTCTGGCGGCCTGCTATATGGATTCCATGTCAACCTTGGGCGTGCCCGCCCTGGGCTACGGAATTCGTTACCAGTACGGCATCTTCCACCAGATCATTCAGGACGGTTGGCAGGTGGAGCTGACCGATCACTGGCTGAAATACGGCAATCCCTGGGAGATCCGCCGACCGCAGGCGTCGGTGGACGTGGGCTACTTTGGACACACCGAAGCCTCGACCGATGCGACCGGCGCATATAAAGTTCGCTGGATTCCCCGGGCGGTCGTAAAAGGTGTTCCCTACGATACGCCGATCCTGGGATACCACTCGGAAATGGTGAACGATCTGCGGCTATGGAGGTCGGAAGCCACCGAGTCGTTCTACTTCGGACGCTTCAACAGCGGGGACTATCAAGGCGCAGTGGCGGACAAGGTATTCGCGGAGAATATCACCAAGGTCCTCTATCCCAATGACGAAGAGATTCAGGGCAAAGAACTGCGCCTGCAACAACAATACTTCTTTACCTCCTGCTCGCTGCAGGACATGATCCGTTTTCATCTTCGTTTCGGCAGGCCGCTGGACAATTTCCACGAAAAGTGGGCGATCCAACTCAACGACACACATCCGTCGATTGGCGTCGCCGAACTGATGCGCCTGCTGATCGATGAGCATGGCATAGGCTGGGACCAGGCCTGGAACATTACCAACCACACTTTCAGCTTTACCAATCACACCTTGTTGCCTGAAGCGCTGGAGCGCTGGCCGTTAGCCTTGTTCGGCTCATTGCTGCCGCGGCACCTGGAAATCATTTACGAAATCAACCGGCGATTTCTGGATGAGGTACGCGCGAAATATCCCGGCGACGAAGCCAAGGTGGCGCGCATGTCGCTGATCGACGAGCACGACCAAAAATACGTGCGCATGGCCTATCTGGCGTGCGTGGGCAGCCACACGGTCAATGGCGTCGCCGAGCTACACACCGAGCTGCTGAAGAAGGAATTATTCCACGACTTCTATGAGCTGTGGCCGGAGAAGTTCATCAACATCACCAACGGAGTGACGCCGCGGCGCTGGCTGGCGGTGAGCAATCCCGAGCAGTCCGCACTGATGACCGGCAAGATCGGAGACGGCTGGATCTGCGACCTGGACCAGCTGCACCAGTTGGAGAAGTATGCGGACGACGCGGCCTTCCGGGCCGACTGGCACAAGGTGCAGCGCGACGTGAAAGCGCGCCTGGCGCGCTACATCAAGGCGGACACCGATATTGCTGTTGATCCCGACTCGCTGTTCGACAGCCAGGTGAAGCGCATTCACGAATACAAGCGGCAACACTTGAACGTCTTGCACATCATCACGCTCTATCAGCGCCTCAAGAATAATCCCAACCTGGAGATCACGCCGCGGACTTTTATATTTGGCGGCAAAGCCGCTCCGGGATACTTCATGGCCAAGCTGATCATCAAGTTCATCAACTCGGTGGGCGAGGTGGTCAACAACGATCCCGACATCAAGCATCGGCTGAAGGTTGTTTTTCTTCCCGACTACAGTGTCACGTTGGGGCAGAAAGTCTATCCCGCGGCCGACCTGAGCGAACAGATCTCCACTGCGGGCAAGGAAGCATCCGGGACCGGGAACATGAAGTTTGCCATGAACGGTGCGCTCACCATCGGTACGCTCGACGGCGCTAACATAGAAATCAGGGATGCCGTAGGACACGAAAACTTTTTCCTGTTCGGGCTCTCAGCCGAACAAGTCCAGTCCGCGCAGGCCGCCGGATATCATCCTTACCAGATCTATCAGTCAAATCCGGTGCTGCGCGAGGTGATCGACGGGATCTCGTCCGGACAATTTTCGCGCGGCGATCGCAATCTGTTTCGCCCGCTGCTCGATTCCCTGCTGTATCACGATCCTTACCTGCTGTTTGCTGACTATCAGTCCTACATCGACTGCCAGGATCGTGCGGCGCAGGTCCATCGCGATCAGGAGCAGTGGTCCAGGATGTCGATCTTAAATGCGGCGCGAATCGGAAAATTCTCCTCCGATCGGTCGATCCATGAGTACTGTAAGAATGTCTGGTCGGTGAGCCTGGTGCCGGCCGTAAAAGCGCAAGGAGCGTAAGGCTGGAGCTGGTTCAGAGGCGGTGGCTTGCTGGGGGAAATCAGTTCGTTCTAGCCCGCGTTTCGTCCCAGTTCAACCCAAAGCATAAGTCCCACAATGTAAGACAAGAGGATCACGCCGAGCAGCCATAGGCTCCGGCTGCCGCTTTGCGTTCTCTTGGCTGCCGTCTGATCCCAGGGCCTCAATATCCCCGCCGCAAGCAGGAGGAAAAGCAGGCCGCCCAAAACCGTGACGGGCATTCCCCAGGTCGCGGCCGCAACGTGCGAAGAAGCCAATCCAAGGATCGCGGTGGCATAGAAGCCGACAATGACAACTTCCAGCCATTCCAAGTTGCTCTGGATTCCTCTGCTGGCCTCTGTGCTTCCTGTCAACGTTGCGTTTTGATCGTCCAGTTTCTCGAGGAGCAGTCGCTCTGCGGCGGCTCGATTCAGATTGTGCAAACTCCTAAGCAATTCGTCCATTCCGATTGCATCGTAGAACCGCCGCAGCAAATCCCGGTCGGGCGATGTTAGATTGTGTTTGATCTGAGCCGCACGTCGCCCCAAGTCTTCGCCTTGGCCAATGATCTTCGCCACGGCTTCCGCAACGGACTTCTGACTGGCGATGCGCTGGTCGACCGGCAATCCTGCCGATGGTGCTTGGTGGGAGAGCAATTCGCCATCCGCGATTAACCGAGCGACGTCGCGAGCCAGTACCACGATGCTGGCAAAATCGTCGCGGAGTGCAACTTCATCTTGCCGTCCGGCGCGATGCTCTCCATCATTGGCAGGCGCGGGTTTGCATGCGATAACGATCCCCCGATGTCCCCACACCCCGACGCAATCGGCCGTCACCACCAGGTGGCGCTCCGCAAAACCCGCCGGTTTTTCGTAAGGCAGATCGGGATAGAGCACCTGCCACAGTGTCTCCGCAATTTGGTTCGTCAGGCCGCGACGCGAAATTCCTCCTGGGAGAATAGGCACATCGACCCGCAGCGGAATGGTTGCGAAGCGGAAGTATTTCTCCTGAGGCGGGGGAATGAATTGCGGAGCATCGAGATCGAAGGATTGCGGTGAACTAGCCACCGCATCCGCTGAGCTCCCGAAATCATTTAGAGTCACTTGCGGTCCTGTGGTTGGATTTTCGGCCAGGTACAGGGCATTCTCGAGTTCCGCCCGTACGGCTTCGGCAACGGGGTCGTCGCGCAAGTCGCTGCGGACGCCGGCCGGGCCAATATGAGTACCACGATGTGGTGGAGCGACGATGGTCCCAAAGGAGTTTTGTCCGTCGAACCAGGGATCGGTAAATAGTCCGCCTGACGATCCTGTCCCCGGCTCAGATCCTCGCTGCGAGCGGTTCTCGCCCAACTGGCCTGCGGCGCGCAGCGCTTCCACCTCTTTGGTCTGCAGCCGGGACCAAACCGTATACAAGTGCCGACCCTTGGCTCTCTCGGGATCGATGGAGAAGAGGTAATCGCTTTTATGGCTGGTTCCGGCAGGAAGCCCGCCAGAATATGCAATTGCGGTGAACTCGAAGCCTGCCCCTAGCGCGGAATTCTCCAAATCGAGGCGCGCCCACTCCTTGAACAACAAGCATTCCGGGTCGCAAAGGTAAATGCCGTCGGTGGGAATGCGGAAAGTGTCGGTGAGCCGCAGATGCTCGGTATTGGTCTCCGACGATCTGCCCGGCTCTTTTTCCTTCGGCGGGACCACATCCTTCACGCTCTTGAAGAAGTTTGGGAAAGGCGCTTCCGATTCCGGCAGATATACGATCGATTTGCGCGCGCGCCGGATGTCGCGCTGATAGGCATCGACTTCGCGGTCGAGCAATGCCAACTCCGGCGCGAACCGCGAGCTGTCCTCCAGCACCGAATCGAACATCGGATTCAGCTGCTTTTCCTGAAGCGAAGTTCGGACCTCGTCGAAGAACTCGCGAGCTCCGCTGGTGTCGTTCAGATAGTCCCGTCCGCGTTTCAGCGCCGCGTACAGTATGGAATACAAGGCGCGCCCTCTGGGACACGACAGACGCCGGGCGCCATCGACAATCGAGGCATAACAGGAGAGCAGGAGCGCCCATCGGTGAGCGGAAGGAACCTGATTCATGTCAGGATCGAACCAGTCGATCTTGCGTCGACCGGCGCAATCGAGCCAGCCATCCGGGTGTAACCCATGAGGCTCCCACTCGGTCATCGCGTTCGGTTCTTCAATGATCCAACGCGCCAGGTATAACGAGCAGAAAGCGTCGAAGTCCGGCTGCTTGTGCGTGACCAGCCATACGACTTCGTTCTCCTGTCCGGCAAATTTCTCCCGAATCAATTTTGCTTTGTGCAGGACGGCCGCCGAAGCCGAGGGAAACTGGCCGTCGCGCGAGAAGTGATGATCGATAATCGCCAGCGGCTCATTGCGGTCCCAGCAGGTCCCGCCTACGTCGGTGACCAACTCATTCGCATACAGCGTGCCGACAGACTCGGCTCCGCTCTCCGCGCCCCGGACTCCGGGTGCGCCGGTGAAGACTGTCCCGAAATCGACATACCGGTACCTGATTGTAAGTGCCATTTTTGCCTAACTCAGGTGGGAGCGTCTTCGAGCCTGGGTGAAAGATTTTAGCACGCCGCAGAAGGGGCAAGCGCGGGAAAGAGTTCGGCGTAACCTGATCTACTTGGTCAAAATCTCGAATACTGATAATCCTAACCTTCGGGCCTCAGCGCCGAACGCTTCGGTAAAGTCTTCCTTACCTCGCGAGACTCCGTCCCATACCAGTAATATTCCGACGGATTCCTGCGTGGGCTTTGCCATGGCGATGGCCTGGTCGAGGATTACTGTGTTGGTGGCCGCGTAGGGATCGCCCTGTTCGGCTTTGCCGAGAACGACCAGATCGCCGTGAGCCTGGACATCAGCGATGACTTGATCGTGGACCGCGCCCCAATCTCCCGGCCGGTAGGCTGAGTCGACGAAACCCAGGATCGCCTGAGCCACCACAACATACTTGCTCGCCAGCCAAAGGTTGCATCTGGTAAGAGCCGATCTCGAAAGGAAGTAGATTCCTTCTGTAACTAAAGGCGGTATCAGGTACAATCTGCTCTGCCCGTAATGCCCGACACTGCCAACCCAATCATCGCTATCGTGGGAAACGTGCTAACCGATCCCAAGGCGCCGGCCGCGGCCGAGGCCCTGGGCCGCGAATTGGCCAAGGCTGGCTTCTCTATCCTGGTTTACTCGAGCGGTGCAAACTTTTTGGAAGGCCGCACCGTTACCGGATACATCGCCAGCCGAGTTGCTGCCCGACGCTCGGTGCAAGTCTGTTATCCGCTCAACGGACAGAAGCCTGCGTTTACCGAGCAAGCCACCAACAGTGAAGTATTCGACTGGCATCCCGACCATTCTCCCGACTGGGAGATATCGTTCTATCAATCGCTGAAGAGTGTGGATGGCCTGCTGATTATGGGTGGTGGCGACTCTACCATGATTGCGGGTCTGGTGGCACTGGGGTACGGCAAAGCCATCCTACCGCTGCCGGGTTTCGGGGGAAAGGCTTGCAAAGTCTGGGAAACTCTGCAGCCCGGGCGAGATCTTCCGACGGCCGACGAAATCTCACTGATGGCGCGTCCCGACTGGTCGGACAACCAGGCTGAGGAATGCGTCAAGACTTTGCGGAACCAGATCGACCGCAAAGCCGATCTCGAGAAACTACGAAAGCTGGAGGAGCGCCGGCGGGAAACCCGGGTGACTTGGCATGCCATTTTCGCCCTGATACTTTTCCTCCTGGCAATAACTTGCGTGCTGGCCGCCTGGACCCAAACTACACTGTCGGCGCCACTCGCCATCACCCTGCTGTTCATCTCTCCGCTGCTGGCGGGAGTAGCCGGCTCGACGGTACGCCTGGTCTTCGATCTCCGCCAAGGCACATTGCCGGTCAGCAGTCAGTCAGCCATCACTACCGCGGCATTGGGACTTATTGCTGGAGGTGTCGCCGGATTGCTCTTTATCATCGCGCAAGTTACCACGGCGCCGACGCCGACGGTTTCCACCCCCTCTCCTCAGCAGGTGGCAGCCGTGCCTGCGACGGCATCCGTACCCAGACCGCCATTGGTGCAGACGATCCCGCCGCAGCAAATCTTCGCTGTGCAAGCACCGCCTGTGATTGCGGCTGAGCAGGCCAGAAAGCTGGTTCCGTTTGCCATGCTCATCGGGCTGGTCGCCGGAATGACGCTCGACGCGGTCTTCCGCAAATTAATGGCCTCCGATGTCGTCGACCTAGGTGTGATTGAAGTCAAGAAGCGCCCTTGAATAATTCATGGCCGATACTCCCAGTTTCGCGGTCTACGATGAACCCAGATTCGCCGTCTACTTCAGCCACAGTTGGCGGCCACGCGATGTAGACCTGAACCTGCTGGCCTGGAGGGCTCTAGCCCAGCACTGCGAGATTCTGGTAGACGCCCCGGAAGAACCGGGCGCCAATCCTCCCTATTACATCAATCGCATTGAAGAGCTTCTCCGGCGCACCGACCTGTTCGTCAGCGTGCTTACCTATCGCGATCCCCATCCCGGCGACTTCACCGAGGCGGATGTGCAACTGCGATGTTCACCTTACATGTTGTTCGAGATTCGTCTGGCCGAGCGGGCCGAGATTCCCCGGCTGATTCTGTATGAGCGCCGGACCGGCTTTCGGCCTCCGCGCAACCTACGTTCCTGGGAAGCCTACATACCATTCGAACGGGCAGTCACCGAGTCGCTGCCCGAGCAGCGCCAATGGGCAACCGTAATCGAGGCCAAGATTCAGCAGTGGAGGACCTGGGCTGGGGAGCACCGCCGGCCGGTTAGCTACGAGCAATCGACCAACGCGGTTTTGCTGCTCGACCCCTCGCCTCAGGATACTTCGCTAAGCGTGCTCAACGATTGCCTCAGCAACGCCGGTTATGAACCGGCAACCATCGATCCCGGGAAACTTAGGAGCAGCGAGGCTTTCCGCTTGCTGCGGGAAGCCGGACTGGTGGTCGCGCAGTTCGGATCGCAAAACCTCATGCTTGATCAGCTCTATGCGGCGGCCCATGTGCTGGGCCTTCCCGCGATTCGAATGTTGGCTGGCGGCGCAGCCCCAACCGATCTTCCCTGGATCCTTTCCGGCGATCCGGGAGGCTACCAGAACGACATCGTGGCCTGGCAACATCCCGAAGAGTTGCCGGCGCTGGTGAATCCGCGAATCACCTCGATGTTTCGCCTCAGCCCCGCCCTGCGCGATGTTGCGGCCGACGACTATTTGCAGTCCAAACGGTATTCGCAGTTCTTCGTGTTTATCAGCCATACCCTTAAACCTCCCCATCGGGCGCTGGTGGAAAATATTTACACCCGCCTCAAGCAGCACCACGTAACGCCTTTCGAATACCACGAAACGAATACCGCGGGGATGGATTGGAAAGAGTCCTTGCGCGAGTCTTTACAAAAGACTACACACTTCGTGGTCTTGTTAAGTCCCGAATACGAGCTTTCGGCGACCTGTACATTCGAGCTCGAAGGAATTCTGGCCCGCGGCAACCAAGTCACGATTATGCCGTTCATGGTGGCGGGGCGGTCGGTGCCGAATCCCAAACTGGCCTACATGCACAACATGCTGCTTACCGGAGAAAATCCTGACGCGGATGCACAGGTAGTTGTCGACCAAGTCATGTCTGCGTTGGATCGCGCGCTGGGCGCTCCATGAGATCAGGCTCGCCGAATTCGTCAACCTATCCAGGAAGCAGTTAGCTGCCTTGCTCTTCTGTTGTACCGCGTGGATATCCTCAAGAAATCGTGAACTGGCGGATAAGGTCTGCCCGGGGTAAAGCGGCTCGGCCGAATTCAGTGCGATCGCCACTTCGCGATGTTGTAACCGTAGATGGCCAGACAGAATAGATTGGCGGGAACGAAACCGATCTGGGCAGTGCGAAACGCGATAACGCAGATGACGGCGCTGTTGGCTGAAGCAACAATCCATCCCTGCCACATCCGGCGGCCTACCAGCACCGTCGACAGAACGGTCAGAATGCAGGAGAAGTAATCGAGGCGGAAACCCATGATTCGAAAGCTGAGTCCTTTGTGGCGCCCAGGCAGCTCAGTTGAGTCTGCGGCGCCTATATTCACTATGACTCATTCGCCGGGGGATTGTCTGGCAGCCGGGTCACGGCTGCGGGTGAGAGGAATCACAGACTCATTCGCGTGGCAGAACGTTGAATCCGTGCTGCTTTCTTAGCGAGCGATCATAGCGAAAACGGCTGATTTCCCGCTTTGGGAAAATCTTGTCAAGTCCCACAAACGTGCCAAAATCTTGGTAATCGACTCATTCAGTTGGAAATATAAAGTTGGCCATTTACCAGCGAAAACTGCCCTGAATGTGCTATACTGTTATTAGAGAGTCAGGAAAGGAAAGCTTCCTTCCTGGCTCTTCTTGTTTCTGAGCACCGCAGTTCGGGGGACTGCGCCGAGTGACGAAACAGCCGTCCCGCAAGGGGCGGTTTTTTTTTGCGGACGGCGCGGGCTACTTGTCGCGGGCTGCAGCTTCCTGGGCAGCATCTCGGGCCGGCAGTTGGTTTGCCGGATGCAGGGTGTCGAGGAATGACACCAGCGCGGCAACCTCGGCCGGATTCAGTTGCTTGCCATAAGCGGGCATGTTGCCGCCTCCTTGCAGCACCTGCCGTACCAGTTGATCGTGCGTCATGCGCACGGCTACGCTGTCGAGGTCGGGACCTCGCATGCCGCCGGAGCCTCCGATGGAATGACAATTACGGCACTGCTTGCCTTGGAAGACCGCGGCGCCCTGACGCTCCAGCGGAGAGCGCCCATTCAGGTACTGCACTGGCACCGGATCGCCACTCCAGGCGTTCATGATTGGGCTCCACGGAGTGTAACCGGCAAGATGCGTCAAAGTGCCCAGTGCGACGGCCGATAGCAGGATCGTGACCACGGCGATGGGCCGGCGCTTCCAGCTCTTTTCGCCTTCTCCGGCAAAGAACGGCAGACACACCAGAAAGCCGATGATGACGACCGGGCCGATCAGCAGCGCCGGCGTTTCCATCTCCGGGGGCAAATAGGCCAGCAAGGCATACAGCCACTGGAAGAAATAATCCGGCTTGGGCACGGTCTGCACAATCGTGGGATCCGGTTGGCCGTTCGGACCATAGGGGCCAAAGAACGCTGCACATGCCATCACGCAGACGATGATGAAAGCGGAAAAAAACATGTCCTTCCACACCGCGTCCGGCACGAAAGGCTCGCCGTCCTTCTGGGTCAGCTCGTGATATTCCTGCACATACGTTGCGCGGCGCACCAAGCGGCCCGGCATCGGCCAATCGTTGATGCCCAGCTTCAACACCAGCAGCAGGTGCAGCGATACAAACCCAATCAGCAGACCGGGAATTACGAACACATGGACCGCAAAGAAGCGCGACAGGGTATCTCCGGCGATGATAGGCCCGCCCAGCAACAGATGCACGACCCAGGCGCCAATGAAGGGCACGCGGCCGCAGATGGCAGCGCCAATGCCTAACCCCCAATAGGCGTCTTGGTCGAATCGCAATACCTGGCCGGTGAAGGCCATGCCTAACGTCATCAGCAGCAGGAAAACCCCAATGATCCAAGTCAGTTCACGGGGAAACTTGTAGGCTCCGAACATCGCCACCTGCACCATGTGGATCAGCACGATAGCGACCATGAAGTTCGATCCCCAGCCGTGTACCGCGCGCAGGAACCAACCCAGGGTTACGCCGTGATTCAGGTACTGCAGGCTGTTCCAGGCTTCACCGGCGGAGGGGACGTAGATCAGCGCCAGCATGATGCCGGTGAAGATTTGCAGGATGAAGACGGTGAGCGCCGCGCTGCCGAAGACGTAGAACCAGCTGGCCGAGGAGCGCGGCACCCGATGCTCCATCGTCTCGCGGATGGTGCCGCCCAGTTGCAGTCGCGCGTCGAACCACTCGCCGATCTTGGCTAGCCTTGACATCCGTTGCTCCTCGCCCGCAGGCTGGCGCTGGTCGACAGGGTGGGCAGTTGTCCGGCCTCGATCATCAGGCGGCCGTTTTCTACTTTGTAGGGATACTGGAACAGACCGCGCGGCGGCGGTCCGGAAGCTCGCGAACCGTCCTGGTAATACACTCCGCCGTGGCAGGGACACATGAATAGGCCTGACTGCGGGAACCAGCGCACCGGGCAGCCTAGGTGGGCGCAGTTGATGGCGAAGACCTGGAATTTTTCTCCTTCGACGCGGCGTACCCAGCAGGGAATATTGTCGGTCTCGCCGTCCCAGGGATTCGAGATGGGATTCTTATACTTCGCGAGCCGGGTCTGGCCTTCGGGAAATTCGTCCAGTTCGCCCAGGTCGATCCACTTGCGATAGCGTCCGCCATCGCCCCGCACGATCGGACCCAGTAGATAGCCAACCACGGGAGTGGCCAGGATCACCACGGCCGCACCGTTCAGGACCATCCCGATCTTGGCCATCAGATCGCGTCGGGACATTCCGCTTTTTTCCTGATCGCTCAATGCAGTCCTCCCGGCGAAGAAGTTGTTGTCGTTGAAACCGTATTCGTGCTGTGCGCGGGCCGCTGCGCCGCCAGCCATGCCACAATGTCAGAGATGTCCTGATCGCTCATCGGATGGCCGGCAACGTTGTTACGCCAGTCGGGAGCGTTGAAGTCCGGACGTCCCACAATGACGATGGTCCGCAAGCCCTGATCGGTGATCAAGCTAAGATAATTCGGATTCACGATGGAGCCGACTTTCGCCGTTCCCTTGCCATCCGCGCCATGGCAGGAAGCGCAGAACGTTGCAAAGGCCGCCGCTCCCTGCTGCGCATTGCCCGGAGCCTTGGCGGCATAAGGCGGGGCCGTAACGCCCTGCAAAATCTGTGGCTGGCCCCAGCGCTGCCGCATGCCTTGAATGATGGCGTCAACTTGCTTGTCGGTCAGCATGCCGCCTTCACTTTGGGCGAAGGCCGACATCGCGGTTCCGGCTCTTCCTTTCGAGATGGTGCTGCGCAGCGCGTCATCGTCTACCACAGCGAGGTACACGGGGTCGCCGATAGGCGGCGCCGGCCCTAATTTGCCGTCGGCGCCATGACATCCGGCACAATTCTGGCTGTACAGCACGACCGGATCCAAAATGTCTGTAGGACGTCTGACAATGTCAGAGGCAGTAGGCTTGCCGGGCGCATTACATCCCGCCAGGCCAAACAGTGCGGCCATCAATACCAAGGAGAGCACAACCCGGGGGCTCATCGCTTCTTGCCCTCGTCGTCACGTTCATGCATAAGGCCGGGAGCTTCAATGCCCGCTCGCATGGCCAGCGGCATATTCTCCGAGGTCAAAACCTTGGTGTGCCGGGCTACCACCAGGCCGGCGACCACGCCGAAGCCCACTTGCGAGACCGCGAACCACCACCAGTTGATCCGCTGGTCCAGCAGCGGGTTCACAAATCCCAGAATCTGATAGAGGAGCCCCGTCCACAGCAGCGGGCCAATGATTCCGCCCAGCAGGATAGGCCGGGTCGGGAGCATAGGCAGCATGGCTCCATACAGTAGTCCCACCAGCAGGCACATGGTGATGTGCATGGCCAGGGCGAACAAAAACCAGTCCAGGCGGAAATGCATCATCGCTTCCATGGAGGGAGTTGCCGAGGGAGCGTACAAGGTTCCGGCCAGCAGGTTCACGGGATACCAGATGCTATGAAAGAAAATCACTCCGTAAAGCACGGCTAGGATAGCCATGGCCACGCCGCCCGCCAGTCCGCCCTTTACGCCCGCCGAGACGGGGTAAATCCGAATAGGCAGCCAGGCGCGTTGCACCTTTTGCGCAGCTTCCATCCGCATGACCTCGGTCGGGGGAACGATGGCGGCTGGCTCCTCGGGTTCCAGCGGTATCGGCTCGTGGTGTTCGTGGGGCAGTACCTCGCGGAACCAACCGACAGCCCCGAAGATTGTCAGGGTCGCTCCCAGCACGCTCACCGAAGCATTGGTGAGCAGCCCGGCGAAGGTCAACGAGGTTCCGATCGCCATGGCAAACGGCCACGCGGTGGGCGCAGGCATCTCGACGGACTTGCCTTCGCGGCTGGCTTCGGGTTGCGTCTGGTTATTCATGAATCCGTTTCGTGACGGCGCTCAGCTCTTTTTATCGCGTAATGAAATAAACCACCGACAACACTACGACCCAGATGGCATCCACAAAATGCCAGTACATGGCAAACACGCTGATACGGTCTGAGTGTTCCTGCTTCACATAACCAAGAGCGGTAAAAATCATGATGATGGTCAGCCCGGTGGCGCCCACAATCACGTGAAAAGCGTGCAGCCCGACCAGTGAATAAAATGTCGTGCCGAATAGGTTGGTGCTGATGGTCAAACCTTTTTCGTAAATCAGGCCGTGCCATTCGCGCGCCGTGCCCAGCAGAAAGATCACGCCCAGCACAATCGTAAGCAGCCAGAACGCGCCGAAGCGTTTGACGTTGCCGCGATGCAGCGCTTTCTCTGCCAGCAGGATTGTCAGGCTGCTGGAGAACAGGCAAATCGAGGTGAAATAAGGAACGTCGAGCACTTGCGCCGGGGTTGGCCCGCTCAGACTTTTGCCCGCGTAATACAGGTAGGCCACGACGAAGATGCTGAAGATGGCCGATTCGGCCCCAATCAAACACCACATGCCGACCTTGCCGCGCAGATGAGCGGACAGCGGCATCTCGTTTTGCGGCACGGCTATCGTCGTTGCTGCCAACCTGGTCTCTCCCTTTCGAAACAAAACGCGCTTGTCACCACGCCCGGAGCGGCGCGTCTACTCGTACTTCCAATCCGGATCTTCCGGATGTTTCAAATCCCACAGCGGACGTCGGCTGCGCACCACCGGCAAGGTCGCGAAGTTGTAGTCCGGTGGCGGCGAGGTCGTCGCCCACTCCAGGGTCCAGGCGTTCCAAGGATCGTTGCCTGCGATCTTGCCCTTGAAGTACGAGTGAATGACGTTAAACACCCAGATCAGCACCGCCAGCGCCTGGAAGATAACGCCGATGGAGACGATAAGGTTCCAGATCTCCCAACCGCGGCTGGCATCGTAGGTATAAATGCGGCGCGGCATACCCAAGATTCCCGGAATATGCATAAAGTCGAAGGTCACATGGAAACCGATCAGGAACAACCAGAAATGCCACTTGCCCAAAGTCTCGTCCAGCATTCTTCCCGTGACCTTGGGATACCAATAGTAGGAAGCGGAAAACGCTCCAAAGACGATGACGCCCAGAATCACGTAATGAAAGTGCGCGATAACAAAGTAAGAATTCCCCAGCTGCCAGTCGAACGGAGCGGCGCTCAGCATGATGCCCGTAAGTCCAGCGATCAACATCTGGGCGACGGCCGCCACGCTGAACAGCATCGCCGTGGTGAAAGTGATTTTCCCTCCCCACATGGTGCCGATCCAATTAAAGATCTTGATTCCGGTGGGCACGGCGATGGCGGCAGTGGAGGCCACGAAGAATGCGTTGGCATAGGAGGTCATGCCAATGGTGAACATGTGGTGCGCCCAGACACTAAGGCTGATAAAGCCGATCGCGATGGTGGCCGCGACCATGATGTTGTAGCCGAAGATCGGCTTGCGCGAAAAGACCGGAATCACCTCGGACAGAATTCCGAAAGCCGGCAGCACGAGAATGTAAACTTCAGGATGACCGAAGATCCAGAAGAAGTGCATCCAGATGACGGCGGAGCCACCGGCCTGCGTGTCGAAGAAATGTGCGCCCAGGTAGCGGTCGAGCAGCAGCATGATCTGCGCCGCGGTCAGGGGGCCGATGGCTATCAGCACCAGGAACGCCATGACCGAGTTCAGCCAAACGAGCATCGGCATGCGGCCCAACTTCATGCCGGGGCAGCGCATGCAGAGGATGGTGGTCATGATGTTCAACGCCGTGCCGATACTGCCGAAGCCGCTGACCAGGATTCCGATCGTCCAGTAGTCGGTGCTGTGTCCGACGGAGAACGCGGGTGAGGTAAGCGGCGCATAAGCGAACCAGCCCACATCCGGTGCGGTGCCGGCACCGTACAAGCCACTGCCGCCGATGAAGCTGAAATAAAGAATGATTCCGCCCAGGGCACTCATCCAGAAGCTCCAGGCGTTGAGGCGCGGGAAGGCCATGTCGCGCGCGCCGATCATTAACGGAGTCAGGTAATTGGCAATACCGAATACGATGGGCATGGCGGCGAAGAAGATCATCGTCGTGCCATGCATGGTGAACATGCGGTTGAAGGTCTCAGGCGAGACCAGGTGATTGTTGGCAAACGCCAACTGCGCCCGCATGATCGAGGCCTCTATGCCGCCAACCACCAGAAACAGGATGCCGTAGGAAAAATACATGATCCCGAGGCGCTTGTGATCGACCGTGACAATCCAGTCGTGCAGCACCTGGACCAGCGGTCGAGAACCTTCTCGTCCCGGCGAGAGGATCATCGACCCTGGGATCGGTTCAGCGTGGGACATGGGATTTCTCCTGGCTCCTAGTGCAGGCTCATGAGATACGCCACCAGCGCATCCACGTCCCGCTCGTCCAACTGCATGGCCGGCATCAGTGCGCCGGGCTTAATCGCGTCCGGCTCTTTCACCCATAGCCGCAGATTCGCTTGCGTGTTGGTCGCTGCGCCCGCGGCAATGGTAGCGCGGCTCATCAGATGAGTTAGGTCGGGGCCGAATTTGCCATTCGCGATCGTTCCAGAAATCGTGTGGCAGTTGACACAGGCGTTCGATTCGAACACTTGCCGCCCGGCGGCCACCTGATCGGACATCACGGCCGGACTCTTCTGCTGTTGCGTCCAGCTTTGGAAGTCTTCCGCCGATTGCACGTCTACCGTCAGCAGCATCTTGGCATGTTCTACGCCGCAGTATTGGGCACATTGCCCGACATAGGTTCCGGTTTCGTGCGGATCGACCCAGATTTCGTTCTTGCGGTTGGGAATCAGATCCACCTTGCCCGCCAGTTGCGGAACCCAGAAACTATGGTCGGTATCGGCCGACAGCAGGGTGATGTGCGTCGGCCGGGGATGATCAGGATCACTCAGCGGAACATGAAGCTCGTTGGCCGTGACGAAGCCGTATCCGGGATAGCGAAACTCCCACCAGAATTGATGACCAATGGCGGTAACTTCGATCGCGTCTTTGGGAAATTGCGCGTCCTCTACTGCGTGGATCACCCGGGCCGAAGCCAGAAACAGCACCACAACAATCAGGATAGGGATTACGGTCCAGGCCAGCTCCACCTGGTTGCTGCCATAAATCTGAGGAGGCTCGCGTCCGTCGTCGCCAGGCCGCGAGCGGAACCTCACTGCGACATAGACGATCAGGCTGAAGACCACCAAAAAGATTGCCAGGCAAATCGCCATGACGAAGAGCGACAGATGATAAATATCGTGTGCCGGAGTGGAGGTCGGATTGAAGATCGAGGGAGTTGCGGAAGGCCCCCCGCCTAGGTTCAACGTGGAAGCGCTGCAGACTGCGGCAAGCGAGCACAGGAGTGCCGGCAGCCAGGTGCAACGCAAGACCCACCAGGCAAAGCTTTGAGGGCCGCGCCAATGCCGCGTCGAATTTTGTGTTCCGCAATTAGCAGATCGCGAGCACATGGGGACCGGGAACAGACGACGGACGGCTGAGAGTATGGTTTAAGTTGCGTCACCCCAACTTGTCGGCCTATTAAAGCTGCTGCGGGCGATGGCTCTTATCTCGACGGCAAGTCCAGGCAGCCAGCAGACACAATGACCAATTTTTAAAGACCACCGCAACGACCGCGACACACTTTCAACAGAAATTGAAAGTTGAGAATGCTCTGCTTTATACCTTCAAAGGAAAAGATTTGCAATAGTTCATTTGTAGCTGCGGCTGATGGTAACCGTCAGCACTTTCCCGCGTCTGTCAAATGCCTTCTTGACCGGAAAATGGCCAGACCGCGGCCTCGCGAACCGAACCGCGATGCTCCTTCCTATATGTGAACGGCTGGTAAATTGTTTTGTCCCACAACGTGGGTCTACGATGCGAAATATCGAGGATCCTGCAGCTCTCCTGGAAGTTGTTTCCTTCTCGCTGCGTTTGGGTTAAAATGTGCCGCACTTCGTATCGGCGGCATTCACTACTCAATCGGTCTGCTCCAGGCGGCAGACGAGAGAGATCTCGTTGCAGCTATCGTTAAACCAGTCGTACCAGATAGAAAGCGTGGGTATTCCTTGAGCGATGTTCCTGGAAGCAAACACGTATTGATTGTGGGCGGCGGCTTTGCCGGTCTGGGGTGTGCTTTGGAATTGGCACGCAGCGGCGCCCCGGTCCGGGTCACGCTGATCGACCGGCATAATTACCACCAGTTTCAGCCGCTCTTCTACCAACTGGCTACCTCTCAGCTATCGGTCAACGACGTTAGCTTCTCCCTACGGCGGATTTGCCGCGACCAGGCCGCCATCGATATCAAGCTTGGAGAAGTCGACCAGATCGATCCTCAGGCCCGCAGCGTTCATACCAAGGACGGGGACACCTATCAAGGAGACTACTTGGTTGTAGCGGCTGGCTCGCAAGCCAATTTCTTTCATATTCCCGGCGCGGAGACCAATACGTTTCCGCTGTATTCGCTGACGGATGCCGAGCGGCTGCGTTCCCGAATCCTGGCGCTGTTTGAAGATACCGACCGCAATCCTAAACTAATCGAACAAGGGTCGCTGAATTTCGTTATCGTGGGCGCCGGACCCACGGGTACTGAAATGGCTGGTGGCCTGGCCGACATGATCCACACGACGGTGGCCGCCGAATATGCCGACCTCGCCGTCAGTGTCGCGAAGGTCTACATTGTCGAACGCGGCGGCACTCTGCTGCCACCCTTCTCGCAGAGCGCGCATGAATATGCCAGCAAGGTTCTACAACGCGACGGAGTGCAGTTGCGGTTGAACAGCAGCGTGACCGAGGTTCATCCTGACCACGTTGTTCTCGGCGACGGAAGCATCATCAAGACCCGCTGCGTGATTTGGGGATGCGGCCTGATGGCTGCCCCCGTCGCCGAGACCTCGGGTCTGCCGACGGGACGCGGCGGTCGCATCCAGACCGAGCTCGACCTCACGGTTTCCGGATTTCCCGGCGTCTATGCCTTGGGCGATTTCGCCAACATTAGCGGTCCCGATGGACGAGCGCTTCCGCAGCTTGGCTCCGTAGCCTTGCAAAGCGGGCGGTGGGCGGCGAAAAATATTCTGGCCGACATCGAAGGTAAGCCGCGCCGGGCATTTCATTATCTCGACAAGGGCATCATGGCCATGATCGGCAGAAACGCGGCCATCGCGGAAGTGGGCGAGAATCGTCATGAACTGAACGGTGCGGTAGCTTACGCCATGTGGCTGGGAGTGCATCTGGCATTGCTCACCACGCTGCAGGTGAAAGTTGAGACCTTTGTCGAGTGGATATGGGATTACTTCCTGCAGGTGCGCGGCTCCCAATTGCTTGACCGCTCTGACGCCGCTCGCATTGACTGGTTCGGAGACGGAACTAACGACAAAGCGACGGCTGCTATCGCGGCCGCACAAGCCGCAAAATAGGTAAGGAGTTCGGGCTATGATTCCACGGCAAGCACGCGCAATTTCCGATAACGATACCGATATCGATCAGCTGGCGATCAATACCATTCGCACGCTTGCGATCGACGGCGTTCAGAAAGCCAACTCCGGTCATCCCGGCACGCCGCTGGGAGCCGCGCCAACTGCTTATACCCTGTGGCAGCGCTTCCTTCGTTATGATCCGCAGCAACCCGACTGGCCCAACCGCGATCGCTTCGTACTCTCCAGTGGACATGCTTCCATTCTTCTCTATTCGCTGATTCATCTGGCCGGCATCAAAGCCGACAAGCCAAGCTATAAGAACCTCGACAGGCTTGCCGTGACCCTCGATGACATCAAGACTTTTCGTCAGGAAGGCAGTCGCTGTCCCGGTCATCCAGAGTACGGCTGGACCTCGGGGGTGGAGAGCACGACCGGTCCGCTGGGTCAGGGAGTCTCAACCAGCGTGGGTATGGCCATTGCAGGCGCGTGGCTGGCCGCGACTTACAATCGTCCCGACTACGATCTCTTCGATTTCAATGTCTACGCGCTTTGCGGCGATGGCGACATGATGGAAGGCATTTCCAGCGAAGCCGCATCGCTTGCCGGTCATCTGAAGCTTCCCAATCTATGCTGGCTCTACGACAGCAACCGCGTCACCATTGAAGGCCACACCGACCTCGCGTTCACCGAAGATGTTGCGGCGCGCTTTATGGCCTACGGCTGGGATGTCGAACGCGTCACTGATCCCAACGATACCGAACTGGTGGAGCGCGCTCTCAAGAAATACCTCGCCACGAAGGATCGCCCGACGCTCATTATTGTGCATAGCCACATCGGCTATGGTGCTCCGCACAAGCAGGACACGGCAGCGGCACACGGCGAGCCTTTAGGTCCCGAGGAAGTACGGCTCACCAAAGAGTTTTTCGGATTCTCGCCGGACGAGACGTTCGTCGTTCCGCCCGGCGTGCGCGAACATTTCGCCGCGAAGATGGGCGCACGCGGTTCCAGCCTGCGCAAAGATTGGGACGCAATGTTTGCACGGTACAAAGCTCAGTACCCCGACCTGGCTGACAATCTGGAGCGCATGAAGACCCGCGATCTGCCACCTGATTGGCAGAAGGCCTTGCCCACGTTCCCTGCGAGCGCGAGTGGGATGTCGACGCGCGATGCTTCCGGCAAAGTGCTGAACGCGGTGGCGCAAAAAGTTCCTTATCTTCTGGGTGGTGCCGCCGACTTGTATCCCAGCACCAAGACACGACTGGAATTCGAGTTTGCCGGCGACTTTCAGCCCAAGGGCGAACTGGGAAATTACAAAGGCCGCAACTTTCACTTCGGTATTCGCGAGCACGGCATGTGCGCCGTCGTTAACGGCATGGTCCTCACCGGCCTGCGCGCCTTCGGTTCCGGCTTTCTGATCTTCACCGACTACGCTCGCGGTTCCATCCGCCTCTCCTCGCTGATGGACATTCCCGCGCTCCACATCTGGACGCACGACACCATCAGCCTGGGCGAGGATGGCCCCACGCATCAACCTATCGAACAACTAGTCTCGTTGCGGGCGGTGCCGGGCATGATCGTGATTCGTCCGGCAGACGCCAACGAAATGGTGGAAGCCTATCGCATCGCGCTGTCGTCGAAGGACCGCCCAGTCGAACTGATCTGCAGCCGCCAGGCGCTGCCAATCTATGATCGCGGCAAATTCGCCCCTGCCAGCGGATTAGCTAAGGGCGCATACGTGATGGTCGATGCCTCCGATAGCAAGCCGGATGTGATCCTCATTGGCTGTGGCAGCGAAGTTGCACTCTGTGTGCAAGGGTGGGAGAAGTTAACCGCGGAAGGTGTCAAGACGCGGGTGGTCAGCATGCCGTCGTGGGCTTTGTTCGACGCCCAGGACCAGGCGTATCGCGATAGCGTGCTGCCTCCTTCCGTTGGAGCGCGCGTGACGGTGGAGGAAGCGTCGCCGATTGGTTGGGATCGCTACGCCGGACGCACCGGAGTCGTACTGGGGATGCGAACCTTCGGCATGTCGGCGCCCATGAAAGTCGTAATGGAACACTTCGGCTTCACTGTCGAGCACGTGGTCGCGGCCGCCAAAGAGGCCATTGCGAATTCGAAGTAAGTTTGGGTCGGCCGGGGACGGCACCCTTTTCATTGCACTCAAGGAGAAAGAATGCAACTCGGGATGATCGGTTTAGGTCGCATGGGTTCCTACATGGTGCAGCGCCTGATGAAGGCCGGGCACGAGTGCGTGGTTTACGACACGCATCCGCAAGCGATGCAGGATTTAGTTGCCAAGGGTGCGAAGTCAGCTCCCACATTGGGGGAGTTCGTGCAAAAGCTGGCCAAGCCGCGCGCGATTTGGCTCATGGTGCCGGCAGCCGTCGTCGATCCCGTGCTGGCTTCGCTCAAGCCGCTGCTGCAGGCCGGCGACATCATCATCGACGGCGGCAACTCTTACTATCACGACGACATCCGCCGCGCCGGCGAGCTCAAACCGCTGGGCATCAACTATGTCGATTGCGGTACTAGCGGCGGAGTCTGGGGACTGGACCGTGGCTACTGCCTGATGATCGGCGGCGACGAGGCGATCGTGAAGCATCTCGATCCCATCTTTCTGGCGCTGGCACCCGGTATCGGGTCGGCGCCGCGTACCCCGGGAGCTACCGGCACGCCTTCCACCGCGGAGCATGGCTATCTGCGATGCGGCTCGAACGGCGCCGGCCACTTCGTGAAGATGGTGCATAACGGAATCGAGTACGGCATCATGGCTGCCTTTGCCGAAGGGCTCAACATCATCCACAACGCCGATGCAGGCAAAGTGAAGCGCGAAGTCGATGCCGAGACCACTCCCCTGCGCAATCCTGAGCTCTATCAATTCGACATCAACGTCGCCGAAGTGGCCGAGGTGTGGCGCCGAGGCAGCGTGATTGGCTCCTGGCTGCTCGACCTGACTGCTCAGGCATTGCGCGAAAATCCTGAACTGACGGACTTTGCCGGCCGTGTCTCCGACTCCGGCGAAGGACGCTGGACGCTGCAAGCCGCGATCGACGAAGGTATCCCAGCTCCCGTCATCAGCGCCGCGCTCTTCACCCGCTTCGCTTCTCGCGGCAACGAGGAATATGCTGACAAGCTGATGTCGGCCATGCGCTATGAATTTGGCGGTCACCTGGAGAAGGGTGCCAAGGCAGGAGAACGATAATGCCGAACGAAATGTCCGATGCCTTTGTATTCTTCGGCGCCACTGGAGACCTGGCGTATAAGCAGATTTTCCCGTCGCTGCAAGATCTCATTCGCGACGAGGGCTTCAATGTTCCCATCATCGGTGTCGCTAAGGCGGGCTGGACGCTCGACCAGTTGAAACAACGAGCCAAGGAAAGCCTGGAGGAACACGGTGGTCTGCAGCAAGCCCCCTTCGCGAAGCTCATCAGTCTGCTGCGCTATGTCGACGGCGACTACGGGGACGCGGCGACGTTTACCGAGCTTCGCAAGCAACTGGGAGACGCCAAGCGGCCGCTGCACTATCTGGCTGTCCCTCCGAGTTTGTTTGGAACGGTGGCAGAGGGCCTGGCAAAATCAGGCTGCGCGACGGACGCTCGCGTGGTTGTGGAAAAGCCGTTCGGCCACAATCTGCCGACAGCGGAAGAGCTCAATCGTGTGCTGCACAAGTTCTTTCCCGAAGAGAACATCTACCGCATCGATCACTATCTGGGCAAAGAGCCGGTGCAAAACATTCTGTACACGCGTTTTGCCAACCCGATTTTCGAGCCGATCTGGAATCGCCAGTACGTTCGTAGCCTCCAGATCACGATGGCGGAAAGTTTCGGCGTGAGCGACCGTGGCAAGTTTTACGACGAGACCGGCGCGTTGCGAGACGTGGTGCAAAATCACATGCTGCAAGTGCTGGGCAACCTCACCATGGAGCCGCCGACCGGCGAAGACCACGAAGCCGAGCGCGATCAGAAGGCCGCGCTGCTCAAGGCGGTCCGCCCGCTCAAGCCGGAAGACGTGGTGCGCGGACAATACAACGGCTACAAGAAAGTTCCTGGGGTCGCTCCCGGTTCCACGGTAGAAACCTTTATCGCGATCAAGCTTTTCATCGATACTTGGCGGTGGGCCGACGTTCCTATCTACATTCGCGCCGGCAAGGTACTGCCGGTTACGTGTATGGAAGCTATTGTGGAATTCAAACGCCCGCCGCGCGAAACCTTTCACGAGATCGTGCCGGTGCGTTCTTCCCACATGCGCATGCGGGTCAGTCCCGACATCAGTATTGGACTCGGCGTGCGCGTCAAGGTTCCCGGCGAGCGCATGATTGGCGAAGACGTCGAGCTGAAGCTGAAGAGCCATGCCACCGAAGACATGCCTCCCTACCAACGGCTGCTGGGCGACGCCATGCGCGGCAACGGAGAACTCTTCGCTCGCCAGGATTTGGTGGAAGCGCAGTGGCGCATCGTGCAACCGATTCTGGACAACGTCACTCCCGCTTACAGCTATGAGCCCGGCACTTGGGGTCCGGACGAAGCCAACCAACTCATCGGAGCGGATGGGCCGTGGATCAATCCCCTGCCGCCTCAAGGGGACAAATGACCCCACGTCGCGATCCTCGACCAGCGTCCTCGGCTCGCGCCTCCAGGCGGCATGGAGCACACGATCTGGTGTTTTTGTTCGATGTTGACAATACGCTGCTCGACAACGATCGCTTGCAGAATGATCTGTTTCGTCATCTCGAGCGCGAGTTCGGCGCCAAAGCCCGCAGCCGCTATGTCGCAATCTTCGAGGAACTGCGTGACCAACTCGGTTACGCGGATTACCTGGGCGCGCTGGAGCGCTACCGCATCGAGAACATTCACGATCCTCGCCTGCTGCGCATGGCCAATTGGTTGGTGGACTATCCCTTTGCCGCGCGGCTTTATCCGGGCGCTCTGAATGTGGTGAGGCAGGTGAAGCGCTGGGGTACGGTGGCGATCCTGTCTGACGGAGATGCCGTCTTCCAGCCCCGCAAGGTGGAACAGTCCGGTTTGTGGAAGGCCTTCGGCGGCCATGTGCTCATCTATATTCATAAGGAGCAGGAGTTGGCCGCCGTAGAAAACTTTTATCCCGCCCGGCATTACGTCATGGTCGATGATAAGCTGCGAATCCTGCAGGCAATTAAAGATGTCTGGCAGGATCGCGTCACCACGGTATTCCCCAGGCAGGGTCATTACGCGAAAGATAAGAAGAGCATCACGCAGTATCGCCCGGCCGACCTCAGTCTCGACCGCATCGCTGATTTGCTCAGGCATAAACGAAATGAATTCATGGCCGCATAAGGCGGAGGTATTCCGATGAAAGCCACGCAACAACTACACGATCTCGGTCAGAGCCTCTGGCTCGATAACATCACCCGCGAACTGCTCGATAGCGGCACGTTGAAGCGCTACATTGACGAGCTTTCGGTTACAGGTTTGACCTCGAATCCGACAATCTTCGACGAGGCCATCTCGCGCAGCAATTCCTACGACAGCGAAATTGGCCGCCTGATGGGGAGTGGAATGTCGGGTGAAGATGCGTTCTTTGAACTGGCGGTGGAAGACCTGCGCCGCGCCGCCGACTTGTTCGCTCCCATCTATCAGCGGACCTCGACGGTTGACGGCTGGGTGTCGTTGGAAGTTTCGCCGCTGCTGGCTTACGACGCCAAAACGACGGTGCGGGTCGCGAAAGCGCTGCATCAGAAAGCCGCTCGCCCCAATTTGTTCATCAAGATTCCCGGCACTCCCGAGGGCCGAGTCGCCATTGAAGAGGCAATCTTTGCCGGCGTCTCGGTCAATGTGACGCTGCTGTTCAGTCGCGAGCACTATCAAGGTGCCGCCGAAGCTTACATGCGTGGACTGGAGCGACGTGTCGATGCTGGCCTTAGTCCTGACGTTCGCTCGGTGGCCTCGTTGTTCGTCAGCCGCTGGGACAAGGCGACGATGGATAAAGTGCCCACCGATCTGCGCGACAAGCTCGGCCCGGCCATCGGCCAGCAGGCCTACAAAGCCTATCGCGATGTGCTGGATTCCGATCGCTGGCAGCGTCTGGAAAATCTGGGTGCACGGCCGCAGCGTCTGCTCTTTGCCAGCACTGGCACCAAAGATCCCAAGGCTTCCGACGTGCTTTATATCGGTGCCCTGGCCGGGCCGAATACAGTCAATACGATGCCCGAGAAAACTCTGCTGGCTTTCGGACAACACGGCCAGGTTGGCAAACCCATTCCCCGCGACGGCGGTGATTGCGAGCAGGTTTTGTCGGCCTTCACCAAAGCCGGGGTCGACCTGGTGAAGCTTGCCGCTGACCTGCAATCCGAGGGAGCGAAATCCTTTGACGAATCGTGGCAGGATTTGCTGAAGTCCATCGATACCAAGAGCAAGGCGCTGAAGTAGGGCGCGACTGCTAGTGCTTCGAGCCGACCGATTGTTCCCGCGACGTGCCAACCGCGGAGCGGCGGCTTAGTCTAGCCCAGCACGGAGCCGAAGGCGGAATGCTGGGCAACCTGTGAAATTGCTCGGAGTCCCGGAGGGACGACATAGAGGAGAGCGGAAAATGCCGGAGCCCAAGATGACCACACTTCGACCCATCGATTCCCCAGCCTGGAAAGCGCTGCAAGCGCATCACGACAAAATCAAAGACCTTCACCTTCGGCAATTGTTTGCTGATGACCCACAACGTGGGACACGCCTCACCGCCGAGGGGCCCGGCCTTTATCTGGACTATTCCAAGAATCGGGTCACCGACGAAACCATGCAACTGCTGGTTCAACTGGCTCGCGAGCGCGGGGTGGAAGAGCGGCGCGATGCCATGTTTCGCGGCGACAAGATCAATATTACCGAGAAGCGTGCTGTCTTGCATGTTGCACTGCGCGCCCCCCGCGGAACCAAGATCGAAGTCGATGGCAAAGATGTCGTCGCTGACGTTCATGCTGTGCTCGACAAAATGGCGGCCTTCTCCAATCGCGTGCGCAGCGGCGAGTGGAAGGGACACACCGGCAAGCCCATCAAGAATGTGATCAATATCGGCATTGGCGGATCCTATCTCGGGCCGGAGATGGCCTACATCGCGTTGCGCGACTTCAGTGATCCCAAGATGACGTTCCGGTTTGTCGCCAATGTCGACGGCGCGGCCTTTACCGATGCGACCCACGATCTCGATGCTTCTGAGACCCTGTTCATTCTCTCCTCCAAAACCTTTACCACGCTGGAGACCATGACCAATGCGGCGACCGCCCGCAAGTGGATTGTGGACTCGCTGAAGAGCGACTCGGCCGTCGCCAAGCATTTTGTTGCCGTCTCCACCAATGCCGAAGGCGTCGCTAAGTTTGGCATCGATACCGCCAACATGTTCGGCTTCTGGGATTGGGTCGGTGGCCGCTACTCCATGGATTCCGCCATTGGCCTGTCGACCATGATCGCCATTGGCCCCAAGAACTACGAGGAAATGCTGGCCGGTTTTCACGACATGGATGAGCATTTCCGGACCACTCCGCTGGAAAAGAACCTGCCGGCCCTGATGGGGCTTCTGACAGTGTGGTACAACAACTTTTTCGGAGCGCAGACCGTCGGCATCATGCCCTACGCGGACAACATGAAGCGCTTCCCTGCCTACCTGCAGCAGCTGCAGATGGAGAGTAATGGCAAGCACGTCGACCTCGAAGGCAACCACGTCGAGTGGCAGACTGGCCCGATCATCTGGGGTGAGCCCGGTACAGACGGCCAACATTCCTTCTATCAGTTGATTCATCAGGGGACGAAACTCATTCCCTGCGATTTCATCGGGTTCTGTCAGCCGCTGAGCCCACTCACCCAGATGCACGATTATCTGATGTCCAACGTTTTCGCACAGGCGGAAGCGCTGGCCTTTGGCAAAACTCCCGAGGAGCTAAAGGCGGAGGGCTCGCCTGATTTCCAAACGCCCTTCCGGGTTTGCGAAGGTAATCGTCCGACGAATACGATCCTGGCCGACAAGCTGACGCCACGCACGTTGGGCACGCTGGTTGCACTATATGAGCACAACGTATTCACTCAAGGCGCGGTGTGGAACATCGATTCCTTCGATCAGTGGGGCGTAGAGTTGGGCAAGGTTCTGGCGAAGCGTATTATTCCTGAGTTGGAGAGTGCGTCCGCGCCGCAGCTCAAGCACGACAGCTCGACCAACACATTGATCAGCCGGTATCGGAAGTCGCTTGGGAGAAAAAACTGAACTTGCAATGCGCTCGCCGGCACCGCACTGGCTCGGCTTAAAGGTATTTTGAAGGAGCACAGCTTTAGCTGCGCCGATAAGGCTTTTTTATTTTGTCATCCCGAGCCGGCTTTAGCCGACGAGGCATCTGCTTTTCGACGTAAGGTAATGACCTTGTCCACAGCATCCCACGACCCACATGCTGCCCTCAAACAGGCTGCCGCAGAGTATGCCGTGCGCTATGTCGAGTCCGGCATGACGGTGGGGCTCGGCACCGGATCGACGGCCATCTTTGCCATCCGTCACATCGGCGCTCTTCTACAACGTGGCGAGCTAAGAAGCATCGTCGGCTTCGCGACCTCGCGCGCGTCGTGGAACGCGGCCGTCGAACTCAAAATCCCAATGTTGACCGAGGATCTGCCCAAGGCGATCGACGTCACCATCGATGGCGCTGATGAAGTCGATCCGCAGCTCAACCTGATCAAAGGCGGCGGCGGTGCGCTGTTGCGTGAAAAGTTAGTGGCCCAGGCGACGGGCCGCGAGATCATCGTGGTGGATGAAAGCAAGCTGTCGCCACGGCTCGGCACTTTGCATGTGCTGCCGATCGAGGTATTGCCTTTCGGCTGGCGCTCGCAGGCCCGATTCCTGCAATCGCTAGGGGCGAAGTTCGTCGTTCGTCAAAGTGCCGATGGCAAAGAGTACCGTACCGATCAAGGCAACATGATTCTCGATTCCGACTTCGGACCTATCGCAAATCCCACGGAACTCGCAACTGTGCTCGAGGCTCGGGCGGGAATCGTCGAGCATGGATTGTTTCTGAATTTGACGCATTCGGTCGTGGTCAGTAGTGCAAGCGGAGTTCGCGAACTCACGCGATAGCAAATTGATGCTGCACTGTATCTCCTAAGGAATGATGCCACCAGCAACCGGATTACCTGACCCAAAGCCCGTAACCAACGCCGAACAGACTCGGCTCGACGAAGCCGCGAACGGCATCAAACCCTGGCGTTGTTGGAGCACTTACCTGAGCGAACGCCAGTGGGGTACGGTTCGCGAAGACTACAGTGCCGATGGTTCTGCCTGGGATTACTTCCCTCATGAGCACGCCCGCAGCCGCGCCTATCGTTGGGGGGAAGACGGCATTGCCGGATTCTGCGACGAAAAAGAAAATCTCTGTCTCGGCGTCGCGCTATGGAATGGTAAAGACGCGATCCTCAAGGAACGCCTCTTCGGGTTAACCAATGGGCAAGGCAACCATGGCGAAGACGTCAAGGAACTTTATTACTATCTCGATGCCACTCCCACCTGCTCTTACGCGCGAATGCTCTACAAGTATCCGCAGGCTGCATTTCCTTACCAACGACTCCTTGAAGAGAACAAGCGGCGTGGTTTGAACGATCCGGAGTTCGAACTGATCGATACCGGTATTTTCGCCGAGGATCGCTACTTTGATGTGTTCGTTGAGTATGCCAAGGCTGATCTCAACGACGTGCTCATGCGGATTACGGTCCACAATCGTGGGCCGGAAGCGGCGTCGCTGGTCTTGCTGCCGCAGATTTGGTTTCGCAACACCTGGAGTTGGGGCCGTGATCCGGCGAAGCCTTCCCTTTCACAGTTGAGTCCGACCCGTTTGCAGGCGACCCACGTGGAACTGGGGGGCCTTCAGTTTGACTTCGACCAACCAGAAGGGTTTCTCTTCTGCGAGAACGAAACCAACGCTCACCGCGTCTTCGGAAATTGCGCTGCCGCGGGTTATTTCAAGGACGCCTTCCACGACTATGTGATTGACGGAACCAAGGACGCCGTTAATCCCGAACAGCGGGGTACAAAGGCGGCAGCGCTTTATCGTCTGAACGTTGCCTCGCTGGGAAGCGCAACCGTACGAATGCGGATGCGACTGGGAGAGGCTCATGCCGACGCCTTCGCCGGGTTCGAACAAGTGTTTGTCGATCGGAGTCGCGAGGCCGATGAGTTTTATGCCGCGGTTCACGCCGGCCTCGGCAACGAAGATGCCCGCCTGGTGCAGCGTCAGGCCTTGGCTGGAATGTTATGGAACCGGCAGTGTTATCACTACAACGTTTATGACTGGTTGCAGGGCGATCCGGGACAGCCGCCACCACCTGCGCAACGTCGGCAGGGACGGAATCATGACTGGGAACATCTCAACGGCGACGAAGTCTTGTCGATGCCCGACAAGTGGGAGTATCCTTGGTTCGCTGCCTGGGACCTGGGTTTTCACTGCATCGCACTGTCTCTGGTCGATCCCGAATTTGCCAAGCGGCAACTGGTCCTGCTGGGTCGAGAGTGGTACATGCATCCCAACGGGCAACTGCCGGCCTACGAGTGGAAGTTCGGCGACGTGAATCCTCCCGTCCAGGCGGTCGCTGCTTGGCGCGTTTACCGTCTGGAACAACTGCGAAATGGCGGCAAAGGCGATCGAAAATTCCTGGAGAGGGTCTTCCACAAGTTAATACTCAATTTCACCTGGTGGGTAAACCGGCTCGATGCGCAGGGAAGAAACATTTTTCAGGGCGGCTTCCTGGGTCTGGACAATATTGGTGTCTTTGACCGCTCTCAGCCACTGCCCACCGGTGGTTACACAAATCAGTCAGACGGTACCGCGTGGATGGCGATGTATGCGCTTAACCTCATGCGTATCGCCCTGGAGTTGGCGCGCGACGACAGCGCCTACCAGGATGTCGCCAGCAAATTCTTTGAGCACTTTCTGTATATAGCGCGTGCTATGTCTGACATTGCGGGACATGGCATTGGCCTCTGGGACGAGCAAGACAACTTCTACTACAGCGTGCTAAATCTGCCAGACGGACAGAACATCCCCATCCGGATTCGCTCCATCTTAGGGCTGATCCCCTTATTCGCGGTCGAAGTAATCGAGCAGGAGTTGCTCGACATCATGCCGCACTTCAAAGATCGCCTAAACTGGTTTCTGGAGAAGCGGCCCGATCTGGCGGCGCTGGTTTCACGCTGGCACGAGCCTGGTTCGAAGAGCCGGCGGCTGTTGTCGCTGGCTCGCGCCTTCCGCATGAAAAAGATTTTGGGGTACATGCTGGACGAAAAGGAGTTTCTCTCTCCTTACGGCATTCGTGCGATGTCCCGTTATCATCTGGATCACCCCTTCATACTCGATGCTCACGGGGCTCATTATGAGCTGCGCTATGATCCGGCGGAATCGACCTCGCGGATGTACGGAGGTAACTCGAACTGGCGCGGCCCGGTGTGGCTGCCGGTAAACTACCTGATCGTGGAAAGTCTGCGCCGCTTCTACGATTACTATGGCGACGAGTTCAAAATCGAATGTCCTACCGGGTCAGGCAAGTATATGACATTGTGGGAGGTCGCCGAAGAACTGGCCAGCCGTTTGATGCGTCTCTGCTTGCGCGACGAAAATGGCAAACGGGCCTCCCTGGGGAACAACCAGAAGTTGCAAATGGATCCCAACTTCCGCGACCACCTCCAGTTCTACGAGTATTTTAACGGCGACAATGGGCAAGGCTTAGGAGCCAATCACCAGACCGGCTGGACCGGCCTTATCGCGAGCCTGATCTACGAGCATGGCCAGGCGCGCATACTTAACCCAACGCGCTAGGGAGATTCACACAGTCGAAACAACTGTAGCCCGGTTATCGGCCAAGAGTTTGCGGTACAGCTAGTTTACGGCGCTTCTTGGCCGAGGATCTTCCTTGATACCTTGAACTGGATCAGGCCATTGCCAGGCATTCCGGAGGTTACATCTCTGTGCAGAAAACGCTCTGACTCTGAAAGCCGGGATGTTAGAATGCGCGTCTATGAAACACCTGCTAGCTGCGCTCCCAATATTGTTGTCCATGAGCATGCTTGCTCATGGACAACAATCGTCTAAGCCTAACTTCTCGGGCGCATGGATATTCGACGCTCAGAAGAGTACGCTGCAAGATCCAGCGCCTTCCAGCATGACGCTCCAGATCGAGCAACACGATCCGCACATCCGCCTCTCACGAACGCAGGTCTACGGCGGCAAGAGTGACCTCTGGACCCTCGACACTGCTACCGATGGCCAGAAAGAGGTGGTGCAACACTCCGCGCTATACACCTCTCATATCCGAATGTATTGGGACGGAGACACGCTGGTTTTGGATGAGAAGATAACGGCCGGCGACGGTTCGAAAGCCACGAACACAGTAAAGTATGCTTTGGGAGCTGATGGGACAAGTTTAGTCGCCGTTGAAAATGAAGAAACACCGGTTGGCAAGACGACGAACAAGTGGGTATATGACAAACAAAGCCACTAGAACGACTCCTACACTGGTCTTTGGTGGCGGATCTGGTTGCTCTAAGCAACCTGCCGGACAAGTACCTGGGATCTCAGAATCTTGATACCTCGACCAGGAAACGATTGCCAGGCTACTTCCGGATCGAGCGGAGCAATCTATGTGCAGCTTGACCACGCCTGGTCCATTGCACTATTTGCCTGTATTACGTTATTTTGTGCGGCCTGGCTTATTGTCGAAACCGTAGACATCGCGGGAAGTGAAACCCTGGGGGCTTCGATGAAACTAAAGAACCTCACCAGGGCGGTAGCTCTTTGGCCAGCTAATCCGGAATTTCACTACCGCTTAAGTACACTTGCTTATAGCTTGGTTGGGCATCAGGACTTGCCCGAAGCGCAGCGCCAGGCTCAACTTGCCACGAAACTGGGTCCTCATTGGGTGCGTTACTGGGGTCAACTTGCATGGGCGTGTGACTCCTCGGGTGACAGCCAGTGCGCGGATAATGCCATCGAGAGAATACGCAGACTCGCCCCGATGGATCCGGAAGCCGTTGCGCTGACGGCGAACTATTATCTCCTTTCGAATCGGCCGACTCAGGCCCTCGACCAGTTCCGTCATCTGCTGCAAATTGCACCTGGCTATGGGAAAGACGTATTCCGTATATGTGATTCCGCCGGCTATCCAACGGCGCAGTTGGAGCAGACGTTCATCGATGCCGGCCCACCCGTCGTCATCGCTTATATCTCCTATCTGGCTGGGCATGGCAAGATGGATTCGGCGCAGCAGGTGTGGAATGACTTAGTAAAGAGAGCGGGCTCTGCCAATTTCCCTCTTACGATGGATTTGGTGGCCCCTTATGTTGACCGTTTGTTGCAGTTAGGAAATGGTCAAGAAATCGAGAATGTCCGTCTCGACCTGGAGAAGTTAAGAATTCTGCCTGATGATAAGAACGCCGTGGGAAATCTCGTGTTCAACGGCGATTTTGAGCAGCAGCCTTCTAACCAGGGCCTGGACTGGCGCAAATCGGAAGCCCGCTATCCGATTGTGAACTTCGCGGCAGGGCATGCCTATAGCGGAAAGCGCTCTATGAGGGTCGACTTCACCGTAGCCCGCAACGAAACCTATTTACTTGCCTATCAGTTTCTGCCCTTACAGCCGGATACGCATTATCGCCTATCGGCATATGTTCGTTCCGATGGTATTACCTCGGAAAGCGGACCGCGATTACATATCTACGATCCTTTGTGCCAGTCCTGTCTGGACGCCACCAGCGAGTCGACGGTCGGAACTACTCCATGGCACGAAATCACCCTGGAATTGTCGACGGGTCCGACTACACATTTAGGGCGATTGGAAGTGGAGCGCTTGCCAGGCCGAATCTTCCCCAGAGATATCACAGGCACGTTCTGGCTGGATGATGTCTCGTTGAAACCGCAGCCTGACAAACTACAGGCCCAGGGCCAGTCCCGATAGGTACCTCTCTTTTCCATGACCCCGCCACCCCTGAATCCGGCCGAGTGCCCTGACAATGGAAGGTCTGCGCAATCCCGGCTCTTTCGCTGGTCGAGGCTGGTATTAGTTGGCCTGTTGTTCTGTGCTCCGCTGGCGTTTGGTTCGGTAGAACCTTGGGCATGGGGAACGATGGCTATATTTGTCGTCATCAGCCTATTACTTTGGGCCGCTGGAAGCATACGACATCGACTGTTAATAGTGGCTTGGTCCTGGCTATATTTGCCCGGCTTGATTTTATTTGGATTTGTTCTGATCCAACGCAACCTTCATTTATCGGTCGACCCAGCCAGCACGAGTGAATCAGCTCTAAAGCTGGCTCTATGCCTGCTGGTTTTCTTCTTAACTATGCAGCTTTATTACATTGCACCCGACCGGGCCTGGAGTCGATTGGGACTAGCCGTACTGGTATATTCCTCGCTTTTAGGCTTATTTGCGATCCTACAGTTTTTTGCCGCTCCCGGTTTTATCTACTGGATCGTCCCGTCTCCTAACGTGAATTTTGGACCTTACGTCAACCGCGATCACTTTGCCGGACTATTCGAAATGCTAATACCGATTGCGGGAACCTATTACATGGCTGCCGGCCGCAAATCCCCCTTTTCAATCTTATGGGCGTTCGGACTGCTCATTGCCATTGTCTCCTTGCTCCTGGCCGGATCAAGGGGCGGTTTTCTGGCTCTAATCGGCGAACTGCTTGTGCTGGTGACCATAGTATGGACCCGCACTCGAGAAAGGCGGCGAGTAAGGTTAATCTGGGGCGCGGCAGGACTGTTACTGGCTACCATCGCTTTCTTACTGCTCATAGCGCCACACGATCTGCCGGGAAGATTCGCCAGCATTGTCCGATTTCGAGACTCTACGGTCAACGGTGATCGCCCCAAAGTAGCTCATGACAGCCTGCGAATTTTTCGCGATCATTGGGCCGCCGGTACCGGCTTAGGAACATTTGAGGCTGTGTACCCTCAGTATCAGAGCTTTGTGACGGACAAGACTTGGCAGTATGCGCACAACGATTACGCTCAGTTTCTGGCTGAGACGGGTCTTGCAGGAGGCTTGCTAGCATTGCTCGCCCTCTTGATCTTCCTGCATGACGCCTTTTGGGTCGGCTTGCGTTCAGGGTTGTCCGGAACTCCGGCGTGGATTCAGCTCGGTGCATCCCTGGGCTGCTGTGGATTGCTGGTGCATAGTTTCGTGGACTTCAACCTTCACATTCCCGCAAACGCTGCATGGTTCTCAGCCTGTGCCGCCCTGGCCACACTTGCGAGGCCGTCAGCAAAGCAATCGGCGGGTGATGCCGGTGCAAGCTAACTTGCATGCGACATTCAGGCCTTGAAGTAAGAGTCAGCGACTAATCAGAGGTAAGAGGATCAGTGGCCAGGCGGTGGCGGGCACTTACACGGTCTGATCTGGGAGACATTGGGACGGATACACGTCGTCAGGTCCTGACACCATGGAAGATCGTTGGGCGAACTTACAATCGTATAGAAGGGCCCGCTGGCAACAAGACTGGAAGGTTCCGTTTTGCCGACGAACGCACCGCCCTGGGTTGGAAAGGAGCTTTGACTACTTGAGGCACCCAAAGCCAGTGTAGTGTGATCACCGGGCTGCAACAGGACCTTGCGGCCGCCGTCATCGACAGTCACCGTGCCTTCACGGCTGGTTACTGTCACCTGATTGTCGGTTCGAACTACATCGAACTTCGCTGACTGATCCTGCGGTGCAACCGTAACCTGACCCACTTCGGCTGACATCCCATTGATAGTGCTGACGTGTGCTGTGCCCTGAAGTACTTCGACTGCGGACTTATCGTACTGCACGGTTGAGTTCGGGCTTACGACCACGGAGGAGCCGCTTCGATTGACAGAAACGATCGAGGAATCAGCGGTAACCAGGCGATCGCCGGCAAAAATGCTGCTGGAATCTGAGACCGCCGCTCCATTGAGCGTCACGTTACCGGTGGCATAGAGCATGGCGCCGCTGGTCTGAGCAGTAAGCATGGCTGTGGAACAGACGACGACCAACAAAAGCACTACCGACAATTTGCCCGTACTATGCACCATTGCCTCCGAATCGAACATTGAGAGGGCGCTCAAGGAACCCAAGGCTACGCCACAATCATTGCTAAGTCAATAAGTTACATTACTATCCTCAGCTACTCCATCTTGGCTGTCGTAACCGCTGCAGATTCGTCATAATAATCGCGGTACCGGCTACCGTAGTAATAACGGTCAGGTTCGGTGAAGTCTGCCGCATTCAGAATTACGCCCATGATGTGAGCATCGACTTGCGCCAACACGTCATAGACGCGACGCAAGGCCGCCTTACGCGTGACCCCCGCGCGTACGACCAGCAGAGTGGAATCGGCCAATTTGGACAGCAGCACCGCATCGGTGACGCTCAGCACCGGGGGCGTATCGATGATCATGTAGTCAAAGTCCGAGTCCAGGTCCGCAATCAGGTCTCTCATGCGTGAGGAAGACAGCATGACGGACGGGTTCAGAGGAACGGGCCCCGCCGGCAACACCGAGAGATTGGGGACGCCCGGGACCGACCGGATCGCCGCCCGCGCCACGCTGTTCCCCCCCAATACCGTGCTCAGACCAACGTCCGATTGAAAGCCGAACACTTGTGAGATTCCGGCGCGCCGCATGTCGCCCTCAATCAGCAGAACGCGGGCGTCATGTTGCGCCAGCACGATAGCCAGGTTGACGCTGGTTGTGGTCTTACCTTCCTGAGGTAGGGCGCTGGTCACCATGATCAGTTTGGCTGATTGGCCGGTCTTAGAAAGCAGAATCGACGTCCGCAAAGCCCGGTAGGCCTCGGCAATCTGCGATTTCGGTTGCAAAGCCGAGGCTGAGGCGGCTGCACTCTGCACGCTACGCTTTGCCTGCAGCAGAGATCGGCTGGAACGAGACGCCAAGGGAATCACAGCCAGAGCGGGCAGCGCCGTGATCAGGTGTGCCTGTTCCAGGGAGTGAACCGTGGTGTCACGAGATTCGAGAATAAACGCCAGCGACACTCCGCCAGCCAAGCCCACCAGCAGCGACATCACAAGGTTGCGAGGAATGTTGGGGGTCGCGGGCGCAGTCGGAGGAGATGCCGGGTCTACAATGCGGACATTGCTCGACCGCAAGCCCGTCATGACTCCTGCCTCCTTCAATTTTTGCAGCAAGCCTTCGTAGAGCTGTCGATTGCTCTCGACATCCCGCTTCAGCAGGCTGTATTCGATGGCGCTTTCGTTCAGCTGATTATCTTCGGTTTTTTGATTCTCCAGGGAAGCTCGTAGCAGCTTTTCACGCTCCAACGCTGCCAGATAGTCCTTTTTATACTTCGCCGCCAGGCGAGCCACTTCGACCGTGATGTCCGCCTGCACCGCCGCGAGTTCGTTGTTCAGTTCTTCCACCTTCGGGTAGGTAGGCTGGAACTTCACGCTCGCCTGAGCGAGTTGGCGATGCAGGTCCGCTTCCTGGCTTCTGAGCTTCACCAGCGGACTGGACGGATCGAGATTGGACAAAAGATCAGGATCGCCGGAACTCGCCAAGCGAAAAACCGATTCCTTCTGCATGCGGTCGCCTTCCGCGGCCGTCAGCTCTTTGTTCAACTCGTCCAGTTTCGAGGTGATGATGTTCTCTTTTTCGTCAATCCCCAGAATCCCATGTTCCTTTTGATAGAGCACGAGCTTTTCCTGGGATTGCTGGACCTTCAGTTGCAATTCGGACAACTGCTGGGCGAGCCAATCCGAAGTGCGCGTGGTGGCTTCCAAATGTGTCTTATAGTTTTGCTCGATATAGGTATCGATTACCGTATTCACTGCCTTGGCAGCCAGGACCGGGTCAGGACTGGCGAAACGGATTTCCAGAAGCCGGGTGCGGGGGATCGAGCTGATCTGCAGCGAGCGGTGGAATTTCCCGACCAAGCCTGCCTCACGACGGGGATCAAGACCGGCGGCAGAGCTTACTGCTGCTCCTTTACCAGCGAATGCCGGGTCGGAGTCAAGATTCAACTTGGAGATAACCAGTTTGGCGATGGCATCACTTTGCAAAACGTGGGTCTGCGTATCCATCGCAACCATGTAGTCGTCATCAGAATCGCTGGCGCCGGCGTCGGAGTTTTTCAGACCGGCAGTATCGGCTCCCTCACGGTTGATCACGATGCGGCCAACTGCTTCGTAAATCGGCGTGGTGGAAAGGGCAACCACCGTTCCCGCAATCAGGGCGACTACCACGGCGGACAGGATTGTCCACTTGTGCCGCAGCAGAATAGGCCAGTAATCCCACAGACTAGGGACGTGGGTGATGGTTGCCGGATAAGCCACGGGAAAAACGCCGCCATCAGTGGGGCGTAGAGTGTGCGGATCCTCTTTGCGAGGCACCAACATCCGGAAGTTGTTATCAGGACCCATTCAACAATTCCATTCGCGGCTTTAATCTGGCGTGATAGGCGGGCGGAGCAGGGGCAGCTCATCCGGCACCTTGCGGCCACAGGGCGCGACCTGATTGTAACAACGTATGGCGCAGCTAGGAAGGACTTTTAATCGCAGCCCAATTGCCTCTGCGACTGGGTGGGATGCGAACGAAATCCCTTAAACGGTGCCTGGCCACTCCTTCTGTCAGAAATCTCTAAGGTAATAAGCCTATAATTCCGTTCGCCATGCACCGATGCCGATGGATCTGTCTTGCGCTCATGCTTTCCTTTGTATGCGCCATCGTTCCCTTCTCCTTCGCCCAAACCAGCGACCTGGTTATGCAGGAAGCGCTGAAGCCGTCGACGCCGCTGCAGGAAAACCTGCGGGTCTTGACCGATGAAATTGGAGGCCGGGTGCCCGGAACGGTTGCCATGCAACAGGCGATTGCATGGGCCGAGGCTGGATTCAAAGCCGCGGGCGCCGACTCAGTCCACGTTGAAGAGTTCACGATCCCGCAGTCGTGGGCCGAGGGCAATACCGAAGTCACCGTAGTTTCGCCGGTGCAGTTTCACGTGCGCGCGCACTCCATCGCCTGGGGACCACCGCTGCCGCCGACGACAGCTCGAGTGATCGACGTTGGCATGGGAACCGAAACGGAGTTTGCCCAGGCTGGCGACATCGCGGGAGCCATTGTGCTGGCGCATAGCGATGTCTTGAAGACCTGGGACGATCTTTTTCAGGAATACTTTCGCGCTCCTGGCATCATCGCCAGAGCAGTGAAGGGCAAGGCGCTGGCTATTGCCTTCACCTCCAGCCGCGAGCACGACATTCTCTACCGTCACATCAACACCGGCACCGGCAGAATCGATGTCATTCCGCAAGTTCTGCTGGCGCGTGAAGACGCGGAAAGAATTGCCAGGCTACTGGCGCACGGTCAGAAAGTCACTATGGCTGTCTCGATGCCGAACCAGGTCGGACCGCCGATCAAAACCGCGAATGTTGTCGGCGAATTAAAAGGCAGCGAGCTGCCAAACGAAATTGTCATCCTGGGAGCGCATCTTGATTCCTGGGAGTTAGGCACCGGCGCTTTGGACAACGGCTGCAACGCCGCCTTGGTTATCGACTCCTTGCGCGCGATTAAGGCCGCAGGAGTTCGCCCGCGGCGCACCATCCGCTTCATTCTGTTCTCTGGCGAGGAGGAGGGTCTGCTGGGCTCGCTCGCCTATGTGCGCGCCCATCAGAACGAACTCGACAACATCGTGGCTGAGTTAGTGCTGGACGCAGGCAGCGGGCCGCTTACCGGCTTCTCCACTGGAGGACGCAAGGACGTGGACGCTGCGCTCGCTCCCATGCTGCAACCGTTCGCGCCCTGGAATGCGAACCTGCTGACCAATGACGCCATGACCGGAACCGACCACTACGATTTCATGATCGAAGGCGTGCCGACCTTGGTAGGCAATCAATCCGAGGCCAATTACCTGGTTAACTATCACGCCACGTCAGACACATTCGACAAGGTTAATTTTCCACAGCTCAAGAAGAACGAAGCCGTGAGTGCTGAACTGGTCTTTGAGCTCGCCAATGCGCCGGGACGGATTGGTCCGCGCCTCACGCGTCCGCAAATCGAAGTCATCATTCAAGACACACACCTTGACGAGCAGATGAAAGGCTTCGGTCTGTGGGATGACTGGCAGACTGGAGCCAGGGGTAGAAAACAATAAATCGTCGTTCCGAGGGCAATAAGGATCGGTAATTTCGGGTCGTATCCGGCCACGGCTGAGGTCGGAGGCAAATACCTGCTGTGCTACACTTTCCAGCATTCTGCCACCCCGTGCTAGAGACTCGCGACGCCCAGCGCGAACCACTGGTCTGGCGGGCACGAACTACACTTCGCGAGTTACTGAATGGTGAATCCCGACTTGAGCCCGCACTCACGTCGCAGAGGCGCGCCGGCTCCGACTGCCGTTCACGAACTTCCCGTGGCCGCTGCAACTCGAATTCACTGGCACCTGCGGGTAGCCACCGATAAGGGAGTCTCCGCTGTTTCCCGATGAAAGCTTGCCACGCGAAGCCGGCGACCCGGCTGATGCAATCGCGTCGGTCCCTTCGCCCTCCGGCTATCGCGCCATGCTGCAGGCGCTGTTTCGCGGCAAGCTTACTGGCGCCGCCATCGCGCTGGTCATCCGCCAGATGGTGGTCATGGGCCTCAGCGTGGGCAGCAGTGTCGCCGTATCACGCTGGCTGGGTCCGGAAATCGTGGGCCGCTTTGCCATCCTCATCTTTGTAACCCAGGGAATCCTCGGGTATTTCGGTGATCTCGGACTGAAGGCCGCGCTGATTCGAAAACGCGGTGAGCTGGAACCTACCGAGTTGGCCACTGCCCAAAAAGTCATTCTCGGTATTTCGTTAACTTTCGCTGTCGTCATTGGCGCCCTGCTACCGGTGGCGCTGCGATTGGTGAAGCTGGGTCCGGAGAACTATCTACCGGCCGCCGTTTTTCTATTTCTGCTGATCGTGCGCAACCAGCGAACCGTGCCCCTCGCGCTGCTGGAGCGGGCGATGCGATTCAAAGTAGTCAGCGCTGTGGAGGCAGGCGAGAGCCTTATCTACACCCTTCTGCTGACGACCCTGGCATATCTGCACAAAGGTATCTGGTGCTACGTGATCGCCATGGGATGTCGCGACTTGTTCGGCAGCGTAGTTTTTAACCTGATCGCCCGCCCGCCGTTTCGGCAATTTTCCTGGGCTTCCCTCCGTCCCCATGTTGGCTTCAGCCTGGTCTACCAGGGCGGCTCGCTGCTCAACATGATTACCCTGGCGTTTCCGCCGATCATGATTGCCCGGCTGCTGGGAAAGAACGCCGTAGGATATGTGTCCTGGGCCTCCACCCTGTCGCTTTATCCTCTGGTGATTTGTAATGCCATGGCTCGTATCTACCTGCCCGCGTTCAGCAGCGCTGCCTCCGATCCCGGGCTGCTGCGCACGCGCGTGGAAAAATCGTTGCGCATCAATGCCAGCATTGCCTGGCCGGCTTGCGCCGTACTGGCCAGCCTGAGCACTCCCATCATTGCGTACGTTTTCACGTCGAAGTGGTTTCCCGCGCAGCCGCTGCTCTATGCCTACTGCGTCAATGCTGTCATGACCTCGGTGGGCCTGCCTCTGACCGAGCTGTTTTTCTCGCAGAATGACGCGTGGTTTAACCTGCGGCTGTGTTTGTGGTGGACCATTCCGACTTGGACTCTCGGCACGTATGCGGTGTACCACTACGGGCTCTTCGGATTCGCCATTTTTCAGGCAGCGCTGCAAGGCACGTGGTTCCTAGCATTTCTGCACGCCCGGAAGACCGATGGATTGCACGTCTTTACTCCCTTGCGGGAGCCGTTTCTCTTAGGCGCCGGACTGGTGCTGGGAAACTTCTTGCTGCTACATTCAATCGCTCTGTCGTCTATTTATCGACTGGGAGCGGTACTGGCGGTGGAAGCAGTAATTTGCGGAGCCTTCCTGCTGCGTATGCTTTTGAGCTGGCGAATGGGAATGGGCCCGGCCGCCGCGGAGCCGGCTACGGCTTAGACAAGATCACTCATTAAACAAGATCTTATTCACTGGAGTCACTGGATGTCAGAGGTTGACAAATGGTATCGCAATTATTGGGCAAGACATCAGGCGCGCGAGGTTATGTACCGCACGCTTCGAGCACGCTGCTTGTCCTGTGAAGATTGCGCCGGGCTGAACGAAATGGAGCAAGCCATTTTCAATCACACTCGTCATGCCAGCCGGCTCCTGGATTTCGGGGCGGGCGACAAGCGACTCAAGAGCAAGTTTCTAGCGGCAGGATTTCAGGGACGATACGAGACTCTGGACATGTCGCTGGAAGACCAACACGAGTATTCCTCAGTCTCTCAAATTACCGGCCAATTCGACGCGATTCTGTGTCTTGAAGTCATCGAACATATGTCGTTGAACGACTATGTGGACCTGATGGATGAGTTCGAGAAGTTGCTGAATCCGGGCGGAACGTTGGTGATTGGCACGCCGAATCCCTTGTGCGTCGTCCCCATGTGGGCGGGCGATCCCGGACACGTGCAGCAATATCCCCTGGCGGACCTGGCTGCGGATTTTGTGGTGCGAGGTTATAGCGTTGAAGCTTTTCGGGTGCGCTACGGTGCGTGGCCGAAGGGTATTCCCAAGCTGCGGTTTCTGGCCATGCGTGTGCTCTGCTATCTGCTCAGTGTGGACTACGCTCACGGCCTCGTCGTGATCGGCAAAAGGCAACCGCCCGACAAAGTTGTTGCGGTATCGAAATGACGTTTGCACACTTGTGAGGGAGCTTCTCAGCACGATGCCTGGGTCACATCCAGAAGTATTGGTGCAGCGGGGGGCGGATCGGCAACTACGGTGTACACGTAGCGATTTGTCCGTCGCCACCATCCCCGGAAAACTCTGCCGTTTTCACAATCGACGCGGAGCGGAGACCAGAAATGTTGAGGAATCGCAACCGGGTTCCCGGCGGCGTTTTCCCGGTCGCCGCTTCCGGGCCCAGGATCAATCAGACTCACTATCACACTTCGTGTGTCGGCCCTGAGACCGACGCGCAGCGCTTTTAGCGCGCTCTCTTTTGCGCTCCACAATAAGGTCAACAACCAGGGCCGCTCCGCTTCCGGCGTCCGCGCAACCATGGCCTTCTCTTCGGCGGTGAAATAGTCGTCGAAAAAACCCTCGCTGCGCGGCTCGATCATTTCCAGGTCGCAACCGACTGCGGCGGGAGACGGCATAACGGCGCAGATTGCCGTGCCCGCGCAATGGCTTAGGGAAATCGCGAGGGCTGCCGGCCGGCCGGCGAGGAATGCGTCCGGCGCACCGTCCGCGGCGGGACGAATTTCAATGGCTGCCAAGGCGGAAGAATGCACAGGAAGATTCAAGTGAACAGCAACTGCGCGCTTCGCTGTCCAACGTCCCAAACGCCAGTCACCACGGCGCTTGGGAAATCGCAAACCGCTGAGTTGCACCGTCTCGACAGCGCTGAGCCAGTTGTTCTCCGGCAGCACATCCGCTGCGGTCTGTTCCAGCCAATACAGGTTCTCTGCCAAGCATCAACTCTCGCTTACAACCTATCTCATAAATCGATACCGCATTGATTTGTGTCAGGGCCTGGCTTTAGCCGGGCCGACGAGCACCCTGTTCGTCCGGGTAGTACTGCAAAAACGGACCTCAGGGGCTAAAGCCCAAGTCATTCTGCTCCGTTTTGCAGCACGTCTGAACAGGCTGCGGAAGAAGTCGAGCTAGAGCATTTTCATAGAAGGTGTAGACCGAGTTCCCTCAGGGGCTAAAAGCGCGACAGCGTGAATGCCGCGTACGGCACGGCTGAAGCCGTGCCCTTTCAAGGCACCGCAAGGACCACACTAACTGTGAAACCGCTGTTGAAGGGGCGCACCTTCAGGTGCGCCGTCACCAACCCATTATTTTTGTCATCCCGAACCGGCTTCAGCCGGTGAGGGACCTGCTGTTGGGACTTTTGCCGCAACCTCTGAAGGGTGCCCTCACACAAATCGCCACTCTTACGATTTACGAGATAGCTTCTAGAGTCAGCACCGCGGGCCTGGCGGGCGACTTTTCACCTTCCAGTCCCTTCTCCTTTTCTATACCACGTTCAATCGCATGAATGAGGTAAGGACGAAGCGTAGCGGGCGGAATAATGTTATGCAGAGCGCCTACTTTCAGGGCCCGATGAATGCTGTGTACGCGGTCGAACTCGTCGGCCACCTCGCCCAGCTTCTCGGAGTGCACGATGGGAAAAAGTTCGTTCCACTGCGCTTGCAGCCGGCCTCTCTCCACGCCCTCCGCTTGAGCCATGGCCTGGGTCAGCGCCTGCAGCCGCTCATCTTTGCGGGCCCGGGCGTCCACTTCCCCGGCGAAGACCACCGCTGCTGCGGGAGCACCGCCGATCACCGAAGCATAGGTTCCCTCCAGCGCTATGATTTCGAGATTCTCGTTCAGTACCTGGGAGAAGACTACGTAGGCTCCGCCGTGATAGCGGGAGATTCCACAGAAGACCATGGGGCCTTTGAAGTTCACTACCGCCCGGCCGATTTCGGCGCCGTATTCCAATTGCAGTTTGCGCAGTGACTCTGGAGATCCGTCGAACCCTGAAAGGTTCGCCAGGATCACTACCGGCCGGTTATTGCTGGCCGCATTGAGGGCGCGGGCTGCCTTCTTGGACGAGGCGGGAAAGAGCGTTCCCGCGGTCCACTGGTCCGGGCCATCGGCCGGGACAAACCCCAGACGGGGTACGGGATGGGATTCGATGCCCAACAGACACACCGGATAACCGCCGAGATGAGCGTCCCAGACCACAACCGTCTCGGCACCTCTCATACCCGACCAGCGCTCTAACGGAGCATGGTCCTGGTCGACGACCGCTGCCAGTACTCTCCGGATATCGAATGGCTTTTTGCGTCCGGCGTTGGTTTCGTCGGAGAAGATGTCTCCGACGCGCACGAAGCTGCTGGTGCCGTTGGCGCCGTGGGGATACGTTTGCACGTCGCGATCGATGGGATCGTTGGTCGCTGCCTGACGCGGGAAGCGCTCGCCCGGAAGAATGTAAGTGTGATCGTAATGCCGGAACAGGATATGACACGCTTCATCGATGTCACGCGCAAAATACTGCGCCTGGCCGTTTGGTCCCATGATGCGGTCATAGCCACCAATCCCCTGATTATCTTCGGCTGACACGCTGCCCGAATAATCGAGTGCGCGCTTGCCGGTAAGAACCATTGCGGCCGGCGGAGTCATGATCAAGATGCCGCGAGTGTGCAAGAGCATGGTGGCTTCGGAATTCCAGTAGGGTTGCGCTCCTACGTTGATGCCGTTGACCACCAGATTCACTTCACCGCCTGCCTGAGTGAACTCGATCAGACGACGTAGAACGCGCGAGATCCAGTCCATGTTCTCGACTCCGCTGTCCATCGAGATCTTCGCTCCCGCGGAAATCGGGAACCACTCCAGCGGGACGTGCTTGGCTGCCGCCAAATCGAGGGCTGCGTTGATGCGCCGGCATTCCGGTTCGGCTAGAGCGCCCATCCCTTTGCTGGGATCTCCCAGCACCAGAACTCGCGTCATACCTTCGGGATACTTAGTGGTGAAGTTGCGAATCACACCAACTATGATGTTGGCCTTGTTCTTGCCATAGGGGCGATCGACGGGAAGCAGCTGATTCTCTGCGTCCAGATCGTATTCGACGAAATCGCCGGTGGGGAATTCGGCCCGCGTGTTTTCCAGAGAAGGCGTGAGCATCCTGACGATTTCGTAGGGGTAGATGAGCCCATGCTGGCGCATCTTGACCACTTTTTGATCGTATTCGGCAAGCGGTTTCAGGGGCTGTTGCTTGGTGGCAGGCCGCAAGGTCATCAGCAAACCGGTGGTGCCGGGGTTGGAGAATCGCACCAGCATGTCGCGCAGCTCACCCGTCTTGGGATGAGGAATCCGGGCGCGCATGACAACCTGCTCCAGGCCCAGTCCATCGGTCGCCGGAGCCACGCGGCGTGCGATCTCGTGCAGTTCATCAGCATTGAAGGTGAGCGCCGGCCATACATAGAGCAGGATGCGGTTCCAGTAGAGGCGCTTCTGCGGAGGCCGCTTCATCTGGAACTGCCGGATGGCTGCTAAGGTCTCGGCAAACATGCGTTCCAGATGCGGCAGTTGCACTACGCGACCCGCCTCATCGCGTACCGGGGTCAGATCGCGGACTTCGGCACAGGCAAACAGGCGCTCATCTTTCGGATTTTCGCGAGCTACGGCGTGCAGAAGGTAAACATCTTCCACCGACGGCAAACGCTCGATGTTGAAGTTCTCCAGCCGCCACAAATGCAGCCGATTGCCCATCATGGGGTGGATGCCGCGATAGAACTTGTCTTCTTCGTACTTGCCGTCCTTTAGAACGTAGGTGAAATGCAGCGTGCCGCTGATACCCTGGCCGCGGCCCGGACCACCTATAGCCAGCACAATCCGGTGCACCGTACTGGGGAATCCAGCCTGATTCAGCTGCGCCTGGATTTCCTGCTGTACGCTTTCCGCATCGCTGAGAGACCCGCGATGCCACACATAGAAGTCGATGACTACCTGGCGGTCAGCCGGAACCTCCTGGATCAGAGGAATCAGTTCCAGCGCGGTCGCCGCCAACCCGGAATATTCCGTGTGCGTGGTGAAAAGATGGAAGCGCTTTTCTTCGTGTTCGTATTCCGCCGACACATAGCGTTGTCCATCCAAGGCCCGGCAACAGAGGCCGTGGAGCGTAAGCGGCCGATAGTACCGCTGGGTGAGAACTTCCAGCATCAACTGCCGCAAGTCCAGGTCCGCCGTCGCAAACCTGCTGGAGAATAAACTTACCAGCGGTTGCGGACACTCGATCAATGCGCGCACCCGGTCAGCTCGATCGGGGGCTTCCGGATTCGCCCCCAGATAAGCAAGCTGATCCACCATCTCGGCATAAACCAACTTCCGCGCCCCTTCGAAAAGGGGCTGATCGAAGCAGTGATAGCGCACCTCCCGAGCCAGATCGCTCACCATGGGAGAGCTCCCGCGGGTGATGGCGATTAACCGGTCCAAGAGCGTGCGGAAGGATTGATCCGTGTCGGGAGTCAGCATTTCGCCGCGAGGCAGCCGCCGTTCGAGCACACCCAGGATCGGGGTGATCTGCCGTTCCGCCCGCTGATGCGACTTGTAAATCCAAAGCAGAGTCTCTTCCAGCGCGGGTGAAGGATCCAGAGTCTTGATGCCATAGTGGGCGAGCGCCCGGCGCAAGGCGTCGACAAACGCCGGCGGAAGTCCCTCGCCTTGCGTCTTGATCATGCGCAGATAGGTAAACAGATAAGCTTCCGGGCTGGGCGCTTCGCCACCCGATGGATCGCTGGTTCCTGGCTTCCGGCGGAACAGAGAACAGATATCGATGAAGATGCTGAGGACTTCATCCTCCTGGCGGCGGAGTTCTTCGGTATCCGCACTGGGTTCGCGGAACTGGCCCCACTTCGCAAACACCCGCGCCGTCTGGACAGGGTCAACATCGAAGCCGAGCATGAGCTGACGCAACTCGTCCAGGTTCTGTCGCCATGCCGATTGAAGCGCAGTGTCTTCGCCTGTGGTCAATGATGTACCGAAAACCACCCGCTCCATGGCTTCGGCCGTCTGCTCATCCGCCGCCGGTTCGATTTGCAGCAGCGGAGCACCAATGTCGACCTGCACATTGGGGATGGTCATGATCTGCCGGACTTTGCCGGCGAATGGAGCCACAACCTGGGTCTCCATCTTCATGGCCTCCAGCACCAGCAGGCGGTCTCCGGCTGCAACCGTGTCGCCGACCTTAACCGCAATCGAAACCACTACCGCCGGAGCAGGAGCATGGATCACGCCGCCGTCGTCCCGCTCGATGCGATGGGTAACGCCATCCACTTCGATCCGGTAACTCAAGCCCTGCACCACGGAGACCACATGGGAGCGTTGACCGAATGTCGTCAGCCAATGCTCGAAGGGACCAAGATGATGCAGGTGGGCATCGATGACCGATCCGTCTACCTCGATGCGGTAACGTTCACGACCGAGGCAATACGTCTTCATCGTGTAGGATTGGCCGCGGTACCGCAGCTTTACGGTTCGGCCAGCCTCACTGCGGACATGCGGCCGTCCCCGCACGGCGGAGGTATAGAACTGGGCCTGCTCGACCGCGAGTTCGGCACAATAAACCTCAATCGCAGCCTGTACCAGAGCCACATCCGCGTAACGCCGCGAGAGGTGTTCGCCATTGGCAGCCAGACGATCCAGCCATTCCACATCCACCTGACCGTGCTGCACCTCCGGCCGGCTTACTAGTTCCAGCAAGAACGCTTTGTTGGTGGCTCCGCCCTTGATGACCACCACGCTCTCGCGCAGCACTCGCTGTAGCCGGGAGAGGGCTTCTTTCCGGCTTTGGCCAAACGCGATGATTTTGGCGACCATGGAGTCGAACTCCGGCGGCACCGAATCTCCCACCGAGACGCCGGTATCGATGCGTATGCCGGGACCGGTGGCGATCATGAAGCGCTCAATAACGCCTGGCCCGGGGGCAAACCCATTTTCGGGATCTTCAGCGTTCAGCCGCACTTCGATGGCGTGACCAATGGTGCGAGGCTGGGCTGGCTCAAGTCGACCCCCGCGGGCGATGTGAATCTGTAGCTTAACCAGGTCCAGCCGGGTGGTACATTCCGTCACCGGATGTTCCACTTGTAAGCGGGTGTTCATTTCCATGAACATGAAACGCTGGCTGGCCGGCTGGTATAGAAACTCGACTGTGCCCGCGTTGCGATAGCCAGCTGCCTGACTCAGGCGCACCGCCGCTTCGCGCAGAAACTGATCTACTTCCAGGGACAGTCCGGGCGATGGCGCCTCTTCCATGACTTTCTGATGACGGCGCTGCACCGTGCAATCGCGAACTCCCGCGGCCCAGGTTGTCCCGTAGTGGTCGGCGATAACCTGAACTTCGACATGGCGGGCGCCACCGTCGATCAACTTCTCCATGAAAACAGTCGGATCACCAAAGGCCTTGGCAGCCTCGGCGCGAGCGCTTTCCAATGCGCTCGCCAGTTGATCCTCTGAATTCACGCGGCGGATGCCGTGACCACCGCCTCCCGCCGTGGCTTTAATCAGCAGCGGGTAGCCTAACCGCTCCGCGTGCCCTTGGGCCTCGGCGAGAGTTTCCACCGGTCCGCCGCTCCAGGGCGCAATCGGAATGTGCGCTTGCTCGGCCAGATGTTTAGAGGAAATCTTGTCGCCCAGCCGCCGCATCACTTCCGGATCAGGGCCAATGAACACGATGCCCATCTGGCGGCATAATTCCGCGAAGTCGGCATGTTCGGCCACAAAGCCCCATCCCACCCACACGGCTTCGGCACGCACAGCTGCCAGGGCCGCTCTGAGTCCTTCGTAATTCACATAACTGCTCTTGGGCTGATGAGTTTTGGGATCAATGAAGGTGCTGGCGCCGAGGCACCAGGCCTCGTCGGCTTCGCGCACAAACATTGCATTGCGGTCGGGCTCAGTGAAGAGCGCGATGGTGCGCAGCGAAGTACCATGTTCGTGGTTAAATTCGCGCGCCGCGTGGATGAAGCGCATCGCGGCTTCGCCGCGATTGACGATCACCACGCGCTGAAATTCGTGCTGCATGATTTCCTCCCGATCGGAAGACCGTTAAGGTTGGCAGCTAGATGCTCATGCCAGGACGGGCCGCATCGCTCGCAGCGGCTCGACGTCAACACTGTTTGGCAGCGCTACCGTGCGGTAGCCGCTGACCTGCAGGTAGCGGTTTCCGGCTGTATCCACGACCTCCGCATCGAAACTTTCTCCCTCTCCGACCGCAGTGACCACGGCATAGAGGGGGCCTTCGGCCAGTTGTGGTGAGCGCGACCAACAAACCTGCTCCACACGAAGCGGCAAGCCCATGCGCTGGTGCACACCCATTTCCAAAAGACCGGCAGTTTGGAAGCACAGCTCAATTAGCCGCGGGGCCATCAGGGTTGGGAGATCAGAAGGCTTATGGTTCCCGGGCAAGTTTTTGGTCAGCTCGCCCACCATTCGCTTTCCGTCCCACCAGGCACGCTCCACAACCTGGTACGCCGGTCCGTGGAAGTAAATGCGATAGATTTCGGCGGCATCGATGATCGACTCCGACGACAAGTGCAAAGGCGTCAGGGTCGAAACCTCCGCCGCCTGCTTGGTCAACCGGACCCGCGCCAGGAAGTGCGTAGTTTCTTGTGGCTCAGGATGGTTCGGCAGGGTTCGCCGGCCGATCAATCGGCAGTCCGCAATCAGATTGTCACCTTGCGGATAAAAGACAGCTTGAATCACCACCGTGCGCGGCTCGTCCTTGTAGAACTTGAAGGGAGCCAGGAAGTTGACCTCTTCAATTGCGCCGACGCGCCATCCCGGATGAACGCAGAGAGCCGCTTCGGCAAACGCCTCAATTCCCATCACACCCGGCAGCACGGGTGTACCGTCGATGCGATGATCGTAGAGAAATGGCTGGGCGATGGGATCTAGCGTGGTCTCCATGGTCAAACCAGTGTTAACGCCCATTCCCGTAATCTTGCCCACCATTGGCCCTTGGGCTGCCAGACGCTCGCGGGACGCGTTCAAGGTTTCTGTATCCAGTCCGCCGGTGGAGTCCCACTCGTTCAAGAGAATGCCGAGGCGATTGCCGATCACGATTTCGCCGCAGGTCGCTCCCACAGTGAGTTCGCGACGGATCAAAGGAATGCCAGCCTCGGGCGGCAGCATGTCGATGCCTGCCACCTCCATCATCTTGGGAATGGAGCCCCGGGTAGCCATGCCGATACCGCCCCATGCCGTCCAGTCGATGACAATGCCTCGGGTGGCTGGCCGGGTGGTACGGAAGCTCGAGGTGATCTTGCACAGCAGGTCGTTGGCGGCGCTGTAATCGGTTTGGCCGCCATTGCCAAAGCGGCCGGCAATTGAGCTGAACGCTACCGTCGCCCTCAGAGGCATGCTACCGATAGCGTGCAGAAGATTGAACCAGCCATCGCTCTTAACGTCGAAAACCAGATCAAATTCGCGCGGGTCTTTGTCCGGCAGGAAGTGACTCCGCTCGATGCCTGCGGCGTGAAGCAGAACATCGATACGGCCGCTGTGCTGACGTACCTGGTCGATGACTTTGGTGATCGCCTCGCCATCGGCAAGGTTCACGCTGAAGTAGTGTGCGGTTCCACCCGCTGCTTGCACGGCGTCGATTGCACTTTGCGCCGCTTGTGCGCGTTCCAGTCCTGCCAGTTCCTTCTCTACTAGAGCCGGCGTGGCGCGGTCGCCCCGGGCTTGAATACGCGTAAACAAATCGCGCTTCAGTCCCTCTTTGTCGCTGACAAAGCGCTTCAGGTCGGGATTGTTGGGATCGGGTTCAGGCACCAGGTCGAGCAGATAGAATGTGCCTCCCGAGGCCGTCGCCAAGTCAGCGGTGATGGCCGAGACAATACTTCCTGCTGCTCCTGTAATTAGGAAGACACTATCCTCATTAAGCGTGAGTCCGGCGTGACCATCGACGGCGGGCTGCTCTTGCAGACTGATCGCCCAACGCTCGCCTGCCCTGTATCCAATCTCAACCGCTCCCGGATCATGCAGGGTTTCCTCTACCAGGGCTTCTGCGATTTCCGCAGAACTGCGGCCCGCTTCGAAATCGACGGCCTTGACGAAAGCGTCTGTTCGCTCCCGTTTGTAAGTCTTGGTAAAGCCCACGACAGCGCCGCCCAGAGGAGCGGTTGCGCCGGTTGCGTTGTATCCGTGTTGTCCGTCGAGCCGGGTTGCCGATACCAGGAATGTGCCCGGCGCAGCAATCTGCTCGAACAGAGCCCGCATGGTCGTATAGAACAGCTTGACGCGTGTCCGTAGAGCTTCGCGCCATGCCGCGAGGTCCATGTTCTCCAGGCTGCCTTCATCGTCCAACGCGGGTAGCCAGTAAACTCCCTGCACCGGTCCGGCAGCCAGCCAAGTCTTAATGCGATTGGTTAATGCGTCTGCATCCGGTACACCCTCGATGCGCAGTATTTCTACTCCCAACGTTTGCAGCTGTTTTGTCAGCGCATCGGCAACCCCGTTGCTGTCCGGCATGACGACGACCCGGCTGCCTGCCCCGAGCGCCACACCTGTTGGTTTGCAGATGTTGAGTGGCGGGCGCAGGTTAGGCACCGGCACGCGGCGTGGAACGCGATTGGATGCGTCAAAGTTGAGCGACGGTTTGCGTTGTTGCTTTGGCCCCGTTGGAGGGAAAGGCGGCGGCGTGGTCGGGTCGGTGCCTTGCGGCGGCTCCGGCGGCTCTGTCGAGAATGGCGCGACCGCTGCTTTCGCCCGCTTCTGTTGAGCAAACTGGATCACGTGGCCCAGGGTCGGAAAGTCGCGCAGCTTTATGTTTTCGTCTCGCGGAATGTTATAAGCGGCTCGCACGGAGGCAAACATTTCTGCCTGCTTGACGGTGTCTATCCCGAGGTCGGCCTCCAGATCGAGATCCAAGTCCAACATATCTTTCGGATAGCCAGTCTTCTCGGCAACGATGTCCATTACCTTCTGCTTCACCGCCTCGTCGTCGTCCGGAGAAGCCTCGACTGGCGCCGGCGAAGCTGCGACTGTTGTAGGTGAAGCCGCGGGCGGGGGCGGGGTTGGGGAGGGCTGACTGGCAGTTACTGGGGCCGCACTTGCTGACTGCGTGGCTGCGCCCGCCAGGTCAGGCCGATTCTCGTACACGAAGCGGATCACATGCGCCAGGGTCGGGTAATCACGCAGCTTGCGATTTTCGTCGCGCGGGATGCCGTACGTCTCGCGAATGGCCGCGAACAACTCCGCCTGCTTGACAGTGTCAACTCCGAGGTCGGCTTCGAGATCGAGATCCAAGTCCAGCATGTCTTTCGGATAGCCGGTTTTCTCGACCACCAGTGCGAGGAGACGCTCTTTCACGTCATCCACGGCAGCGATGGCGGGAGGCGCTGGTGTGGAGGGATTAACTTCGGACGCTGGTGAGGGCGATTGAGGTACATCGGGACTGGGCACAGACACAACGGTCTCGGCCACTGGCGACGGAGTAGCACCGCCAGCCAGGTCCGGCCGTTTCTCATAGACGAACCGGATTACGTGCGCCAGGGTTGGATAGTCGCGCAGCTTGCGGTTTTCGTCGCGCGGGATTCCATAGATCTCCCGGATCGCAGCAAACAGTTCTGCCTGCTTAACGGTGTCGACGCCGAGGTCGGCTTCGAGATCGAGATCCAAGTCCAGCATGTCTTTCGGATAGCCGGTTTTGTCGACGACCAGGGCGAGCAGACGTTCCCTCACGTCATCGACAGCGCCATTGGCCGGTGACGCGATCGGCGGCTCCGGCGCGACCGGCTGAGTTGTAATGGGGACGACCGGGGCCGCAACTGCCTCGGCCGTTACCGAAGGAGTAGCGCCTCCGGCCAGGTCTGGCCGATTCCCATACACGAAGCGGATCACGTGCGCCAGGGTTGGATAGTCACGCAGCTTGCGGTTGTCGTCGCGCGGGATTCCGTAGATCTCGCGAATCGCCGCGAACAATTCCGCCTGCTTGACCGTGTCGACGCCGAGGTCGGCCTCGAGATCGAGATCAAGGTCCAGCATGTCTTGCGGATAGCCGGTCTTCTCGACTACCAGGGCGAGCAGACGCTGCTTTACGTCATCGACGGCAACTTTGGCTGAAGTCACGGCTGGTGCCGGTGCCGACGGTTTCACCTCAGGCGCGGCGGAACGCGGTTGAGAGGCAACCGGACTTGCTGCCGCAGACATCTCGGCCTTGACCGGTGATGGCGCAGCGCCGCCAGCCAGATCGGGCCGCTTTTCGTACACGAAGCGGATTACGTGCGCCAGGGTTGGATAGTCACGCAGCTTGCGGTTTTCGTCCCGAGGGATTCCGTAGATCTCGCGAATTGCCGCAAACAGCTCCGCCTGTTTGACGGTGTCAACGCCGAGGTCGGCCTCGAGATCGAGGTCCAGATCCAACATGTCTTGTGGATAGCCGGTCTTTTCTACGACCAGGGCCAGAAGCCGGTCTTTCACCGAGCCACCCGCCGGCTCAGCGGATTTTGGTGCCATCGAAGCTGCCGCCTTGGGTGGAGCTGAAACCGCCGGCGCTGCAGCTGGGATGTTCGGCTTGGTTGTGATAGTTGCGCCGACCGCCGGGGTTGGTATCGGGGTGGTCGCAGCAGCCGACGTAGGCGTGGCCACGGCAACTGCGATCGGCAACGGTGCCGGCGGCTTCGGAGGTGGCGTCGTCTGCGGCCGTGATTCGGCTGGGGCTGCGCCAATCCGCGCTGCCGGTCCCTGATCGCGCACTCGCAGGGTACGGTGGACCACTTCCAGATCCGCGACCGGACGTCCGGCCATCCGGCTGAGCCAGGCCTCCCACGCCGACTTATCTGCGATGCGGTAGGCGTAGCCCAGATTCTTCGGGCTGGGACGGACGCCATCCTTGGTTGGCACCCAACGCAGCAGAATCATGCTGATCTGTGAGCCGAAGCCGGCGCCCAGATGCAGTGCATATTGAATCGGGTAGGAACCGCCTTTCGACAGATTCAACACGCCCAGCTCAGGATCGACTTCCTTGAAGTTGGCAACCGGCGGCACCAGTCCGGTTTCCAGGGTTTTCACCGCTAGCACATCTTCAATGCCGGTGGCCATGGCGTGACCGGTCATACCTTTGGTGTTGGCAATTACGATTTGATCCGCCCCGTCGCCGAAGACGCGACGCAGAGCGTGAATCTCGGCTGAGGCGCTACCGCCTCGCGCCGGGGTGTAAGTTTCGTGGGAAACAAAAACCATTTTCGGCGCTACCTCGTTACGAGCAACACCGCCACGGCTTTCGGCTTCTGCCACCAGGCTTTCCATCACTCCGCCAATGTGCTGCACATCGAGGCGAGTGCCGTGAAACGCACTGTTGGCCGTCACTGCACTCAACACTTCGCAGATTGGCTGGATGCCGCGTTCGTGCGCAGCCTCGGCGCTTTCGACTACCAGAGCCGCGGCGCCCATACCCATGATCAGGCCATGACGGCGACGATCAAAAGGAGTGGCGGCGTCTTCAACGCGCTCGTCCGTAGCCGCCGCTCCACTCGCCAAAAAGCCGGCGCCCATCCATCCAACCAGGTTGTCGGAGGTGACATCGTCGGCCGTAATGATGATGACGCGGCGGCACCGCCCGGCGCGGATCCAGTCCTCGGCCAGCCCAACCGCATGTGCGCCGCTGGCACACGCCGCATTGATCTGCGTGTTCGGGCCACGGGCGCCGATCAGTTCGGCAAATTGCGAATGTCCCATCGACAACACTCGGAGCAGGAAGCGTCGATCGAAGACGTACGGCTCCTTCTCGAGGGTGGCTTGTAATTCCTCGATGCGATGATCTATTTCTTGCCCCAGCACGGAATGTCCGTTAGCTGAGCGGGCGCGCCAGCCTTCCAACATGGCCAGCTCTTCGCGGCGGGCATGATCGATATGATAGCCCGAAATAATCTCAGCGAAGGAGTCGTAACCCGGAAAAGCGGAGCCGAAGATCACGCCCGTGTCGTCCCGCATGCCGTCGGGCAATCCCCAGCGCTCCGGCAACTGGGTACCTTTGCTGGTGGTCTTATAACGCATGACCAAGGGAATGCCGGCGTCGCGCAAGGCGTCGATTCCCGCGGCAATCGCCAGACGAGTGACCCGGTCGAGAGCCGCCAGATGATCCGAGGGAACACCGAATTCACTTTCCAGATCGAAAGTGCCGCCGCGGCCGGCCAGCTTGATGACATCCTCGACGTTTGTGATGTCCTCAAAAGTGGGCTCTCCCTTTTCGCTCTTAACCAGACGACGAATGTGTTTTTCGACCATGGCATTGCGGAATCGAGCGGGAATGGCGCCAATGAATTGATCGCCACGCAAGATCCGCTCAATATTGCTGTCGTCGAAAACGTGCTCGGTTCCGGGCAGGCCCAGCGACGCTCCGGTGATCACCACCGGGGCGTGAGTCGGGGCAGGCTTTTCGCCATGATGAAGTTGCCAACCCTTGCGCTCCAGCGTCTCGGCTAGCAGGCGACCAAGTTCTTGATACGAATTGCCGTTCGAAGGCTGTAACTCCGTGACCACCTGCGGAACCGGTGCCGCCAGTGGAGCTGGCTTGGCCTCGCTGGCCGGTGCGAAAATTGCCGGCTGTACAGCTGTAGGTTCCGCCGGAATTTCGCGTGATACCTCAGCTTGCCCACGGCCCAGACCAGCTGCGTACAGGGCACACAGGGCCTGATTGAAGGACGGAATGTCTCCAACCTTGGGATGATTGGTGAACAGCGAAATAATGTCGCCGCGCTCGCCGAGCACTTCCTCAGCAAATCCCTGCAACGCCTTCTTCGGCCCGACCTCAATAAAGACGCGAGCGCCGGCGTTGTACAACGTGTTCAGGCCTTTCACAAACTGCACTGGCGAGGCGACTTGCAGGGCGAGCAGATCCAGCATCTGCGGAACAACATCAGGTCCGGTGGGATAAAACTCGCCGTTCACGTTGGCTACGATAGGTATCTTGGGAGGTTGTATGTGCAGGCTAGCCAGCATCTCACGCAGCGGCTTGCTGGCCGGCGCAACTATCGAAGTATGGAATGCGTGGCTGACCGGCAACGGCACCACGTTGAAGCCGGCTTGCAGGAATATCTCCATCGCCTGTTCAACCGCTTGGCTGGCCCCCCCTATAACGGACTGTTGCCCGCTGTTTACGTTGGCGATGACCACGTAGCCGTCGATGGTCTTCAGAATGCGCTCGACCTCAGCCAAGGGCGCGAAGACCGCAGCCATGCGGCCGGTATCTTTCACGGCCACTTTTGTCATGCCCCGGCCACGAGCGCTAACGGCGGCCAACGCATCGTCGAAGGTCAGTGAGCCTGAGGCGACCAGAGCGCCATATTCGCCCAAGCTATGTCCCATGGTCATATTGGGCCGCACGCCGTAAGCCGCCAACATTTGCGTAAGCGCCAAATCGATGGTCAGCACCGTGGGTTGAGTGATCTCGGTCTGGCGCAGATCGTCTTCGGCTTTCGCTACCGCAGCCTCGTTGGTGGGATCGACGAAGATAAACTCGCTGAGCGGCTTGCCCAGCATGGGAGTCATTACACGATCGGCTTCCAAGAAAATGTCGGCTACGATCGGTTCGGCGGCACGCAGCGGCGCGAGCATGTTCACGTACTGCGAGCCTTGTCCGGTATACAGAAACGCAACTTTGGGGGCCGGACCGTGTCCGCGAAAGATTCCCTGCGGACGTAGAGCTTTCCAGATTGGTGCCTGATTGGCTTTCAATGCCTTGAGTGCCTTGGCCGATTTGTCAGCCAGCTCAGCGGCATCGGCATAGTCGATGGCAAGACGTTCGGGAGCTTTCAGGTCCGACTCAGCCGGAGCTGCTGGCGCGGGTGCGCGGCCTGCCGCAGCATCTTTCTGTATTACGAGCAGACCTTCGATGATGGCTGCATCGGAGTCAGCGCCGATCACCAGCGCTCCCCGTAACGGTGTCTTGTAGGAAGCTGGGGCAGAAGGCGGAGCAGAAGCTTCTTCAGCACTTGCGATTATGCTCGGAATAACTCCTGAGGGCATCTCGCCCACCGCGACTGAATGTTTGCCATTGCCGTTTAGTCTGCCGGGAATGTGCTCCTCCAGTACCGCATGGAAATTGGTGCCGCCAAAACCAAACGCGCTTACCCCGACGCACCGGGTTGTATTCGCAGGAACCGTCCACTCCTTGAGTTCGCTGTTGACGTAAAGCGGGGAGTGCGCAAAGTCGATATCCGGACTGGGGTGTTCGCAGTGCAGGCTGGGGGGCAGTACCTTGCTGTGAAGCGCCAATGCAGCTTTCAACATGCCCGCAGCGCCCGCAGCACCTTTCAGGTGTCCAAAATTCGATTTGACGGAGCCCAGAGCAATCGAGCTCTTGGGAAGTTGGAAACTGCTCAGGACATCCACCAGACTTTGGGCTTCGACCACGTCACCTACCCGGGTCGATGTGCCGTGACCTTCAAACAACGTCGCGGTGGCCGGTGACAGTCCAGCATTCTCCCAGCCTCGCTGGACAGCCAGTCTCTGGCCCACGGGATTGGGCGCCGTGATGCCCTTTCCCTTACCATCGCTGGCTCCGCCCATGCCGCGCAGCACCGCGTAAATTTTGTCGCCGTCGCGCTCAGCATCCGCCAGACGCTTTAACAAAAAGATGGCCGCGCCTTCACCCATCACGAAGCCGTCGGCCCCCTCCGCATAGGGGCGAGTACCGGTAGCGGAAAGCGCACCAATTTTGCAGAACTTTATGAAACTGGAAGCGCCCATGTTGCGGTCAATGCCGCCGGCGACGGCTACATCAAATTCGTTTGCAATCAGACCTTCCGCGGCTGCACTGAAGGCCGCCATCGCCGAGGCACAAGCCGCGTCGACCACGTAGTTGGGCCCGTGAAAGTTGTAAATATTGGCAATGCGACCGGCGATGCAGTTGGCCAGTTCGCCGGGCATGGTGTCTTCCGTAACCGCGGGGACCATGTGGCCGATGCGATGGTGCAATTCCTCCGTCATGTTGCGGCGTGCGGCCTCGGGCAGAGCAGCGAAGCTGGCAGTTCCGGCCAGTTCGCGAGCATACTCTGGGAAGTACAGACGCAACGCGGTGAAATAATGTTTTTCTCCGGCCATGGCATTACCGAGAATCACGGCCGTGCGATCCGTATTCAGTGCCCTTTGCGGGTAGCCGTAATCTTCCAGGGCCTCGCGAGTGCAGGCAATCGCCCACTTCTGGGCATCATCCATGGCGTCGACCACCTTCGGTGGCACGGCGATGCGCCACTTCATAGGCTCCCAGGGAAACTCTTGCACCCAGCCACCAATCGTGGAGTAAGTCTTGTCCGGGGCATTGTGATCGGAATCGTAATAAAGGGCGGCATTCCAACGGTCGGGTGGAACTTCGCTGACACTGTAACGACCGTTCTTAATGTTCTCCCAGAAGGCCGGGACGTTCGGAGCATCGGGCAGGACCGCTCCAACTCCAACAATCGCAATCGCGCGATGAGCAGTGTTTTCCATGGCTGACATTTCCTTTGCGGATGACTCGAACCTAGACGAATCGGCGGCTATCGGACGGCGCGGCACACACCGGGCATTATGGGATAGGGTCTATCGCTTCCTCCCCACACGGAGGAAGGATCCACTCGCCAGGCCTGTTAATTCGGGGGTCGCCCGAGAGCATCTCTACTGTGGCAGGTGGACCCCACGATTGTCTGTGACATGTTGTCGTGCAGTTTGTGACATAAGTGCTGCGGCTTGGTGACGTTTGACATGACTGCAGGTGACACTTAGGTGTGGCAACACGGAATTTATGATCTTCCGCGCTATGGCCAATCGCCGGGATCGGGAATAGTGCCTGGGGTCAAGCACTGCGCCATATTTTGTATTGCAAATTGCAATGGTGCGTTGCAGCAATATATGTTGCCACACATAAGTAATCCTGAAAGTTGCGGAAGAATTGGATCCTGGTTTGTAGGGCTGGCAAAGAAGAAAGGCATCCGGTCTGCTGTAACAGGCCCGAATGCCTTCTCTATGTCGACTAGGCTAGAACCGGCTGTTCCGCTTCCTTCTTCACCCGGCTGTAGATTACGTCAGCCACGTAATCCATGTCTGCAAGCTGGCCGGCCTGGGCCCGCAGAACGGCGGACAGTCCAGAACTGGCTTCGAGGGCGGCGACCTCGTCTCCACTGACGCCGTCGGCTCCGATCACCCAGCGCAAACCGTCTTGCGCCACTTTAAGGGCGGCGTCGCGGGCGAAGATCCGGGCCAAGGCCGCCAGGGCGGTCGCGTCGAAGCGCGCGCTGGCTTTCTCGTGCAGCTTGCCTTCCGCCGCCAGCGCGGCCCGGCGAGCCAGGCTGCCCGCGCACTCAGCATAAGCAATCCACTCGCCGATGCGGAGCAGGATGTGCTGATGCCGGGTCAATCGCGCGGTGCGCGCCGCTTCCATTACTTCGGCCAGGGCATGCGCGGCCAATGCGGCCGTGCCGGCGCCGACGTTGGGATGCTTGGTGTGCAACGCTTCGAGCTGGCGTGCCAGGTCGTGATAGTACTGGCCGCGGGTCTTCAGGTGAAGCTGCCAGCGGTCACGACTGATCGTCATCTCCATGATCTCGGAGGTGCCTTCGTAGATCCGGGTGATGCGGACATCGCGGCTGATCTTCTCCACCATATATTCGTGGGTGTAGCCATAACCGCCCAAGGCCTGGATGCTGTCATCGGCAGCCTTATCGCCCGCTTCCGTCGCCATGTATTTGGCGATGGCGCCCTCGGTGTTCAGAGTGCCTTCGCCGCCAGCGTCGATGCCAAGAGCGGTTTCTTCGATGTAGGAGCGGGCTGCTTCCAGGCGAACCACGTTGGGGACGATCAACTTGTGGGTGTAGCCTTGTTTTTCTGACAACGGGGCGCCGGCCTGAATACGCTTGGTGGAATAAAGAATGGCGCGATCAAGAGCGCTCCATCCGGCTCCCAGACCGAACGCGGCAACCATCACGCGCGTGTAACCGAAAACCAACTGCGCCTGTACCAAGCCCTGGCCTTCCACGCCGCCGACCAGGCGGTCGGCGTCCACGTACACATCGTTGAGAGCCAGCGCTGCCGTGTTGCTCAGACGAATGCCATGCTTGTCCTCGGGCTTATCGTGAGCAAAGCCTTTAGTCCCCGCATCTACAATGAACCAGGTCGGACCGGCGGGGGTGTTGGCCAGGATGGTGTAATGCGCAGCAATGCCCCCGTTGCTGATCCACTGCTTGCTGCCATTGATCTTGTAGCCGACAATCTTGCCGTTCTCGATTACGCGGTCGGCGGTCGTCTTCAGCGCTCCCAGATCGCTGCCGGCTTCGGGCTCGGTTGCGCCGTAGGCGAACAGCACGCCCTCTTCGGCGATCTTCCCCAACCACTTCTTCTTCTGCTCCGGGGTGGCGCCGAAGGTTATGGGATCGCTCCCCAGGAAAGTGGCAAACAAAGAGGTGCCGACGCCAAGGTCAATCCGCGCCATTTGTTCGCAGATGAGATAGACGTCAAGCGTGCTCCCGCCCATGCCGCCGTACTCCTCGGGAATGAACAGGAGCTGGGTGCCGAGTTTATCCGGGTCGCTCATGTACCGGACGATCTCTACTGGGCATTCATCGCGTTCATCTAACTCGATCAGCACTTCGTCCGGCAGGCTCTTCTTGGCGAAATCCCGGAGCGATTTCAAACTTAGTTGCAGGGTTTTCTTGGTAAGCATTGAGGGTACCTTTCTCTTAGACCGAAGCGCCTTTGGCTTCGCGGACTTTAGTTGTCAGTTCCGGCAAGAACTCCAGGATGTCGGCGACAATTCCAACATCTGCCACCTGAAAGATGGGAGCTTTAGGATTCTTGTTGATGGCGACGATGAAGGGATTTCCCTTAAGGCCGGCCAGATGTTGGAATGAGCCGCTGATGCCGCAGGCCATGTACACCTTGGGCTTAACGGTTTGGCCCGATGAGCCCACCTGGCGGGATTTCGGCAGCCACTTGGCATCAACCACCGGCCGGGAGCAACTTACCGCCGCGCCCAGCGCTTCGGCGAGTTCGTCAGCGATGGGGATGTTGTCCTTTTCCTGGATGCCGCGGCCGACAGAAACCAGAACCCCATACTTGGTGATATCGACATCACCCGCTTCGGCGACGACGGTCTCCAAGTAGCGGCGTCCGGCGGTCAAAGCACCAACCTCGGCGGACTTGTCGACCACCGCGCCGCTGAGGGGAGCGCCTTCCAGCGGTTTGAAGGCTCCAGGACGCGTGCTAACGACCGCGCCTGAGGAAATGTCGCAACGAACGTGTGCGCTAACCTGTCCGCCGAACTCCTGCCGGACCAGCTTGAGGGAGTTTCCCTCTGTCCCCTCGATGGCCACGACGTCGGAGACAAAGGCCGCATTCAGCTTGATCGAAAGCCCAGGCGCCAAATCAATTCCGAAGTGAGAGTGAGGAACCAGCACGATGCTGCCGCCGGGGATGACATTCACCAGGGCTTTGCGAATCAGTTCAGCGTTGGGATAGGTGATCGCTGGATTGGCGACTTTCCATATCTCACGGTAAGAGGCACGAACGGTTTCGCAGACCGCATCGAGTTGGGGACCCGAACCAACTACGACGGCCGTGGGCGATGCCGCAGCGTCGATCTTGCTGGCGGCGGCTGCGAGTTCGGCAGCCGAGTCGTCGACGACGCCGGCTTTGTGCACGATGTAGGCAAAGATGCGTGCCATTAGTTCATCCCTCCCTTGGCTTTCATCAACCCAATCAGTTTGTCGATAATTTCTTCCGGGCTGCCTTGCAGGATCTCAGCGCCCTTGCCCAGCGCGGGCACAAAGTAGTCGGTGCGTTTGACCTTGGCGCCGGCTGCCCCAACCGAGGCTGCGTCAAGTCCCAAATCCGAGGCGCCGTAGGTCGGGATCTCTACCGAGGCGACCTGCCGAATGCCACGCATTCCGACATAACGCGGTTCGTTGATGCCGGTCTGAATCGAAAGCACGCACGGCAGATCGATTTCGTTCATCTCGCGATTGCCGCCTTCGATTTCGCGGCTGATTTTCAGCTTGCCGCCATCGACCACGGAAATGGAATTCACCAGCGATGCGAACGGATAGTCGAGCAATGCTGCCAGCATTCCGCCCACTTGCGCGCCGCCGTCTTCGGCCTGGATACCAGTCAAGATCAAGTCGAAATGATTCTTCTGCACAAAAGATTTCAGGATGGTTGCGATGCCACGGCCATCCGATCCAGTGAAGCCGTCGTCTGAGATCAGGACACCGTGATTGGCGCCCATGGCCATCTCCCGGCGCAACACCTCTTCGTCTTCGTCGGTGCCCACCGTTACCACGGTGACGTTGCCGCCGTTATTAGCAGCGATCTGAATAGCCTCTTCGACGGCGTAATTATCCGGTTCGTTCACCGAATACACCAGATCGTCGCGTTCAATATCGTTTCCGGCACTGTTGAGTTGAATCTCGTTCTCTGAAGTGTCGGGTACTCTTCTGACACAAACTAGAATTTCCACATTCATTCTCCCGATTGCTGTTGGTTTCCAGTGTCCGCTCCGGCTAGTTGCTCCGGACGGGGGGATCAAACCGGCACGAACTTGTCCGGTTCGGCAGTCGCTTTCGATTTCTCCAGCCTATGCGCGTCGTCGCGCATGACGTGCCGGTCGACCAGTTCCGTCAAGTCGATGGCCGTCATCTTTCCTTCCATACCTGCAACCTTGATCGCATCTTCCATGTTGACCATGCAGAACGGGCAGGCAGTCACAATCACATTGGCTCCGGCTTCAGCGGCCATTTGAACCCGCTTGACTCCCATCCGCATATCTTCTTTCGGCTCGTAGAACAACATGAGTCCGCCACCACCGCAGCAGAATGAGCGGTCGCGGCAACGGCTCATCTCCACTCGCTTGAGTCCGGGAATCGCATCGATCACGTTGCGCGGATCGTCGTAGACCTGGTTATGCCGGCCCAGGTAACAGGGATCGTGATAGGCGTATACATTGTCGGCATTTTCTACGGGATTGAGTTTCAGGTTGCCGGTCTTGACTTCACGGGCGAGCACCTGACTGATGTGCTCCACCGGCGGCATATCTTTATAGTCGTGCTTGAGCGCGTTGAAGGCGTGGGGGTCAGAGGTGACGATGCGCTGCACACCTGATGCCTTGATGGCCTCAACGTTGTGGTCACGCAGGGCCATGAACAACGTTTCTTCACCGAAGCGCCGAACCTCGTGTCCGCTGTCTTTTTCCGCCGCGCCAAGGATACCGAAGTTTTCTCCGACCTGGTCGAGAATTCTCGCGGTCGCTCGCCCAATCGCCTGAATGCGATCGTCGTAGGACGTAATGCTGTCGACAAAATACAACGTGTCGGCGGTGTTCTTGCCGTCGAGAATTTTGACGGCACAGGTCGGCTGGAACTCTTTGTCCTTGGTCCAGTCGGCCTTCTTCTTCTCCATCTTGCCGTAAGGATTGCCCCGGCTCTCCAGAGCTTTCAGCGCCTTCTGGATCGACTTGGGCACATTTCCGTCGTCGACCAAGCCGCGTCGCAGGTCGACAATCTTGTCGATGTATTCGATCAGCAGTGGACACTCTTCTTCGCAAGCGCCGCAGGTAGTGCACGACCAGACTTCGTCTTCGGAATAAATGCCGGCGTCCGAAACCAGCGGCGTGCCGTTGCCCACTTTGCCGAACATCGGAAAGTGCTGGAACGTGTAGTCTCTCGCCTTGATGGTGAGGAACCTTGGAGACAGCGGCCTGCCCACGGCGTTGGCCGGGCAATTGTCGGAGCACCGTCCGCAATCGGCGCAAGTATAGAAATCCAGCATGTGCTTCCAGGTGAAGTCTTGGAGTTTCTTCACTCCGAAGGATTTCACCTGATCGAGATGCTCGTCGCTTACGCCCCAGCGGACGGGCTTAACCGTTCCCTTATCCAGCTTGGCGAAGTACACGTTGAACAGCGAGGTTTCTATGTGAAACTGAATGCCGAATGGCCGATAGCACAGCAGGAAGTAAAACGTCAGCACATCCAGAAGGTAGGCGCCGCGATGCAGGTTCCAGAGCGCAGACGGCGACGCTGAACTGAGAGCGTTCTTCAATATCCACGGCATCGACAAGGCGGACAGGAACTCGATGTGACCTTGTTGCGCCAGAAGAGCAGCCCGGCTGGCCTCGAACAAACTTTCCGACAGCATCAGGATGGCAATCAGCGCCAGCAGGAAGATGGCATCGACTTTGTGGCTCTTGCCGAACCTCGCCGGCACCTCGTAGCGCGCCGGCTTGAAGACGATGCGCCGGGTAGCGGCGGCCACCATGCAGAGGAAGACGATGGTCGAGCAATAGTCGGTGACGATTCCGTAGAGATGACCGACCTCGCCCGCGGAACCGAGTGCCGCGAAGCTCTCCGACATACCGAGAATCAGCAGGGAAAACGCTCGAGTCGCCAGCAGGATGAAGCAGCTAAAGATAAAGATGTGGATCGTCCCAGCCACCCGGTACCGGGGATGCTTCCACTGCCCGAACCAGAATTTCGCAACTCGTTCCAGCCGAATCAACGGCCGGTCGAAACGAACGTCGCTTTGGCCGTGAGCCAGGGGTGTCAGCCGCTTCGCCACAATGTAAGAGAAACATGCGAGTCCCAGAAGGTTGAGGGTCACGAACAGGAATTGCCCGTGGATGAACCAATACGTCGCCTGAGCCGGTGACTGGAGAGCTTCCACCATATGCTCGACATCTCCTTCTGACGATTCGCGATTCTCGAGGTGGCGCCTGGGAGCCGGGTAGCGGTCGCTACGCGACTTAACTGGGATTATGGGTGGTTTGGCCATTAAGTGCTGTGAGTCGCAACAGCCAGTGATGTGAGTCACATCACACAGAGTGGGTACATCCGTGTCCGGACGACGGGTTGGTGACCCACGTGCGCTGGCTCAGGATGTATGAGATTCGATTTACCATTATTATTTGGGAGACGCAGCAGGTCCTTTAATCATGGGGAAACTGGAACTCTTCGGGACGGCGAGTTGCCCTTACACGCGGGAAATGCGCGAATGGCTGGAGTGGAAGCGCCGCGACTTCGTCGAGTACGACGTTGAGGCCGACGCCGGGGCGTGCCAGCGCCTGCTGGCGCTGGCTGGCGGTCTGCGAACCGTTCCCGTGCTGGTGGAGGATGGCAAGATTGTGCAGACCGGGTGGCAAGGGCGCGGCTGCATCATCGCCGACGGGAAATTGGGATGAACGCTGCCCGTTTCATTCGGGTGCGGGGAGTCGTCCAGGGAGTAGGGTTTCGTCCGTTCGTCTATCGACTGGCTCAGCAGCACGGCCTGAGCGGCTGGGTGCTCAATGGCGAAGAAGGCGTCGAGATTCAAGTCGAAGGTGTCGGGTCAAGCCTGGAAATATTTGTGCAGGAACTGAAAACACAGGCTCCTCCCGCCGCCGTCATCTCCGCAGTTGAAGTCCAGGTGGTCGAGCCGGCGGGACTGACGGAGTTCGTCATTCGCGAAAGTCAGCGCCGCGAGAAGCCCACGGTTCGCATCTCGCCCGACCTTCCCGTATGCGACGCGTGTTTGCGGGAACTGTTCGATCCCAACGATCGGCGCTATCGATATCCGTATATCAACTGCACCAACTGCGGGCCACGTTACACGATTATCCTCGGGCTGCCTTACGACCGTCCCAACACAACCATGAAGGAGTGGCCTCTCGATAACTATTGTGAGGCGGAGTATCACGATCCCAGTAATCGGCGCTTTCACGCGCAACCGGTGGCCTGTCCCAATTGCGGGCCGCATTACTGGCTTCAGGTAGGTGAAGAAATAACTCATGGCGATGCCGAGGTAATCCAGCGAACCGCAGATCTGCTGAACCAGGGAAAGATCGTCGCCATCAAGGGGCTAGGCGGATATCACCTGGCATGCGATGCGCGGAATGCGACGGCTGTGAGCGAACTTCGAGAACGAAAGTATCGCAAGGAAAAGCCCTTCGCGGTGATGGTGAAAGATCTGGAGGCTGCGCGGACGGTGGTCGACTTGTCGCCTGAGTCGGAAAGCTTGCTCACCTCGGTGGCACGGCCAATCGTCCTGGCTCCAGCGAACATCGATCTGCCGGGCGTAGCTCCCGATAACGACGAACTTGGCATCATGCTTTCGTATACGCCTCTACAGCACTTGCTGTTCGCCGCCGGCGCTCCCGGCATTCTGGTGATGACCAGCGCTAATCGTTCCAGCGAACCGATTGCCTATGTCGAGCAGGATGCCTTCGAACGGCTGGCCGGCGTGGCTGACGCGTTTCTGGCAGGCGAGCGTCCGATTGCGCGCCGGGTCGATGATTCGGTGGCTCGCGCCGGAACTTTTGGGCCGGTGATTTTGCGCAGGTCACGCGGATATGCTCCCGGCGCAGTTGCAAATTTGCCCGTCGAGCGGCCGCTGCTTGCGGTGGGAGCCGACGTAAAGAACAGCGTGACCCTGGTGGTCGACGGTCAGGCATTCGTCAGCCAGTTCATCGGCGACCTGGACCATTACCAGGCATTTCAGGCATTCCAGGAAACCATTCGTGATCTGGTGTCGATGTACGAAGTAAGCTCGGACGATTTGCTGGTGGTACACGACGCTCATCCGGAGTATCGATCGACGGCGTACGCGCTCAACCTGCCGGCGGGTGAAAAACTTGCCGTGCAACATCACCGCGCCCACATCGCCTCTGTCCTTGCCGAGCATGGAGCGTGGGAGAAGCGAGTCCTGGGAGTTAGTTTCGACGGCACCGGATACGGTGACGACGGCAGCATCTGGGGAGGGGAGTTCTTCGCCGGAAGTGTGAAGGAAGGTTTTCAGCGCGTGTCTCACCTGCGTCAGGCGAATTTGCCGGGCGGAGATGCGGCGGCGCAGCATCCGGTGCAAGCGGCCGCCGGCTTTCTGGCGCAGATTGAAGGACTACCCGACTTGAGCGCTCTGCCTTTCAAGTTTCCTGCGCGTTATCAGCAGGCGATGGAACTGGTCCGCAAGCAAGTGCGAAGCTTTACCACGACTTCGGTGGGACGACTCTTCGATTCAGCTGCGGCGCTGCTGGGGTTCACTCGCGGAATCACTTTTGAGGGACAAGCGGCGATGTGGCTGGAAGATCTGGCGCATAAGGCCAACGGGCCAGAAACATATCCGTTTCCGTTTGCGGACGGAGAGCTGGATTTTCGTCCCTTGTTGCTGGCGGTCGCTGAAGACAGGAAGCGCGGACGCGGCCAGCACGAAATAGCGCGCGCATTTCAGCGAGGGGTAGCTCAGGGCATACGAGACGCAATAACCGCACTAGCTAAGGAAGGGGCGACGGATACTGTGGTCTTGTCGGGAGGCGTGTTTCAAAATGAGCTTCTGTTGTCAGACATCAGGACCCTGCTGGACAGCGGGCCTCTAACCGTCTGGACGAACCATTCGGTGCCGCCCAACGACGGGGGCATCAGCCTGGGCCAAGCCGCTTTGGCTGCCTTTGTTCGGGAAGGCCATCCACAATTGACGACGCCTACTTCCGCAGCCACCATAGCTTGCACAGATCGCACCAAGTAAATTTTCAGAAGGACTCCTACAGCCGAGTCCAGTCTGGTTTGCTCGAGCCATAGGCGGAATCAGTGAAGACAACGACTCTCGGCACCTTTCGGCGACTAGTGAAGGTCCTACCCTACCCCAAAACGGGATAACCTCACTTTCTAACGGCTTGAAAGCATTGTCACGGACTAAGGCTTCACTTTTGCAAGGTACAATGAATGTTTCATATGAGCGAAATATTTCTGGCTATGGCGGATACCACTGTATTCGAGCAGTCGGTTCGGCACTTGCTATGGTACATAGCCATATTTGGCTCATTCACTTCCACGATTTTTCTTGGAATGGTGGTGGTTGCAACATCTCGATATGTGTTGCATACGCGACGAGCTGGGAAGCAGCTACGCTCGACATCGTCTGAAAATCTGCCTCCGGTAACCATCTTAAAGCCGGTCCATGGCATGGAACCGAAGTTGGAAGAAACACTGGAAAGCTTCTTCCAGCAAGACTATCCAAATTTCGAGATAGTTTTTGGGGCTCGTAGTTCGACCAATGAAGCGCTCTTGGTCGTGGAGAAGCTGCGTGCCAAGTATCTCCATGTGCCTACCCGAGTCGTAATTTCCGGAGAACCATCCTGGCCGAATGCCAAAGTTTTTTCGCTCTCCAAGATGATCGCCTCGTCTGAGAACTCTTATTTCGTGATTAGCGACAGCGATGTCATCGTGGGCCCGGATTTTCTGCACAACGTAATACCGCCGCTCCTGAACCAGAATGTTGGATTGGTCACGTGCATGTATGAAGGCATCCCGACGCGCGACTTCTGGTCGCAACTGGAGGCTTTGGGGATGTCGGTCGAGATGCCATCCGGGGTGATGGTGGCCGATATGGTGGAAGGTGGGATGAAGTTCGCGCTGGGAGCGGCCATGGCAGTACGCCGCGACGCTATCGCAGCTATTGGCGGGATTCGCGAGACCGCCGACTTCTATTCCGACGATTTCGTGCTCGGTCACCTGATTGCCGAAGCCGGATACACCGTGGTGCTGTCGTCCTACAAAGTGGGACACGTGCTTGCCGGACAGTCGCTGCGGCAGACATTCGGCGATCAGCTGCGCTGGATGAAGAGCACGCGGTTCTCACGGCCGTGGGGGCACGTGGGATCGGGCCTGACCTATGCGGTTCCGTTTGGCCTGCTGGCGTTGCTGCTCGCGCTGGGTCATCGGGAGTGGATACAGATTGGCATTGCCCTCTTCGCAATTTCCTGGATCAATCGCATGCTGCTGGCCTTGCTTGTAGGCTGGGCGGTTATCCGGGACCGCCGTTGTTTGTGGCTATGCTGGCTGTATCCCTTGCGAGACTTGCTGGGCTTCTGCACCTGGGCCGCCAGCTTTACCAGCAATCGGTTCTTCTGGCGGGGCGAGCCCTACGAGTTCGGGCCCGAAGGACGCATCACGCCGGTGCAACGGGAAATTGATTTCGTGAGCGAGCATTTGCCCCAGGCCAATGACTAAAACCTGCCTGGTTCTGTTGACATTCTCATGTGTCGCCCCTGAAGGGCTCAATCGTGAAACGCAGCCTACCCAGCGCTGAAGCGCTGGGCTATCTTGTCGCCGTCCCGCACGGCGGGCCTCGATCGTCGTCTGTTTTAATTTGTTCCCAACCTCGGCTGTTGTGTAACGACGTCAACAGAACCTTAACCTTTTTCCAACTTGCCATCGCGTAATCTAAACTTCAGCCCGCGCCATTCCACTGTGTTTCCGCCATAACTCGCAATCCAAATCAGCAAGGCGACAAAGTCATGCAGCGGCAGCAGCCAAAGATCTCGCACCACGCGTGGGTCCCTGAGCACTCGGCGACCGACGGCTAACGCTGAGACCAGCCGTGCTCCCGCAGTGACCACCAGAGCCAGCCAGGTCCACCAGGCATGTGGGCTCAACAATACTGCAAGTAGCGCCCATACCAGTCCGAAGGTAGCGATCAATCCGACATACTGAGCGGGACGGCGGTCCTTAATGTTGCGAGCCCAGCGCATCTGGTGAGCCCAGAAATCGCGGAGGGAATAGTCGGGCAAAGCGGTTTCCGGGATGGTTTCTGCTAATGCCACCTTGTAGCCTGCCTTAGCGGCGCGCGCTCCCAGTTCGTAATCATCGCCCAGGTATTCGACCAAAGGCTCCAAACCTCCGATCTTGCCGAGAACGGTTTTGGTGGTCGCGATGGTTGCTCCCAAGCCGAAGCGAATACCGCCTTCGATGGCGCGCGCGATGAGCACACCGCCGGCGAAGTCCGTGCTAAGTCCAAGCGCCTCCAGCTTCGAGCCCAGCGTTTTGCCGGCCAGTCCGCGGTAAAGCGTCGTGACCATACCGACCTCCGACTGGGCAAAGGGCGCCATCACGCGCGACAAGTAATCGCATTCAACCAGAATGTCGCTGTCATTAATAAGAATGTGCTCAAAGCGGGCGTGCGGCAGCATCTGTACCAGGTTGCTAACCTTGCCGTTCAGGCCGAGCGCCTCCGGACAGTGCACGATCTGCAGATTTTTCTGGGGGAACTCCTCGCGTAATTTCTCCACCAGCGATAACGCCGGATCGCTGAGATTGTTCACCCCAAACAGCACCTCGTATTCCGGGTAATCCAGCAAGCAATGGCTTCGAAAAGCGGCATACATGTGTGGATCCAGCCCCTTCAACGATTTCAAGATGCTGACAGGAGGAGTGAACATCCGGTCCGCAGCAAGGCGGGGCTCGCGTTGAAAGCGGCGCGCCGCCCAGACGCACATCGCGAAGTAGACTGTTCCGCCAGCCGCCAGCAGGCAGCAGAATGCCGACACGATCGTAAGTGCTGGACCCATGGCAGAGCTGTTCAGATTAGCAGAATGCCAAGACCCGAGGCCGGTCGCAATCAGACCGATTCTCATGGCAGGCGCGTTATTATGGTGAGTGGAAATCCCAGGGACAACGCGATGATCAACGGTAAACGGGTTGCGGTGGTCATGCCGGCCTACAACGCGGAGCAGACGCTGGAAGCGACCGTGAAGGAAATTCCTGAGCTGGTCGATATCCGAATTCTGGTCGACGACTACAGCAAAGACAACACGGTGGAGTTGGCCAAGAAACTCGGGTTGCTGGTGTTCGTGCATGACCGAAACTACGGCTATGGCCGCAACCAACAAACTTGCTATCGCGAGGCGCTCGCGGCCGACGCCGACGTCGTCATCATGGTCCACCCGGATTATCAGTACACGCCGTTGCTCATCACCGCGATGGCCAGCATGGTGGCCTACGACGTTTACGACGTGGTTCTGGGATCGCGAATCATCGGCGGCCAGGCTTTGCGCGGCGGCATGCCGCTCTACAAGTACATCTCCAACCGCTTTCTGACCGCGTTCGAGAACCTGTTCCTGGGCGTCAAGCTCTCCGAATATCACACCGGATATCGCGCCTTCAGCAGCCAGGTCCTCACCACGTTGCCGCTGCTGGAGAATTCTCCCGACTTCGTCTTCGACAACCAGATGCTGGCGCAATGCGTACACTTCGGATTTCGCATCGGTGAGGTGTCTTGCCCGACCAAGTACTTTGAAGAAGCGTCGTCCATTAATTTCCGGCGCAGTGTGAAATATGGGTTCGGCGTGTTGGGCACCTCGCTTCAGTTCAAGCTGCACCATTGGGGACTGACTCACCTGCCACGATTCAGCCCCAAAGGGAGAAAGCTGGATCTCGATCCCACACTGAATATCCCAGGCCCGGCGCCGTTGAACGAACGGTCCAGCGAAGTGATTGAACCGTAGTCATCTTTCTTGAGGTAACAAACCGGGGTCTTTCCAGGATGGCACGCTTTACATGGCCGCGCCGCGGGCGTAGTATTCCCATCCGATGGAGACGGTGCTTGATGAGGTATGTGCAAGCTGCGGCAACACCTGCTTGCCCGACGGCAGATTCTGTCTCTTTTGTGGCGATCTGCTGACCGAATCATCCCTTGAAGCTGTTCGCCGGGCTCAGGCAGCCAAGGCTTATCCTAACTCCGTGCCCTCTACACCCGACACAATCGAGTACGCAGGCTTCTGGTTGCGCGTGTGGGCAGGACTCATCGACGTCTGCCTGGAGGCCGCCGGAGCGCTGGTTCTCACCTTGGCGATTGATTTCGCGCTACGCCGGTCCGGCCGGCTGTTGGGAATCTCACCCTTCGTTTCCAAGGTCGCCACGGGTATGGCGTTCATCGTCATTCTGGCGGTTGGCTCCTGGCTTTATTGTGCGTTTGCAGAAAGCTCTTCGTGTCGGGCTACGGTGGGCAAGCGTCTGCTGGGTCTGCAAGTGGTCACATCCGAGGGGGATAAGATCTCGTTTGGACAAGCGACGGTGCGCCACCTGATGAAATTTCTTTCCCTGTTCTGCCTGACCATCGGCTTCATGATGTCGGCTTGGACCAAGCGCCGCCAGGCGCTGCACGACATGCCCTGCGACTGCCTGGTCATTCGCGTTCCGGGAAAAAGTTTCTCGCTGCTGGGCTGCTGAATATCCAAGTGCAAGTAACGCAGATACCAAATGTCGCCGGCTCAAAGGCGGCTCACAAATCAAGAACCCTCTTAACGCGGACCTGAAGGTCCGCACTACCCGAACAGAAGCGCGTACGCTTCGGCAAGCTTAGGGCCAGGCGGGCTCTTGAAGTTGTCGGCAGCGCAACATTTACCTTTTTCGCGGTCTCTCGACGGGTCGTAGCGGCCCTCAGTTATAGCGTAAAATCAAGCATAGATGTTTCAATCGCTAGAGCAAGTACGTAAGTGGCTGGTGGCGGGAGTGTGTGTATTGGTTGCCATCGTCACCGTTTCGTACTGGATTGCTCGCTCCCGGGTTGGTCCTACCTTACATAATGTTCCCAACCACCTGGGGTTCGACATCCAGCAGACCAGCGACGGTTTCTCGCTTTCCAAGTCGGAAGCGGGCCGCACGATTTACACCATTCGCGCCTCCAAGGCAGTCCAGTTCAAGGCTGGCGGGCACGCGGATCTGCGCAACGTGCACATCGTGGTCTACGGCCGCACCCATGATCGCTTCGACCAGATTTATGGCAATCAATTCACCTATGATCCGCAGAGTGGCGACATCAAGGCCATCGGAGAGGTGCATATCGATTTGCAGGGGAACGCAGAAGGCCCGCTGAAACCCGATCAGGCTCCGCCGGAGGAACTGAAAAATCCGGTACACTTGTTGACTCGCTCTCTGACGTTCAACCAGAAGACCGGCATTGCGCAGACCGATGAAGTGGTGGAGTTTCGAACCGAGCAAGCCACGGGCTCAGCCAAGGGCGCCTACTACGACTCCAAGGACAACGAACTGCAATTGAAGTCGGAGGTGCACATTGTCACCACCGGCGACCACCCGGCCACTATCACCGGCGCCAGTGGAGTGATTCAGAAAGTGCCGCGCCAAGCAGTCCTGCTGCATGCTCAAATCGACCAGCCCGATCGTACTTTAACCGCCGACAAGGGAACGTTGCTGTTCGAGCCGGACAACACCGTGCAGCACGTAATTGCGGAAGGCAACGTTCATATCCAGGTGCGCGGTACCACGGTTATTGACGTTGTCGGCCCGCGCGGCGATCTCAACATGGGACCGAAGAACTCGATCCAACAGGCCATCCTGTCGGGCGGAGCAAAGTTCGACACCCACGGGGCCAGCGTTGCCCATGGCTCGGCTGACACGTTCATTATTGACTTCGAGGGCCAGAACCAGCCGTCGCGATTTCACATGGTGAAGAATGCCCGCATGCGGCAAGACCCGCAACCGCAAAAGTCGGGCACCAGCGGACAGCCCATGGAGATTGCCGCCGACCAACTCGACTTCCAGCTGGCAAATGGTAACCAGATCAAAACTGGCGATACCGTTGGCAAGGCTTTCATTACGATCTTGCCCAAGCCGCCCGCGGCCAAACCCGTGAATCTTGTAGCCAAGAGCGGTCAGGAGACAGGAAGCAACTCGACAACCGTGGCGACGGCCGGCAAGTTTCACGCCACCTTCGACGACAACAATCGCCTGCAAACCTTGCATGGCTGGCCCAACTCGCGCATCGTCACAACCACGCCGGGCGCGCCCGACAAAGTCAGCACAGCCGACAAGCTTGACGTGACTTTTGCCGCAGACGGGGGCGTCGAAAAGCTGATTCAGACCGGCAACTTCGAGTATCACGAACCGTCCGGCAATCCCACCATCGGAGGCCGGGACGCATTTGCCGATGTCGCAATCTACACCCCGGGCGACCAGATTCTGTTGCTGGTCGGCTCGCCGCGAGTGGTCGATGGGGGTATGACCACGACCTCGATTCATATGCGCATGAATCGCCAGACCGGCGAAGGCTTTGCCGACGATGACGTGAAGACTACTTACAGTGAGTTGAAGCCGCAGCCCAACGGGGCTTTGCTGGCGAACTCGGATCCCATCCATGTCACCGCCGATCATATGACCGGGTTGAAGCAGCCGGGCATCGCGCACTACACCGGCAACGTGCGGCTGTGGCAGACGGCGAATGTGATCCGAGCGCCCAAGATCGACTTCGATAATGTGAAGCGGTCTGTCCTGGCGGAGTCGGACAAGTCGCAGAAGGTTTCCAGCCTTTTTGTGCAGCAATCACAAGACGGCAAAATCACGCCGGTGGACATAACTGCCGACAAACTGACGTATGTGGACGAAGAGCGTCTGGCGCGATACACCGGCAATGTGCTGGCTAAGACGACGACCGGTGCCGTGACCACCCAACAACTTGACGTCTATCTGAAGGAAGCCGAGCCCGATGCCGACAGCAATGGTGGTACCGCTGCGCAGAAGCCGGCTCAGCCGAAAGGTCCGTCCCTGCCCGGCTCGGATTCGCCGAGCAAGATCGATCATCTGGTCGCAACCGGCAGGGTGGCGGTAACGGAGCCGAACCGGCGCGCGGTGGGCGACAAGCTGGTGTATACCGCCGATGAGGGCAAATATATCCTGACCGGAAGATCCCCTAGCATTTTTGATGCCGAACGGGGGACAGTATGGGGTGATTCGTTGACTTTCTACAGTCACGATGATAGGGTTTTGGTAGAGAGTAAGCGCTCTTCCCCCACCATCACTCGCGCACGTACCACGAAGTAAATGCAGACTTTATCAGCGGATGAGATCGGCAAAAGCTACCGCGGTCGTAGGGTCGTCCACGGCGTCAGCGTCCACGTAAAACAAGGTGAAGTTGTCGGTCTGCTGGGTCCCAACGGCGCCGGCAAAACCACCAGTTTTTATATTATTGTTGGACTGATTCCGGCCGAGACCGGGCGCGTGTTGATCGATGGGATCGACATTACCGACGTGCCGATGTATCTTCGGGCACGCAATCATGGCATCAGTTATCTGCCGCAGGAACCGTCCATTTTCCGTAAGCTGACGGTTGAGGACAACATTCTGGCGGTGCTGGAAGCGCAGTCGATGTCGTGGCACGAACGGCGCGAGCGTACGGAAAAGCTGATTGACCAGTTGGGACTGGGCGTTATTCGGAAGAATCGTGGCTACGCCCTGTCGGGGGGCGAGCGGCGCAGAGTCGAGATTGCACGCTGTCTCTGCATCTCTCCTTCGTTCATTTTGCTGGACGAGCCCTTTTCCGGGATTGATCCCATCGCGGTCCTTGATTTGCAGAAAATCATTTTTGATTTGAAGGCAAGTGGGATCGGAGTGCTGGTTACGGATCATAATGTACGTGAGACATTGTCGGTGACGGATCGGGCGTACATTATTAACGAAGGAAGAATTTTCCGGACGGGCACGCCGGAGCAGTTGGGAAATGATATGGAAGTAAAGCGAGTTTACTTAGGCGAGAGCTTCTCGTTGGTTTAGAATTCAGGTTGAGGGATCGGTCCCCAGGGTTCCGTCGAATGGCGTTATTACAGCCCAAATTAAACCTCAAAGTTTCTCAGAAGCAGATTCTGACCCCAGGCCTTGTGCAAATGGTCAGCGTGCTGGCGCTCAACAAACTTGAGCTGGCCGACATGATCAATGCTGAGCTGACGGAAAACCCGGTTCTGGAGGAGCTGGAGAATTCGGTTCCGCTGCTGGACGAAGTCTCGGCCCGCGAAGAGAAGATGGAGCGCGACAGCTCCCTGGCCGCCCAGCAGGAGCAGCCGGCTGCCACCACGCAAGAGAAAGATCCTTTCGAAGAAATCGATTTTGGCTCGTTCTTCTCGGAGTATCTCGATCCCGGACTCCGCACTTCGATCGAAATGGAAGAGAGCGAGAAACCCTCGTTCGAGAACTTCCTCTCCAAGCCCAGTACTTTGACCGATCATCTGATGTGGCAGTTGGGGTCGTTGCACGTCAATGAAGATGTGTATCGGGCGGCCGAGCTGATCATCGGCAATCTGAATGAGGAAGGCTATCTCACGGCGACCGACGACGAGTTGCTCGGTCTGGCCAACGGCGAGTCGAGCGAGCTGCGGGCGGAGCCAGTTTCCCCGGCGCCAGGCGATCCTGCCGTCTCTCCGGCGATGCCGGCGCCAGTCAACGATGAGACTGAACCGGAAATCTCAGAGTCCAACATAGCCATTGCGGAGGAAGAGTTCCCGGCCAGCGGACTGAGCGAGATGCAGCCACCTGCGCCGACGGTTCCTCGTCCTTCGCTGGTACCGCCGCGCACCGTGCCGGCCCGTGTTCCCTTCAGCCGTGACGCCTTGCGTGAAGCCATCGATCTAGTCAAGCAAATGGACCCAATCGGGGTGGGCGCGCGCGACTTGCGGGAATGTTTGCTGGCTCAACTGCACGATCTCAAGCGTATCGATCGCAAGAACGGCAACGGCAATCACGTGGCTGAACTGGAAGCTCTGGATGATGCCATCGTGCTGGTCGACCAGCACCTGCACGCCCTGCAGAACAAGCATTACAAAGAAGTTGCTAAGGCCATGGCGCGTCCCCTGGAAGCGGTGATGGCCGCGATGGACTTCATTCGCACGCTCGATCCGCGCCCCGGGTTGCGCTACAACAAGGCAGAGACGCGGCTGATCGAGCCCGATGTGGCTTTCATCAAGCAGGGCGACGAATATCTCGTCATGATGAATGACGAAGAGGTTCCGCAGCTGCGCTTGAACCCCGCCTATCGTCGGCTGTTGAGCCGCGATGCAGCCGAAAAAGACGTGCGCAACTACGTCAAGGAACGCTACAAGTCAGCCATCCAGCTCATCAAGAACATCGAGCAGCGCAAGCAGACGATTTTGCGGGTCTGCTACTCGATTCTGGACCGGCAGCGCGATTTTCTTGATCAAGGCATCGATTTCCTGAAGCCCATGATGATCAAGGAAGTGGCGGAGGAGATCGGGGTACATCCCTCCACCGTCAGCCGGGCCGTCGCCAATAAGTATGCCCACACTCCGCAAGGCGTCTTCGAACTTCGATACTTCTTCAGCGAGAGCGTCAACGGACCTGAGGGGAGTGGTACGTCGCTGCTGATCCTCAAGCGCCGGGTCAAGAAGCTCATCGAGGAAGAAGATCCAGCCCGGCCGTTGACCGACGAGCAGATCACCCGCATCCTCCAGTCGCAGGGTATCCAGGTCACTCGCCGCACGGTCGCGAAGTACAGGGAAGATATGCGCATCCCGAGCACCCACCAGCGCAGAGTAAAGAACTAGCTGCTGTACCGGCGCCTCGATCCGGTTCCATACCGCAATCATGCGCGGCGTGCTTAGAACTTGACCGGACGCCGTTGTGGTGAAAGCCGCCACGGCCAAATAAGGAATCAGACCATCAGGCTGGGGCGAGGAGGGAGCTCAATGACAGTAGAGTATTTTGGCCGGCAGTATGAAATCACTCCCGCCGTTCGTGATGAGGTCGAATCGGGCCTCACCAAACTCACTAAAATCCTGGGTGACAACTTCAAAAGCAAAGTCATCCTGGCGGTGGAAAAGCATCGCAACATCGCGGAAATCACGGTAAACCGTCGTCGCGGCCACGTGGTCGGCCTGGCGGAGGCAACCGACATGATCGCCGCCGTCAATCAGGCCCTCGAGCACATCGAGACCCAGGTGCTACGCAACAACGGACGTCGCCGTAGTACCACCCGTAAGGCGAAGGACAAGGGCTGGAAGGCTCCGGTCGAGGCCGATACCGAAACCCAGATTGCCGTAGGTGCTACCTCAGCGACCGCAGTTCCGGTGGTGGTGCATAAATTTCCTTCCGTAGCCCGCACCACGGAAGCGCATCTGGTGCCCAACAGCGACGCCGTGGCGATGCGTCCCATGACGGTGGAAGAAGCGGTGAAAGAATGCGAGTTCCGCGACCGCGAGGTGTTCGTCTTCCGCGACGGCAAAGGCAAGGTGAAGGTGCTGCACCGCCGCAAGGACGGCAAGATCGAGCTGATCGAAGTGCCGTAAGCCAAAATCTAATAGCAGGGAAAAGGGGCTCCCTCTGCGGAGCCCCCTTTTTTTTTCATTCAAATCCTGCAATCGGTAAGCTTCCTCCGTAGCAAGTCCCGCCCTGCGGGACGGCTGCGCTTCATTCCCCCGTATAATCAGTTCGAGCCCACCAGTGTCCGTCGTTCCCAACCTGAAGGACCATCTCAAACGTCTTGCCGCCGAAGTCGGCTTTGATCTCTGCGGCGTTGCTGGTGTCGCCGATACGCCTGAGCACCGCTTTTTCCCCGACTGGATCGCCGAGCGGCGCGCCGGAGAAATGAAGTATCTGGAAGCGCGGAATGAAGCCGACGAACTGAAGCGCGCGTCGCTGGCCAATGCCGTCCCCTGGGCCCGCTCGGTGGTGGCTTGCGCCCTCAACTACAACACCGACCAGCCCTACTCCACGCATGCTGGCTCCTCCACCCAGGGCTGGATCTCGCGTTATGGCTGGTCGCAACGCGACTACCACGATGTTCTGCTGGAGAGGCTCCGGGCGCTCGAAAAACGGTTTCTTGAGCTCTGCGCACAACAGAAAATTCCCGCTCCTCGCACCTGGTGCTATGTGGACACTGGACCGGTCATCGAGCGCATCTTCGCCAAATACGCCGGCATCGGCTGGATCGGTAAGAACACCTGCATCCTGAACGAGCAGTTGGGCTCATGGCTGTTTCTGGGCGTAATGCTGACCTCACTGGAACTGACCCCCGACCTGCCTCCTTCGGATCGCTGCGGCTCTTGCACGCGCTGTCTCGATGCTTGTCCAACCAATGCTTTCCCTGCACCTTATAGGATGGATGCGACCCGATGTATCGCCTACTTGACCATTGAGCTGCGGGGTTCGATACCGGAGGAATTCCGCCCGGACATGGGGCGGCAAGTCTTCGGTTGCGATATCTGTCAGGATGTATGTCCCTGGAACCAGCAAGTTCCGACCACCAAAATTCCGGAGCTTGAACCACGGCCCCAGTTGATCAATCCTGATCTCGAGTGGCTGGCAAAGCTCAGCCTGGAAGAGTTCCGCGAAATCTTCCGCGCCTCGCCAGTGAAGCGCGCCAAGCTCAGCGGTCTTCGCCGAAACGTGACCATCGCCATGGCCAATAGCGGCGATGAACGGTTCCTGCCCGTGCTGCAGCAACTGAGTCATGATGAAGACACTACTGTTGCCGAGCATGCCCGCTGGGCGATCGATCATCTCAATCGGGCCGCAACTTCCCGACAAACACCTAAGCCGTAGTTAACGTCGACGCTACATTCAGTGGCGCAGACTTTCCCAGTGCTGGGTAGGAATTACCTTTGCCGTTCCGTGTTTAAACGAACAACCTCACGCCAACTTACGCTTTCGAATCTGGCCCATCTATTGCATTACCCAACACGGTGAAGCAAATCAGAGAGTGATTCGAACTTCGGCGCAGGTGAAACGCCGAAGTTGTCAGCAACAGGACGTCGCGCGGAAGACAGGTGAGTTCCCCGCTAACCGACGCGGCGCCCTTGACGATCAACTTTTTCGTGAGGCGCGAGACCCCCCTTCCCGCCACACGACTGATGCCCTCCGCACCCAGCTCGGGCGGATACGCTCCCCCGGGGCATCGCGGCCTTCCTGTCTCGGGACAGGAAGGCTTTTTTTAGCGGGCCTTCAGTGTTCGCTGAACAGCCTCGCTGCGCCATCACCTGCGACTCGTGCGATAGATTGTCTGCGGGTGACAAGCGCGTGGATTCTGGCTATAAAGGACAGCATGAGCGAGGCCCTTAGCCGTCGTCTGAAGCAGACGCAGTTTGCCGATCCGCGCCAGGAAGCCTTGCTGAGCGTCATCGTGGCAGCCAATACGCTGAACGATCTGATGGACAGAATCTGCGCGCAGTACAGCATCACTCGTCCGCAATACAACGTGCTGCGCATCCTGCGAGGGGCGCACCCTGAAGGTCATGCGCGCTGTGAGATTGCTCGCCGCATGGTGGACCGCGCTTCCGACATCACCCGCCTGGTGGATCGTCTGCAGACCCGCGGTTTAGTGAAGCGCTACCGGGGCGATAGTGACCAGCGTGAAGCCATCGCCTGTATCACCGCCAAAGGATTAAGACTCCTGGAGAAAATGCGTCCCGAGATCGAGGCTGAAACGCGGAAAGTTCTCCACCGGCTGAGCGACCAGGATTGCCGCGAACTAAGCCGGCTTTGTGCTTTGATTTTCGAATCCGATCTCGAGCCAGACGTTTCCGCAGGGAATGAATCCGGCTACATGCCCTAAAGCGCAAGGCCATTAGCCTTCCTGGGCCCCCTCGCTAAGTTGTCACCCCAGCCTTTCCCAGAAATCTGCATCCCCCAAATGCGGCCCGCATCCAACAGTGTGTTGTAACACATAATTTATGAGTGGCAACACACTTTGCCCGAACGGCGGGCCCACGAGGTATGGCTATGAACACTCTGCTGATCGTCAATTCCAGTCCCAGAAGTAATTCCGTGTCCCGGCGGCTCACCGGGCATGTTGCCGGGGAGTGGATAGCTCGCAATCCCGGCGGCCGGATTGTCGAACGCGACCTGGCCGCCCAACCGCTTCCTTTCCTAACCGAGTCCTGGATCCAGGCCTCGGTCACGCCGCCGGCGCAGCGGACGCCGGAACAACAGCAGGCGCTGGCGCTATCCGATGCTCTGATCGAAGAGTTGTTGGCGGCCGATGTCATCGTGCTGGGAGTGCCCATGCACAACTTCTCGATTCCGGCTTCTTTGAAAGCGTGGTTCGACCTGATTACGCGGGCCGGCAAGACCTTCAGCTACAGCGATAAAGGACCGCAGGGGCTGATCCCACAAGGCAAGCAGGTGTTGGCAATTGTCTCCCGCGGAGGTTCGTACGGCGAAGGCACGCTCGCATTCGCGGCCGACTTCCAGGTCCCTTACCTGCGTCACATGTTAGGTTTTATCGGATTGAAGAATATTGCCGTCATCGAGGCCGACAAGCAGGCTTTCGGGCCCGACGCTGCCCAGCAGTCGTTAGAGAATGCTGTGAAGAAACTGTCCGCGCTGACAGAAACTTGTAACGAACAATTGGCGGCCAGCGCTTAATACTCGGCGCGAAGTCCTAACAAGAGAGAACCCTCCCATGAGGGAGGGTTCGTGGTTTCGGCCCCAACTCGAGACTTCAGGTCTGGCATGACGCTTGACGTAACCTGAACTTTCGCGTGAGAAGAGACGTCTTAAACCCGCACGACGTTGGCGGCCTGGAAGCCCTTGGGTCCTTTCGTGAGGTCGAACTCTACTGTCTCGCCCTCATTCAAGCTGCGATACCCATTTTCCTGGATAGCCGAGAAATGCACGAACACGTCCTCGCCCGTGGACCTTTGAATAAACCCGTAACCTTTGGCTCCATTAAACCACTTGACTGTACCTTTCTCTCTCACAACCCGCTCCTTTCGTACGATGAATCTGAATCACCCCTGCTTCGCGGACGTTCCGAGCACAACCTGAGAACCGAGCCCCAAACTGCGCCACTCGCGCAGGCCGAGGTGGTGGAAAGCAGGCCTGGAAGACGTCTCAACGTTGCCGGGAAACAAGGGTTGCGGCTCAGTTCGCAGCTTTTCCTGCAATGAAAAAAAGGTCCACAGATTTGCGCCGGCGGACACTTCTTGCGTCCCCTCAGAGCAGACCCCTGGAACCCGTGCAATGCGTGAAAGTTAACTGCTGACAGAAACATCAACCCAAATCCGCGTTTCGGAGAAACCGAAAGCTCCTCTTTCGCCCTTGGAAGGGGGAGCAAAAGATAATTACAGGAACGCCGCCGTTTGGCAAGTGTTTATTGCAGAGTAACTTCCCGGTGTTCCCGATGTGAAACCTCTAGTCCAGTTTCGGGGAGTGGCAGTCCTCGCCGCAACCAGTGCCGCTCACTCTGTTACGATTGAAAGGATGAGCAGTGACTCTGGCGCGTCCGGCGGCGAACCCTCGAATCGGTCTCGGGCGACCTTCGCCGGATCCTCGACGATTGGTGTACGTTATCCCCTTAAGTCTCATGGAACCACAGAGTTACACGCTTCCCCCCTGAGACCTGGAACGGCCGCCAAGCGCATTCTGGAAGAGGACGATCGGAAGGAAATCTTCCAGCATCTCCCGGAGACCTACAGTCTGTCGCATCGTCTGCGGCGACATGGTTGGTCGACTCTGCGCTACCTGATGCAAACCGAAGTACACACTTACGCCTTCTCCGTGGCAGCGAATTCCATCCTTTCGTTCTTTCCGTTCATCGTCCTGCTGCTGACGGTGGTACATCGGGTATTCCATTCTCCCGCCATGTACAACGTGGTGCTCGAGCTGCTGCGTGACTATCTGCCCAGCAATAAAGATTTTGTCATTCGTAATCTGCAGTTTCTGGCCAGCGTCAAGGGGCGCGGCCAGGTGCTGTCGTTTGTGATGCTGCTGATTACTTCGACCGGGATTTTCCTTCCCCTCGAGGTCGCGCTCAACAGCATCTGGGGCTTCAAGAAGAATCGATCTTATCTGATGAACCTTGTAGTCTCGCTGGGACTGGGTTTGGCGTGTGGCTGCCTGGCCATGCTCTCCATCGCTCTGACGGCGGAAAATCTGAAAATGCTCGGCTTCGTAATCGGCGACCAGAACTTCGTTTTCCAGGGCCTGGGCTTCGTGGTGATGAAGGCGTCGGCCATTGTGGCTACGATCGGAATCTACTTCCTGATCTATTGGATCCTGCCTCACGGCAAGGTTCCAGCGCGGGCCGTTTTACCAGCGGCCATCATCACGGGTCTGGTGTCGGAAGCCGCGAAGTACCTCTACATCCTGGTGCTGCCGTGGCTCAATTTTCAGGAAGTTTACGGACCGTTCTCGGTTTCGGTGACGCTGATTTTCTGGTCATTCTGGAGCGGCATGCTGCTGCTGGGCGGCGCCTATCTATCCGCTGCCGAGCACGCCAGTCGAGTGCAAGCGCGCCGCAACACGGCTGCGGCGGGAAAATAGAACTTACTAGAACCGATCTGGCTCTGTTGATATCCCGGTGCAAAGGCCGAGGTTGGGAACAAGTTAAGACGGACGACGACCGAGTCCCGCCCTGCGGGACGGCGATAAGATAGCCCAGCGCTTCAGCGCTGGGTGCGCTGCAATTTTATGATTGAGCCCCTTCAGGGGCGGCAGACGAGGACATCAACAGAGCCAGATGGTCTCTGGATGGTTTCTACTAGAAGGAGAATCAGCTCTTCGCTCAGCGAGTTTTTGCGGCAGGATAAATTCCCAACACCTTCACGAATTCTGCGATCTCACCCAGATGACGCAGTGCGTTGCGGGCTGCCTCGTCATCTCCCCGCAAGATGTCCACGAAGAAAACGTACTCCCAGGGATGGCCGCGCAGGGGCCGGGATTCAATCTTGCTAAGGCTGATGTCGCGCAGGGCAAACACACTGAGTGCTTTGAAAAGAACTCCCGGCACATTCTTCAGCGCAAAGGCGATCGACGTTTTGTTGCATCCGCGGGCGATCTTGCCCGACTTACGAATCAGCAGGAAACGGGTATAGTTCTGCCGGTCGTCTTCAATTCCCGCCAGTAAAATGCGTCCGCCATATTGTTTCGCCGCTTGCTTAGGAGCTATGGCGGCCGCATCTCGCAGATCCTCAGCGATAACATGACGAACGCTTCCTGCCGTGTCGTAGAAAGGCACAGCCTGGACGCCGGGTCGGGACCGAAAGAAGTTACGGCATTGATCGAGGGCAATGGGATGGGAGAAAACCCGGCGAACCTGATCCAAAGAGACTGCAGGCGGAGCGATCAGATTATGGCGAATGCGAAGATAAAGCTCATCGTGAATGAACACGTCCCGGGAGAGCAGTAAGTCGAAGTGTTCCGCCACCGAGCCTGCCAGCGAATTCTCAATGGGAATTACTGCTGCCTGTACCGAGCCCCTTTCGATCCGATCAAAGACCTCTGCTGATCTGGCACAAGGGACAACGATCGCGCGCGGAAGGATCTTGCCCACCGCCTCATGACTGAAACAGCCGAGTTCGCCTTGAACGGCAACTTTCATGGTGAGGCGACAGCATAACAGAGGAGAGAGCTACTTCGTATAGGTTGCCTATTACCAAGCAATTTCTCCGGTGGTTTCAGCGTGCCTATTACCTTAGACAAACCAACCATAATCCGGGGATCGTACTCCAATACTGTAGCTCGATGTACTGGGCGAGGGTTAAACGCTTAAGGGGTGAAACGATGCTTTGGACAATTTTTGTAATCCTGCTGGTGCTGTGGTTGCTGGGAGTAGTTACCAGTTACACGCTTGGAGGATTCATTCACATTCTGTTAGTGCTGGCGGTGGTAGCCCTGATCTTCCAGCTCATCTCCGGCCGCAGACCCGTGGTTTAAGTCGCATCAACCAGTGCAAGAAGACCACGAACCGGAAAGGCGTCGGGTGACTGGCGCCTTTCGGAAAAGTTTCTTACCAGTTACTAACCAGGAGGCAAATCATGGATAAGGATCGAGTAAAAGGCAAGCTAGACGACGCGGCCGGACGCGCTAAACGTCAAGTCGGCGAGTGGACCGGCGATACTGAAGCTCAGGCGGAAGGCGCGGCCCAACAGGTCAAGGGCAAAGCTGAGAATGCCTGGGGCAAGATGAAAGACGCAGCTCGCGACACTGCCGACGAAGCCAAGCTCAAGCATGATGAGAAGAAAATCGAGGAAGAGCAGCGGAAAGAAGAAGAGCGCCGGAAGAACGTCGCTTAGTTTCGACTAAACGTTACGTTCTTCCGAAGGCGCCCTGCGGGGCGCCTTTTGTTTTGCCTGAAATTCCAGCAGCAGATTCCCGGCTTTGTCGACCAGAAATGCCGTTCCCGGTGGAATCGCAGTGGTCGCACTGAACTCGGTCACGATAGCCGGTCCGCGATATTTTCTGCCCGGCCTCAAATCATGGCGCTCATAGATGGCGGTGTCAGAAGCCTTCCCCGAAAACCAAACTGCCCGCTTCTGTGGCTTCACAATGGCCCTCTGCGGCGTTGTCAGCCTTGTCAACGGCGGCTGCGGGACTGTCATTCTGGCCCGCAGGCGCAAGGTCACCAGCTCAACCTCTCGCTCAGGATGACTATAGCCATAGCGAGCATGATGTGAACTGTGGAACTCCGCCACCAAAGCCGGCGAGAAGCGGACGTTCAGCTCGAAGCCCTGTCCCCGATAACGAAGATCGGCGCTGCGCTCGAAATGGATTTTGCCCGTCCACCCTTCTCCGCGAAACTCTTGCGTCGCCCTTTGCTCCAGCGCTTCTAATTGCCTGCGAATGTTCGCCGTGGGTGGCTTGGAGCCCATACTCAAGACGACGGTGCGCGAGTAATCTCTGACGATATCGCTGGCCAGGATGCCATACGCAGACAAGGCGCCAGGCATCGCGGGAACGAGGAGGCGCGGAATGCCGAGGGCCTGCGCCAGGTCGCAGGCGTGCAGCCCTCCGGCTCCTCCAAAGGCTACCAGAACAAATTCCCGGGGGTCGTATCCGCGTTCGATCGATACCACGCGCAGCGCCCGCTCCATGTTAGCGTTCACCACGCGAATTACCCCGTCCGCGAATTGCTCGAGTGACATCCGGACGCCCTGCTGTTTGAGCCATTCCGAGGTAACGGCTCGGGTACGTTCGCGATCCAGGCTGCATGTTCCGCCCAGGAACTTGTCAGGCTGCAATCGTCCGAGCAGCAGATTCGCGTCCGTCACTGTAGGCTGCGTTCCGCTTCCGTAACAAATTGGCCCCGGAACGGCACCCGCGGATTCGGGTCCTACGCGAAGAGCTCCGCCGGCATCGAAGCGGGCCAACGAGCCTCCACCCGCACCCACCGTGTGAATGTCGAGCATCGGCACGCGCACTGGCAAGCCGGCGATTTCGGCCTCGTTACCCGGTTTGGGATCGCCGACAACCAGCGCCACGTCGGTGGACGTGCCTCCCATATCGAAGGTGATCACGCGTTCGAATCCGCTGTGGCGCGCCATCGCGGCCGCACCTACTACGCCACCGGCCGGACCGGAGAGCACCGTTCTAACCGGCTGGCGAGACGCGGATTCCAGCGACGTAATGCCTCCGCTCGATTGCATGACGAATACCCGCGATTTCGTTTTCCCCGAATCGCGGCGCAGGCGGGTGTCCAGACGCTGCAAATAGCCTTGCATAACAGGCTGCAGATAGGCGTTTACTACGACCGTGCTGGCCCGCTCGTATTCGCGGAACTCGGGCAGAATGATGTGCGACAGCGACAATGGTAGACCGAGTTCTTCCAGCACGCGGCCGATGACCCGTTCGTTCTCGGAATTGGCAAACGAGAATAACGTCGAGACCGCGATAGCTTCTGCTCCGCTGGCATGAACATCACGCGCCAGCGCTCGCAGATCTTCGGACAACGGCCGCAGCAGAATTTTGCCCTCCGGAGCTACCCGCTCTGCCAAGCCAAATCGCATGTCAGGCACCACCAACGGAGGCACGCGTTCGAACATCAGGTCGTAAAGCTTCGGTCGATTCTGGCGGCCAATCTCGATGATGTCTTCAAACCCAGCCGTAGTCACAAACGCCACCTTCGCTCCCGTGCGCTGCAGCAGCGTGTTGGTGCCCACGGTGGTCCCGTGCAGCAGCACGATCGCAACTGAAGAGTTGGTTGCCAAGAGCGCCTCAGCAATGGCTTGCGAAGGGTCATCGGGAGTGGAGAAGACCTTGGTCATCCGCAACTTGCCGTGTTCCATCCAGACGCAGTCGGTGAATGTGCCGCCGGCATCGATGGCAACCCGCAGCGGCGGCTGCGAAGACTTGGAAGTAGTTGCGGTCATGGCGGAATAAGAACAAGCGCAAAGAAGCGCGATTTTAGCACGCGCCAGAGGAAAGGCTACAGCCGTTTACCCATCTGAAACGCGTCGAGCCCATGGCTGGAATAGTACTCCGGCAAGGTGCGAAGAATTCGGTATCCAAGCTTGCGATAAAGGCGGAGAGCAGGCTCGTTATCGACTGCGGTCTCCAGATAGACGTCGGCGCAACCGAAAGAGCGAAGCCGCTGTTCGCACTCTGCGAGCAGGCTGGTGGCAAGGCCGAGCCGGCGTGCTTCGGGCAGAATATCTACGGTGAGGATACGGCCGTACTTCGCCCGAACGGGATGGGCCACAACAAACCCGGCGATCGGCCAAGTGTCCGATGGGGACTCCGGATGCAGCTCGCCTACCAGAGTGATGGCATTGCGTCTGGTGATGAAGCCGCTCAGTTCCATTTGGGTGTAGGCAATGCCGGGCGGGAAACAGAGCTGGTCGATCCGCCAAAGCCGGTCGAAGTCGGCAGGGCGGTAGTCGCGGATGCGGAACGCCATGGCGGCGGTGGGTGGAGAGGATTCCAAAGGATGAGTCTCATACTTATGATAGCGCCGAGACCGGGTAAGAAGACGTGTGGCGAGCGCTAGTATGGAAAAGCGCGCTCCCAAAGGTTGCGGAGCGCGCCCGATTTAGCAGTCGTTAAGCGGCTTTATGGAGCTTCTGCCGCGTCTCGAAGAATAATTCAAGCATGTTTTTATTGAACTGCGGAATGTCGTCAGGTTGGCGACTGCTCACCCAGTTTCGGTCGCGCACCGCAGTTCCGTCCGACCAGATCGCCCCAGCATTCTTCAAGTCGTCTTGAATCGTTTTGTAGCTCGTCATGTGGCGCCCCTTGACCAGGCCCGCCGATATCAACAACCAGGGGCCGTGGCAAATCACAGCAATCGGTTTGCCCTGGCGATCGATTTGTTGCACAAACTCCTGCGCTTTTCTCTCCATGCGCAAGGCATCGGCGTTCAGGGCTCCTCCGGGCAGAAGAACCGCGTCGAATTCTGCCGGTTTAGCATGATCCAAAGTCATGTCCACTTTCACTTTTTGCGTCTTGGTGTCGTGTCGCATGGCCTGAATCTCGCCTGACTTGGGCGCGATGACCACGGTTTGGGCGCCAGCTTCCTCCAGCGCCTTACGGGGTTCTATGAGTTCCGGCTCTTCAAAGTAATCGGTCGCGAGAATTGCGACCCGATATCCTTCAAGCTTTTTTTCTGCCATAACTATGCTCCCAGAATTGTTCAAGAAAAGGTTGGTTACCGACTTTAGGGTTTGCGCGTTACTTATTGGACGCGTGCCGGCGAAGATGGGTGGGCAGAACCTAAGGCCTTGCCAAAAATCGTCGCACGAACGCAACGGCTTGTGCCCCGCGTCGATGCCGCGTTAGCTGCCGACATGGCGAAACCGTGCCCAGACGCATCCTCAATCTTCTCGGGGACGATAATCGCGACCCACTCATTGTTATGGTTCCAGTAACGCACCATTCTTCCGCCCAGAATATCGGCTGCGCGCTGCGGAGACAGGTCCTGGTGATAGTCGAAGAACCGCTCCTGTAAGGCTTTTCCAAAGGTGAGCGGTTGGAAGAGCGGGTGTGGCGGCTCCCATTTGGTGCTGAAGAGGAACGCGACGTCGAACTGGTCGGTGGCCTGGGCGGCGCGCTCGATCTCCAGTGGCGTGAAGTTCTCTATGCGCACGACCGTCAGCGGTCGCGCCACATATCCCAGAAATGGGCGCGTGAGTTCATCCGAAGCTGGCCAGGCGGTGAGGATGCGGGCATGCGGATACTTCGCAGCCAAGTCGTCGGCTGCCATCTTGTGCAGGATGATGTAATCGCGATAGAGCAGGGTATCTTCAGGAGCTATGCGATAAGGCGGAGGAACGAATAACTGCACCACGAACGCCGCGCAGGTGAAAGCAATCCACCACGTCCAGCGCCGCAGCCTGCGGCGCAAGGTAGACACGCATATCAATATCACCAGGGGAACCACTGGGAGCATGTAGCGGGCGAGCACGGCGCCCCCCAGCACCGACTCGGCGACAATATTGGCGACCAGCACCACGGCGAACAGCAGTTGCACGCTCACTGGAATGCGCCGGCGCAGAGTTCCGTTGCTGTCGGCCAGAGGAGGTCGCGTCATCGCGTACCACGCTCCTAAGACCAACAGAAACAGATTCAGATATCCCAACACATGCCAGAGCCGGATCAGAAGCGCCAGCACAATCCGCAATGGATTCAGCGTAGCCCGCAGATTGTAGCGAAGGTATTCTGGATTGCCGAGGTAGAAACCGGTGCGATGGTGATGATAACCAAACCAGAGTAGCAGCGGTATGAGGCAAAGGAGCAACGAAAACGCCTGCCGTTTGCTCCTGTTATACAGGCATAAAGTTTCGCCTTGCGGCGCGCTCATGCTTGTGAACAGCGGGCACAGAAGTTCCCAGGCAAAAATTGCAAGGGGCGTGACAATCGCTGTCTCCTTGGCGAGGGGGGCCAGCGCGAAGAGCATGATGGTCGCGACTGGCCTGCGCTCCACATACATGGCCAAGCCCCACAGGGTGAAAGCGGCCGCCATCATGTCGAGATGAGCGAGCGAGCTCTGGGCGAAAAATACCGGGTAGAGTGCTGAGCAAAGCACCGTTGCTGCGGCGACCGCTTCATTGGCAACGTCGCGCGACAGTCGCCACAGGCCCGCTAAGGCGAACGCCGCCACCATCAGCATGGCAGTCCGGGTCACGGCGGGCGTGAAAGCGCTGAACTTCCACCAGAAGGCCAACCACAGCATCACCAAGGGCGGATGTGCGTTGGACAGGGTGGTGTAGGGGATCAACGAGCCGGTGAGCAGCAGGTCGCGTGCGGCCGGGATGAAGTATCCGGCTTCATCCCAGAAATAAGGCAACCGCAGCAACGCGGCATGAGTCGTGAAGAGAAAACTGAAGATGAGCGCATAGGCGAACAGGCACGCACGCCAACCAACAACGAAGGCTGTGGGGCGCTGGTTATCCGGGGATTTGGAACTGGCAGACCCGGGCGGCTCTCGCTTCCCCGAAGAATCGCCGCCCATGGTCGCTAATGGATGGGACCGGCGCCGGGTCCCATGCGCGGATCGAGTTTGATCTCGCCGAAGGTATTCTCGTAGTTGACCAGGTTCTGCTGCAGGATGGTGTGCAGGGCCTTGGCTTGCTGGGGACTCAGATAGATTCCCTGGAAATTGCGCACATCCACCCGGGTCTCATCCTGCTGTTGCAGGGTGCCGAATACCAGAAAGAAGTCCCAAACATTCACCCGCACCTGGACGCTATTGGCATAGCTCTCGCGGTAGTCGGGCGTGTTCGTTAGTTGAATTGCCGGCTGAGTAGGATTAGGCATTATGACCTCGGAGAAACAGTTGTCAGTAGCTAGCTAGCAGTTGTCAGCTTTTAAGTCGAGCTAACCGCACCGCGAACCTGACAATCGACTACTGGACTTTGAAGTGTATCAAAAGCGGCGACCGTTCATCGCCATGCGCGAAAAACGGGTTGCTAGCCACTAAGAGCTGGCCACTTGAGCAAAAAAAGGCGGCCCCACGAGGGAGCCGCCGAGACGAAGCAAGGTGAAGCTGACTAGAACACCAGCTTGCCTTGGAACTGGATGATGCGTCCCGAAGGCAGACCGGTCGCGAACGAGCCGTAAGGTCCGGTCGGCGGCGCGGTGGTGCTGGTCGTCATGCCGAAGTTCGCGCCCCCGAATACGTCGTTCGGGTTGTGGAAGTTCGGGTGATTGAAGATGTTGTAGAAGTTCGTGCCGAAGCCGAACGCTACCCTCTCCGTGATCTTGAAGTTCTTGTTGATGGTGAAGTCCGAGTCGAAGAACCCAGGACCACGATAGGAGTTGCGGATCTGCGTTGGGAAGGCTCCGTAAGTTCCGGCTCCCTCAAAGGCCAACGGATTCAGACACACGCTAAAGCCATTGCTGCAGCTTCCCTGACCGGCATAAGCACTTCCAGCAACTACCTGCGCGGGAAGGAAAGGAGCATTCGGGTTGTAGTTGCCTACACCGGTAGTGCCGTCGAGAACCGTGAGGGGCAGACCGGAGCGGGCGAAGAAGTTCTGCGACAAGGTCCAGCCGCCAAATGCGCCATTGGCATATTTGTTGCTGAACTTGTAGGGCATCTGCCAAACGTACGATGCGTTGAAGGAGTTACGGATGTCGTAATCGGCATTGCCGTAATTGTTGCAGCGCAGGCAGAAGGGGTTGACCTGATAGCTGAGGGTGGTGGTGCTATACGCCAGTACTCCACCGTTGGAGATTTCATCCAGCGAGTGGCTCCAGGTATAGCTGGCCTGCACCGAAAAGCCGTAGGTCAGCCGTTGGTTAAAGCTACCCGTCAAACCATTGAAGTTGGAGACAGCACTCGAGGTCCATTCACCTACGGTCCCGTAGTTACCGCTATACGGAGCAGCCGGAAGACCAACAATTCCAGAAGCGGTAACGTTCGGGAAGTTCAGTGTGGGTTCGTGAAGACCGTGGTTCCCAACGTAGGCCAGGCCTAAAGAGGTCTTGTCGCCCACTGCCTGTTCCAGCTGCAAGCTCCACTCCTGATACAGCGGGGTGTGGAAGGTGCCGGTCTGGGTGGTGAAGTTGGGAGCCGCGAATCCAGAGATGCTGGACAATGAATTAAACGATGCTCCGCTGGCGAAGCCGCTGCGGATAGCTGCCGCAGAAGCTGCCGCTTGAGCAGGTGCACCGGCCGCGGTCGGGTCGGCCCAAAGCACGCCAGCTCCGCCCGGCCCAGTCAGAGTCATTGGGATCACGTTCGGGAGGTTGACCATGAACTGATCGCCGATGAACGCCGGGAAGGCATCGTAGAACAGACCGAAACCACCGCGAACGACCGTGGACTTGTTACCCGGAGACCAGGCGAAACCGAAGCGAGGCGCCCAGTTGAGGGTGTCGGTCGAGCGGAAGATCTGATGCAGGTTGGCATTGATCTGTGAGTTGTAGGGAGAGTTTGGATCGGTGCTCTCGGAAGCGAAAGAACCGGTGTACTGCGAAGCGCAATTCAACTGGCAAACCGGATTCGAATTGTGCTCAGCGCGAATAGCGAACGTCAGTTTCAGGTTCTTGCTGACGCTCCACTCATCCTGGGCATACAAGCCAATGCCCCACAAGGCAACCGGCTCGGTGAGCCGGCTGGGGAAGTTCTGCTGATACTCAGCAGCTATGCCGTTGAAGAAGCTCGCCTGGTCGCCGATGAAGACGAACGGGTTGACGTATTCGCTGAAGGTGTAGTCGGTGATGTCGTAACGCCGGTAATTGGCGCCGAACTTCATGGCATGAGCGCCCTTGGTCAAGGAGAAATCGTCGACGAACTGGTACTGCGTGACGTTACGTCCTTGGGGGAAGATAGAGCACAGGTTGCACAGGGAGGTCGCACCCAGTCCACCCATGTAAATCCAATCGTTGAACGTCGACGGAGTCACATCGTTCTGGGTGAAGATTGCCCGATAGTAGCTACCGGCATAGACGAAGTTGTTGGTGGCGTTGGGGCTGAAGACGTGAGTCCACTGTCCCTGGCCATCGTAGGAGGGTTGGTAGCTGGCAGCGCTGAAAGCCGGAGAAATTGGATCAGCGTAGGTTGCCTGCGTGCCGTGATCCATACGTACCCGCCAGAACAAGTGGTCTTTGTCAGACAGGTTGTAGTCAACACGTCCGCTCAGGATCCACTCTGTGCCGGGCAATGCCGGGGTGGCCTGATATTGGTTGAAGCAGGCACCCGAAAAAGCCAGGTCGCCGCAATTGCCGCCGGGAACCGGTACGCCGTTCGAATAACCCGGGGCTCCCTCGTAGTAGCCGAACATCTTGGTGTACAGAGGAAGCGAGGCGGGAGCTACTGTCGCAATGTTGGCCAGGGTTGCAGCCGCAAAAGCCGGGCTGGGTGAAACGACCTGCTGGGTCGAAGGCACGATGTAGCGGATGCCTTCGTTGTCGACGAAGAAGAACAGTTTGTCCTTCTTGATCGGTCCGCCGAGCGAGTCTGCCCACTCATTGTTGTTGGCGAAGGGACGCGGCGTGCTGTTCAAGTTGTTGAACCAGTCGTTGGCATCCATCGCGCGACCGGTCCACCAGTACTCGGCATTGCCGTGGTACTGGTTGGTACCCGACTTGGTCACGTAGGAAACCTGCGCGCCTGCCTGCTGGCCGAACTGGCCGCCGTAGGCGTTGGTGGTAACCGTGGCTTCCTGAATGTCGTTGCGGCCAAGGGTCAGGTTGGTAGCTCCAGAGTTGTTCAGGTTCAGGTACGGATCCATGTCGTTCTCACCGTTGACGGTGAACACGTTGGAGGTAGCCGGAAGACCCGAGGTCTGGAAGTTGCCGTAACCGCCGCCAGTATTCATGTTGATGCCGGGGGCAGTCTGCGCAACGTAGGTGATGTCGTTACCGCCGTTGGGCTGGTTGGTGATCATGCTCTGATCGAAGCTGGTAGACAGGTCGGCGTTGTCGGTGTTAACCAGCGGCGCTGCCGAGGTTACTTCCACCGTCTGCGAGTTGGCGCCCACCGCCATTTTCACGTCGGTGACCGTCGCCTGGCCGATGTTTACGCTGGTTTGCGTTTCCGCCTTGCTGAAGCCCGAAGCGCTCACACTCACGGTGTAGCTACCTGGACTCAACAGAGAGAAGCGGTAGGTTCCATTGGAACCGGTTGTGGTGGCACGCGTCGAACCGTTGGCGTTACTCTTCAGCATAACTGAAGCGCCAGACACGACCGCACCGCTGGGATCTGTGACCGTACCGGTAATATCGCCCGTAACCAGCGACTGGGCCATCAACGACGGCGCCATCACTGCGGCGATTACCAGCAAGGCCAAAATTCCGGTAATCAGTCTTTTTGCTATCATATCTCCCCTCAAAACTCTTCCACTGCTAAAGTCGATTACTGTCTTTTCCTCGTCCGGTCGCCACCTTCAACCCTTGTTTTTGGTGGCGCTGGTCGTAGGCCAGAAGCCGTTCACGCAAAGTCTGTACGGATCCGGTTGAAGTTAATGCAAGGCGGATGCCACCTTGAAAGAAGTTGTCTTGTTCCAGTAACAAGCTATTTACCATAGAGATAGAACTGCGGTGGTTCAAATTGCGAAAAGGTTGTTTCTACATTTCACAGATTCTACGGCCCCGAATCTCCAGTTTTTGGGAGATTCGACTGGGCGAAATGAAGGCAAAACGCTACGAATGCTCGGAGATTGAGGTCAAATAAGCAAGTTTAAGTGATTAGCTTTTTTGCATTTTCTAGCTACTGATAATCGATATATCATAGTAGCGCTACTTATAAAGGCGGGTTGAATCGAAATTAATCAGATTTCTCGCAGGCCGATTTCGCAAATACGAACTATAGAAAGTAGTGCAGGATGCGGGCCGGTAATCCTAGGATTAGATCTATTTTCAGGCGCCTTATTAACTTACTTGGCAGGCATGGTGTAGTAGCCGGTTCGATGGCGCACTACCAGGTCCGATGGATTGGCGTAGTCTTTAGTGGCAGGATTAACCTTGATGTCGATACGCCGGTAATCGGAATCGGAGACTCGTGCGCTGGGGTAATAGGCGATTAGATACTGGGTGCGCAGTTCATCGCTGATTTGCCGGAATGCGGCATCCAGTTGTTCCAGCCCGCTGGCGTAGAAATACTTTCCGCCGGTATCGCGCGACAACTGGATCAGCGCATGTTCTCCTCCGATGTCGCGGCCGGCACTGTTCTCGATGGGAACAATAATGATGCTGTAAAGGATGACTTCGGCCTGTTGGGCTTCGCGAACCGCTTCCTGATAATTCGTCTTGCTGGCGGTATCGCCTCCGTCAGTTATCACCACCATGACCTTGCGGCCTCGCCGGTCAAGCAATGCGTCCGCTCCCAGATACAGCGTGTCATACAAAGCGGTGGCCGCTCCCGAATGGACCCGGTTGATGGCATGATCGACGGTCCGCACATCGGCAGTGAAGGGCGTCAGTTGATCGACGATCTCGCTGAACTGGAAGAGCGACAGGCCGTCAATCGGTCGCAGAATGGCGTGTGCAAAGCGACGGGCCGATTCCAGTTCCAATTTCTGATCGCCGCGGGTGCTGAGACTGGTGTCAATCGCCAGCACGATGGAAAGCGGCAATTCCGATTCGCGATGAAACACCGCAATCTTTTGTGGGCTGCCGTCTTCAAACACCTGAAAATCTTCCTCCTTCAACGAGGAAACCGGAGCTCCTCCCGAATCGGTGACGGTAGCGAACACATTGACCAGCTTCACGTTGACCTTGAAGGTCGTAGTCGGCTGATTGTCGCTGTCCGTCTGCTTCGAGGTATTCGGAGGATGGGGAACGCCGTTTTGGGTTTGCGGCCGGGGCGAGGGAGGCGGCTGGGGCACGCTGCTCTGCGCTTGTAGATTCGGCGCCAGCAGCAGCATTGCCCAGATGGCGCTTATCGTCAGCGACACGACCAAGGCGCAGCATCGCGACCTGGCTGCATCGAAGATCCTGATGTTTGGGAACATTCGCTTAATAATAAGTAGAACCCTAATCCAGCTGTTTTGACGCGTTCTCTGTAGCCCGGGGTATGTCCGGAGGAAATGGCTCGCCATCGGCCCAGACCGCGCCGTCTGCAAAATACTCTCGCTTCCAGATGGGCACGGTCGTCTTCAAGGTATCGATCAGCCAGCGACAGGCATCGAAGGCGGCAGCCCGATGCGCCGAGGCAACTGCGATATAGACGCTGCTTTCGCCAATCGGTAATCGCCCCAGGCGATGCACGATTCTCACATCCCGGATGGCGAAGCGGGCCAGCGCTTGCTGAGCCAACTGCTCCATCCGCCGCAAAGCCATAACTTCATAAGCGGTGTAGTCAAGGTACAGCGTTTTGCGGCCGCGCGAATGATTGCGCACCACTCCATCGAAAATCGCTATGGCGCCGTCTTCCGGATGCTTGATCGCGGCCAGGATCGGCGCGGTCTTGATCGGTTCACAGGTAATCCGCGCGTGTTCCGAAATAAGTGGTAGCGGAGTTTCGGTCGTCGAGGGCTCATCAACCAATCCGCCACTCACCGGAGGAAGCAAAGCGACCTCGTCATTGTCCCGCAACTCTGCGGTTCCAGCCGAGTACTCGTAGTTCACGGCCAGAGCAATCGCTCCGCGAAATTCCTGCAACTTCGGGATGCCCTGCTCCAGGCGGGCGAAAAGATCGCTCAAACGGGCATCATCTGGAACCTCGACGACTTCCCTCTCGCGCCCGGCCACTTCCTTGAGCATTCCGAGATAGATCACGCGGACCCGCATGTGTTTAGGATAACCCAGTGGCATTCGTTCGCGGATAAGCCGCCACTTGGGCCGCGCTGCCATCACCCCGTGCTTCACAGGATACCCCTTTCCACGGTAAGATTTACAGCATCTTAGTAGGGTGAGACGGGCAAACAGGGCGCTGCCGCGCGACTGCGCCACAGTTCAGCCTCCCCGGAAATTGCCCAGGTTCGACGACCGAACCGGCAGATGCACGGAGTGAAGGTCACCCTTCCGTTTCCGACGATGACCAATCCATCTCGCCCCCACAACCCGGCCAACATAGGTGCCGCTGAGCTCTTGGCCAGCGATACGCGAGAATGCCAGCATGCTCAGGATGAGTGGCAGTTGCTGTCTGCCATCGTTTCTTCCTCCGACGATGCCATCGTGAGCAAGGACTTGAATGGCATTGTGACCAGTTGGAATTCGGCGGCCGAACGAATATTCGGTTACGCCGCGGAAGAGATGATCGGAAAATCGATTACGACAATCATTCCTCCGGAACTGCAGAATGACGAGACAAGGATTCTGCAAACCATTGCCCGGGGCGAAAGGATTGAGCATTTCGAGACCGTCCGCCTAAAGAAAAGTGGTGAACGGATTGAAGTTTCGTTGACGGTTTCTCCGGTGAAAGATGGGTCAGGCCGTATTGTGGGCGCGGCTAAGATCGCACGTGAAATCACCCAGCGCAAGAAAGCTGAGCGCGCGCTGCACACCGCGGAAAAGCTCGCCTCGGTAGGACGCCTGGCTGCGACAGTCGCTCACGAGATCAACAACCCGCTTGAGGCTCTCACCAACCTGATCTATTTGGCCCGGCAATCCAGCGATCAACCGGATGTCCGCGAATATCTCGCCGGGGCTGAGGAAGAGTTAGGCCGGGTCTCTCAGTTGACCCGGCAAACTCTTGGCTTTTATCGCCAGACGACCGGGGCCAGCCCAATCCGCGTTGGGTCGATGGTCATCGCGCTGCTTTCCGTGTTTGCCTCAAGGACGCGCAACAAAGGAATCGAAATCGATCCTGAGATCAAGGGAGATCCTGAAATCCACGCGGTCCCAGGAGAGATTCGTCAGTTGCTCGCCAACCTGCTGAGCAACGGCATTGACGCAGTGGATGGCGGCGGCCGCATTCGGATTCGAGTATCGCCTGCGACCGAGTGGAACGGGCATCGCAGAGAAGGCGTGCGAGTTACGGTGGCGGACAACGGGCCTGGTATTTCGCAGGAAGTTCGATCGCAGCTGTTTGAGCCGTTCTTCACTACTAAGAAAGAAGTCGGCACCGGCCTCGGGCTCTGGGTGTGCAGCAGTATCGTCGGAAAACATCGGGGTACGATTCGCGTGAAGAGCTCAACCGCCCAAGGAAAGAGTTGGACCGCTTTTTCGGTATTCCTTCCTGATGATGGACAACAGGTGCCGTCGGACAAAACCGTCGAACGGGCCAGCTAAGCGACATTTGCGATATGCAACTGGTGACGAATTCGGTGTCGCCGGAAAATGCCGAATGGGCCAAACCTGGTTTACTGGAGTGGCTTGGATGGCGGGCGCTCCAGGATCCGAATGTGAGCTGTTTTGCGGGGCCTCGGAGCCCTCGAAACGACGATGCCCATGCCAGATCTAGGCGAAACAAAGAAGTCGCTGCCGCTGCACCGCCGTCACAAGTGGCTGGTTCTGGCACTGGCTGCAGTCTGCCTCCTGGTGGCCGCCGTCGCGGTAAAACGATCGCTGGGCAGCAATAAAAGCAACCCAGACAGAGATAACGCCCGAGTGTTTGCTGCGGTTGCTCCGGTGCAGCGCAAGACGATCGCCACGTCGCTCTCCATTGCGGGACAATTCGTTCCCTACCAGAACGTCGAGTTGCACGCCAAGGTAGCAGGCTACATCCGCAACATTAATGTCGACATCGGGGACCATGTTCATCAGGGACAGGTGCTGGCCGTGCTGGAAATTCCGGAGTTGGTGGCGCAGGTCGACGAGGCCAAGGCCAGCGTTCACCACGCGGAAGAAGAGATTGAGCGGGCCCACAGCGAAGTAGCGCGCGCCCAAGCCGAAAATGTTGCCCTGCATGCCAACGCGGTGCGCCTGGTCAACACCGACAAGGCCAGGCCGGGCTTGATCGCGCAACAGGAACTGGATGATGCCAACGCCAAGGATCGCGCATCTCAGGCGGAAGTGGAAGCGGCTAAATCGGCGCTGGCGGCGGCCCAGCAGGAATTGGCAGTGGCGCAAGCCAATCAACAGCACTACTCCGCCCTCAGCGATTACGCCAGGATCACGGCCCCTTATGATGGAGTGGTGACCTGGCGCTTCTCCGACACCGGGGCACTGGTACAAGCGGGGACCTCCAACAGCAGCGGGCTACCGGTGGTCACGGTTGCCCAAGTTGACGTTCTCCGGTTGCGCATTCCCGTCCCTGAATCGATTGCGGCGAAAGTTAAAATCGGCGATTCCGCCGATGTGCACGTGCAGGCAACGGGCGAACACTTCACCGGTAAGGTCACGCGCTTCACCGACTCGCTCGACCCCTCAACTCGCACCATGCAGGTGGAGATTGATGTTCCCAATCCTAACTATCACCTGCAACCCGGAATGTATGCCGATGTCACGCTTAGCGCGAACAGTCGTCCCAACGCTCTCACAGTTCCCATTGAGGCCATCCAGCGTGGTGACAACGGCAAAACTACTGTGCTGGTCGTGGACGCGCAGAATCGGGTGCAGTCTCGCGAGGTGCAGGTGGGCCTGGAAAGTTCGAACAATGTTGAAATCCTGGCGGGACTGACGGAAGGCGAAAGCGTGATCGTAGGCAATCCGGGCAGATACCAGCCGGGCGAGGTGGTCAGTCCTAAGCCGGGAGCGTTAATGGGCACATCCAGCACCTCGAGTGCGGAGTAGCCATGACTGCCAAGCTTTACCTATCCAGTCCTGCCTTTCCTATGGACGACAAGACGAGCGGCCTTAGAGCAGAAGACGGTCTCCGCGTCTGGGGACCCGGCTTCAGTAGCCTCGACGCTAAACGTCTGCGATTCTAGGATTGGCTTCATCGTGCAACCATGCCTGCGGGTCGCTCTCAGACAGCGGCTGAATATCCGGGTTCTGCATGATCATCCGCGCACAAGTGTTCCAGCGCAGAATGGCATCATCGTTTCCCGCCGGGGCAAAATCCATGGCCCTCTCGTAATGACTCATGGCATCCCGCAGCGCATGATATGCGGACGTGCGAGCCCCGGGATCGCCATGACGAATGCGGGCGTTTCCCAGACGCTCCCAGATGACACCGGCATAGTAGGCTTGCTCGTACTCTCCCTGAATTTGAGCCAGAACTTCCTGCGCCGCTTTCGGTTGCGCGTGCGAGTGGAATTGATCGGTCCGCGCCAGCAGCAGGGAAATTAGCGCCTGCTGGTGATCGGGCACGATAGCCAGAATGTCAAGGCAAATGCTCTCTGCAAGAGCAGGTTCATTCAGGAGCCTGTAACGCTCCACCTTTTCGAGTGTGTGAGGGATACTCTGCTCTGAAATGGGCTTTAGTTCGAAATGCATAACATCTCCTAAGCTTTCGTGTGACTGAAAACACGGAACAACTTTGAGAGTGGATCGAAGAATCGATCCACCACCCGCTCCTTCAAAGGAATGATAGCGTTGTCTGTGATCGTGATGCTTTCTGGGCACACCTTGGTACAGCACTTCGTGATATTGCATAAGCCGACCCCGAACTCTTTTCGCAGGTCTGCAACCCGGTCGCCGACATCCAAAGGGTGCATTTCCAGGGCGGCTACGTAAACCAGAAAGCGTGGTCCGATGAACTGTTCGTGCATCTGGTGATCCCGTAATACGTGGCAAACATCCTGACAGAGATAGCACTCGATGCACTTCCGAAATTCCTGCACTCGATCAACATCTTCGGGCGCTATGCGCCAGGTGCCATCTTCGGCATCAGGCTTGCGGGGTTGGAATTTCGGAATGCGTTGTTTCACCTTGTAGTTCCACGATACGTCGGTGATCAGGTCCCGCACGTGAGGAAATGCCTTCATGGGTTCGACGGTTACAGGTTTGTCGAGCGGCAGAGAGTTCAGCCGGGTCATGCACATTAACTTCGGCATGCCGTTGATTTCGGCGGAACAGGAACCACATTTCCCCGCTTTGCAATTCCAGCGCACGGCCAGATCGCCGGCCTGTTCCGCCTGGATTTGATGAACCGCGTCGAGCACGACCATGCCGGGAGAGACTTCGGTCGTATAGTCGTGAAAGCTGCCCTGGGCTTTCTCGCCGCGCCAGATGCGGAAGGTTGCCGTCGCCATCACTTCATCTCCTCAATGATCTGTTGCAAGTCTTCTCGCATGGGTGGGATGGGCTCGCGCGTGAGCCGCACTTCTCCATTTTGTCCTTTGTGGGCCACGATGTTGAATTTTCCGGCCTGCTCGTCTTTCGCGGGAAAATCGTTGCGAAAATGGGCTCCCCGGCTTTCCTTTCTTTCCAGAGCGGCGCAAGTCACAATTTCTGCGACGGTCAGCAGATTGTGCAGGTCGAGCGCGGTGTGCCAGCCGGGATTGTATTCCCGGTTGCCGTCCACAGTGACGGCATCGCTGGCAGCTCTTAGTTCTCGAATTCGCTCCAGCGCTTGCAGCATTTCCTGCTCTTGACGAACAATCCCGACCAGGTCCTGCATTGTGTCTTGCAGCTTATGCTGCAAGGCGTACGGGTTCTCCGAGCCTTTGCCTTCGAAGGGCTCAAGGGCAGATTTTTCTGCGGATGCAAGTTCCTCGGTATTGATCGCACCCAAGGAGTTTTCTTTGGCGAACCTGGCCGCGAAGTCTCCTGCGCGCTGACCGAAAACCAGTAGGTCGGAAAGCGAATTCCCGCCCAAGCGGTTGGCGCCATGCAAACCCGCCGCACATTCCCCTGCGGCAAACAATCCGGGCACGTCCGACATTTGGGAATCGGCATTCACTCGAACTCCGCCCATCATGTAATGAGTCGTGGGTCCAACTTCCATAGGCTCCCGCGTAATATCGATATCGGCCAGTTGCTTGAACTGGTGATACATGCTGGGCAGCTTCTTCTTGATGTATTCGGGAGCGTTGGGAAGCTTCTCTTTGATCCAGGCGATGTCGAGGAACACGCCGCCGTGCGGGCTTCCGCGTCCTTCCCGCACCTCAGTTCGAATGCAGCGGGCCACGTGGTCGCGCGTCAGTAGCTCCGGCGGGCGACGGGCGTTCTTATCCCCCTGGGTATAACGCCAGCCTTCCTCCTCGGAATCGGCGGTCTGGTTCACATAAAGCGGAGGAATGTCTTTGAACATGAAGCGCTCATTGTTTCTGTTCCGCAGGACGCCTCCGTCACCACGCACTCCTTCCGTAACCAGAATGCCGCGCACGCTGGGCGGCCAGATCATTCCGGTGGGATGGAACTGCACAAACTCCATGTCGACCAGCGACGCGCCCGCCTGGTAAGCCAGAGCGTGGCCATCTCCGCTGTATTCCCAGCTGTTGCTGGTGATCTTGAACGCCCTGCCAATGCCTCCGGTCGCGAGCACAATAGCTTTGGCGCGAAACAGGTGAAATCGCCCGCGCTCGCGATCGTATCCAAACGCTCCCGCGATGCGATCCCCATCCTTCAGCAACTTGACGACGGTGTATTCCATGAACATGTCCAAGCCGAGATGGATGCCATGGTCTTGCAGCGTACGAATCATCTCCAGCCCGGTCCGATCGCCCACATGCGCCAGCCGGGGATAGCGATGCCCGCCAAAATTGCGTTGCAGAATGCGGCCATCGCTGGTGCGATCGAACAGCGCGCCCCAGGCTTCCAGTTCGCGCACCCGGGCCGGAGCTTCTTTGGCATGGAGCTCCGCCATACGCCAGTTGTTCAGATACTGACCTCCGCGCATGGTGTCGGCAAAATGAACCCGCCAACTGTCCCTATCGTCCACATTTCCCATGGCTGCGGCCACGCCGCCCTCGGCCATTACGGTATGGGCTTTGCCCAGGAGCGATTTGGTGATGACTGCGACTTTGGTGCCTGCGGCTGAAGCCTCCACGGCAGCCCGCAGCCCCGCTCCTCCTGCGCCAATGATCACGACGTCGTGCTCGTGCGTGATGTATTCGGCCACTAAATGATCCTCCAGTCCGTCCACACACCCATGGAACACATACGCACGTAAAGGTCAGCAAAGGCCACGCTGCACAGACTGCACCAGGCAAATACCATGTGTCTCTGGTTGAGACAACTCACGCAGTCATAAACGCGTTTGCGAGTTGGAGCCCCGGCCAAGCGGTCGCGAAAACCGCCAACCAGGTGGCGAAGAGAGTGGCAGCTGAATGTATAGCAGGTCAATAGCGCGAGATTGGCCAGCAGGACCAACGTACCGACACCGATACCGAATCGGCCATTGAACCAGAACGCGTCCCACACGTCGCGTCCTAGAATCACAAGAAATATCAACGCCAGGTAAAGAAAATAGCGGTGAATATTTTGGACGATTAAAGGAAACGATCGTTCGCCGAGATAGGTCTTCCGCGGTTCGCCTACCGTACAGGAAGGTGGGTCGGCCCAAAAAGCTTTGTAATAGGCTCCCCGATAGTAGTAGCAGGTGACTCGGAATCCGCCCGGCGCCCAAAGGATGAGCATGGCCCCGGTGACCCAGACTGGTATCCAGTTGGGCATTCCGCCAAACCACCCGTCAGGACCAAACAATTCCGGCGAGTAAAAAGGCGAGAGATACGGGCCGAAGCGGTAGTGTTGCCCTTGCAGGGCCGCCCAAGTGGAATAAACAATGAATGCAGAGAGACCGAGAAAAACGACGAGCGGCTGCACCCACCAGTTGTCGACGCGCCGTGTCTGTCCGAAACCCGAGCGCGACACTGGGACATCAATATGAGCCATCAAGCCTCCTCACCCTTTGGATCGCAACCATCACCAGCCGTTGAACGGCTGCCAATGCCTCGCGATTAAACCTGAAGCGGTAGATATCATACAACCCAAGATGATTGCTGCGGTTTTTGAGGCGTTCCGATACTCGAAACAGGCTCAGATCATGACAACAACACGTCCGGATTTACTTGGATGCTCCACGAACTCATGGGCCTTGGCGATATCGTCCAACGAGAAGCGTTCTGCAATGTCAAGCCCCTTCCAGCCTGCTTCAAGTGCCTGATTGATGGCACGAGTGGCTTCGAGTTTTGCCTCTGCCGGGACGTCATCGCTGCCGATAAAAAACAGCCGAACGTTCTTGAAGACAAGTTGCCAAACCGGGATCTCCGACTTGGGCGCATTGGTGGCGTAGGTTGCAATGGAACCACCTTGCGCCAGTGCCTCTATATCGGCATTGAGGTTCGTGGCAAACGCCACTTCGACGATGTGATCGACGCCATGGGGAGTTAATGCGCGGATGCTTTTCGTGAGGGTGGCGCCGGTCAGCAGGACCTCATCCGCACCTGCCCGCGTTGCGATTTCGCGATCCTCCGGCGCGCGGCAGGTGGCGATCACTCGAGCTCCGGCTCGGTGCGCCAGCTGCACCGCACAAGCCCCGACAGCACCTGCACCGCCCTGAACCAGCACGATGCGTTGCTGGACCGAACCCCCGACCTGAACGGCCCGATGCGCAGTTATACCGGGAATACCGAGACAAGCTCCCTGCTCCAGGGAAACACCGTCAGGAAGCGGTACCGCTTGCCGCAATGGCAGGACAACGTATTCCGCGGCGGTTCCAAACGGGCGATAAGACTGAGCGCCATAGCACCAGACGCGCCGGCCAACCCACTCCTGGGACACTCCCGGACCGACGCGATCCACAGTACCCGCACCGTCACTGTGCGGAATCACTCGTGGGTATGGCATTCCAACTCCGAATGCATCTTCACGCTTCTTGACATCGCCCGGATTTACACCCGACGCAGCCACACGAATCCGAACTTCACCCTCAGCGGGCTCGGGATCGGCCATTTCGCCGACGATCAAAACGTCCCGCGCAGCGCCTTGCCGCTCATACCATACCGCTTTCATGGTTCTCGATTGTTTCAGATTGCTAAGGGTGTGTCGACCTGTCGCTAACCATGGTACAGTTTGCGTGACCGCTGGTTCGCAACTTCGCGGTCGAATGAGTCGGGAAGAACATTGATGAGCGCTGGACGTACGATTCGCAGCTACGACTACGTGAACCATCCCTACGAGCGCGTTCGCGATACGCTCAAACAGAACGCAGTCGCAGTGTTCCAGTCCGCTACCAAGGCAGCTGCATCGCGTGCCGAATCGGTGGCCGCTGAACTGCACATCGATTTTGCTGGGGTTGGAGTGAAGGCCGACATCAACATCCTCATCAAAGGCATCGAGGAGAAGGCCGCCGACGGCATCGCAACCGCCAGCACTACATTGCTCCTCGAGTGGGAGGCCGCAAACTTGCCGCGGTTGTTTCCTCTCATGCAGGGCGAGCTTTCCATATACCCGCTGACCGCAACCGAAACTCAACTGGATTTCTCCGGAACTTATCAACCACCGTTCGGTGCCGTGGGCAAGACCATGAACGCGATCGCCGGCCATCGCATTGCCGAGGTTTCGGTGCACCGCTTCGTCAGCGATGTCGCAGGCTATCTTCGGCGGGCACTGGCCGAGTAGGATTACGACTCTCTAAGCAGTTTGCAGAAAACTCCTTGCTGGCGCCTCTGCCTTTATATGCCTTGACACGTATATTCTGTTGGGAGTATATACAGAGCATGGAATCGGTGTTCGAAATCATTGCGGAGCCCAACCGTCGCGCGATCTTGAGCCTTCTGGTCTCGTCCGAACAGTCGGTGGGAGAGATCGAGCGTCAGCTTCGTATGCCGCAGCCGACCGTCTCCAAGCACCTGCGCGTGCTGCGCGACGCCGGTTTCGTGGAAGCCACGGTGGACGCACAGCGCCGTCTGTATCGGCTGAAACCTGAACCGTTTCAGGAGGTGGATGCCTGGCTGGCTCCGTTTCGCCGCTTCTGGTCGGCTTACCTGGATGCTCTCGAACGCCATCTCAACCACATGGATCCATCAACCCCAACGAAAAGAAAAAGCAAGGAGAAGGCGACGCGGCCCCAACCGCGACGCAACAAAGGAGAAAGAAAATGAAGATCAAAGTGACCAGCCTATACGTGGACGACCAGGACAAGGCCCTGCGCTTCTATACCGAAGTGCTGGGTTTTGTGAAGAAGACCGATTTTAGCCAGGGGCCGTATCGTTGGCTCACGGTGGCCTCAGCGGAGGAGCCGGACGGCACCGAGCTGCAACTGGCGCTGAACAACAATCCGGCAGCCAAGGCGTATCAGCAGGCGATCTTTCAACAGAACCAGCCCGCGACCATGTTCTTCACCGACGATGTCAAGAGCGACTACGAGCGCATCAAGGGCCGCGGCGCCGAGTTCACCATGCCGCCCACCGACGTGACCGGCTCGACCATTGCGATGCTGAAGGACACCTGCGGCAACCTCATCCAGATCACCCAGCTGATGCGCTGGTAAAGCGGCTCTTCGCTCTTCGCTCTTCGCTTGTCATTGCCTGCTGGAAGGTTCTGGCGAAAGGCGAAGAGCGAATAGCGGAGATCAAGGAGAAGAAGATGACCGATCTCGCGGAGTACACACCGGGCCCGGCCAGCGGAGCGCGGATACAAAAGGACGGAGAGAAGTGGACGCTGGTTCTCGTCCGGGAATTGCACCACCCGCCGGAAAAAGTGTGGCAGGCGATCACCGACCCGGCGCATCTGCGCGAGTGGGCGCCCTTCGACGCGAACGGCAGCCTGGCTACCGCTGGAGCCACGGTGAAGCTCACCACAGTGGGAGCGCCCGTGCCGCGGGTTACCGAAACTACCGTGACGCGAGCCGACGCTCCCAGGCTGCTGGAGTACAAGTGGGGTGACTTCGACATGCGCTGGCAGCTCGAAGACCTGGGGGACGGCACGCGCCTGACCCTGTGGACCAACATCGGTCAGCGCTTTATCGCCATGGGTGCTGCCGGATGGCACATCTGCTTCGATGTGCTGGATCGGCTTCTCGGTGGAACTCCCATTGGCCGCATCGTCGGCCCCGAAGCTATGAAGTTCGGCCGCTGGCAGCGATTGCACGCCGAGTACGCCAAGCAGTTCGGTATTAAGACGCCAGGTTGACTGCCCAAGGCGGCTCAAGAGTAGTGAATCGAGGTCATCGCAACAAACAATGGCAGCTGCCCCACTTATCTCTGATTTCGGGATGAGTCGGTGTGTGCTTGCGGAGGCGATTATGAATATTCCCACCCAACGTACGATTTTTCGCTGGATTCACATCGTCGTTGCCATTCCGATACTCGGCTATATTTATAGTCCGTTCGAAAAACTTCCAGACTATGCTCCCGCTACTCGGTTTGTCTTCCTTCCTATCATGGTCGTTTCGGGGTTGTGGATGTGGAAAGGCCATGTCGTGCGACGACTTATTTCGAGACGGCCGGCCCAACAAGATGCTGCCGATAACCCCTAGCCGCTGGGTGGTCCAGCCTACCGAGTGTTTACCCGGGCACCTGCCCAGGCTGACGAATAATGCGCTCTTCAAGCTTTCCATCTTCAACATGAATCGCGGCCACGCACACCAGCACGGCCAGGACGAAGGTGAATATCAAGAACAGCACGCGAATATGGAGTGGAAGGTGGCCGATGTGAAGAAGGCCATGAACAGTACCGGCTATCGTGGTGGCGACCAGTGTGAAAAATGCCCAATGGAGAAGCCATCCGGCCGTACTGGAAGGCGCATACAGGAGAAGCAGCCGTTGCGCTGCGTTCCGCGAGAAGAGCCGGTGAGACGGTTTGCACCGCAGGTCGCCAACTGCTTGAGCACGAGATCACGCTCTCGCAGCGCATCTTGCAGGCACGCAGCATGAGAGTCGCTCGCGTCGGAGAGTTCCTTTATGCTAATCACAAAGGCATTCAGGGCAATCACTCGTTCCCGGAGCTGCTGTTTCTTTTGTATGGATTGCCGGGCCCGGAGCTTGTTCGCCGCGAACTGTAGGACCGCAAGTAAACCACCTGCCGTGATCATCATCGGCTGGTGACGCAAAATTTCCAGGAGATAATCCACCATACCCTCCCGATACAGCGAGCCCTGCGTTGGGTCGCGTCCATCTTAGGCCGAGTCGCTCGCCGTTTTCAAACTACTCGTGGTTGTTTCAACGCCTGCAACGCCCGTGCCAGCGGGTTCGCTCTGGTTCACTGATCAGCGGATGCACGTGCTCGGGCATGACGACATAACCTGTGACCCAAAATCCGGATTGCCGACGCGTGCGCTCCAGCGCATCCTCGAATTCCCGCTTGGCACCGGAAGATGCCAACGGAGGCTTACGACGGTAACAACTAAAAGTGATGAAATGGAGGTCGCGAGCTTGTTGATACCGCTTCAGTCCCCAAGGCATGAGCCCAGCCCACAATGCCTTGCTCTCGAAAGTCAGTGACCGGATGACGAAAAATCCCCCCAAGCGAACCCGGCTTGGACGGCACCCTCATGTTAATAGGGTGGGCCAGCCGCGCCCGTCAGGATCTATCCTGCAGGTTACGAAAGGACAATAGCGTCGATTGTACTTTCGTAATCTTGACGGATTCTTATCCAGGGTTAAGCTGGTAGGTTGGGCGGAGTGCCCGATGGCTCGGTGGACTGTCGTAAGAGATGGTCCGGACGAGTCTGCGATCTTTGAAAAGTCATTGCCAGTTCGGCCCGATGTTCGAAGCTGTGACCGGAGGTTTGCTGAAAGCTTGAGCCGACAGATTCCTCAGCGTGCCGAACAGTTTGCTGAAAACTCGAGCGGGATCCCTCACTGGGCTAAAGTCTGATCGTGATGACAAGGACAAAAGGAGTGCCGTAAAAAGTCCGTTGATAGAAATTGCGATCTGCTCCCAGATTAGGATCGATTCGAGGCGGAGAAAGCAATTTTTTCGAAGTAAGTGCTTGCCGTTCAATACCTTAGCGATAAACCGTTAGGGCTCAAGACCTTGCGGCCGCTCTCCTGTGTTTTCAAGATTTTACGGACAGGCAGGGGGGAGGGGGTATCCCATCAGCGCCTCCATCGCGTAGGTGGATTCTGACTGCAAAACCGCATAAACGCTGCTATAGTTGCGTTGCTTCTGGGACTTTCCGGAATCGTTTCACCGTCTCAGGCGAAGAGCCGCCGGAAAGTCCAAGCTTCCGAGGAGTCCTCAATTGTCCCGGCCCCGTCGTTTTCCGCTGATATTCCTTTGGCTCGTTGGGTGGTTGCTGTTTCCGGCCGAGAATGCGCGAGCCGACCGCATTCCGCAGACCATCAACGACGCGCAGTCATGGCGCATGCAAGGCAATGTTCGACCTGGTCTGCAGTCCGCGTGGGATCGCGGCCCCGTGGGCGGGTCGCTCCAGATGCCAGGCGTGAAGCTTGTGTTCCAACTCACCGCGGCTCAACAGAGCAGTCTGCACACGCTGTTGCTGCGGCAGATGGATCCGTCCTCCGCGAACTATCATCACTGGCTGACTCCGGAAGAGTATGCCAACCGTTTCGGACTGACGCCGGGCGACATCAGCCGCGTTGCCGGCTGGTTGCAGCACCAGGGGTTCAGCAACATTATCCCCGCGCGCAGCCGCACCTGGATTTGCTTCAACGGCACGGCCGCGCAGATGCAAGCCGCATTTCACACTGTTATCCATCAGTATGTGGCCGATGGCCAGATACACTATGCCAACGTGACCGAGCCTGCGCTGCCCGGCGCGTTTCGCGGCCTGGTTGCGGCGATCAGCGGCTTGAACGATTTCCGGCCGAGGCCGCGCTCCATCGTCAAGAGCGTTCAGCCGCATTTCACTTCGGACCTGAGCGGTAATCATTTCCTCGCGCCTGACGATTTCGCCACCATCTACGACGTGCAAGGGCTGTACGCCAACGGGATTAACGGCGCGGGACAATCCATCGCCATCATGGGCCAGTCGGATCTGTCGAAAGACTCCGGGCATCATGATCAATATGATGTGGTGACGTTTCGCAATGTCTCGAACCTGCCGACCGCCGACCTGCAAGTGATTCTGGTGCCGGGCGACGCGGATCCCGGCATTGTGAAAAACGATGTCGACGAAGCCAACCTCGATGTCGAGTGGTCGGGCGCGGTAGCCAGAAACGCCAAGCTCATCTACGTGAATTCGCAGAACGCGCTTGCCGATTCGTTGCAGTATGCGGTCGATCAGAATCTCGCGCCGGTGATCAGCGTCAGCTATGGAGACTGCGAAGCGGACTTCAGCGCCGGCGATATCAGCACGCTAACCGGAATGGCTGAGCAAGCCAATGCGCAAGGTCAGACTATCGTGGCGTCGGCCGGCGACAGCGGTCCGGCCGATTGCGATTACAGCACTGATCCCAACAATCCGGTGAAGAGCGCTACGCACGGCTATGCGGTCGATGTACCCGCCAGTCTTCCTTACGTGACCGGCATGGGCGGCACTGAGTTCAGCGAAGGAGATGCCACGGGTGCGACGCAATATTGGAGCGGCACCAACAACAGCAATAATGGCTCCGCACTCTCCTACATTCCGGAGACGGCGTGGAACGATACCGCAGCGGATGGATCGCTGGCCGCGGGCGGAGGCGGCGTCAGCACCCTGTTCACCAAGCCGTCATGGCAAACCGGGAGCGGCGTTCCCAGCGATGGACAGCGCGATGTACCCGACGTTTCGCTAAGCTCATCGGCCGATCACGATGGCTACCTTATCTGCTCGCAATCCAGCTGCGTGAACGGTTACCGGCAATCGAATAACGATGTCACTTTGATCGGCGGAACTTCGGTGGCCGCGCCCACGTTTGCCGGCCTGATCACCTTGCTGGTGCAGCAAACCAACGATCGCCAGGGTAATGTCAATCCCCTTCTGTACGGACTGGCGGCGAGTGCGCCCAGCGCATTTCACGACATCACTACTGGCAATAACCTGGTGCCTTGCACGGCGGGATCAACCGACTGCCCGCCCAGCGGCATGATCGGCTACGACGCCGGTGCGGGCTACGACCTGGCTACCGGCCTAGGATCGGTGGACGCAGGAGCGCTGGCCGCCGCCTGGAACGGCCCCACCAATCCCGACTTCGCCATGATGGCGCAGACCCAGAGCCTCAGCATCACGCGAGGATCTCCGGTCACGGATACAATCACGGTGGCTGGCTTGGCCGGATATTCCGCCAGCGTCAGCTTCTCCTGTTCCGTCTCCGGATCGCTCAGTTCTACGACTTGCTCCATTAGTCCGGGCGGCGTCAGTCCGGGCGGGACGGCAACCCTAACGGTCACGGCAAATACGCTGGCAGCGTCGCGACGCAAACCAGATTTCTTTCACCCTGATGGGTCGATGGCCGCTAGTTTCCTCTTCGCAGCCGGCTTTGTTTTGACCCAACGCCGCAAGCTTCGGCGGAATAACAAATCAAGGCTGAAGGGCATCATGCTTGGTCTATCGCTCTGTCTGCTGGGCGGCACAATTTCATGCGGAGGCGGTGGAGGTGGAAGCAGCCCGCAGCAGAACAACACGCCGTCGTTCCAGACGGGGATCGTGACGGTACAGGGCAGCAGCGGGCAACTTCAGCATGCCGTGGAAATTACGGTCACGGCGAATTGAGCGCAATCACGCAGTCAGAGAACTAGCTTTGCTTCGGGGTGCAAAGTGATATCGTACCAAGCTGCTGTGATTGATCTTGGGGATGACGGTTGGTCAGTGCTGGAAAGCCCAAGGACGATTCGGAAACTGCACGTCAAATCAGTCGATTCGAATCGTTGAACCGGTAAGCCGGAATCGTCGCGTGTATAATTTTTGTAGTGCGCCCGTAGCTCAGCTGGATAGAGCGAATGCCTCCGGAGCATTAGGTCGGGAGTTCGAATCTCTCCGGGCGCACCAGATTTCTTCCCTTCCCTCATAAGTTGCGGTGGTTCGGCATTCCCGCAAATTCCGTCGGTTTTCTGTCTGTGCCCGAAATTGTGCCTACCCAGCTTCGACATCGCATTCAGCACAGCACTGCCGGAGGGGTGGACATAGCGCATCGAGATTTCAATCTCGATCAGCACGCAAGCATGGTTTGGCTGGGGACCTTTCTCCAACAACGGCAGCTACAGCCACAAGGATTCAACCGCTAAGAGCGGTTACACTGCATCCAAGAGCTGTATCAAGGTCCCGGGGCCTGACTCCGAACTGCGATAAATCACTGCGCCTTCGGCAGTTAGCTGTAAATCGATCGCAAGAGTCGTGTCATCTGATCTCTTGGAGTGTGGCTTGGGCTTTACCTAACCGCGTTTCACCGACTTCCGCCGGGCTGAGGTACGCCCGGATGAACTTCGCCTCGCGGAGGCACCGCCAGCTCCCGAGTAGCCGTATAGGCCTACAATTCGATGTCGCAAATGAACGACACAGGCTAGTTCATAGAACAACACGAGCCTACCAACCGGAGTGGGCAAGACGAACACTATCGTGGGCCGTTGTTCTTCCCGCATATCAAAATGCGTAGCGCAGGGCCAACGTGGTGTTATTGGCGTGGAAATAGCGCGGGGCTGTGGGTCCCACGAACGAGCCTTCTCCGTATTGGTAATAGTTCCAGGCAGCTTTGAAAGTTACATCCTTATGAACACCGACTAGTATGGCGGCCAGCGGAGACTGAAATGTGGAAGACAGCGGTCCCAACGGGAGCAGGGTATTGAGCGAAGTCGTGTTTCCCTGGTTATCAACGATGCTGTAACCCAGGTGCAGTGTGACCCGCTCGATAGGAGTAAGGGTTAGGGCGAAGTAGCCGAACTGAGTATGAGTATGGTAGAAGCCATAAGTTTGCAGCAGAGTAGGGTCTTCGGGACAGGTTGTGGTGTCTGCCGGGGTAACTGTTCCGGCGAAGCAGAGGAACATGTTCTGCTGAATAGCATCGAAGTTATAGGCTGCGTCCAGGCCCCAATACTTGTTGGGATTGATCATGGCGTTCAACGTGGTTGAATAATTGTGCTGGTTGTAATTAATATCGCTGACATTATTCTTACCCTGCTGAAACCTCAGGTTGGCGCCCACGGTTAGCCAGGGGTGCGGAGTATAAGAAACGTTTCCCGCAATATTGAAGGAAGCCAACGGATCTATGCGATAGATCCAGTTATCGGCCCCGCCAAACTTTGCATTCAGGTTAGCGTGCAGCGTGCTGCCTTTTCGGAACCAAACACCCAGGATGCCGTAGTAGTCATTGATTTCAGTAGTGGGGCCTCCCCAGGGAGTTATAACTCCGGTAAAGGTACAGCTGCCATCGGGATTTAACGGTAAGCCGGCGCAATTGCCGCGATTGGGAAGGTTGGGGTAGTAAATGTCGCCCAAAGCAGCCTGATAGGTCTCCCCAGGCTGGATGGTGTAGTTAGTCCAAGCGAACCCGGCCCGCACTCCAAACCAGCGCGACACGTCATACTGCACCTGAAAGTCGTTCTGTTTCATATTCTGGGCGACCAGACTGACGTTTAGTTCATTAATGATGTCGGCCGGGGAACTGGAGCTGTGGGACAGCGTGGTGCCTGGAAATGTCGCGACCGGAGTCAGGAGAGTGGCCGAGCCATTGCCGGCAGCCGTGAAATAGTTGGTCTGCAGATTCAAATAGTCGCCGGCTACACTGAAGTTACGAAACCGGAAGGTTTCAACCAGTCGAAGCTTTGGGGAGATGTGATAGGTAGCCGAAATGTCGGTTGAGGCTGAGTTCCATTTCGCGCTGGAATTACTCCCTGCCGTATTCGAGCCGAGGGTACCAGCCCGGCTGGTCAGTCCGCTGAAAACCTCCGTGAATGGCGTGTTCATTTGCGCATGGCTGTACTGAAACTGGCCATTGAAGTCCAGTCCTTTGATCGAAGAGGACGCGAGGTTGAACTGTTCGGTCGGAATAAACGTGTTTATGTGCTGGTCCAAGCTGTAATCGAGAAAGCCATTGCAGGTTGGATTCGCCACACCGCCCATGAGCGGCACGGAACAAGGACTGCCGTTATTGAACCATGACAGCCCTAAGCTGACGGGCGTGCCATTGGGAAGTGGCCAGGAATTAAAGGGACTGAGACCATACGTCGTCCCACCATCGTAGTACTGAAGTAATTGCGTGTAACTGATGGTAGTTTTCTTGGCAGCGCGGAAGTCCACACCAAAGCGATATCCATTGAGCGTGTTATCGGTACTCTCGTTAAGGAGCGCCTCCGTACCCTCGTGAATGCTGCTGAACGCGGGGCCGTCGAAGCGGTTTCGGTTGTAGTCCAGCCGGAACGAAACTCGGTGCATCGGCAGCATGACCAGATCATAGTTGTATAAGTTCTGCCGATTGTAGTAGCCGTGCGGCGAGGCCAGGATGGGAACAGCCGGCGACGCTGTTGGGGGATTGAGTGGATTGGCAAACAAATCGTAATCGAAGTAGTTCTGTATATGCTGATAACTGCCGCTGAAGGTGTACCAGTGGTACTTAGCGACTCGCAGACGCGCGGCCTGCTCGGGATCGCCGCCCCAGCCGAAACTGTTGAGCGTCAGGGTGTCGAAAACATCCGCGTGCGACAACGATTGCATGGTGAGCGACTGATCGAGGATGCGTGCGCCACTCTGATCATTGACCAGCGTGTCGTACATCGGCTGGCTGCCGCTCACTTCGGAGATGCGCCCACCGAATTCAATCGACTGTGTAACCTGAAAGCCACCAATCTCCTTGCCTTCGCCGGAAGACGAGGGAGCGCCAGAGGAAGCGGCAGACGCAGTTTGTCCCGAGGTCTGCGCCAACGCGCTGCTCAACAAACCCAGGCTAGCTATGAACAGCGTGATCCAAAAACAGCGAGAACTTCGATTCTCTTGACGATCCATTGCATGCCTCGCAGTTACCGAAAGAACACTGGATCAAAGTTGGAACCGTGGATCTGCGTGTGGCACATTGTGCAGGCCTGATATTTGGCCGCCTGGTTGTGGAATGAGGGCGCACCCGGCGCGGCCCCATTCATATTCGGCGTATGACATCGGAGGCAAAGGAAATTAACGTTGTTAACTTGCAGCAGACGCGGATTGGTTGACCCGTGCGCCACGTGGCACGAAAGACAACCTTCCTCCGTTTTCACCGGAGCGTGCTCGAAGACAAACGGCCCCATGGTATCGGTGTGGCACTTGGTGCAGACCGCGAATTGTCCGGCGGCCGTTCGCACCTGGTGACCGGTCTGGGTTCCATGAGGATTGTGGCAGTCACTGCACTGGATAAGTCCCACATCGACCCGATGCCGGTAAGGCCGGGCGAACTCCGCCTTCTGCGCGGCGTGGCAGCTATAGCACAACTGAGTTTGCGGTTTCGCCAGCATAAAATTGACATCGGTCGAACCGTGGGGACTGTGACAGGCGGTGCAACTGACACCATTGGCCAGGTGTTCAGAGTTGGAAAAGTTCTGCGTCTCCAGGCTGGATTGATGGCATTTCGTGCAGATCGCGGCCGTCTGGGTCGGACTAAGCGTCTCGAAACGAATGATTTTGGTAGGATCGCCTCCGCCGTCGATATGGGCCTGGCCAGGGCCGTGACAAGACTGACATCCGTGCTGATCTCCCTTGAGCAAAGCAGCATGTGGAGTGTTGGCGAAATGCTTATCCCACACTTCCTGGTGGCATGTCTTGCAAACCTCGGTGTCGGCGTACTGAGTTGAATTCGGCAGTGTGGCGGAAGTTTGCGGTGGAGAGCTGCCATCTTGTAGGGCGCTCGAAGCGCTTACCGAGAGGCAGCTGACCGCAAGCAATAGGACTATCAACCGTACGACTCTGTTGATCGGAAGTCTCATCATTCGCTCCTGATCAAAAGCTACCTTTATCGAAAGAGGCGGCGCCAGTTGTGTGCGTTATGCTACCACGAATTCTAGATCGTGCGACCATACAAGCAACGCTAGCGATAGTGTCCTACTATTGTGCAGATGGCCTCATGGCTGGTCGAACGGTAGGTATTGGTTCAAACATCGACCTCTCCAGGGGCTGCCCAAAACCCATACGTTTTGGACCACCACAGGCAGCCTTTTTCGGCAGCCTGTTTTCATGGATTACAAGGAGCTTGGAACGAACCCTTCTGGACTGGGTCGCCAGAGAGGGCTTTAGCTTGTACGGTGTAGGTCTTCGATACGGGCCAGCAACGCTCCTGGCCATGTTGCAGAGTTTCCAACTGGACCGCAGATCGGTTACGTACGAGGTGCAGTCGTACTTCAGTTCTGAGGTCCAGCGATCGAAGCGATACTTCGCCCACCCGCCGATGATGGCCAACAGCATGAGGAGCTGGGGCGCGATTCTGCTGGAGATGAGTCTTCCTGAGCATTAGGTCGCGAGTTCGAATCTCTCCGGGCCCACCCGATTTCTTCCCTTCCCGGCACCAGCTCGCGACTTTCTGAGCGTTCGCCTATTCTCTTACTTTTCGGACTACGCTCAATTTTGCGTACGCCCAGCCAACGACACGGTCTGCACCTGACTGCCGATGATCTGCTCCAAACGCGATAGGCGCGCCTGAAATTCGGCGTTTCGCTTCTGCAAAGACTCAATCTCAGCCTGCTGTGACATCACCACCTCAGCCTCCACTTCGGCACGGTGATACTGTTTCTGGACTTCGTTCAGCAGCATGCTGGCCAGATACTGATAGCGCACCGCGTAGGGCGCGCCATCCTGGTCGTAGATGACTAACTCGGGATACACCTCAGCAACCTCTTCGGCTATCAATCCGTATTGCAGCGTGCGGTCGCCTTTGGCGTATTCGGATTTGTAGAGGAAGGTCACTGGCCGCAGCTTCATCAAGGCATCGGTACTGTCGCCCATGTCGCGCACCTGCTCCTTGAATTTCCGCGAAGAGACCACGGTACCCAGCTGACCATTGGAATCGACATAAACGGGAAGAGCATTGTTCATTACCGTGGCGTGGTAAACCCCGGCAAGGTAGGCGGACGATTGCGACTGGCCGATTCGGGTGGTATTAACGTCAAAGGAAGTTCCGGCATTATTAATGAAGATGTTATTGCTGCCGGTATGGCTGGTTTCCCCCATCCCCGCTCCATTGCCTAGGTAGGTGTTGCCGTTGCCGGTGCTAACGTAATACCCGGCATTGTTACCGACAAAAGTATTGTTGTTGCCAGAGGTAACTTGGCCTCCGGCATTTTGACCTATCATGATGTTGCCATCGCCGTTAACGGTTAACGCGGTCGCATATCCTATGGCGATGTTATTTTCTCCGCCGGGGCTCAGCCATCCTGACGAAGCGCCAATGAAAATATTGAAAGCCCCACCGTTGGCTTTGCCTGCGTCCCAACCGAGAAAGGTATTAAAGCTGCCACCCTGACCGGCGTCCAAGCCGACGTCGAGATTTCCCGGCGGAGGAGCGTCGAGTACCGTCGTTCCAGTAATGCTGTAAGTCGTCGCCGCATTGATGCCTCCGTTGACGTCCAGCGTCGCCCCCGGCGACACAGTACCGATACCCACGTTACCGGCGCTGGTCTGATAGATCACCGAATCCAGTAGATAGCTGTTGGTTCGCCAGATCGGGATGTAGTAGGGAGTGCCATCTCCGCCGAGTACGGGCCCGGGCGGCGGCGCAGGCGAGCCTTTTCGCTCCGAATTGGTGGGATTGTTGAATGTCTGCTGGGCCGGGCAGATAGAGACAAGGAACAAAGTGCAGAAGGTGAAAGCGAGGCAGAGACGGCGCATGGTGCACTCCCTTTTTTCTGACCACGAATACGTCAAATGGCCGGCGTTGCGGAGTATGTCGCACCCTTAATTCAGTGTCAATCGTTTTTCGCAGGCAGTACGCCAAACGGACGATGAACCGCGCCAACTAAATGTGAGAATTACAATTTCCTGGCTACCTTCGATCCGTACCCAAGTTAAATGGTCCTTACGTCGAGGGCGTGCAGGGATTACGGGGTCTGGTGGCGGTCGCGCTCATCGCCTCTTGCCCTTCGTTCTGCCGCTTGTGGACTGGGAAACTCAGGCTTAATGCCGGGGCAAGCCGCGAAGAACGCCATACCGCCTAGCCCGTCCTGCGGCCGGTTACCAGGTTAATGATGGCCACGATTACGGCCAAGACCAGTAGCAGGTGGATCAGGCTTCCAGCCACGTGAAAACCCCATCCCAGCAGCCACAGAATCAGGAGAATTGCAAAGATCGTCCAAAGCATCAATTCCTCACTAAGGCCAGAGAATTTGCTCCCCTAGTAAGAATCAGAATGCGGCTCCAAAGTTGTACATCCCTCGGTACCCGGCGAAAACACCCCGCCCAGCAACTCTCAATCGTTCGCGGGAACAATCTGCCAAGCCGTCATCCATGAGTGGGGCTTCGCCGTTCCGCCAGTTTATTTTGCTTATGCAATTTCCAGATGCGAACGCATCTTCTCGGCCAGCTGCCGCACCGACTGGATCCTCTCCGCAACGTCGGGAGAGAGTGACTTCTGCCGCAGCGCCAGTTCGGAGTTTAGCAGGATGCCCGTCACCTCGCCGCGCAATTGATTGCGCAACACATGTTCGGCGGCCCGCATGGCAACGACCTTCTCTTTATCGGCGCGCCGCAAAGCCACCTGTACCTCGCGCACCACCCGCTCACTGCTGTGCAGGGCCAGGTTGATGTAGAGGGGCATGGCCATTCCGGCATGGTTCAGCAGCGTGTCGAGGGCGCGAAAGTCCACTTCCAACAGCGATTGATCGATTGCCAGCCCGTCATATTCCGCCGCTTGCAGCTTACTTACCGCTTGCGGCACCGATGCTGCCACATAGGTTTTGTGGCCAGTTCCCTGCTCCAGGGCTGCCGCACATTCCTTCGCCCGGGAAGAGGTTGTCACTAACAGAATCACGGTTTCTCCTTTTCGCCGAAAGCCGTAAACACACTTCGCCTCAGCCGCCGGCGTGCGGTGTTGGTCAGTCTCACTGCCCGATCGGCAAGTGTGGCTAAGTCCTCAATCGGCGGCCGGATTGGTCACCTTGAGGATGCGGTCACACGGCCGTCCCATATTCCTTCAGTTTGCGATACAGGGTGGTCTTGCCGATACCCAGGCGGCGCGCAGCTTCCAACTTGTCGCCGTCGAGCGCTTCAATGGCATGCAGAATCGCTTGCTTCTCCAGTTGGTCCAGCGGGGTGATGGCCTGCGGATCGCAAGGCACCTCCTCCGTCTTGGCCTGGGTTTCGAAATTACGCAGCTGGGTAGGCAGATCGGCCAGATGAATGGTGGGCAGCGAGCACGTCGTGCAGGCGCGTTCCACGCAGTTCTCCAGTTCGCGCACATTGCCCGGCCAGTCGTAGTTCAGCATCAGCCGCAGCGCGTCTTCGCCCACGGTGTGCTGGATCTCGGTAGCCTTGTTGATCCGCTCCAGTACATTTCCTATCAGCAGAGGAATGTCCTGCTTGCGCTCGCGCAGCGGCGGAATTCTGAGGGTCAGCACGTTGAGCCGGAAGTAGAGATCGCGGCGAAAGTTTCCCTGGCTAACGGCGGTATCCAGATCGCGGTTGGTGGCGGCCAGGATGCGCACATTGATGGGCACTGCTCGCGTACTGCCTACTGGACGGATTTCTTTTTCCTGGATGGCCCGCAGCAGCTTGGCTTGCAGGTCTACCGGCAACTCGCCGATTTCGTCGAGAAAAATCGTCCCTCCCTCGGCGGTCGCCAGCAGTCCGTCCTTGGCCCGCACCGCGCCGGTAAAGGCGCCGCGGACATAGCCGAACAGCTCGCTTTCAATCAGGGTGGGTACCAGTGAGCCGCAATCCACCGGGATGAAGGGCTTGTCTTTGTAGGGGCCGGAGTAGTGAATGGAGCGCGCCACCAGTTCCTTGCCGGTCCCGCTCTCCCCCAGAATCAATACCGGATGCGTGCTGTGCGCGGCCTTGGCGATGATGCGATACAGCTTTTCCATCTCGGGAGAATGCCCTACCAGTTGGCCGAAGCCGTGCTTTGATTTCAGCTGCTCACGCAGCAAGCGGTTTTCCGCGGTCAGTTTTAGGTGTCCGGCCACCCGCTCCAGTTCAAGTCGGAGTTCGTCGAAGTTGAAGGGTTTGGTGATGTAGTCGTAGGCGCCCAACTTCATTGCCTGCACGGCCGACTGCACCGTGGCAAAACCGGTCATGACAATGACCACCGCTTCCGGACGCTGCCGCTTGATCTCGCGCAGAACCTCCAGCCCGTTATTGCCGGGCAGGCGCAGGTCCAGCAGAACCACATCAGCGCTGGCGGTTTCCAGCATGCGATAAGCTTCCTCTCGCGATTCCGCCACCTGGGCGTTAAAGCCCAAAGAGCGGCCGACTTCCCGGCAGCACTCTCGCACTGACCGTTCATCCTCCACGATCAGCAGGTTCAACAGGTTGGTTTCAAAGATCTGTTCATGGACCGGAACCGCCTCGGTTACAATCACGTGACTCATCCCCTTTTCGGCGATGGCAAGCTGGCCCCACCGAGTCAACTCAATATCAGCTCTCATTACCATCATCCCCTTTTGGGAAAAAGCTGCTAGTGCAGGGGTCACAATTGACTGTGAGTTCAGCCGGTTCCGGAGAAAAATCAGCGGTCGCGGGGGAAAAATGTTGCGGCGGGTTCGCTATCTCTGCCATGGACACGCTCGGATCCAGGGCCGTTGCGCCCGTCCGAGGGTCGGCCCTAAGGAATTGCTCAGCCGCCGTTTCCGGCTGGGTAGCGCTTCGTCCCAACTGCCGCCGCAACTGTTTCAGCAGTTCGCCACCGCGTTGCGCGTTGCGCTCCACCTCTAGTACCGGACGCTTGAGCCGGCTGTAAGGGGGCAGCCTCCACTCCAGCAGCTGGGCATTCATCAACACCGTGGTCATGCGGTTGGACAACTCGTGCACCAGGGCTGCGCAATCGCTGCAACGGAACTGCGAGGAGCGTGACGTTTCCGTATCGCGCCCCTCGCCCGCACCGCAGGAGGAGACTGCTTCGCTTGCCCATCCACCTTGGCCCAGGTCCGAACTTTGAGGTTCGATGACCTCATGACAATTAGGAGCTTCGTCGCTCGCCGGTGACACGGTTAGCCGCAAATCGGTACTCTTGCTGCCCAGCCGGCGGCCTGGCTGACTCTCTCGCCGCCCGTCCCGGTATGGCCTGTCTCTCAGCTTCCTGGCGTTTGAGCTCATGGTTGCATTCGCTCCGACACCTGATAAGAAGCAGATTGCAGGCCAAACTTTGGGTTAACGCCCTGCGATTGATTCCTAAGCACTTGGCAGCTGATGCAGCAAGCGTCGCCGGCAGGCCGCTGGGCGCTTGAGTTTCAATTTGGGATTACTGGTAGGTGCGCTGACCCGGAAAGGCGCGCCCAGTAAGGGCTTCCACCGCTTTCCGCATCAAGGAATTTCGACCTGCGAAGCAGTCGAATCGGGAAGGATGCCTTGCCTCCCGGGACCAGCCAGGGTTGCAGGCAAAAAAGAAAAAAGGGGAGTTCGGGCTCCCCTGTCGTTGACAACTCGGGTAACGACTTACTGGCGATTTGCCGTGGAGGTTGCTCCCGCGACGTGCGCGGTCTCTGCCGAGGCAGCCCCGTTATCGCCTTGTTGCAGCAGCAAGCCGTTATAGGAAGAGGCAGCCAGCAGGCGGCCCTGGAAATTCATGGCGGCCCGAATGGAGACTCCGGTATCGGGCGTGCGTTGCCAGCTTTGCCCGCCGTCCTTACTCTCAAACACGCCATGGGCGTAAAGCGCGGTAGCCAACAGCCGCTGCGAGGCTGCGTCATAGCGTACGGCGAATACGTTGCGCGGGGGCAGTCCGCCCAGAATGTGCTCCCAAGTCTTGCCTCCGTCGGTGGAGTGCAGCGCACCTTCGCGGGTTGTCATCCACAGCGAGCCGTCAGGCACCGCCGTCAGGTTATAAATCCCGGTCACATACTGCGGGTAGGTGACCTCGCTCCAGGACTTGCCCTCGTCGCGAGAGAGGAACACGTGCTTGGGACTAACCAGGCTGACCGTGCCGTCGGCAAAGCTGTTGACCGCAATCAGGTCGCTCTCACCCTCGACCGGCTGACCGTACCACTTGCGACCCTGATCGACGCTGATGAACAAGCCTTCATTAGTAGCTGCGTACCAGGCTTTGTCGGTGATCTCGATAGCCCGCACGCGGGGAGTCTGCTCCAGCGGGATGGCATGCTCGAGCGGAGCCTTATGAGCCACCACCGGACGTTTGGAGACGGCAGTTTTGCCCCTGCCGGTTTTGGCGGATGGCTTGGGTTCGCTGGGCGCCTTCTCCTGCCATGACGGCGGTGGGCCGGTGAGCAAACTTGCCGGCTGCCAGGTGCCGTTCAGAGAAGTCAGATAGAAAATTCCATGATTGGTGCCGGCAAAAATTACGCCATCGGGCGCCTGCTGCAAGCTTAAGATATCGCGCTCGTCGAGACCGCGATTCGACTGGCTCCAAGTAGCGCCACCATCATTGGAAACGAAGAAACCACCCAGGTCCTTATCGTTGACTACGCCCACGTAGAGACGGTTGGAATCTTTGTTATCGACCACGACGCCGCCGATCACGCGATGCGCGAAACCGCGGTTCGAGGCGTCATAGTGGGCGAAACCATCGTCGCTGGCCAGCACGCCGCCGCGATCCGTCGCCACCAGCACGCGCTGCGGATTTCGCGGGTCGATCATCACATCGTTGACGATGACCGAGTCATCCGTAACCAGCTGCCATTTGCCGCCGCGGTCGAGGGTCTTCCACAAACCGCCGGTGGTGCCGGCGTAGACAATCGATGGCCGTTGCGGATCCTGCTTCAACACCCGGGTGCGCATCGCCGAATGCGGCAAGGTAAGCGAGATGCGATGAAAGTATTCCGCCTTGTTATCGCTGCGGTACATCCCCGAGCAGGCGCTGGCGTACACCGTGTCAGGATTCTTGGGATCGACGATGATGCTGAACATGTCGGAGTCGAAGGCGATGCCCTTGCTGATGCTGTGCCAGCTGGCGCCACCATCTTCCGTCTTCCAGGGCAGGTGCCAGGTACCGGCATAAATGATGTCGGGATTGACCGGATCGATGGCGATAGATTCGATGTTCTTGATTTCCTGCTGAGCCTCGGGCGAGATGCGTTCCCAGGTTTCGCCGCCGTTACGTGACCGGAAGACCCCATCCAACGCGCCAATCACCAGGGTGTTCGGATCGCTGGGCGCCATCGACAAAGCGCGAATGGACTTGCCGTGTACGGCCTGCAAGATTCGCCAGGTGTGGCCGCCGTCGTCGGAGCGAAATACGTCACCCTCGTCCGCGTTATACAAACTCCAGCCTGCCACATAAATGGTTGCCGAGTGCGCAGGATTGAAAATGATGTGGTCCAACACGTAGTCGTCGCCCGGTCCCAGGTGAGCAAACAAGTTCCAGGAATTGCCGCCGTCCTCGGAAAGGAAAAGTTGTCCCGCACTCGTGCCCAACAGTATGCGGTTCGGATTTGCCGGATCGTAGGCCAGACTGCGCACATCTCCGCCCTCAGGGCCGATCAGCCGCCAGTCGGAAGCAAATGCCGTGAGCGCGAGAAGCAGGAGAAAACAGACCAGCAGCTTTAGGGATGACAACGTGATCTTATGCATATTCATGTTGAAGGGAAACCAAGACTCTCTCTAGGTTCGTTCCATCATAACTCCGAGCACCACCGTCGTGTACTGACGAAAAGTACCAAGTAGGTACTCCGTAAAAGTGCCAGTACCGTGATGGTCGCGCAGCCGGAATCGGCAAGGCGCCCTCGCAAACGCCGCATTAAAAGGGATGCCGGCGCCGCACTTCGGTGTTGCAAGGCACAGCACGGCGGCCGGCGATTCGGGGAGCGAAAAAACCGGTGGAAGCATCTCTGCTCCCACCGGCTGGAGTTCCAGTCAAACGACTGGCTTACTGTTGCGGTGGCGCGGCCTGTCCGGCCGGTGCTGCCGCCTTCTTGTGGTGGTGCATGGCCGGCGCCTTCCGTGGTTTGGGATACGCGTTCTCGCTGGGTTTCACCACAGACTCGTCGACTGGGGTCGTACCTTGCAGCTCGGGCGAGGCGTTCACATCCGATCCCTGCGGACACCAGAAGATATCGGCTACCTTCTGTTGGCCCGTACCTTGACGGACACCGACCCGGCTGGGATCGATACCTTGCTGTTGCACCAGGTAGGCCTTGGCGTTCACCGCACGTTGCGCCGCCAGATTCATCGGATGACGCTTCTTGCCGGTTCCGATCATCGGCGCCTTCTCGCCATCCGCGTAACCGACGATGACGATGGTGGCGTTGGGATCGGCCTTCAGACGGCTGGCAACATCGTCCAGGATAGCCTTGGCAGTGTTATCCACGCGCCACGGTCTCTTCAGATCCGGGAACTGGATGGAGTTGATCTTGGTGCAAGTCGGCGGCGGCGGCGGTACTTCGACGCCTACCGAGCAAGTTCCGGTTCCAGTCAGATTCCGCGCATCCGTCGCTGAGACGGTTACGCTGATCGGGCCGGACGCGGTTCCCGTGGTGTCGAGGGTGGCTGTGGTTCCGGTGCCGCTGATCTTGCCCGCCGATGCCTGATAGGTATAGCCGGTGATCTGCGAGTTATCGGGACTGGTCGCCATCGCGGTAATGGTGGAAGGATCACCCGACTTCACCGTCGACGGGTTAGCCGAGCAGCTGACCTGCGGCGGATTCATCGGCCGCGCCTTCACGGTGAAATTCGCCGCGCAGGTTGCCGATCCGCCCTTCTTCATCTTGGGATCGCTGATGGTCGCGTTGGCCGAATAGTTTCCCGCAGCCACGCCCGTAGTATCAATCCGGGCTGACTGCTTGTCGGAGGAATCCAGCTTGCCGCCATTGGTCGTCCAGGCATAGTTCGTGGGGTGCTTGGGATTGAAGTTCGTACCGGTCGCGGTTACGGTGACCGGCTCGCCTTCCGTCACTTCGGTAGGTTGGGCGGTACAAGCTGCCGTCAGCGGCGGCGTGTAGTAGTTACCCAAGCCCATCACCAAACCAGCCGACAGCCGGATGCTGTTCCACTGCGGCGAAGTGTAAGGGATGAGCTGGCTGTAATTGCTGTAGATGTAATCCACCTGCGCGACCCGGATGGACAAACTGGGATCGTGTCCGCCCATCGACCCGTGCCACACCAGGTAATCGAAGCCGCCGCCTGCGCCCAAGGCAGCATTCCACTGGTCGATGTAAGTAGGTGCGACCTGCCTGGCCGCGCCAGCAAAGACCCGGAAAAACGGCGAGAAGCTATTGGTGTGGTATTTGTACTGCAAACCAACCAATGCGTAGTACGTGGCAGCGCCTTCGTCGGGACCGTAAGAGGTGCCCCAGTTTCCACTGCCATCCAGCAATATGCCCAAATTGTGGATTTTGGGGAGGTAGTAAACATTGGAAATGTCTACCCCGCTGCTGTTGTCCTTGGTCGGCACCCCATAATCGTAGTGACCGCCGGGATGCAGCCAGGAATACCCAGCATAAACTTCATCCATCGGCTGCATGGTAACTTGCGCCGCGGCAAATGTGCCAAACAGACACAGCGCGAAGGCAAGGGCGACCGTTGTCGCAATGAGGCGTCTCGGGACTCCAATACGAGAAGACATTCTTGTGTTCCTCCGGAACTCAGCAAAACCGTAAGCAAAGTGGCCCAGCTCGGGTTCAATCTAAATTTTTCTGCGGTCTAAACTTCTATCGAAGACAAAATAATCTTACATATCTGTGCTGAACAGGTAAACCAAACACGTCCTCTTCTCTCTCATCATAACCCCGCACGATCAGCAATGTAACTGACGAAGACACCTAGAACCAAACCGGTTAAGGCTCTTGATGAAGGTGTCTGTGCCGGCAAAGTCTTTGCCGGAGGTTTGGCGACGATCGACAACGGATGCTGCACGCTCTGCGGGATGACAGGATGGCATTAAAACCCACCCATCGCGTGCCTGCGGAGACGAAAAGGCCGATGAGAGCGTTGTGCTCTCATCGGCGCTAGAGTTCCAATCAAGGAACGGTCATTGCTGCGGTGCGGTGCCTTCCTGCCCAGCCGGCGCAGCCTTCTTGTGATGGTGCATCGCGGGCGCGTTCCGTGGTTTCGGATACGCGTTCTCGCTGGGTTTCACCACCGACTCGTCCACTGGGGTGGTGTTCTGCAGATCGGCGCACGCATTTTCATCGGCGCCCTGCGGCACCCAGATGATATCGGCTACCTTCTGCTGGCCAGTACCCTGGCGGACTTCAACCCGGCTCGGGTCGATGCCCTGTTGCTGCACCAGGTAGGCCTTGGCGTTGACCGCACGTTGCGCCGCCAGATTCATCGGATGACGCTTCTTGCCGGTTCCGATCATCGGCGCCTTCTCGCCATCGGCGTAACCGATGATGACGATCTTGGCGTTGGGATCGGCCTTCAGACGGCTGGCTACGTCGTCCAGGATGGCCTTGGCAGTGTTATCCACGCGCCACGGACGTTTCAAATCCGGGAACTGGATGGAGTTGATCTTGCTGCAGGTCGGCGGTGGCGGCGGATTCTCGATGTTGACCGTCGAGGTGCAAGTTCCGGTAAGACCACGCGAATCCGTCGCAGTGACGGTCACGCTGATGGGGCCAGACGGCGCTCCCGTGGTGTCGAGGGTGGCCGTGGTTCCGCTGCCGCTAACCTTGCCGGCCGAGGTGGACCAAGAGTAGCTGGAGATGGTCACGCCCGCGTCGGGACTGGTAGCTGACGCCGTCAGGTTGGATGGATCACCCGACTTGACGGTGGTCGGATTAGCCGAGCAGGTAACCTGCGGCGGATTCTTTGGCCGTTCGCTGACGGAGAAATTCGCACCGCAGTTAGCGACATTGGCTCTCTTCGGTCCCTTGGGATCGGTGATCGTCGCATTGGCTACGTAGCTGCCGCCAGCCATGCCGGTGGTGTCAATTCGCGCCGACGATTTGTCGGTGCTGTCCAGCTTGCCACCATTGGAGGTCCAGGAATACGTCAGGGTGTGCTTGGGATTGAAATTAGTTGGGGTAGCGGTCACCGTGACCGGCTCCCCTTCCATCACCGTCGCTGGCTGGGCAGCACAGGCTGCCGTAGGCGGCGGAGCGTAGTAGTTACCCAGACCCACCACTAACCCAGCCGACAGCCGGACGCTATTCCACTGCGGCGAAGTGAAGTGGTAGACCTCCGAGTAATTGCTGTAGATGTAATCCACTTGCGCAACCCGGATGGCCAGACTCTTATTTTCTCCATGCCACACGTTGTAGTCGAAGCCCCCACCCACCCCCAGCGCAGCGTTCCACTGATCGGTCGAATGGATCGTGGTGTTGGGGTACCCGGGAGCAACCTGACGAAGGGCACCGGCGAATACCCGGAAGAAGGGAGAAAACGTGTCGGTGTGATACTTGTACTGCAGACCACCCAAAACGTAGTAATCGCCAGCACTACCGGGACCACCATAGTCACTGCCCCAGTGCATGCTGCTATCCACCAACACGCCCAGGTTGTGAGCGCGAGCAAGATAGTAAACATTGGAGATATCTATACCGCTGCTAACGTCCTTGGCGTCGATACCAAGATCGTAGTGACCGCCAGGGTGCAACCATGAATACCCAGCGTAGACTTCGTCTTTCGGCTGGATGGCGACTTGCGCTGCGGCAAATGTGGCCAACAGACACAACGCGAACGCAAGCACAACGGATGTTGCAATGAAGCGTCTCGGGACTACTCTCATACGAGAAGACATTCTTGATCCTCCGGAACTCAGCAGTACCGCAAGCAAAAGTGGCCCAGCTCGGGTTCAGTCTAAATTTCTTTTGCTACAAGATTTCTGGCACAAGTGCAGGGATAAAGTCCTGCTCGCAACAGCACGCCATTGTACAGCACAGTAGGCAGAATTAACAAAACTGTCATTGTCAATCTGTTACGTTTACGCCTGCCGTTGTTTACTGATCTTATATCTGCAGGCCCTTGAACATGGGGCTTGGACGCAATCCTGCCTCGATGAAGACAATGTCAATGCTAACATCTCCCTGGTGCGAAATGTTACAAATAATCCCGGTTTTGCCCCGTGTCCGGGCGGCGCCGAGCACCAAAAGGTTGGCCAACGCTGATCCTGCCAGCGCCAAAGTCAAGCGAAAGTGTTACCTTATGAAAAGCCCTTATTCTAATGCTGCTTCCTGCTGGACCGCAGATCGATTCGAAGCCGCTGGATGGCATCTAAGTTGGGGGTTTCGCTGCCCTCATTCGCGCTGTTAAAAGCTCATAGCGAACTGCGAGAGATTCGTTTCCCATGGCGCAAGAAAAGATTTTGATCGTAGAGGACGAAGAAAACGAACGGACGGGTATGGCCGAACTGGTCCGGGCCTGGGGCTATGAGGCCGAGACCGCCAGCGATGGGATTGAAGGGCTGGAAACCGTCGAGTTGTGGAATCCCGCCATCGTGATAACGGACCTGCGGATGCCACGTATGGACGGGATGCAATTGCTGGAGCGCATCGCCGCTCAACCTCAGCAGGTCGCCGTCATCCTCCTTACCGCCCAGGGCAGCGTCGATGCCGCGGTCAGCGCCATGAAAAGCGGCGCCTTCGATTTCATTGAGAAGCCGGTCAATCCCACCCGTTTGCGCAACATCCTGCAAAATGCATCGCGCCTGCGCGGTACCGAACGCGAGTTGGAAGCCAGCCGCCGCAAGCTACGCGATGTCGGCGTGCTGGGCTCGCTGGTCGGCCCTTCCAAACGCATGCAGGAAGTCTTCCGCCTGATCGAAATGGTCGCCCCCAGCACGGCCAGCGTGTTGATCACGGGAGAGAGCGGCACCGGCAAGGAATTACTGGCGCGCACTGTCCACTCGCTCAGCAATCGCAAAGCCAAGCCCTTTGTCGCCATCAACTGCGCCGCCATTCCAGAGACCTTGATCGAAAGCGAGATCTTCGGTCACGAAAAAGGCGCATTCACCGGCGCACTGGAGCGGCGGACCGGCTGCTTCGAATTGGCCGAGGGCGGCACGTTGCTGCTGGACGAAATCGGCGAGATGCCGATTGCCACGCAAGCCAAATTGCTGCGTGTGCTGGAAGATCGCAAGTTGCGCCGCCTGGGCAGCAAGAGTGAAACCTCCGTCGACGTCCGCGTGCTGGCCGCCACCAACAAGGTTCCGGAAGAAGCTGTGGCCAAGGGTTACCTGCGCAACGATCTTTTCTATCGCCTGAATGTCTTTAACATTCAGCTGCCTCCGCTGCGCGAGCACAAGGACGATCTGCCCGCCCTGGTGCAGGCGCTGCTGGCCGATATGAACGAAAAACACAATCGCACCGTGGGCGGGGTCAGCGACCAGGTGATGAATGCCTTCCAGTCCTATGCCTGGCCGGGAAACGTTCGTGAGTTGCGCAATACGTTGGAGCGGGCAGTGATTGTGTGTGACAGCGCGCTAGTCGAGCCCCGGCATCTGCCGCCCGGCTTTGGCCAGGTCGTTCCCCGGGCTCCCGTGCAGGAGGCCAACGCGGTACGACTGGGCGTCGGCACCACAGTGGACGAGGCTGAGCGGTTATTGATTCTGAAAACTCTGGAAGCGACCAACAACAACAAAACGCGCGCCGCCGACATCCTCGGCATCAGCCTGAAGACGCTGCACAACAAGCTGAAGGAATATGGCGCCGCCGAAGCGGCTGAGGCTGCCAGCTAAAATCTTCGCGGTGAACATCACGATGTGATGTACGTCCTAGCACGGATCTGTATCCCCTCCTACACTCGTTACGAATCTCAATCGGTTTCAGGTTGCTCCCCAAAGAGCAACAGGGAATTCCGGTGCGATACCGGAGCGGTCCCGCCGCTGTAAGTGAGAAGGCAGCTTCCGAAACACCACTCGTCAGAAAATGCCGGGGAAGGTGGAAGATGCCGCCGAAGGCGTAGTCCTTCCGAACTCATGAGCCAGAAGACCTGACTGAAACCCGAACTCAATGATCTCCGCGTGGAAACGGGGATGTGGGTTTTTCATTTCTGGGGCAAGAACACCCCCTCCAAACGACAAAACAACTGCGGCATCCGCACTCACCTGCCCGCCAGGGTTGGAGTTTCTCTGACCTCCCGCCGCGCCGGAAGTGCGGGTCGCCACGGCAATTCCACTGCGCTAGGAAAGGAGGTGATTCCGTGAAGACGACGAAGAAGAGCGATGCAAAGCGTCCCATTATCGCCACTCGCAAGGGCTGCAATGCTAACGGTACTGGTCTGTCGCACTACGTCATGATGGACTCGAAGAAGTAACCACCGCCGCGACGAACGGCATTATCCCGAGGCGGACGGCAACTCGCCTTCGCCTCGGACCTTGAATTTCCAGACAGAGAGGATTTTTCCATGACACTCGAAGCCCAGGACCAATGCGCTTCTTCTCGCGGCTTGCAGTTCAACTCCGGAAACGGCAATACTCTTCAGCCGCTCGACATTGGCCACAACGATTACCTCGGATTGGTCGACCCTGACACTGCGTTCTGGGCCCTGATCCAGAAAGACAAACTCGGCGAAGCCCTTTCGCCCGGACCCTTCTTGCAGCAGTACCGCGAAAAGGCGGCCGATTTCGCCGCGGAGATGGACAAGTTCCGCTTCGCCATGACACCCTCCGCCGTATATTTCAATCCCACCGAGCGTTGCAATCTCAACTGCTCTTATTGCTATCTGCCAGAGACACTGCGTCAGGACGGCCGCCACATGCCGACCGATGAGGTGTTGTCCGCCCTGGAGATCCTGAAACGTTATTTCCTCTCGACGCTGCCTGCTGGATTCAAACCGCAGATTATTTTTCACGGCGCCGAGCCTACCTTGAATTGGGAAGCCCTGCTGGCCGCTTTCGATCGCTATGGCGATGACTTCCGCTTTGGCGTCCAGAGTAATGGCACGGTTTTGAGCGATGACCAATATGACGTACTCATGCAGCGCGGCGTGGCGATCGGCCTGTCGCTGGATTGTGCGGTGGACGAAATCGTAACTCGCACCCGCAAAACCTGGGATGGCCATAGCATTTATGCCAAGGTTGTCGCTTCCATGGAAAAACTGCGCGGCTATTCTAATTACAGCGTGATTTGCACCGTGACCCGCGAGAACCTGCACCAACTGGTTCAGACCGTGGAATTCTTCCACGAACGCGGCGTCACCACCTGCATGTTGAATCCGGTGCGCTGTACGCGTCAGGGAGCGCGCGACATCAAGCCCGCCGACGAAGATATCAGCCGTCATTATCTGGCTGCGTTAGACCGTACCGAGGAACTGTACCGGGAAACCAATCGCCGTCTGGTAGTTGCCAACTTCGCTAATATTCTGATCGCGATTCTGGCGCCGCAAGCTCGCCGATTGATGTGCGACATCTCGCCCTGCGGCGGGGGCCGTTCGTTCTTCGCGCTGTCGGCGAATGGCGACGTCTTTCCCTGCAGCGAATTCATCGGCGTTCCCGCTTTCAACGGCGGCAATTTGTTCCGCGATGAAATCGCCGACATCCTGAAGACTGCGCCCTTCAAGCTGGTGACGGGACGTAAAGTGGAAGACATCGATCCCTGCTGCCGCTGCGCCGTCCGCCATTTCTGCGGCTCACCGTGCCCGGCTGAAGCCCACGAGATGAACGGGGGAATGGATCGCACGGGCGCTTTCTGCGAGCTCTACGAAGACCAGGTTCGCTATGCCATGCGGCTGATCGCCGACAATCGCCAGGACGCGTTTTTGTGGGAGGATTGGGACCGCGACACTACTACGACCTTCGAACTGAAAGCCGTGTAGCCAGCGGAGTGCTCGCGATATTCGTCGCGAACTCGTTTCCGAAATTGGATGTGCGGCGAAGACCTGAACTCTTCGCCGCAATCGCTGACGTGGCGAGCTGTTGGTGGATCTCACTCCGCACTGCGGGTGAGCCTCGATTGCTAACTGCGGGAGTTCACCTGTAGAATGTTTTCTTGCCTGCTGCAATGGCGAGCTGCATTCGCACTCGCTTCCACCCGTGCCGAAGTGGCGGAATTGGCAGACGCGCATGGTTCAGGTCCATGTACCCGCAAGGGTGTGGGGGTTCGAGTCCCTTCTTCGGCACCAACTTTTCACGGCCCCTTCATGCGGCTTATCCCTCGGTCCTACTGATTGCACTCTTAAACCCTGCCTTCCCAAAGCAGGGCCTGATCACACATTTACTTACACAGTCCTTTGTGTGATACTCAGATCGAGGGACCGTTGTATGGCGACGAATCTCGCATTGGACGACCGGCTGATCGAAGAAGCCCGCGACATTGGCGGACATAAGACGAAGAAAGAAGCTGTGACAGCGGCATTGCAGGAATATGTCCAGCGTCGCAAACAGATGGGGATTTTCAAGCTGGCCGGCACCATTGACTACGATCCTGCCTACGACTACAAAGCCGAGCGGCGTCGTAAACGCGGATGACGGTGCTGGTGGACACTTCTATTTGGTCTTTGCTCCTCCGCCGGCAAGCGCAGACGCTTACCGGCAATCAGCCCGCCCAACTGCAAAGACTAAGAGATCTGGTGGGAGAGGGCAGAGCGCGCTTGCTGGGCGCGGTCCGGCAGGAAATTCTGTCGGGTATAAGGTATTCGGAGCAATTCGCACGCCTGCAGTCTGAATTACGGTTATTTCCCGACGCCGGGCTCGAAGTTGAGGATTATGAAACCGCTGCAGAAGTCAGCAACACATGCCGGGCGCATGGCATTGCTGTGACTCCTATCGATATGCTGCTGTGCTCAGTGGCGTTACGTCGAGGTTGGGCTATCTACACCTCCGACCGTGACTTTGAGCGATATGCCAAACATGTCCCGGTAGTCCTTTACTCCTGAGAGGGCGTGCGCTCGGTCAACGCCGTTCCTCACGCGATCAGATGTCCCATCGCCGGCGCGTACTGAATCGCCAGCAGAGTCTCATCGTCGAAGCGTTCCCGCCCGCCGCGGAATTCGTCGAGCTGCTGCTTGCAAGCGCCGACTAACTTCATCGGGCATCCCAACCGATATTCTTCAATCACCCGCTGCAGCCGTTCCAGGCCATATTCATCGCCGCCTTCGTTCTCCGCCTCCGAGATGCCGTCGGTGTAGGTAACCAGCGTATCTCCGGGCAACAACCGGGCTTGGGCCGCGCTGAACTGCTGACCGTCAAACACTCCCAACGGCTGGCTGGTGCTTTCAAAAACCTTCGTACCCCATTGGCCCGTCAGCAACGCGGGAAGATGTCCGGCATTGACAATTTCCAGATCGCCGCTAGCCGTCGTCTTGCCGCACACCAGCGTGGCGTACTGCGTGGGCAGCGTGCTCTGGCGGAACAGCTGGTTGGCGCGGCTGACCAGCTCCTCGGTACACAGGCCAAGCGGTATCAAGGAGCGGAACACGGCCCGCAGATTCGAGGACAGCATGGCCGCGGCAACCCCTTTACCCGACACATCCGCCATCACGAAATACAGCTCGCCATTGGGACCAGCGATCAGGTCGCAGTAATCGCCACCCACCACGCCGGCCGGTTGATAATGATAGGAAATGTCCCAGCCTGCCAGGAAGAAGTCGACCGGCGGCAACAAGCCTTTCTGGATCTGCGCTGCCAGCTCGAGGTCGTATTCCAGCGCGCGCTGCTGCTTGGGAGTCATGTGCTCCAGACAGACCGTGGTAAGCGGATCCTCGCGCAGCCAATCCTCGCCGATATCGGTGTGACATTCTTCGCAAATGCCGAATGTGCCTTGCTCAATTCGCTGCAAAGCCTCATCGACCTGATTGAGCAGCTGATCGATATGCTTCTTTTCGCCGCCCGATAGCACATCCGCTAAACGCGCCCGTCCCGCCAGCAACTGCTCGCGGACAGAATTGACATAAGCCGTTTCACCAATCGCCATGGCTAACCACCTTATACGAGTTAGAGGGTTATGAGCAATGTCAGGATGCAGTCTTTTTCGCCCCAGATTTGTGCGGTTTGTCCCGATTTTTTGCGCTCGCCTGCCCCGGTTTTCTTGTCCTCATGCAGAACAATCTACGCTGGCTCGCCAGAGGCACTCACTCCGCATCTTGCGGCCGAACCGTTTTCACCAGAACCCGGCAGACCGTTTTCACCACGGAGACACGGAGAACACGGAGGATCTAATAATTTTGCCGTAGTGGCACGATGGATCTCAATGACTTGTCATCCCGAGCGGAGCGCAGCGCAGCCGAGGGACCTGCTGTTTGCCCGTGGCGGCAGCAACATTACCTACGGAAGGTAAAAAACGACACCGCTTAAGCAATGCCGCTTGACTGAATGCTGACGGCTGAATGCTGAGTGCTACCGCAGCAACCCTTCCACCACACCGTAGCTCTCGGCCAACGCCGCATCCAGCGCCGCCGGATCCTTCCCGCCGGCCTCAGCCATGTCGGGACGTCCGCCGCCGGAGCCGCCCACTTTCTTGGCGACCTCGGCGATGATCTTGCCCGCCTGCACTCGCGGCGTCAGGTCCTTGGTGACGCCGACAATCAGCGCGACTTTTCCATCGCTGACCGAGCCCATCACCACCACGCCCGACCCCAGCTTGTTGCGCAAGTTGTCGACCAGAGTGCGCAGCTGCGTCCGCTCCAGATTGTCGGCGCGCGTGGCCAGAACTTTCACGCCCTTCACCTCGCGCACATTACCAGTCGCCGAAACCGAACCCGCGCTGACTTTAGCCTCGACCCCCTGAATCGCGACTGAGGCAGCCTGTTTCATGCGAACTTGCTGTAGTTCCTTACGCAGCTTCTTGATTTCCTCGTCACGCTCTCTGAATGCTTCGACCAAGGCAATTCCTGGTGACTGCCTTGAAACTTCACGCACCCGTCCGACTTTGCCGCCAACGTACTCGATTGGATGAGGTTCATCCTTGAAAGTCAGGGACTGCAAGTACGGATGTGCCGCCTCTTCAAGTTGGTGATCCTGTCGGAAGTGCTGCAGGGAGTTCTCACCGGTCACCGCTTCCAGTCGTCGCACGCCGCTGGAGACGCTGCCTTCTTTCAAGATCTTGATCAGTCCGATCTCGCCGGTCGCGCCGGTGTGCGTGCCGCCGCACAGCTCGGTGGAGAAGTCGCCGATGCGGATGACGCGCACCCGGTCGCCATACTTCTCGCCGAACAGCGCCATGGCGTGATACTCGTTGACTGCAACGTCGATGGGTACGTCTTCAATGACCTCGACGCGATCGTTGCGCAGCACTTCCTTGTTGGCAAGATCTTCGATGTCCTGCAACTCCTCGTCGTCGAGCGAGGCGAAGTGGGAGAAGTCGAAGCGCAGGTGCCCGGGATCGACCAGCGAGCCCGCCTGCTTCACATGCGTGCCCAGCACATTGCGCAGCGCGGCGTGGAGCAGATGCGTGCCGGTATGGTTGCGCATGGTCGCGTGGCGAACTTCGTCGTTGACCATCGCGTCGACCTTGTCACCGACGTGAATGGCCTGCTTGGCGACCACACGATGCGCGCGCACGCCCTGCACCGGATAGGTCGCGCCTTCGACTTCGGCGACGACGGTGTTGTGATCTTCGCCGTAGAGCCAGCCTACATCGCCGACCTGCCCGCCGGCATCGGCGTAGAACGGCGTGTGATCGAGCACGATCTCGCCGCGCTCACCGGGCTTCAGCTCCTGAACTCCGATGCCAGTGCCGTTGTTCGGCTTGATGATGGCGAGAACTTCAGCGCCGGTGGAGAGCGTCTTGTGATAGCCCTCAAACTCGGTGCGCGGGAGGGATTGGTAAAGCGGCGAGGCCGTGGCCTTCGAGCCGGCTTTCCAGGAAGCCTGCGCGCGATGGCGCTGCTCTTCCATGGCGGAGTCGAAGCCGGCGGCGTCGAAATCAATTCCTTGATCCCGGCAGGCGTCTTCGATGAAGTCGCGGGGTAATCCGAATGTATCGTAGAGTTTGAACGCTTCGTTGCCCGGCAGTTTGGGCCGGTCACCGAACATCTGTCTCACAAGGTCGGAAGCGCTAATACCTAGGGGTTCGGAGTCATCAGCGCTCCTGGCGCCCTTTGTGAGGTCAAATGTCGCTTCACCGACCTTGTGCTCGTACCAGTCTTTCGTTTGGATCAGTAGGGTTTCAAGCTGTCGTAGCCCGATATCCAGTGTGTGCGCGAATCGTGTCTCTTCGCCTTTGATTATGTCCGCTACGCGGTTGACCGTTTCGTGCTGATCTCGCGCCCGGAAAGCTGCGATCTCCTCGGTCGTCCCTGACTTATCATCTAGTTCCCGTAACGCTGCGCGAATCCCATCGTCGCTTGTACCGCTAAATGTCCATCCCTTCAATTCCGGATAGCCATCTTCCATTAAATTGCTCACGGCAAATACCATCTCGGACAAAAACGGCTTCTCCTGACCCAGCAACCGTCCATGCCGAATCGCACGACGGATGATCTTGCGCAGGACATAGCCGCGACCTTCATTCGAAGGCAACACGCCGTCCGAGATCAGAAACGTTGAAGCCCGCGCGTGATCGGCGATCACGCGCAGCGATGCTGCCTGCTTGTGGGTCTGCTCGACATCTTCTTTTTTCGTCTCAGTCTCAAGTGAAGTGCCGGTCAGCTCCGCCGCGCGCTTGATCAGAGGCACAAATAGATCCGTCTCGTAATTCGAGATCACGCCCTGCATCACGGCCGTCACGCGTTCCAGGCCGGCGCCGGTGTCGATCGACGGTTTCGGCAGCGGCCTCATCTCCCCATCGGGCTGGCGGTCGAACTGCATGAACACCAGGTTCCAGATCTCTACATAGCGCCCGCACTCGCAGCCGAACTGGCAATCGGTATGCCCGGCATCGCTGGCGGCGACGCCCATGTCGTAATGAAGCTCGCTGCAGGGGCCGCAGGGGCCGGTATCGCCCATCTGCCAGAAGTTGTCCTTCATCCCCATTTCGTAAATGCGCTCAAGACGAATGCCATCTTTCTCTAAGAGCGCGGCCCAGTGCTCGTAGGCTTCGTCGTCGCGGGCAATGCCCTGCTCGCCCTTGAAAATCGTCACGTAAAGCTTGTCTTTCTCGATCCCGTACCAGTCGGGCGAGGTGACCAACTCCCAGGCGTAGGCGATGGCGTCTTTCTTGAAGTAGTCGCCAAAGCTGAAGTTGCCCAGCATCTCGAAGAAGGTGTGGTGGCGATTGGTGAAGCCCACGTTCTCCAGGTCGTTATGCTTGCCGCCGGCGCGCACGCACTTCTGCGACGAGGTGGCACGGTTGTAGTCGCGCTTCTCGATGCCGAGGAAGACGTCTTTGAACTGGTTCATGCCGGCGTTGGTAAACAGCAGCGTGGGATCGTTGGCCGGAACCAGCGAGGACGAGTGGACTTCTTTGTGTCCTTTGGACACGAAATAGTCCAGAAACATGCGGCGAACTTCGGAGCCGGTGAGCTTGCGAGAGGGCATAGGGATAGGAAAATTCTAACAGCAGCTGTCGGCTATCAGCTATCAGCCGTTAGCTACTGCGCGGAATAGCGGGTGATTCCGATGCGGGCGATCCTGCCACCCGCCGGCGAACAGCAGATCCCTCGGCTGCGCTCGGGATGACAAATCAAAAGGGGCCGAAATGACGAAGGCTGTGCTCGGGATCACAAGTCTTTTCGGGATCACAAGTCTTCTCGGGATCACAAGTCTTCAAAGAGAGCCAAAGCGGCGAAAGGCAACATCGGGATGACAGCTCATTATTAACTAGTCACTTTTTCAAACTGTCATCCCGAGCGGAGGCGACCGGGGTTTGGTCGCCGGAGCCGAGGGATCTGCGGTTCGCCGGCAGCGGCAGGATCGGCTTGCCCCATTCTTCTGACAGGTCTTGCCAAGTCGGGTTCATCGACTCGATGAGCCCAATCTTCTTCTCTCTTCTCCATCCTTTAATTCGCTTTTCACGCGCGATCGCCTCCCGGATGTCCCCGTAAATCTGATACCAGACCAGGCGATCGATGTTGTACTTTGCCGTGAAACCCTCGAAGACGTGTTCTTTGTGCTGGCGGACACGTCGCGCGATGTCGTTGGTCACTCCGACGTAGAAATTGTGCGATCGGCTGGCCATGATGTAGACGGCATAGCGGTGGTCCTTCACGTCTCGAATGCTAGATTGCGTTACTGCCGATTGCTGTGCGCGTCATCACACTGCCGGCGGACCGCAGGTCCCTCGGCTGCGCTGCGCTCCGCTCGGGATGACAAATCTAATGGGAGCGGGATGGAAAAAGGTAATTCGGGATGACAAACTAGCAAGGGCTGATGTCTGAGAACTGATGGCCGACCGCCAACTGCTAAATGCCAACTGCTAAGTGCCGTCCCCCCGGCACCACCCTCGCCAATTGACCCGGAGCTCCATCCATCCCATAATCTTTGTGCCTGACGATTTTTTGCTACTCACAAGGTGGCTCGCTGTGAACGAAGAGAACAAGAACGCTCGCCGTCCTTTCCAGACGGCCGGGGAGAGGCTCGACGACGTGCTGGGCGATGCCTCCAAGCGCATCGAGCAGGAAACGCAGTTGCTGATCAAGTACATCAACGACGAACTGGTGCCGGCCATTCGCGACCATTCGAGCAATGCCTTGCGCATTGCCAGCGAGAAGCTGACCCAGGCCGCCGACCTGATGGATTCGACCAAACGCAACAAGCCATAGTGATCGGCACGATGGCCGCGAATGCCGAATTGCCTGCGAGGCTAAAGCCCGATTTGTTTCGACGCTTTTACGGCACGCCTGAAGGCGTGCCCTTTCAAGTCGCGATCCGGCAAACTGCATTGCTGGGCTGCGTGGCCGCGGCGCTGCTGCTTTCGGCCTGCGGCGGGCACAAAACTGCGCGCAGCCACCCGGTTCCTCCTCCGCCAACGGTCACACCCGCGCCCGCAGCGGCGGAAACCGCAACCACGCAGCCGGCGCCAGTCCCCCCGCGCAACGCCAAGCCTATTTATGTTGAGATCGGGTTGGCCAGCTGGTATGGGCCCCCGTACAACCGCCGTCGCGGCGCTAATGGCGAGATTTATGACCAGAACGCAATGACCGCCGCGCATCGTACGTTGCCGCTGAATTCCATGGTGCGGGTCACCAACCTCACCACGGGACATGTAGCCATGGTGCGCATCACCGATCGCGGCCCGTTTGTGGAAGACCGCATCGTCGATCTGTCGTTGGCGGCGGCGAAGGCGGTTGATGTCTGGCAGCCGGGCACGGCCGAGGTGAAGCTGGAAGTGTTGTCAGCGCCCGCGCCCATCCTGCAAGGCGGCCGCTGGTGCGTGCAGATTGGCGCCTTCCACAGCGAGAGCGAAGCCCGCAAGCTGAAAGAGAAGTTGCAGGATCGTTACGAGACGGCGAACGTCATCCAATTCACCGGGCCGACCGGCGAGTGGGTCCGCATCCGCCCCGAAGGCGACGACAAGCGCATGGCCGAAGAGGTCGCCAGCAAGACCCACGTGAAAGAGGGTGGCGTGTTTCTGGTCAGGCTGGATTGAGAGAAGTGGATCGTGGATCGTGGATAGTTAGCTGTCAACCGTCAGCTCTCCGCCGTCAGCTCATAACTGGAGCCGATCGCATAAATCGTCGCGCATAGGGTTTGTGTCAGGGCACGTCTTCAGACGTGCCGCAAACCGGCCCACTGTTACTTGGGCTTTTAGCCCCTGAGGTCCGTTTTTTCAGGGGCTGAAGCCCGAATCTAAGTAGCGTGTCGTTTGGCATGACTAAAGAAGGCTGGGTCGAAAATCACTGCGCTGGTGCGGGTGCATTTGGAACAACACTCGAGCGTTCGACCCGATAGCCTAGTTTTTGCAGTTCCCGAATCATTTTCCGGGTACGCTGGCATCTCGACTTTTGGCTCACCGCAGGGCCACGTTCTTCGTAACGCACTTGCTGGTGGAGAATCAGCCAGATGAGGCGGCAAAGGCGATGAGCAATCGCTCCGATGGTTTGATGATGTCCCAGGCGCGTCACCAGCCGACGATACGCGATCTGGAAAATACTCCCCTTGGTTCTGACTGCTGCGTTGGCGGCTTGATTGAGAATGCGCCGCATATGGCGACTGCCCTTCGGGGAACGATGACTCTTTGATACTTCCGCACTCTCCTCGTCTCCGGGACAAGCACCCACCCAGGAGGCCAGGTTCTTGGCCGAAGCAAAGGTAGCAGCCGTGGCCCCGACTTCGGCGATGATCTGTTGCGCGGAATCGACTCCCAAACCCGGTACTTCCGCCAGTC
>JBAVSY010000011.1:0-39408 GCA_049695855.1 Candidatus Korobacteraceae bacterium | reverse complement strand
GCTTCCAGAAGCTTGCAGCGCAAATCGTCCGAATAGGCTCGTGGCATCGACGCTGCAGAGATCGCCATTGCCACTCTATCGTCAATTAAACCTTTCAGGATATAGCTACTAAGGAACTGCTCTAAAGACAAGAGGAACCGCTATAACGAGTGGGAGCGGCTCGCGGTACAGAGGAATGCGGTTCGAGAGTTCTACTTCGGTTCGGGTAACTTCAACGGGCATGAGATGGCAGAGGCGTTGATCGCGGCTCTGCCTGAGCTAAAGAAAGTAAGCCGTCAAGATCCCCCTCTTGTTGTCAGCATTACTCGTTCCGGCGCCATCACGGTTGTGTTCGACAACCAGGGCTCTACCCACGAAAGGCGGAAAGCCTCCTCAAAGCGCGTAAACTAAGAGGTCTTCCGGAATCTGCGTTAGGCAAGAGCGCGCAGTCGGAGGCCGCACCCTGCGTCTTTAAAGTGTCCGGCGATCGGACCTTACAGAATGTACCGCGACAAATCCTGATCCTTCACGATGTCAGTCAGTTTGCTACGCACGTAATCGGCGTCGATGGTCACCTGTTTTTCCTTCATGTCGGGTGCTTCGAAGCTGATCTCGTCGAGCACCTTTTCCATGATGGTGTGCAGGCGGCGCGCGCCGATGTTCTCCGTGCCCTCGTTCACCCGGAAGGCAAAGTTGGCAACCTCGGCCAATGCCTCAGAGGTGAACTCCAGCTTCAGCCCTTCAGTGTCGAGCAAGGCGATGTATTGCTTGGTCAGCGAAGACTTGGGCTCAGTGAGGATCTTGATGAAGTCCTCCACTGTCAGAGATTGCAACTCGACGCGAATGGGGAAGCGGCCTTGTAACTCGGGGATGAGGTCGCTGGGCTTCGACACGTGAAACGCGCCGGCGGCGATGAACAGGATGTGATCAGTGCGCACCATACCGTAGCGCGTGTTCACCGTGGTGCCTTCAACGATGGGCAGGATATCGCGCTGCACACCTTCGCGCGAGATGTCGGGACCGTGACCACCTTCGCGACCGGCAATCTTGTCGATCTCGTCGAGGAAGATGATGCCGGAATTTTCCACGCGCTCGACCGCGATGCGCGTGACCTGATCCATGTCGACCAGGCGCTGCTCTTCTTCCTGGATGAGATATTCGAAGGCCTCGCTGACCTTCATCTTTCGCTTCTTGGTGCGCTGGCCGAAGATGTTAGGCAACATGTCTTTCATGTTGACGTCCATCTCCTCCACGCCCTGGTTGGTGATGATCTCAAACGCGGGCATCGATTTTTCGCGAACGTCCAGCTCGACGATGCGCTCATCGAGCTTGCCTTCGCGCAATTGCTGACGAAGTTTCTCGCGGGTGCGCGAACCCGGCTCGCCGGCGAGAATGGGCTCGCTATTAACGTCGAATCCGATTTGCTTCTGATCGGATGCAGCCGGACGCTGCGGAACCTGCGCCGGCATCGACGGCAGCAACAGGTCGAGCAGCCGCTCTTCGGCATTCATCTCGGCTTTGTCGGCGACGTCTTCCAGCTTCTCCTCGCGTACCATGTCGATGGCGATCTCGACCAGGTCGCGGATCATTGACTCCACATCACGTCCCACATAGCCGACTTCCGTGAACTTCGAAGCCTCGACCTTCATGAAAGGAGAGTTCGCCAGCTTGGCCAGACGGCGGGCGATTTCAGTCTTGCCTACGCCCGTGGGTCCCATCATGATGATGTTCTTGGGAATGACTTCTTCGGCCAGTTCCGCCGAAAGCTTCTGGCGGCGCATGCGATTGCGCAGCGCGATAGCGACGGCGCGCTTGGCCTGGTCCTGGCCTACGACATATTTGTCCAGTTCGCGCACGATCTCGCGCGGGGTCAGTTCGTCGAGTGCGACGTGTTCGTCATCGGTAGTAGCGGGAAGATAAATAGCCATAATCAGTTGTCAGTTCTCAGTTGTCGGTTGTCTGTAATCGGTAGCCAGCGTTCATTAGCTTTTAGTTCCAACGTCGTGTCATCCCGAGCGGAGCGTCCGCATGATTTTTCGACCTGCGTCCTTTGCGGGTCGGCGGACGCGCAGTCGAGGGACCTGCTGTTTGTGCCGTCCCTGAAGGGACTCACAATCTCATTCGTCTGCCCCCCAGCGCTTCCGCGCTGGGCTAATCACTTTCGCCCTTCGGGCTCTGGTCGATCGTTGCCATCCCGTCTAGTATTTTGACGAGTTCTTTGCCCTTCGGCGTGACGTAAAACCACAATCGCTCTACCAGCTTCTCGTGAAAGTCCACCTTCTGAGTATGTGGAGGATGAGGCGACACCTGGCACGCCTGCGCCAAGCCCGCATCGATCAACTCCTTCAACGCCGCGGCAATTTCAGCGTGGGTCACTAGCGACTTCAGGCCTTGGAAACGCAGAGACTCATCGATCGTTCCTACGTTCTCATAGTCGTTTGAGATTGCGCTGAGAAGGGAGTATCGAGTTTCCTCATCCATTGACTCGCACTCACTAATCCCTAGCCCCTAGCCCCTGCTTTCACAACTCCTCAATCGTGATGTGATCGTTGGTATAAATACAAATCTTGCCGGCAATCTTCATGGCTTCTTCGGCGATGGCGCGCGGCGCCAGCGACGTGTGTTCGAAGAGCGCGGTGGCTGCGGCGGTAGCGTATGGGCCTCCGCTGCCGATGGCGGCGATGCCGGAATCGGGCTCAATCACGTCGCCCTGCCCACTGATCAGAAAAGTCTGCCCCTGGTCGGCCACCAGGAGCAACGCTTCCAGCGAACGCAGCATTTTGTCGGTGCGCCAATCTTTGGCGAGCTCGACCGCGGCGCGACCGAGGTTGCCGTGATACTGCTCCAATTTCGATTCGAAGCGAGCGAACAGCGAAAACGCGTCGGCGGTGGATCCGGCAAAGCCGGCGAGAATCTTGTCCTGATAGAGCCGGCGAATCTTGCGGGCGGTGTGCTTGATGACGCCTTCTCCGAGGGTGACCTGGCCATCTCCGGCCATCACGACTTTCCCATCCCGGCGAACGCAAAGAACTGTAGTAGAGCGGATCAAACGCTTACGAGTCATGAATAGGCTTGATTATAACAGCGATAGACACTCGCTTGCCGGAAGTTGAGTGGAAGCGACTCAAGATTTTGAGCGGCACAGGGACGAGCCGTATAGCCAAAACGTGGGTCATCGGCCAATCTTGTTTGTCATGCATTGTAATACAACGTACTATGGTGTCCTATGGATAAAACCGTAAGCTTCCGGACGGACTCGGCGAAGGTGCAGGCGCTGGACACACTGGCATCTTTGCAGGACCGTGATCGCAGCTATTTGCTCAACCAGGCGGTGGACAACTACCTCGAGCTGCAGCAATATCACATTGCGCTAATCGAAGAAGGTATCCGGCAAGCCAATGCCGGCGACCTGGTTGACCACAGCGAAGTAGAAAAGATGGTTGCAAAGCTGCGACGCCAGAAATGACGATTCGCTGGGCGAGAGGTGCCACCCGGCAACTTGCAGCCGCTCACGCTTATATTGCCGCAGACAGTCCAAGAGCGGCCGATCGGGTAATACTTCAGATTACCGAAGCGGTCAAGCTTCTTAGTACTCATCCCAACGCAGGACGCGAAGGGCGAGTCAAGAATACTAGGGAACTGGTGATCGTTGGCACGCCTTACATCGTGGCTTATCGGATTAAGAACCGAACTACCATCCAGGTGCTCGCCATTTTGCACGGTAGGCGAAGATGGCCCGACAGCTTCTAACACCCGCATCCATCGCCGACTATCCCCTCGTCACGGGTTCCTGCGGGGTGCCGTCCAGCTGCACCAGCAGATCATCCACCCGCGCTTCCAGAATATTGCGAATGGAGCACACACCCAACACCTTGCCGCGTTCGTCCACGATCGGCATGTGGCGATAATGCCGCTCCAGCATGACGGCCAAGGCTTCGCTGGGAGTGGTTTCTTCCGTCGCCATTTCTACGATCGAGCTCATCAACTCGCGCACCGGAGTGCTGTTGGGATCGCGACCGCTGAGGGCAAACTTGGCCAGCACGTCGCGCTCGGTGAACATGCCCGCCACAATGCCCTGCTCATCGATCACCGCAACCGCACCCACGGTTTTGTCGATCATGGTTTGGACCGCTTCCTGCACGGTGGCCAGCAGCGACACCGTCGCCGGTCCTTCATCGCACCACTTAAGCAGACTCATGATTTTAGAATTCCTTTCCAGGCAAAGTGCGAGGTTATGTTTCCCGAGGCGCGGGAGTCAAGGACATACGACACAAGGGAGTGTCTTAATTCGCGGCGGCGGGACAGTGGCCGGAAATTACGTTAAAGTTGATGACTCGCTGCCAGGCGAACCCACCATGCGACTACTGGTTATCGTTGCCATCTTTTTGTTCCTCGTCGCCGCGGTGTTTTTCTTTCAGCCGGGCGGCTACCTGATTGTCAACCAGCCCGAAAAGTCAGATGCCATCGTGATACTCAATGGTGACCAGGCGGACAACCGGTATTGGCGGGGCCTGGAGCTGCTGCGCGCAGGCTACGGGCAACATCTTATTCTGGATGTGGGTGCAGGGCAGATCTTCGGGCACTCCGATGTGGATCTGGCGCAGGATTTCATCGCCCACACGGCAGGAGCCAATCTGCCCCAGGTGAGCATCTGCCGTATCTATGGCGATTCCACCAAGGACGAGGCTCCGCAGGCGGGAAAATGTCTGCAACAACTGCAGCCAACGCCACACTCCGCCATCGTGGTGACCGACGACTATCACACCCGGCGCGCGCTTTCGATCTTTCGCGACCGGCAGCCGCAATATCAGTGGACGGCCGCCGGGGCGAGAAATGACTTCCTGTTCGGAGTGCCGTGGTGGAAAGATCGCGAGTGGGCCAAGACCTATCTCACCGAGGTGGAGAAAACACTGTGGTGGCAATTGTGGGACAGGTGGCGAAAGTGATTGGAACGGTACAGCGCGAACGCGCCGCGCCGGCATCTAGCAAAGATATTGGATTAGGAGACACCGATGCCCGGCACGAAAAAGAAGACGAGCGCAAACGCGAAGAAGAAGAGCACGAAGAATCGTTGGGTCGCGAAAGTTACGACAGATTCCACCCACCCGCCGGAAGGCCTATTCAATCAGAGCGCGGCTACCATCGCCAGAAGCCTGGCTTCGAAGAAGGTTTCGCCGAAGGGTCCGGGCTCGGGAATGCGCATGCTCACGTACTACATCAATCGCGCCGGACACAACTTGAGCGCGAGCCGGCGAGCGGAACTGGAAAAGGCGAAGTCATTGCTGTCCAAGCGGGTGGCACGGGAGAAGGAATCGAAGAAAGAGAAGAGGGCGGCTTGATGGCTAGGTGTATCTCATAATCCATCGCATAGGAGGGCTTTACAGTTTGCAGAAAAACGCGAAACCGCGGATGAAGCCGCCTCGGAATGACAAATTCAAAAGATTTGCGACGGCGATCTGAAGTTGCGCCCCTTCAAAACCGGTTGGCGAAAAGTCTGATCCCAATGACACAATCGCCCTGCCCCACCTTTCACAGTCGAGCAGGGCGATTGTGTTTGCTAAGAGCTCAGGATGGGCTGATTACGTGTAGGCGAAGTCCCTCAGCGGCTAAAGCCGGGTTCACTTGCTCGACTTGCGGACCGCCTGAAGGCGGTCCCCTTCAAAACAATACTGAATGCTTCCCTAACAGCCAACCACCGTATCTGACGGCTGATGGCTGACAGCTGACGGCTTCTTACAGCAACTCTTCGTTCCAGTTCTCCAGGAATTTCTTCACCTCGGCCATGAACTGGTCGGCTACGGCGCCGTCGATCACGCGATGATCGTAGCCAATGCTCAAGTGCATGCGGGAGCGGATGGCGATCGAGTCATTGCCATCCTTATCGGTGACCACTACTGGTTTTTTGGAAATGCCGCCTACGCCCAGGATGGCCAGCTGCGGTTGATTAATGATGGGCAACCCGAACTCGGCGCCGAAGATGCCGGGGTTGGTGATGGTGAAGGTTCCGCCCTGCACCTCGTCCGGCTTCAGCTTCTTGGTGCGGGCGCGTTCGCCCAGATCGCTGATGGCGCGCTGCAAGCCGACAAAGCTGCGTTCTTCGGCACTCTTCACCACCGGCACAATCAGTCCCCAGTCCAGCGCCACGGCGATACCGAGATTGATCGCCGCGTGGTAGTGAATGTTGTCGCCCTCGACCGACGAGTTAATGATCGGCCACTGGCGAATGCCATGCACTACGGCGCGCGCGAAGAATGGTGTGAAGGTGAGTTTGTTGCCGGTGGCCTGCTCGAACTTGGCTTTCATGCGCTCGCGCAGCTTCACGATGCGGGTGACGTCGACCTCGAAGATGCCATGCACGTGCGCGCTGGTGCGCTTCGACATCACCATGTGCTCGGCAATCTTCTTGCGCATCACCGACATCGGCACAACTTCGCCGGGCGTCACCCCGCCCACAGGTTGCAGCGGCGCGATTACGGCAGGAGCAGACGGAGCCGCGGGGGTTTCAACCGGAGCCGGGGCACGAGTAGGAGCCGGAGCCGGAGGAGCTGCTGTGCTCGCGCCGTGCTTGGCCACGAATGCTTCAATGTCTTCCTTGGTAATACGGCCGCCCAGGCCGGTGCCTGGAACCTTGGTCAAATCAACATTGTTGTCTTTGGCGATGCGGCGAACCAAAGGGCTGGAGCGCACGCGTTCCTGCTCGCCGGCTTCGGGATATTCCAGAACGGGGCCTTGCTGCGCTCTTTGCAAACCTTCCTTTTCATCCAGCGAAAGGTCGGCTGGGATCGTATCTTTGGCCTTAGGCGCTTCTGCGCCGGCAGGTTTGGTCGCTTCGGTTTGCGCAGCCTTGCTGCCATCTCCTCCGGCAGCCGGCTTTGCGGGCTGGGCTGGAGCCGGAGCAGATGCGGCAGCGCCGGCCGCTTCGCCTTCACCGGCAATGGTTCCGACCACGGTGTTCACCTGGACGGTGGCTCCCGCCTGCACCTTGATGTCTTGCAGGGTGCCGGAAGCGGGGGCGGGAATCTCGGCGTCAACCTTGTCGGTCGAGATTTCAAACAGGGGCTCGTCACGCTGAACTTTCTCACCCGGCTGCTTCAGCCATTTGGTAATGGTTCCTTCAAAAATCGATTCCCCCATCTGAGGCATGATTACATCTGTCGGCATAAGTTCCTTTCGAGGTATCCGGCTGCAACCTGGCGCTGCCGCAAGCCTTCAATTATATCGCGGAGAAACGGAGGGTAATTCGAGGGCAAACCTCAACCGTAGTGGGTTAATTCTAACGACGACGGATCGAACGATACAACCGCTGAGGCGGGATGAGCGGCGCGACCAGGCAAATAAACCAACAGCAGCACGCCGGATGATCCCGCCCCCTCTGAGCTTCACATCGTCAGAACGACGCGAAACTGCGCCTTACCGCTCATCATTCGGTCATACGCCTCCGCCGCTTTTTCCAGCGGAAAGGTTTCGACCATGGGACGCACGCCGGTCAGTTCACAGAAGCGGAGCGTGTCTTCCGAATCGGTCGGAATTCCGGACCACCAACCCTGGATCGATTTACTCCCAGCAATAAGCTGTAACGGCGCCACCTCAATGGGATCGGTCGTGGCACCAATCACCATTAGCTTGCCGTGCGGTCCCAGACCGTCGATGAGTTCGGACATCGCTTTCGAGTTGGGAGCGGTCGCCAGGATCAGCTTTGCGCCGCCCAGCTTTTGCAGTTCCTGCGCCGCGTTCGTCGCCTGGCTGTCAATGTAGACGCTTGCCCCCAGCTTTTTGGCGAGGGTCGCGTTCTCCGGCCCACGTCCGATGGCGGCCACCCGGTACCCACACTTGTTGGCGAATTGAATTCCAAGATGACCCAGACCGCCGATCCCCTGCACGGCAACTAGATCGGGTGGCATCGCGCCACTGCGCCGCAGCGCGTTGAAGGTGGTGATTCCGGCGCAAAGCAGTGGGGCTGCTTCGGCATCACTCAAGTTTTCAGGAACTGCCGCCAGCGCCTCCATAGGGGCGACCATGTACTGCTGGTAGCCTCCGTCATAGCTGATGCCGGCAACCTTCACATTCCGGCAGTTGGCAAAATCGCCGCGCCGGCACTCGGGACAGGTGTTGTCCTGACCGCCGTGCCAGCCGACACCGACGCGCTGTCCTTTCTTCCAATCGCTGACGTTCGCACCGGTTTTCTCGATGATACCCACTACTTCATGTCCGGGAATACGGGGATATTGAATTCCTGGCCAGCCGCCCTCCACTACCAACACGTCGCTGTGACAAACCCCACAGGCTTGCACCTTGATCAGCACCTCTCCAGCTTTGGGTTCGGGAATGGGACGATCTTCAATAACGATGGGAGAATTAGGTTGTTTAACGACCGCTGCTTTCATGAAACGCCTCTCCAATGGTAAGGATGGAAAATTCAGGATGACGCAACTGCCGGCCCAAAAATATCTGATGAGCCGGATTGCAAAAACGATACATCGGACCGGGGGCAGAGTTTTCAAGGGTGCGATGGAATGGCGCGACGCGAATAGCGCAAAATCCCGTTCACCGGGGCATCCCGCCGTCGCAGTTGCATCAGAATAATGTTCTGGTGAAGGATGGATTTATTCTCTTAGCGGCGATGGCCAAGCTTGAACAACTAACATCGAACCCCCGCGTCACCATTCGCCGCCCCGGTGCGCCCGATCCCAGCGGCCGCTGTGTGGTGTACTGGATGCAGCGTGCTCAGCGCGCCCTCGACAATCCTGCGCTCGATGTTGCGGTTGCGGCGGCTAACGCGCTTCAGCAGCCGATTGTGATTTTCTTTGCGCCGGTGCCGTACTATCCGCACGCCAACCTTCGGCACTACACCTTCTTGGCACAGGGAATTCCAGACACCGCGGAACGTGCTCGCAAACGCGGCATCGGCTTTGTGCTGCGGCGCTATCCCGAGCATTCGCTGTTGAAGTTTTGCGATGAGGTGAAAGCGTCGCTGGTGGTGGGCGACGAAAATCCCCTGCGCGAACCCAGCCATTGGCGAAACGTGGCTGCCAAGAAGCTGAGCGTGCCCCTGTGGACGGTGGATGCCGACGTCATCGTTCCTTCCAAGCTGCTGGAGAAGGAGCAGTATGCGGCGCGCATCATTCGTCCCCGGTTGCAAAAGCGGCTGGAGGAATTTCTGACGCCGCAAACAAATCAGAAGGCCAAGATCGAATGGCAGAAGCCTCGCGGGTTAAACGCGCTGTCCGACGATGGCTCGTTCGACATCACCGAAGATTGGAAGGGGCTTGATCGGTCGGTGCGGCCAGTGGCTGCGTTTCATGGGGGCACGTCGGAAGCGTTGAAGCTGTTGCACGACTTCGTCACGCACAAACTGGCTCACTATCCCGAGCGGCACGGCAAGCCGGAAGTCGATGGCACCAGCCGCCTGTCGCCGCACCTTCACTTCGGACAGATCGGACCACACACCGTCGCGCACGCAGTGGAGGGTGCCAAAGCGCCACGCGCGGCCAAGGACGATTTTCTGGATCAGCTCATCACCTGGCGCGAGCTGTCGATCAACTTCGTGCACTTCAATCCGCTGTATGACTCGATCGAGAGCGCTCCGGACTGGGCGCATCGCACGCTGGCCAAGCACGCTGCCGACAAACGAGCTGGCATTTATTCCCGGCAACAACTGGAGCACGCCGAGACCCACGACAATCTGTGGAACGCCGCCCAGCGGCAGATGCTTCATGCCGGATGGATGCACAACTACATGCGCATGTATTGGGCAAAGAAAATTCTGGAGTGGAGTCCGTCGCCCGCAGTTGCCTATCAGACGGCGGTCTATCTCAACGACAAGTATTTCCTGGATGGCCGTGATCCCAATGGCTATGCCGGAATCGCCTGGTCGATCGCAGGCAAGTTCGATCGCCCGTGGTTCGACCGGCCGATTTTCGGCACGATTCGTTATATGTCAGGCGCAGCCGCCCGTAAGAAGTTCGATGCTGACAAATATATCGAGCAGATGGCGAAGCCGGCGGCTCAGCCCAAGCAACCTTAGTTTTACAGAATGTCTGATTAAGTCAAAGCAAAGTCCTCAGCGGCTAAAACCAAGATGATTTTGCGCCGCTTACGGAGGGGCTGAAAGGGACGAGTGGTGTCGCCGCTCACGGCTTTTTCCCACTTGATCGGGGCTTACAAGGCTGTTACGAAACCCTGCCGTCGCTACGCGACTCGGAGATTTTTTCCCAATTCACCCAGCGCTCCGCCTCCGGCTCCGTGCTGGGCTAGATTATGCCGTGCCTTCGGCACTCGATTTCGCGTCGTTTGTTCCACCGATGCAAGCGCGGACCGAGTTTCGTAACACCCTCTTACGCTCCCGACTAAGTTCATCCCGCCGCGTAGCGCTAGGCTGACCGGCTATTTCAGATGTTTGTTCACCAGAAAACTTTTTTCGGTTGCGACCCAGTCTCTGAAAGGCCGTCCCCTTTTCATATATTAGACTTTTGATCAGGCTTTCCTTAGTAGATGCGACGGCCGATCTGAGTAGATGCGAAAGCCGAGCTGCGAACGGGCAGCAATCGATCGCGACAGAACTATTGTCCGCTTCCGCTCGCCGCATTCGACGGAACCAGCGGCACCTCGAAGTACATCAACTCATTTCCATTGCTGTCGCGGACTCCCGTCAGGTAGACGTGCGCTCCCTCGACCGGCTGCTTTACGTCGCGAACATCGAAGTAAAGAAATCCAGATCTAGTGGTGTGCGGTTCGACGGCAGCGGCGGTGAAAATGGAGTTCATGATTTCTTCGTATTGCTTTTGCACCTTCTTGTTCTTGTTACCGCCAAGAGGAATCGGTCCGACGCGCGCGGGACTGGTGCTGCTGCCATCGACGTGGGCCACGCGGCGGAAGACATCGTCAGCGGTGAGCGATTCCAACTTGCTGCGCTGGGCCGTCACCAGCTCGGCCTGCATGCTTTTCACCGTGACCGGCTGGTCGCCGTCGTTGGTGATGATCAGGAACAGCGGCAGAATACTTTCCTGGTTGTAAGGCGTAATAAAGATGTCGGCCTTGGGAGGAGTATTGTAGACCTCAACCGCCATGGTCACCTTCTCGGTGGGATGAGCGTCTTTGCACGGATAGGTACTGGCGTTTTCCGCGTGCGGCATAACGAACTCTTTAGCGGCCCAGAGTGTGAGAGCAGAAAAGGCCACGGTCAGGGCGACAGCCCATAGCTGGAAAACGCGTGGTGAAAGCATAATCGGATTATCCGCCTTGAGCGCAGGATTGCTCAACCCGGTGGGGACGAGCGCCGGATTCGCTCCGGTGCGAACCTTCGTCACCGAACGCCCTCGCGCTACAATGTGACCAATGGAGACAACGTTGGATTGCGGGGCCGCGTTTGAACAGCGCCGCGGCGAGTTCACCGTCACGACCGACGCCACGCGCATGGATATCGACGTAATCCATGGTTATCTGGCGCGAGCCTATTGGTCGGAAGGTATCCCTCGCGAAATTGTGGAGCGAGCCGTGCCACGCTCGCTGTGCTTCGGACTATTCGAGCGGGAAACTCAGATCGGCTTCGCGCGAGTGGTCACCGACTACACCACGTTCGCGTACATTTGCGATGTTTTCGTGTTGGAATCTCACCAGGGCAAAGGTCTGGGGACCTGGTTGATGCAGTGCGTCATGCAGCATCCCGAAATGCAGGGATTGCGCCGCTGCCAACTGATTACGCGCGACGCGCACACGCTCTATGAAAAAGTGGGATTCCGATCGCTGAGCAAAGCGGAACGTCACATGGAGCGGACCACGCCGGCCGTACTTAATTTCTAGGAATCATTGCGGAGGACGGAATCATGGCTATAAATCCTATGGAACGCTCGCTGGCCGAAGCCGATCCGGAGATCGCGCAAGCCATCGAGAACGAAGAGCGCCGGCAGCACGAAGGGCTGGAGCTGATCGCCTCGGAGAACTTCGTGAGCGAGGCCGTGCTGGAAGCGGCGGGCTCGGTCTTCACCAACAAGTACGCCGAGGGCTATCCCGGCAAGCGCTACTACGGCGGATGCGAATTCACCGACGTGGTGGAGAACCTGGCGCGCGACCGCGCCAAGCAACTCTTCGGCGCCGAGCATGCCAACGTGCAGCCGCACTCCGGCTCGACCGCCAACATGGCTGCCTATGCCGCGGTCATTCAGCCGGGCGACACCATTCTCGGATTGAACCTGGCGCACGGTGGACATCTCACTCACGGACATCCGCTCAACTTCTCAGGCAAGACTTACAAGATCGTTCCTTATGGAGTGACCAGGGAAACCGAAACCATCGATTACGACGATCTGGAGCAAATCGCGGAGCGCGAGCATCCCAAGCTGATCATTGGCGGCGGCAGCGCTTATCCGCGCATCATTGATTTCGCCCGCATGCGTCAGATTGCCGACAAAGTTGGTGCGATTTATTTGGTCGACATGGCGCACTTCGCTGGACTAGTTGCCGGTGGCGCTCATCCGTCACCGGTGCCGCACGCGCAGATTGTTACCAGTACCACTCATAAGACGTTGCGCGGACCGCGCGCCGGGCTGATTCTTTCCAAAGCTGAGCACGCCGCAACGATCGACAAAGTTGTCTTCCCGGGAATGCAGGGCGGCCCGCTGGTACACATCATCGCGGCCAAGGCAGTTTGTTTCCACGAGGCGATGCAGCCTGGCTTCAAAGATTATGCGCGGCAGATTGTGGCGAACGCGGCAGTACTGGCGCAGACGCTGGCCGACGAGGGCTACCACATCGTTTCCGGCGGGACCGACACGCACCTGATGCTGGTGAATGTCTTTGCCAAGGGCATGCTGGGCAGCGAAGCCGAGAACGCGCTGCACGACGCGGGCATCACGGTGAACAAGAACGCGATCCCGTTCGACACCAATCCGCCGATGAAGCCTAGCGGGATTCGCATTGGGACTCCGGCGCTGACCACCCGCGGCATGAAAGAAAACGAAATGCGGCAGGTGGGCAAGTGGATTTCCGAGGCGTTGCACAATCGTACCGACAAGAACGTGCTGACACGGATTCGCCGCGAGGTGCTGGATCTGGCGGAAGCGTTTCCGTTGTACGCTTCGCGTCGTGCGAAACATGCGGAGACGGTGAAGGCCTAAGAGAGCTCTCCTGATACTCTCGATGATTCCCAGGGTGGCGTCCCAACAGAGTCCCAGGTTAGCGCCCGAAAGAAGGGCGCGAACCTGGGGCACAAGCACAAGATTTCTGGCGCGCCACCTCGGTCCTTCTTCGGTAGCAGGCGATCGACGCTGTGGATGTTTCCCCCCGCCATCGTTACTTGGCTGCGATCTGGCCGTGCGCAGGGGACGCCGCCGGAAGCAAGTACCAGAGGACCGGCAATGCGCATCGCGCCGGGAGAGAAATAATAATCGTAGTGCTGTTCATTGTGCTCTTGATCGGTGAAAACCAGAGCATCCTTGGGGCCGCGATTCTTTACGAATATTCTGGAATAGTCGTTCTGCAGTTTGACGGCTTTGGCTCTCACGCCAGCTTCGGAAAAAACGAAGTGGACTTTGTACCAACTCTCCATGGCTGGGGCGATTATAGCGGCCCACTTCTGAGCCCACTTGGGGAAACTCTCTGATCAAGTGAAAGCGAGGTCCCCGCAGCGGCTAAAGAGGCTGCTGAAAAAGCAGATTCCTCGTGGGCTGAAGCCCACGAGGAATGACAAAAATAAAGGACTACTACGGCGCGGCTGAAGCCGCGTCCCCTTCAAAGCAAGGCTTAATCTGAGCCCACCTCGCACTCTTCGGGATTTACACTGATCTGTGCGCGTCGCCATCGATATTCGCCGCATCACCGAGTTCGGCGTTGGGACCTATACTCGCAACGCTATCCGCACGCTGGCGCGCCTCGATCATGAGAATGAATATTTCCTGATCGGAATTCCCGGCAAGCTGGGAGACATTGAGCCGCTGCCGCCGAACTTCATCACTGTTCCCGGACAGCCCAACGAATTCTCGGTCGCCAGCTATCTGGAGCTGCATCGCATCTTGAAACATCATGGTTGCGACCTGTTGCACGTGCCGCATCTGTTCTGGAAACCGCAGGGCATCCCATGTCCCTACGTGGTGACCGTACACGATCTGCTCGACCATCTCTATCGCCTCAATAGTCATTCCAGCGTGAAGCGCAATCTGCATTTTCAATTCACCAAGCGGGTGCTGCAGCGGGCGGCGCGCATCTTCGCGGTCTCCAACTTTTCCAAAGTCGACGCGGAACGCATCTTCCATGTGCCGGCCGAAAAAATCGAGGTCATCTACAACGCCATCGACGACAGTTTCCGCCAAGGCCATAGCAGCGATGCCGAACGCCAGCTCATCGCCGAGCGCTATCAGGTTAACTATCCCTTCCTGCTGTACGCCGGCCGCATCAGCCCGCACAAGAATGTGGTGCGCATCATCGAGGCGTTCTCCGCGCTGAAAGGCGAGCTCAACAAGGAAAGCCGGTTCGAAGACCTGAAACTCATCATCATTGGCGACGAAGTTTCCAAGCATCCCGACCTACGGCGCGCGGCCGTCAAAGGCGGGGTGCAGAATGATGTCCGCTTTCTCGGCTTCGTTCCCATCGACGTGCTGCGCATTTTTTACGATCAGGCAAAGATTTTCGTCTTCCCGTCGTTGTACGAAGGCTTCGGGTTGCCGCCGCTGGAGGCCATGGCGCACGCCACGCCGGTGGTGACGAGCAACACCTCGTCGATCCCCGAGGTTGTAGGCAACGCGGCGATCATGGTGAATCCGGAGAATGTTTTCGAGATCATGCGCGCTCTGCATCGCGTGCTCATCGACCAGCCTTTGCGCGACAAGCTGAAAGCCCGCGGCCTGGAGCAAGCGGGAAAATTTTCCTGGGATGCCAGCGTGCGCCGCATGCTGGAGGTTTATCGCGAAGTCGCGCAAAACTGAGGGCCGGCGGTTTCGCGGCATGACCTTCTTCGGCTCCTCCGCGCCCACATTGGATATCGCGGTTCCACTTCCGAACGGGAGCAGGGAAAATTTCACCAGCCGGTCTCCAATTTGTGCCTTGCTGCCGTAGCTCGAACTCGCATTAGCTCTGCAAGCTGTTGAATTCAGGAATCAGAAATCCTGATCGTCCCCTTACATCAATTGGCAGCTGGCTTGCTTCTAACAAATTGACCGCGAACCTGCGGCCAACCAGACATGCGGGCCCTTTCCTCAACCCGGATTGCATTTCTCTTCTTGGCTGTTAGTGTGGCAACTCCGCTGCTGTTGTGGGGACAATCGCAAACGCTTTCTCTGGCTGACATTATCAACCGCATGACACAAGCCCAAGTCGGGTCGCGCGACCGGGACATTGCTTATGCGGTGACCCGCGAGTATCAGCTTTCGGCGCTGGGAGCGCAGAACCCTAGTTCCAACGTCATAGCCCAGGTCGACTTCGTTCCGCCTGGGGCGAAGGATTACACCATCCTCAAGTCAGAAGGCAGCAGCCGGGGCGAGAGCATTGTCCGCAAGGTGCTGGACCACGAAGCGGAAATGGCGAGCCACGCTGAACAGCACGAGGTCACGGCCCGGAATTATGATTTTGCGCTGCTCGGCCGCGAAACCATCGACGGTCATGACTGTTACGTTTTGCAGTTGATGCCCAAACGGCAGGCGGTGGAACTGATTCGGGGCAAAGCCTGGATCGATGCGGGCGATTTCACCATCCGGCGCATGGAAGGCTCGCCGGCCAAGAGCCCGTCGCTGTGGATCAGGAATCTGGCGGTCACCATTAACTATGGCGAAGTAGGCGGCGTGCGGGTAGCGACATCCACCCGGTCCGTGGCCGATATTCGCTTTGCCGGAACCCACGTCCTGACTTCCCGAGAACTGGACCTGCAGACATCCGCCGTGAGTGCGCAGAACCAGCCTCCGTCCCTCAAATCAAGCCGGCGCTCCAATGCTCGCCGTGCCGCAGCCGACACCGCCGTGTGGGTGGCGCGGTAGCCATCGTCCCTTTAGTTCGCGGTAGCCACCCTCCTCTGCTGGTTCTGCTGCCAGCGGCGGACCGCAGATCCCTCGGCTTCGCTCGGGATGACAAAACAAAAGGGCTCGGGATAACAAACAGGCGTAGCTGAGGCCTGATGGCGGAAGGCGAAGAGCGAAGAGCGAAGAGCGGATTTTCGTAGCTGCTGGGCCTGTAAGCCGAATTCTGTGTGCCGCTCCTTCCCGTCATCGGGTGCCCCATACATTCGCGTTGTTCGAATGTGTGGGACCGCCCCAACGAGAAGAAAGAGCGGCACGACGGTCATTCCTCTGGGCCGCACATTACTGAGCGGCTCTAGCGACCTACCCGGAAGTTGTGACGCACCGAGCCGGCACGTACGTCCGAGCTCCAATTTCCGCCGAAGCAGAAATCAGATTTCCAGACGCTCCTCCCCTATTTGGTCTTGCTCCGTGTGGGGTTTGCCCTGCCACCGTCATTGCTGACGGCGCGGTGCGCTCTTACCGCACCTTTTCACCCTTACCGCGCCCGAACCACCCCAGCAAGTGCAAAACCGGCGCTCGCCGGAGGCTTGGTCAGTCATCGCACAAACGCCGGTTCAGCGTTTGCTGGGATGGTCAGGACGAGGCGGTATGTTCTCTGTGGCACTTTCCGTCAACGGCCCTTTGTCGGGCCCCCGAAACGCGCCGTTGTTGCGCGTCTCGGGGCGATTCAGGGCCGCCGCCCGGACGTTATCCGGCACACCGCTCTGTGGAGTTCGGACTTTCCTCTGCCCGCCTGCGCAACCTGATCGAAACCAGTGTCCACAAGCCGACAGCGACCGTCCGGCCCAGCAGCTAACAGAGTCATTATAGATGGTGGGATGGGCTCGGGTGCGGCTGTCGGCATCGAACCCAGGTTAGCCCAACAGAAGGGCGAACCTGGGGCACAGATACCCGGTTTCAGTATCTTGAAAAATGATGTGTGCCCGTATTCAACTGCTCAGTGCCCCAGGTTCGCGTCCGTCTTTTGGACGCTAACCTGGGTTGGGACGATCTAACCTGGATTGAGCAAGATTCGTGCAGGCCCACCGAACTGTTTCAACTCACGACCTCTGGCTGTCCACTCCGATTCAATGACCACCACTCCGTTTTCCCGCAGGGCATAATGCCGAAAGCTGCTCCACTTCCAGTCTCGCGGATCGTTTACCAGTCCGCGCTTCACCGGATTCCGGTGTAGATACCGAAGCTTCACGGTGAACTCGTGCGCATCTCTTACGTTGCGGTCGTGATAGCGTTTTTGCCAGAAGGGACCGACTTTCCGAGATCCCAGGTTAGCCCAACAGAGGGGCGAACCTGGGGCACAGATACCAGTCGAACCCGGGGAACAAATTCTTAGGCTGCGCAGGCGTTTGGAGAATGACAGCTTCAGGTAATGCATTGCCTCGGATAACGTCCCACGTTCGGGCTCGCTGAGGAGCAGGTGAACGTGCTCGGGCATGACCACGTATCCGTAGACACGCATCTGGAAGTGGCGCCGCATGCGCTCCAAGCAAAGTGGGAACAGGTTGTAAACCGCAGCGTTGACAAACTTGGGCTGACGACGATAGCAACTGAAGGTGATGAAATGCGAGTCTCCGGATTGGTGAAACCGCCGCAGACCAGTTGGCATGAACTGAACATACGACATTTCACTCGCGAATTCAGTGATCCAGTTTTGGTGATCCCAGGTTAGCCCAAAAGATGGGCGAACCTGGGGCACAGAGCGAACCGCCAACTTTCCTGAGTGAATTCAGTGATCCCGGTCGGCGATCCCAGGTTAGCCCAAAGGACGGGCGAACCTGGGGCACAGGGCGAAAACCTCGGGCACATACAAAAACGAGTCTTAAGCTTCTTGCCGTTCGCTCAGTCCTTGTCACACGCCCCTGTGCGCTGGGTCACTGAATCTGTGTGACGTCGGCGGTACAAACGCATCAGGGCCGCTCCTGCGGTTGCGGGTGCTTTATGTTGACCTTCGCCATTTTCCCCATCCTGTTGTTCTTCGCCGGCGCCTTTATCATTGTCGGTCCGCCGGTGGCTCTGAGCCTGCAAGACTACTACAAGAATCGCGGTCGCCAGTCTGTGACTTGTCCCGACTCGGGCGAGGCAGTCGAGGTCGAGGTGGACCGCAATTTCGCCTTCTGGACCGCGTTGCGCGGCCAGGAGCATTCGCGCTTGCAGTCGTGCGCGCGCTGGCCCGACAAGGGTAGCTGCGGGCAGGAGTGCCTGGAGCAGATCGATCCTTCGCCGGAAAATATCGAGCGCCTGCTCACCAAGTGGTACGAAGGCAAGAGCTGCGCGATTTGTGCGCGCTCGCTGGGGCCGTCGGATTGGCGGCGCAGCCGGCTGGCGCTGCTCAACGAAGAGCAAAAACTATTCGAGTTGCGCGACATGTATCTGGAAGAGTTGCAGCAGAACCTGCAGCAGATGCGTCCGTTGTGCTGGAATTGCCATCAGGAAGAACGGACTCGCCAGGCGGTTCCGCCGCGAGTACTCAAGGGCGATCGGCATGGTCTCAGCCCAGCAGTTGAGTAGCTGAGCAGGGTTCTTGGCGAAAGTGAGAAAGTGCCGTCCCTACAGGACTCCAATTCATTTTCCGGCCTACCCAGGACTCCGCCTTCGGCTGCGTCCTGGGCTAACTGCAGCACCGCCCTTCGGGCTCGATTTCCGGCAGGCATATCTCGCTCGCGAATTGAGACTTTATTTTCCGCAACGCCAGTTTATTCCGAAGCGCCAGAAACCTTTCGCGGCGCTTGCCGTTCGATGTTTGCCAACCGTTTCTTTCCCAACTTTCATGAACCTGCCGGCCACCGGCCCTGCCGAGTGGGAGTACAATTCTAGGCGAACGAAAAGGGGGAGAAGGCAAATGAAACGGGTCTTATCAGTCGCAATGTTAGCGGTCGCGCTGTCGATTATCGGATACGCCCAGACGTCGATGACGCCGGCAATGCAGAATGCTCCGGCACGCAAGTCTCCGTTGGCGGAATACGCAGGCGCTTGGACCGGAATGTTTGAGGGGCACTCCTGGATGGTCATTCGCCTGGCTCTGCAGGGAAACCAGGTTTCCGGAACGATACAACGTCCGGAGGAGTTGCAATTCGCCGACAGCGGCGATCTGAAGAGCGTAGGGGACAAGCAGCAGACCTGGACGGTGGAAAACAGCCAGCTCACCGGCGATGGTCTTTTGTTAACGGTAAAGAATGCAGACAGCCCACAGGCGGACCGCTACGTGATACGGCTGACCACCGCCAACACGGCCGAGGTGAAAATGGTGGCGATGAATATGCCGCCGGGAATGCCGAAGCCGAAGCCGTGGATGCTCAGCCGAGTGGGACCCACTGCGGTCACTCCCGTACGCTGACCGACTTCAGCGCGAAATCTCGATAGCGATTCCCGCCAGCAACACCAGAACGCCGCTCAGTATCAGGCTGCGTGCCAGCAGAGGCATCGAGCTCCTGGGAAACAACTGGCGATGGTGCACCAGCAAAGCCCGGCCGTATAAAACGCGCCCGCCGGGGGAAGCTGCGTCGCTCGATCGCATCATGACCACGGTACGCAGCACGAAGCCGAGTACCAGCACGATGAATCCGGTAAGGATGAACCAATTCGCAGTGGTAGCCATGTTCGGCCCTCCTACGATCCAGTCTCTTGTGAAAATCATAACTCTGGTGGTCAAGCGAAGACGAACACTCCGGCTCGCGCGATCGCTTCGCGCCGGGATGAGCGGCTGATACACTGCTAGCGATTACGATGACATCCCCTATTCTGCGACTCCTCGGCGCGCTGGCCGGGCTGGGTAGCGCCATACTCTGCTGGTTTCTGGGAAACGCGATGGCCACGCCGTTGCGCCAGGGGAGATTGCTGTCGTTGGACGGTTCCCGCTACGCCTTGCTTGCATTTCTGGTGGTGCCGGCGCTGATTCTGGCAGTGGTAGCGCTGTTCTGGGTTCCGCCGCGAGTGTCGGGGGGCGGTCCTTTGCCGGAAGGAAGGCGCTGGCGACTGGCTTTGGTTCTGCTGTTTCTGGTTGCTTTCGTGGTAGGACTGGCTCGCTAAAGAAAACGAGCGATGTAGCCCGGCCTGACATCGTTCTACTTCGGCCGGGCTTAAAGCGGGGAAACGATAAAAACCCGCTCCATCACTCGCGTCAATGCCTGGAGTATAGCCGCTGTTGCTGTTGCGAACCAGAGGAGAATGGGATCGCAACCCCAGACTCTTGTTTTGATTCAGCCCGGGCGGCTGAGGATGTGTGTCAAAGTTGCGGTTTTGGATACGGCGGAAGCATCGGCAAAACGGTTGGAAGTTGCTGATCCAGCAAGACCAGGTAAGGCGTGATCAGGCGATAGGAGTCGTAATACAGGTCTTCTTTGATGGCCTTGAGGTTGTCGTTCTTGCTGTGCAAAAGTGGCCATGTTTCCTGGGTGATGGAATGGATCGTAATGCGCGGAATCTTATAATGAGCGAACGACTCCGAATCGGTCGTGCCCACGTTATCGACATTTACCCCGCTGAGAGGGATCTGCATCGATTGCGCCAGCGCCAGCAGCATTCGGACCATTTGCGGCTCGGAATGACTGGTCCAAACCTTGGTTGGAGTCACTCCCAGGCACTCAAGATTAACCATCGCCACGATTTGTTTTCGCTGCTCGGGGGTTAAATGCTTTGCATAAAACTCCGACCCGACCAGGCCTTGTTCCTCGCCGCCAAATCCGATGAATACGAAGGTGTGACTTCGGGGCCGATTTGCCAGGCTCTGGTACAAACTGGGCAACAACGAGGCACCACTCCAGTCGTCGATAATTCCATCGCCTTCGTCAGCGTGATCGAAATGGCCGCCGACTACGATGACCGAATCCGAAGATCCCGCCAAGATGCATAAGACATTGGGTTGGTGCAGACCTTTCACCGGCTGCTCGGCCGGTTGACATCCTACCTCGCGAAACATTTTGGCAAGTTCGTCTTCCCGGCCCGTGTCGCTCCTGGGCGCAGCTTTCAGGCGGCTCATGATTACTTCGCGGCTGGCCAACCCATACTTCAGGTCAGAGGCTTTGGCTCCGATAGATATCAAAAGACAAGCCGCGATAAAGATAATGTGGTGAAGAGCGCGTCGAGTCACTCTAAGTCTCTCAAGGATGTTTCTAAGTGGGAACACAGGTCGGGTTTGGGTGGCTACTCCACCTGAACTTTGATCTGTAGCTTACCTTCGGCGGGCACCTGCACTGCTTCTCCTCCTTTGAGGTAGGGTTGCAGCACCGTCGGATTCGCCCATTCCAGGTCCCAGCCGTTGGCCAGCGCTATGACAGTGTAGGCGCCCGGCACAACATTCGGGAGCGTAAAAGTGCCATCGCTGTCACTTTGGTCGCGGCGAAACAACGGTAAGTTGTTACCCGGATCCTGCGGCACCAGGACGATCATCGCGCCCGAGAAGGGTTGATCATCGTGCATTGCGGTACCTTCCACGCGGGCAGCCCCACGCGAGGCGACTGCGGTGATGTGCACGGCAGTTCGGCCACTGATCTCAATCACACGACCCTTCACGCTGGCCCCGGTGGCAGTGAGTTGTTTGAGGAAAAATCCGTTGGCATTATCAAGGCCTACCAGATAGCGACCGGGCCGCACATCGTCGGACTTGAAATCAAATTCTCCCTTGGCGGAGATGTCGCTTCTGAAATTCTCGCCGGTCTCAGGATTGGAGAGTTGTATGGAGGCTTCGGGGGGCACACGGGACACGTTGTCGAACACGATGGAGCCTCCGATCGCCGCGAACTTCGGCCCGTCGGAGGCATTGACCTCGGCGTCGCTCACCAAATCAATTTCCCGATACCAACCCTGGCCACTGGATTTCTCGCTGAGGCCGCCGGGCAGCGGCATTTCGATGACGTAGTGCCCGGGCGCCAGTCCCGAGAGTTCGATCACTCCCGGTCCGGCCCAGGAAACGGGCGCATTGGTAAGGGAATCCAGATAGCCTTCGAAGATGCGTTGCGAAACGCGTGGAAACGCCGTTCTGCCCAGCATGGGATTTTCGGCAGGCCCACCGGTGTGGATTCGCAGATGCAGCGATGGAGTGGTGTGCATGGCGACGTCGGCGGTTGCCTTCTCACCCGGAGTCAACTGCAGCGGACTGGCGCCGGCAGAATCGGGAGAGTCGGGATAAAACGTGAGCGGATAGGTTACATCCAGAGCCGCAGCGTCCTGAGCAGCCTGAACGTCGGCGTCGGGATTTCCCGTCCTGCCGGTCGAGCGGACATTCTGGGCATACCAGGGGCGAGCCGAAACTGCCAGATAGTACTTGCCGGGCGCCAGATGTCCAATTCGATAATGTCCCTGATCGTCGGTCTGGGCCTGATTCACAGGAAGAGTTTTCTGCTGCCCTTCTTCGGTGCTGCTTTGAAAAAGGCGCACCATGGCGTTCTGGATGGGATCATTATTCTCATCGCTCACTTCCCCTTCGATGGAGGCGTCCGGCTCCAGGCGAAAGACCAGATGCTCGGCATCCAGGTCAGGTCCAACAGCAATCGCGGTGGCGTAGGGATCGTGGTGCTCGAAGTATTGCAGGCTGAATCCGCGGGCCGTGCCCATCAGTGAGTACTTGCCCCGACCAAGGTCAGAAAATGAAAAGCGTCCGTCGGAACCGGTGGTGAACGACTTGGATATTTCCCGGTCCATGCCCTGGGTGGTGGGAGCAATTGCGACCGAAGCCGATGGGACCGGCTGTCCGGTCAGCGAGTTCACCACGATGCCCGCCATGCGATACCGTTGTGGCGTCGTGGCCGTGGGGGCGACCTGCCGGGGTTGGGCAGAGAGGCTCAGCGTAAATAGCACCAGCCATGCCAGCTTGGCAGACACTGCGACTACTCTCCTGTTCCGGTTTGAATCAGATCGACAACAATTTGCGCGTTCTGATTGGGTGACAACGTGACGTGCGTGGCTTGCGAGGCGTATGCCTGCAAAACGTCGGGATTGCTGTATTCCATGCCGTCAACCTGATCGAAGGCGAACACCAGATATTCTCCCGGAGCCAGTCCGGTCACGTTGAAGCTGCCCGAACCTACATGAGCCATCTTGGGAGTGATTTTTGAAGCGGGCTGCGGAGCCACAATAACCGTTGCTTGGGGGACGCTCCCGTCGGAAGTCTTTACCGTGCCCCCCAGGCTGGCACTGTCGTTACGCAAAACGATTTCCATGGGATAGCTTGGCCCACCAGTGGTGACGGACAGATCGTCAAACAGAATATTGGTTTGTCCATAGATCGCAGACTGCACATACCAGGGCGGCTGTGGGATCACGTCGACGGCATAGCTTCCCGAATCCACATTTTGCAGCATCAAGGAACCGTGTCCGGAGCCCGATGGCAAGAATGTCGAGTCCACTTCCGGAGAGGTGGTGTCACTGGAAAGCAGCCGGACCGAAACTGGCGGCCGGTCCTGGTTCGCGCTTCCTCCCGCGCTTAAGCTGGAAGAGTTCCGTCCTTCGGTGCGTACCACGATCGGAATGGAAACCGCCGGTCCCAGTACCAGCCGCAGATTTTCCAGGTTGGAAGAAACAGTCACGCGAACCTCGGCCCGCAGAGTTTGGTTCGGCGCCTGGCAGAAGGCCCTCACGATATAGGAACCGGCAGGAACGTTGTCCACATGAATCAACCCGCTCTCCATATTGAAACTGGTGGATAACTGCACCTCATCGCCCGAGGGGTTGAAGACCTGGACGCCGACGCCCTCATCAGGAAAGTATCCCGTAACCGTGCCGGAGACCTGGTACACCGGCACAGCGTTCAAGGAAAAGTCCGCTTCGGCTTGCTGGCCGGCGCTAAGCTGAATCGGCGACGCCGACGAAAGGTCAGGAACTCCGGGATAGTACACCAGCGGAAAGCCGGTCTTCGGTTTCGCGTCGGCAGCCAGAAGCTGGGTTCCCACATTGCCCGGCCCGGCCGCCAGATAGTATGTGCCGGGCATCAGGCTGGGAAAACGGAAGTGGCCGTCTTCATCCGTGTCCGCCATGCTTCGCTGCTCCCAATGCTTGCGGCCTTCGCGCAGGATGCGGTCGGTCAAGCGCAGCGGCACATGCTCAATCGGCTGGCCGGAGGCGTCCGTCACGCGTCCGTAGATGGCGCCTTGGGGGATGAGCTTCAGCACCACGGACCCAGTGCTCGATCCGATGGTGACCCAGGTCGGCGAATGCATGGATGCGTCCTGCTGATTCACATAGCCGGGCTTCTGGACGGTGATATTGACGCGTCCGGCAACCAGGCCGTCAATCTCGAAGTGGCCTTCGCTATCGCTGAACGAGGTTCGCTGGGGAAAAGCGTTGATGCGAACCAGAGCGTGGCCGATGGGTTCGCCGGTTACGGAGTTCACCACCGTGCCGCTGATCATGAATGTCTCGCCATTCTTCGCCGGGGAGCTGGGAGACAGTTGGGCAGGTGCCGTTTCGCCCCATGCCGTTTCGCCCCATGATGCAAACAGAGACAGGCATAGAAGGAGGCCTATCCGAGGGAGTGCCGAGGCGGTTACTCTGCGATGAAGCTGAGCAGCGCCTTTACGGTTCCAATTGACGATAAGTTGCCGAATGCCCATGTGTGATCTGAGGAAGCCGGACGGTCCCCCTGAGTCAAACCCGAATCAACTCATGTTAACTCGGATCCGACAGAGGTATAGACGTCTGATTTGCGACGAGGTTTCCCGGTGGGTACTCTGCAGCGATTTCGGATTTTGTTGGCGGAAAGTGGTTTGGCAAGCGATAAATTCCGAATCCTAAGGTTTCGCCGGCTGAAGCCGGCTCGGGAGAATGAGAACAGCGACTTTAACGCGGGACCTGAAGGTCCGCACTACCCCGAACTTCTCAGGCGGCAATTTCAGTCGCCGCAACCAATACGGGAGCTAGCTTGGATCTTGGGTTTTTTTGACGCTGGTCACCTTCGGAAGCGGGCAGGTAACGATGACGCATCTGCTCGGTGGCTGTCAGGGCTTCGCGATATTTCCTGTGTGCCGTCTCCCCGATCTTGCGCAGCGTCTTGCAGCCGCGATCATGGCGCAAGACTTCATGCGCGATGGCGGTCAGCTCGACCCAGTCATGCCATTCGCCAATTGCATCCTGCACCTGCTTGAGCGCTTGCAGGAACGGCTGCTGCTTGCCACCGTCGCTGTCAGCCATCTCCAGCACATAGCGCAGGCGTTTTACTTCGAGCCGATAGCCGTGCAGATTGTTGGGTCCCAGCCGGGGCACAGCGGCCAGCTCTTTACTCAGCCGCAGGGCCACGCTCATGGCGTGCAGTGGCCCTTCTTCGGATTCCCCGCCACCCTTACGCTCCAGATCAAACTTCGCCTTGGCAAAACGAACGACCACCGAATCAACTTTACGTCGCGATTGTTTCAAGCGCCGCCGCAGTTCCACCGCATGTTTCTGTACCACCGAATGAAGCTTGCGGGCCTGATGCTGACGCTGCACCCCGAGATGATGGACCAGCCGAAGCACGCAGTTGGGATCGTCCTTCATTCCAAGTCCCACAACGTAGCCGGTCAGCACATCCCTATCGCGTACTTTGCCGGCGCGGCTGCGAATGGATTTGAGCCCGCTCAGCAGCTTTTTTTCATTGCTTGCCGAATCCATTTCCAAAGCTTGCAAAATGGATTCGACCCGGCGGGCGCGAGTGCGCAGCTGATGTACGTCATCGGCGGTGGGATCGGAGGGAAATTTCTTGAGGCTCTTGCGCAGCTTCTGTAGTCTCTGGTCCAGTTCGCGGGAATCCAGCGGCATTCCACACCTCATGTCATCCTTAGCTAGTTGTTGGTCGCCAGGTTGTTGGATGCGTCCAGTTGAGTGCCGTGTCCCGCCGAGAAAGCGGGAACTCAAGGTTTGCGACCGGCCAGCGGCTCGGCCGCCTGACGCTTGGCGGCGCGCGCCAGGAAAGTTTCCTGGCTGTTCAAGGCGTCCTTCTTGTCGAAGTCGGGGTCGCGCAGATACTTTCCATCGGAGGTCATGTGCCGGGCCTTGGCTTGTTCCTTCAAATAGGTGCCCAGAATCTCATCCCGGATCACCCGAATCAGGTTCTCATCCTGCACCGGGAAGTCGACTTCCACCCGGCGATTCAGATTGCGCGGCATCAGGTCCGCACTGCCCAGATAAACCTCTTCGTGGTCGCCGCCGTTGCGGAAGTAAAAGATGCGACTATGCTCCAGGAATCGTCCTACAATGCTGGTGACGGTGATGTTCTCGCTGATTCCCGGAAGGCCCGGTAGCAGGCAACAAATGCCCCGCACCAGCAGCTCGACCTTCACTCCGGCCTGGGACGCCTGATACAGCAACTGGATCATCTTCTTGTCGACCAGGGCATTCATTTTCAGAATCAGGTGGCCGCCGCGTCCGTTCTTCTGGTGCTCGATCTCGCGCTCGATCAATTGCGCAAAACGATCGCGCATAGTGACCGGAGCGACCAGCAGCTTGCGATACGAACTCTTGGCCGAGTAGCCGGTAAGGAAGTTGAACAGGTCGGTGCAGTCGGCGCCGATTTGCGGATCGCAGGTCATCATCCCGATGTCGGTATAGAGCTGGGCGGTGACGCTGTTGTAGTTGCCGGTGGAAAGATGGGCGTAGCGGCGAATCACATCGCCTTCCTTGCGCACGATCAGCAGCGCCTTGCAATGCACCTTCAGGCCGAGCAGCCCATACACCACGTGCACGCCGTATTCTTCCAGCTTGCGCGCCCACTCGATGTTGCTTTCTTCGTCGAAGCGGGCTTTCAGTTCCAGCAGCACCGCGACCTGCTTACCGTTTTCCACCGCATCCAGCAAGGCGTCGACCACCGGCGCGTTGTGGCCCACGCGGTAGAGCGTGATTTTGATGGCCAGGACATTGGGATCGTGCGCCGCCTTTTGCAGCAGACCGACGACCGGCTGAAACGAGTCGAAAGGATGTTGCAGCAGGAAGTCACCACGGCGTATGGCGGCAAAGATGTCCTCTTCGTCGTCTTTCAAAAGCGCTGCCGGCAGCGCGGGAACAAACGTGGGAAACTTCAAGTCGGGACGGTCGATCTTGGTGAGATTCCGCACTCGCACCAGCGACTGCGGTCCGCCGCTGACCTTATAGATGTCTTCGCGATCAAGCTCCAGATTTTCCGTGAGGATCTCCAGTACCTGAGCCGGCATGGCTTCATCAATCTCCACCCGCACTACATCGGCGAAACGGCGCTGCCACACGCCTTCCTCCACCGACTCCAGCAGGTCGCCGGCCTCCAGATCCTGAATCTCGCTGTCCGCATCGCGCGTGACATGGAAGGGATGCGCTTCCAGAATCTTCATGCCCGGGAAAAGTGCTTCCAGGTTTGCCGTGACTAACTGCTCCAGCCACACAAACGACTGATCTTTACTTACGGTCTTGCTGCGGCTCTTGGTTTTGGGCGCGGCGGTCAGCGGAACCAATTGCGGCAGCGTCTCGGGAATCTTCACCCGGGCAAAATGCTGCTCTCCTTCGCCAGCGCGCAGGAGTATAGCCAGATTCAAGCTCAGGTTCGAGATGTGCGGAAAGGGACGTCCGGGATCAAACGCCAGCGGAGTCAGCGTGGGAAAAACGTTTTCCTGGAAATAGGAGTCGGCGACGGAGCGCTGCTCTTCAGTCAGATCCGCATAGTTCAAAATGTGAATGCCTTCGCTTTCCAGCGCCGGGACCAGCTCCTTGGTCCAGCAATCGTGAGCGTTGCGAAACAGGCGTATCACCGAAGCTCGAATGGCCCGCATCTGTTCGGCCGGTGTCATGCCGTCGGGACCGGTTTCGATCACGCCCTTCTCGACCTGCCGCTTCAGGCCGGCCACGCGCACCATGAAGAACTCGTCGAGGTTGGAGCCCACGAACGACAGAAACATCAAGCGTTCCAGCAGGGGATTGCGACTGTCCTGCGCCTCTTCCAACACCCGTCGCTGAAAATCCAGCAGGCTCAACTCACGATTCACAAACAGTTTGGGATCATCGAGCTGCGGCGGCTGAACGTCGTTGGGGTTCTGCGGTTCGGAAGCTGCGGTTTCAGGGGCAGAGACGCGTCTTGCCTTGGGGGGTACAGGTTTGGCGGAAGTGCTCATAGAATGTTTCGCCACGGGAAGCAGGGATCATTGTAATGCGGCAGCACTCACTTGAATACTGGCAGAGAATCAGGACAGGCGCAATTTGGCTCATTCTTCACTGAATATTCATCTCCCTGCCTGATGGAAAGGCCCGCGAGGAGCGCCTTCTGACCGTCGCGGCTGAGTTTTCAGGCGTGGGGAAATTCTGAGTAAGTCCCGGCTTGACGGGGACGGCCGGGCTTCAGTGTCTGCGTGAGAACTCGATTTGAAAAGCGCGGTGGTATGAAGCCACAGATCGCGCACCAATAAACGAGCTCCATAGGCGCGAAAGAGTTTAGCCCAGCGCTTCAGCGCTGGGTAGGTGGGAAAAAGATCCCGAGTCCCGTAGGGACGACAGGGTTCTCACGCGACACTTCAGGTCGTCCGTTATGTAACCGAGATCATGCGCTAACAGGCTGCGAGAATGCCCTTGGCAGCGGTTTGCTCGGGTAGAGCGACGCTTTTAGCGTCGCGTCTAAGCCTCTTCTTTTGGATATCCCGAGCCGGCTTCAGAGGCTGTTACGAAACCGTGCCGTCGCTACGCGACTCGGAGAATTTTTTCCACTTCACCCAGCACTCCGCCTCCGGCTACGTGCTGGGCTAGGTTATGCCGTGCCTTCGGCACTCGATTTCGCGCGGTTTGTTCCACCCATGCAAGCGCGGACCGAGTTTCGTAACAGCCCCTTCCGCCGGCGGCACTCGGCAACTTTCGAGTTTGAGTGCCAAACACCTCCAGGTTAAGGTGGTCCGATGTGACGCCCGGAGTTTGCCGCTACCGAGGCGCTTCGTGTCCTTGGGCAGGTCGCAAAGCGTGTGCTAACCTGTGGATGCCTCTCCCTTCGCCGGGATGGCGGAACTGGCAGACGCAGCGGACTCAAAATCCGCCGACCTTCGGGTCATGGGGGTTCGACCCCCCCTCCCGGCACCAAGCTAAATCCCAATCAAACTTAAACCGTTAAAGGGTCAGCAACTAGCTGGCGCGCTCGTTCACGGCACGCAATGCGCGGGAATTTTTTGCAAGGCCTCACTGCATCCCAACCGTGGCTTTGCAGCTCCGCAGCACAATCCTGCATTGGTTATGAAAGGTCTATACAGTCAAAAGCCACTCTCAGCCTGAGTGGGAGCGGCTTGGTTTGAGGCTCGGATGCGACGCTATCCTCGTCGTCCTAGGGAGGTGCGGTATCGGCTGCGACCTACGCAGGGAAGCTCCGATTCTGCCACGCCAGTCCGGCGACGTAAATCCTTTCTGTTATTACACTATTCACCATCGTGTACGCCTCCCACTTAATCCATCCGCCTTGGTCGTACACGATGGTGGCTACCGAGGATCCCAGGGCTTGGAAGGTTTTGTCCTGGGTCCAACCTCCGGCTGTAGTCTGGCGCGTTATGTTGTCTCGCACATCGGCAACATAAACATCCAAGTAGTTGCTCCCCCATCCCTGAGACCAACGCGTGGCTGCAACGGCGGAGGGAACCACTCCAGGTGGCAAAGTGTACCCCCCGTTGTACCAGCCTGATCCCGGATCGGCGCAGTGTTCCTCCACGTTGCCTCCATTGATGACATAAACTCGGATATAACTGCCTCGGGTTTCCCAAGCCGCCGCAGCCAAATCTCCGCCTTTAGCTTGAAAATTACCCTTGTACCAATTAATGCTGCCATCATCGTTGCACCATTCGGTGATATTGGTGCCGTCAGAGACGTAGACCCTAAGCGCAGGTACGTCACCAAAACAAGCTGCGGCCACATACTTTCCCGGTACGCTGAGTGCTCCCTTCACCCAACCAGCACTGAAGACCCATTCCGTTATGTTACTTCCGTCCGACAAGTAAACTCGTATCTGGTTGTTTCTAGTCTTGTCCTTCCAGGAGATTGCTGCAATGTGTTCGGCCGGTTGCTGGGGAAAACCGCCTGCGTACCAGTTTTCCACAGTGCCACCTAGCCCAGTGTCCAGGCACCATTCCTTCACGTTTCCATCGGTGTTTCTGTAATAGATTCGAACTGGCCAATTGCCAGTCGGGTTATAGTCAAACGGTGTAGTGGCTGCAATGTTGGACATGGTTCCTCCCTCCAAGTCGAGGACTGGTCCTGGACATGAGGCGTTGACTATGACCATAAAAGCGCTTCTGGTCAATAGCACTGGAGTGGTTAGGATAAGGAGAGGACGCTTTCGGCCCCATCGGTGCGCAAAATGTGCTCGCCGGGATGAGGCAGGAGGTCACCGAACGTCACAGAACGTAACGGTTTGTTTTCGCAACTCGTTCCATAGGCGACTATCGATTTGCAATTTTCTCTGGCGCGACTCGACGAGCTGGCCTACTCATTCGCGGGTTTTTGCGAATAAGGAGGACAACGTAGGGCGGCTCGATTTACTTTTGGATGAGATGCAGGACGTCGGTTCGCATCGAACAAAACTACGCTCTCAGGCAAAAGCAGCTCGAGTGGCGCACTCGGCATCCGTCCTCTGTAGACAACCCTGCATCAGTAGCTCAGTCTTCTTGTTGGTCCGTCATCCTCCAACTAGGATAGCGGTAGGCGGGATGAGGTTCGTCCTGAAAAGTTTACAAACCCTCTCAGGCATGCTGCCTCTTAGGAGGACGACCTTTACAACGTTAAACGGGTAACTTGTTAGCGGAACCAACTGACGTACGAAGTCGTCTCTCAGGGGATCTTCATTTCGATCTAGGATCCAAGGGCGGCAGGTATCTCTAAAGTAGACCTTATAGTGGCTTCCTCCGCTAGGTGTCTTTAATTCAATGGCGCCCAATGCGAACACATTTTGTTTTGCACTCGCGAAGCTCACTGGCTGTCGGATGTCGTCGGGTTGCACTTTCCAATCGAAGGCATCGGACAGATTGTCTAGCTGCGATGGTCCAACGAGCGGCAACGCGGGAGCATCCTCTGGAGAATACGATCCTAGTTTTCCACCCGAAAATGCGAAGTGACAGGCTACTCCAATGAAGAATTCACCAGGTTGCCCGATGCAGGATTCATGCACTTCCAATAACTTTTGCAATTCTTCTGCCCATAATGCAACATTCCCTTCGGTGCCACAGTCCGAAGGAATCGGATGAGCCCCTACGGCATCCAGAGACGAAAGCTCCACCAATATCAGCGCATCATGGGGTTGCAAGAACCATTGAGTCAGAAGATTGTAGATGTCTCTTAATAAAGCGTTGCCCGATATTCGGCACCAATCGAAATCTTCCAAAAATAGCTGGAGGATTGGAGTCAACACAATTCCTACTAGTCCGGTTTCCACACGCGATTGGATCTCACCTAATGCCTCGCTCACCAGACGTAGCGATTCCTCGTCCCTAGGGAAACTATGGTCAAGTATGATCGGAGAAGGGCAAAGGAGTGGAGGCATTATACTTGCATGCCCCCTCGGAATTTTTTCTGAGCCCGCAGCAGCCTGCCAGTCAATGTCGCCGCTTCACCAAAAAAATGCCTCGGCCATTCGGGAACCGTGCCGTCTCTCTTAACAGAGAGTTCGTGGACGTTTGGTTTACCACCCGTTGCTTCGAGATAGAGAATAGTACATTCAGATGCAATGTGTCCGGTTTCGTCCTCTGCGGAGAGAACTCTGACGGCATTCACGACGTGCTCGCTGTGAGTCTCAACTAGAATTTGCTTCCCAGCTCTAGCCATAGCGACCAGGAAATCCGCGACTCTCGTTTGCAGAGCAGGATTAAGGTGAACCTCCGGCTGTTCTACGATCAATGTGCTGCCGGGTGTCGTTATTAAGCCTCTTGCGAGTATAGGAAGCACTTGCGAGTAACCAAATCCAGAGTCGGCTAGTGCATGAGATTCGCTGCCACCCAAGCTCCTGACCGCCAACTGCACCAGCACATCTTGGACGGTTTGGAGCTTCAATTCGTGCTGAGAGAAAATGGCCCGCTCGTGCTTCGTGGAACCCGTTCGAAGATAATGGAGCCAATAATCCAACGCCTCCGCCAATGGCTCTCTCCGAGCCTCCGTTTCACCGATTCTCAGATTCAAAATTCCCATCTCGCCGCGATCACGAAGCAGGTAAGGCAGGAAATCGCCAGCAGGATCTAGCACAGGGTCGGGGTCCACTTGTGCCGTATAGTACCTTTTAGCCGCGGACCTAAGAGGCCCTAGGTACTGAATATTTGCTAGTCCACGACGGAGATCGCGCAACGCCCTCTCTATGTGAACTGGAAGGGGCCACGAACGCCACGGGATGTCGTCCGCCAGATTCTCAGGCGTTTCAGAGATTCGCCCTAAAATTCTGTCTGGTAGGGTTCCCCGGAGAACAGTGATAAATTCGGCGTTGCCATGAAGATCTAGCTGCTCTGCGACGATACCCTTTAGACCGCTCCCTTTTTCTAAGTAGGAGACGGGTAGTTTCATTCGATAGAAAGGGCCGTTCGCGTCCTGCGAGACCGCAACGGACCAGGAAAGCAGTACTTTGCCTCTTTGAATGATTTCGTAATTCGAACTCTTCAGAATAGGTTGAGGCTCGTCGGAACTAGACGGTTCCTCAATATCTTCCTCGCTACGCGCTTCCTTCGAATCAGCGGATTCCGCCGACAGAACGTTGTCGCGATCCTCCGCAAACATGCGCGGGCGTGTTTGTTCACGAAGATAGCCAAACCTGAAGGCACATCTCAGCGAGTAAGCCTCGCTGTCTGGCCCACTGTCGAGGAGCGTGTTCAAAGAAGCCTGCGGGCCCTCGCGGGCGTTCAACTGGGACATGGCTCCCTCTGGCATGGCGCCGTCTAGTGTCAACCCAATCGAAAGGTCCCGGTAAATCTCATTGTGCGAAACGAAAGATCGGTAGTTCCCTAAATCGACTTGGCTCCCTACAAATCGGAGCTTGGCGGCCCTGGTTCCGAGCGCTTCTCGAATCCCCATCGTCTGTCGCAGCAACAGCAAGACCTTCAACAAAGTCGATTTGCCAGCACTGTTCGTGCCGCAAAGGACGGTTAAAGGAGAGAGATGGAAAGTCCAATCATCCCCTTCAAAAACTCTAACGTTTCCCAGCTCAATGGCCGTAATCAACTCTTGCCAGACCCCCTCTTCGCGTAGAGAAGAGCTTACAGCATTCATGCAGTTTTGGGCACAGCATTAAAGAAGCGGGGTGAGACTGGATTGTCCAGGATCTCCTGTTTTGGTCCGGGCCGTTGCTGTTTGACTGCCGGGCGCCCCACTCATTCGACGCCGCTGTGAATGAGCGAGACGAAGCGGGACGGCACGACCTGTCTAGAAGATAAGAAGCAGATTTTCGTTTGCATCGACCGAAACCGCCCACTCAAGCAAAGGCGGCTTGAGTGGGGCAGCCGAGCACGGTCACATATACCACGTCGCAGCAGTTCAATACACATCCAGATCGTGGGCTGAAACCACGACGCCCGAGTAGTGCTGGCGTACCTGGTGCAGCATCTCTCCTTCCGATACGCCGTGGAAGAGCTGGTGGTAGAGCACCAGCAGCCTGGGTTTGGCGCGGGTAGCTATTGCCCCCAGCTCGGCGGTAGACGTGTGGAACGCAGCGAAGTACTTCTGCCAATCGGCGCTCATGGGATGCTGCGGGTCCTGGGTGTAGACCTCGTGCAGCAGCACGTCGCAGCCGTTGCACGCCTGCACTACCGAATCGGCCGGCGAAGTGTCGCCGGAGATCACGAAGGTGCGGTCCGTTGTCTGAAAGCGGTAGCCGAACGACTCGTCCCAGGAACCGTGCTTCACCGCAAACGCCGTGACCGTCACGTTCTCGTCTTTGTAGACGACGCCCGGCTGGATCTCATGCACATCGACCAGGTAGCCGGTGGAGTTGGCGTGCTCCAGACCTTTGGTGCGGACGTCGATGTCTTTCTTCCACGCCGCCAGAATGTTTTTGGTCATGTCGTCGAGACCGCGCGGCCCGTAGGCGGCGAGGTGACCGGTGCGCCCCAGCACCCAGGGCGTGAAGATGAGGTCAGGATAGCCGAGCGTATGGTCGGAGTGCAGATGCGTGATGAAAAGCGTGCGGAGATCCGGCATCTCCAGGCCGGGCACGCCCTGACGGCTGGCCGCGGCGGCGCGGCGTACGACTCCGGGACCGCAGTCCACCAGATAGCTGTGTCCGTTGACGATGATGGCAACCGCCGGCCCAGAGCGGTCGGGATCAGGATTCGGCGTGCCGGAGCCGAGCACAACCAGCTCGGAGAATGACGCTGGCTGCGGTGGGCTGTTCTGGGCGGACGAGGTTTGCTGCGCGGAAGCGGATAGTAGGATGGCCGTGGCAAATATGAAAACGAGGTGCAGGCGAGGCATGCGGGAAATGATACAGAACGACGAAAATTGAGCCGAAGCCGGCCCGAGAAATCGGGACTGAACCGGGGCTCACCAGGGAGTATTCGGCAGGTCTTGGGGGTGCTCGATTCCCAATTGGGGTGGGGGCCTCACGCATTCGCGCCTTTTGCGTATGAGTCGGACAACGTAGGACGGTGCGATTTGCCCAAGGATGAGATGCCGAACGTCAGTCGCATCGACCAAAACACCCACTCAAGCAAAGGCAACTTGAGAGGCACCCGGCAACGAAATCTGGTTGCTCCATCTACGAATAGTGCCGCTCTTACCTTTGAATTGTGAAGAAATGATTACAAACTTCTTGACTTCCTTGCGCTTTAGCCGCACCATCCAGTCCTGTTCCCTTAATAAGTAGTTGCTGTTAGGTCAAGCACGAACGCGCACCGGCCCAGGTCCTGGGGTAGTTCGGCATACTAGCTGTGCGCAAAACAGTCCCCTTTGCGGCCTTAGGTTTCGTACCAATAGCGGGAATAAATAACTTCCGGTTGAAAGGATGGATCCACCATGAAAATGTATATTGCTTCGCTTTCACTGCTCGCAATTGCGTGCCTGGTGGCGGCTTTTCCAGCCATGGCGCAAGTCGTTTATGACAACGGTCCGGACAACGGACAGATAATGAGTTGGACCCTAAATGGACAAATCGTAAGTAACTCAGTCTGGTGTAACGCCGCCCCCGTTTGTCCTGTCAACGAGGCTGGTTTCTGGGTGTGGGTGAATCCAGGCAGCCCGCCTCCCACCATGCTCGTCCAATTCTCTTCCGGACCCTGTGCTAGGACACCAGGAAATACGATAGGCTGCGGAGTGCTCGTTCCCGGCGGGACTATCAATGTTCCGGGCACACTCTATGATTGCTACACCAACGATTTCGGCTACACGGTTTGCCGATATTATGTGTCGTTCACCGCTTTTAATCTGCCGTCTGGAACATCCTATGTGAACCTGACGGCCACACCACCCTTGGTACCATTCCTCGGCTGGGACGAGAATTATGGCATAGGCTGCGAATCAACCGGCTGCCCATCCACGGCCTACTCAAGTGCCATGATCCCGCCGACTACGGCGATTCCTTCGGAAGCATTCGCTGTTTGCTTCACGACGGGCGGATTGTGCGGCAGGTTTTAATTGAAGCGCAACGCGCAGCGTCTTCGGAAGCGTTCGCGATCAGCTTCTAGGCTCTGCTCCAATTCAAATGATTTCATGAAGGCGTCGGCCCCCGAACTGAGTAGACCTTGGTAGTATCACCGACCAAAGACTCGGAGATAGGGGATCAACCGGACCAGTAGAAGTGTGTTTGCCTTGATGCTGACCCCTGGTGACCTTGCTGCCCTTCATAACGACATCACACATGTACCCTCGGGCAGGTCGCGGTATAGAAACTGATTTGCCTTCAGGCGCAGACAAACCAGCCCTGTGCCCAGATAGAAATCGGCGTGGAATGGGAGCTGAGCCGCCCCATCGGGACGCCAGGATTCCAGACTTTGCGTCCGAGACTGTACCTCCCATTCCGGCATGACGTGTTGCGACGCGTAATCGGCCCAGTAAACTTTATTGTGGGTGAACAGCGGCAGCGAGTCCATCACGTCGGTGTCGGCCACCACGACCGAGCTGGCGGGAGTGTGTTTGTTCAGCCACTGCAAGGTCCGCGGCATGCGTCCGTCGAGCGCCCAGAATTCAGCATTCTCCTGGCGCAATTGCTCCCATTGCAGGTAGCCCATCGCCTGGGTGAAGATCGCTCCTGCCGACAGAACGCCCAGCAGCACCCAGACGTAGATCGGACGGAAAGATTGGGTGGAGCTTTGCAAAAATGCCACTCCGGCCAGCGACCAGACGGGGATCAGGCACTCGATCCAGTGATTGCCTTGCAGATGACGGTTGGTGACCAGATTCTGGACCATCAACAGGGTTCCGACGCAGAGAAACGGGAACAGGAAGCGGGCGCGCTCTCCCAGCCTGCGGCGCCCCAACCACACGGCCGCCGCCACGGCGACAGCCATCACCAGAGTCCGGGTCACTCCTTCGTCAGGGTCTCGTCCGGGAGTGAGCAAGTCGAGGCGCGCCAGGGTTTCGCGTACCTCGGGCAGCCGTCCCTGCAGCGACGCTTGCCGGAAGTGCGGAAGACCGACGAGCAGCGCGGTTACGACCGAGATCAGCAGCGCCGCTCGTACCTTGCCCGAGTCCTGCATCGCCAGCCACGCCGCTCCCGCGATGGCAAAGCTCCAAAAGTAAATAGGGCTGGCGTAAATCAGGAAGCCAAGAGTCGCGCCCGCCAGCAGGCCCGTCCACCAGAGCGGCTTTTTCCAGGCAAGCAAGACAAGACGCAAGGCCAGCAGCATTAGCAAAACATAGAACGCCGGACTGACGGCGCGAAGGTAGCGGAGAAATCCTATGGTGCGGCTATCGGTGCTGGCGATCCAGGAAATGGTGGGGGCGAGTGGAGGTAGCAGGGCAGCCAGCGCCGCCAATCGTGGCTCCATGCCGAGAGCGCGAGCCAGGCTCCAGAGGACAACGCAAATCAAGCCCGGAAGCAGCACTCGGGAGACGCTCAGAACCAGCAGCGGGGGCAGGCCCGTCCCGTGAGCGGTGAGAGCGACGAGCCGCTCCGCCAACTCCGGCATGAAGCGCGGGGCGTCCTGATGTTCGGCAAGGTAGGGATTGCCCAGGCTGCCGCCGCGGTAAGCGTCCATGATTCGCGCCAGATAAATCTTCTCGTCCACCACGGCTACGTTGAGAAAGGGGCCGGGAAGAAAATGGTTCAGCAGGAATGGCAGAGAATAGGCGAAGACTACGACGGCTACGGCAAAGATCAGCCAGTTGCGATTGGATCGTGGGGCAAGGTGGTTAGGTGGATTTGCATTTGGTCCCGGCAAGTGAGAGATTGTGCGCTCCTTCAGCGGGAGAAACAAGAGGCCATCTCATAAATCGTTCTGGGGTCTGTCAGGGCACGACTTGAATCGTGCCGGACGACACCTAGCAAAGCTCCGGGGCTGTTAGAGATTGTGTCGCGAGTGGTGTCGGCGCTCCGCGGCTCACGACTATTTCCCACTTTCTCGGGGGCTTACGAGGCTGTTACGAAACCGTGCCGTCGCTACGCGACTCGGAGATTTTTTTCCACTTCACCCAGCACTCCGCCTCCGGCTCCGTGCTGGGCTAGATTATGCCGTGCCTTCGGCACTCGATTTCGCGCGCTTTGTTCCACCGATATAAGCACGGACCGAGTTTCGTAACAGCCTCTCACGCCCCCGGCTAACTTCATCCCGCCGCGTTGCGGCTAGTCTGACTGGTTATCCCAGCTGTTTGTTCCACCAGAAAACTTTTTTTGGGGTTGCGACACAGCCTCTCAGACCGTCCGTGGTTGCCGCAAAAAGATTCCGTTTTGGCCGCTGAGAGACCCCGCTTTACTCTTGGAAAATCAAAAGGCTCCCATCGTCGGGAGCCTTTGAAATCGTATCTTGTCTGAAGGTTAGTTGAACGATTGTGAGCTGGATCCGTCGTTGCGCTTGAGGGTGGGACGATCATCATCGGGCTGGCTGCCGCTTCCGGTGCTGCTGCCGTTGCCATTATCGGTGCTGGGATTATCAGCCGTTGCGCGACGTAACGTTGGACGGTCTTTGTTGTCCTTGTCGTTTTGCAGCTTGTGATGATTTTCAAGTGACGCCAAGCGGCTCTTCACCTGATCAAACTCCGAGGTGTTGACGATGTACTCGTCGCGAGCCGGCAACACGGTTCTCATTTCGTTCTGCGCAGCGGCGACGCGGTCCGGAGTCATAGGATGCGACTCGAAAGCCTTGGCAATTACACCAGGCTTCTTTTTCTCCTGCGCTTCGATTTTCTCGAAAAAAGAGATGAACGACTGCGGATCGTAGCCCGCCTTGTACATGTACTCCATGCCGAGGAAATCGGCCTGAGCTTCGAAGGTTCGCGAAAACTTCATGAAGGCCAAGGGTACACCGATGCTCATAGCTGCCTGCGTTCCTTCGTAAACCGCCCAGCCGCCGGGCACGAAGATCAAAGGAATGCTGGCCAGGTTCACGATGTTGCTGCGGGTCTGTTCCCGGGCTACGTGACAGGCGGCGACGTGGCCGATTTCATGAGCCATAACCCCCGCCAACTCGGCCTCATTGTCGGCCGCAAGGATCAGGCCGGAATTCACATAGAAAAAACCACCAGGCAAGGCGAATGCGTTGACTTCGTCGGTATCGATGACCTTGATGGTGAAAGGAACTTTGGCATCGGAGTTCCGCACCAGGTTCTGTCCAATGCGGTTTATATATTCCGTGACCACCGGATCGGTGACCATCTTGGCGCCGTGCTCTACCATCTGGGAATACTGGCGGCCCATGGCCACCTGCTTGTCGAGCGAGTACCAGTTCCCCATGCCCTTGTTGCATCCGACGTTGCGATTGCCAATGGCATCGATGTTATCCATCGCGTCTTTCGGGGGAGCGTTTTTCTCTGGCTTATCGGGCAGGTATTGACCGTCGGAGCCGGACGACGTGCCTTGGGACGTAGAACTCTGGGTCGAAGATCCTGACGGGTCCGATGGCGGTGTCGACGAGCCCTGGTTCTGGGCAGCGCTGAACGGAACCAGCATCAGGGAAAGAGCGCCAAAACAGAGAAAACGCGATGCGGAACGCATGATATACACCTTTATAGACTCGATCGAGCGTGAGAGACACGCCGCCGCACGAGCCTGGCCCTGTCTAATAAACCCGAACCGGGCCATCTTGTTGCCCGGCTAACTGCTTCTATTCTCGTCCCCTTCGGGAACAAAGTCCACTGCTCAGATCAGTATATGGACGGTCTGTTCAGTCAGATGTAACGATTCTCAATAAGGGTTCCAGAATGTGGGGGTGAGAGTTTCAAAATTCTTGGGGATTCCTGTGGCAGCGTCCGGGTTCAGAGTTTGGTAAAGCAGATCTCTCGCCGCCTAAAGAGGCTGGGTCGAAAATCACTGCGCTGGTGCGGGTGCATTTGGAACAACACTCGAGCGTTCGACCCGATAGCCTAGTTTTTGCAGTTCCCGAATCATTTTCCGGGTACGCTGGCATCTCGACTTTTG
>JBAVSY010000010.1:0-16267 GCA_049695855.1 Candidatus Korobacteraceae bacterium | reverse complement strand
GGAAAAATCTCCGAGTCGCGTAGCGACGGCACGGTTTCGTAACGGCCTCCTCAGCCGGCGGTCAGGCGCTGGCGGAAAAGGCCGCGGAGCGGCGAAAGGGTTGACGACGGTTTCGCGCTAAAAGCAGGTGGCGTCCCTGAAGGGACTCAGGTCAATTCCTGCAGCCTACCCAGGGCTTCCGCCCTGGGCTAATTAATTTCGCTCCTGCGGAGCTGGAGTTGTGAGAGTTGCGAACCTCTCACACGTAGGTTTGCAGGTTGTCCCGGGAATGAGAATCAGCAAGTTGCGATAGCCTGGTGAGAACGACTAATTGGGCAAGGTGTGGAGAAATAGTTAAGGAAAGCCGGATTAAATCTAATATTTGAAGGAGACGGCCTTTCAGGCTGACCGCCGGTGGTGCAAAATCATCTCGGCTTTAGTCGCTGAGGGATTTCGCCTTGACCAAATCAGACATCCGTTAGAAATTTGCCCAGCGCGCTTTCGACTTATCTAATTGCCGAGTGCTAAATTGCTAAGTACCTAATTGCTAATTGCCAAGTCCTAATTGCCAAATGCCGAATTCTAAGACCATCGCCGTAGCCATGTCGGGAGGAGTTGATTCCTCCGCCGTCGCGGCCTTGCTCTGCGAGCAGGGATACCACGTTGTGGGACTTACGCTGCAGCTCTGGAACCAGCGCCGCCTGGCCGGTCATGAGGGCATGCCGGAGTCGGTGCAGGGGCGCTGCTGCTCCATCGACGACGTCTACGACGCGCGCCGGGTTGCCGAAACGCTTAGCATCCCGTATTACGTGGTCAATCAGGAAGAGCGTTTCGAGCACGACGTGGTGCGGCCGTTCGTCGCCGAGTATCTATCCGGACGCACGCCCATTCCGTGCAGCTTGTGCAACAACCATCTCAAGTTCGATCAATTGCTGATTACGGCGCGCCAGATTGGCGCCGAGTTGCTGGCCACGGGGCATTACGCGCGCAACGAGTTCGACGAGAGCAGCGATCGCTGGATCCTGAAGCGGCCTGCGGATCGCGCCAAGGATCAGACGTACTTCCTCTTTGGCCTGACCCAGGAGCAGTTGAGCCGGACGCTGTTTCCGCTGGGCGAGATGCGCAAGCCCGAAGTGCGGGATGAAGCCAAGCGCGCTGGCCTGCGGCTGTTCGAGAAGCCTGACTCGCAGGAAATCTGCTTCATTCCGGGCGGCGACTACAAGCTGTTTCTCGATGCCTACCTGGAAGAGCAGGGCGAAGAGATTCCTGATACTGCGGGCGAGCTGGTTACGACGACCGGCGAGATCGTCGGATCGCATAACGGCATTCACAACTTCACGGTCGGCCAGCGCAAGGGACTCGGGGTAGCGACGGGATCGCCGCTCTACGTGCTGGAGATTCGCGGCGACCAGCGGCAGGTCGTAGTGGGCAGCGGAGATGAGTTGTATTCACGCACGCTACGCGCCAGGCGCGTGAACTGGATTGCCATCGACGATCTTCGCGAACCCATGCAGGTGCAGGCCAAGATTCGTCATCGCCACGAACCGGCTGAAGCGACGCTGGAGAAGACCGGCGACGGCGAAGTCTTGCTGACCTTCGATGAGCCGCAGCGCGCCATCACTCCCGGACAGGCAGTCGTGTTCTACGACGGAGACCTGGTGGTGGGCGGCGGCTGGATCTGCTGATTCTCTCGCCGTCATCCCGAGCCGCAGCCGAAGGCTTTACACCGCAACGGTTACGGTGGTCTCGGTGCGGGTGACGGGCCGGTACAGCGTGTCGCGCTCGAACGGGATACGTCCGGCTTCGGTGATCAGGCGAATCAAATCCTGACGCTGCAGACCTTGCGGCGTAGTCGCGCCCGCGTCGTGATAGATCTTCTCTTCCACCACGGTTCCATCGATGTCGTCGGCGCCGAAGCGTAGCGTGATCTGCGCCATCTTGGGCGTCACCATCTGCCAGTAAGACTTGATGTGCGGGAAGTTGTCGAGCACCAGCCGCGACACCGCAATTTGCTTCAGATCGAGCATGCCGGTGGTCTTGGGCAGGTGCTGGAGCGGCGTGTTCTCGGGATGAAATGCCAGCGGAATAAATGTCTGGAAGCCGTGGGTGTCGTCCTGTAGCGCCCGCAGCTTGAGCAGGTGATCGACGCGGTCCTCGTCGTTCTCCACGTGGCCGTAGAGCATGGTGGCGTTCGATTTCAGTCCGACTTCGTGCGCGGTGCGCGCAATCTGCAGCCAATCGTCACCGTCAATCTTGTGATCGCAAATGATGTGCCGAATGCGGTCGGAGAAAATCTCCGCGCCGCCGCCGGGCATGGAGTCGAGGCCGGCTTCCTTGAACTTAACCAGCACCTCGCGCGGAGTCATCTTGCCGATCTTGGAGAAGAACGCGATCTCCACCATGGTGAATGCCTTGAGATGCACCTGCGGGAAGCGTTCTTTCAAGCCGGCGATGAGATCGACGTAGTACTGGAACGGCAGGTCGGCATGCAGGCCGCCGACGATGTGAAACTCGGTGATGGCTTCGGTGTAGCCGGAACCCGCCGTGTTCCAGACCTCTTCCAGCGCCATGGTGTACGCGCCGGGAACGTCTTTCTTGCGGCCGAAGGCACACAGGCGGCAGGCCGCCACGCAGACATTGGTGTAGTTGATGTGGCGATTAACGTTGAAGTAGGCGAGGTCGCCGTGCATCCGCTCGCGTACATGATTGGCCAGCCAGCCAACTGCCAGCAGGTCGCCCGAACGATAAAGCGCCAGCCCATCGTCTGCCGATAGACGCTCCTGCGCCATGACCTTGTCATGGATCGAACGCAGCCGGGCATCGTCGGTCTGAAAGGGATGAAGCTTCCTGGCGGTGGTAAGCGAATCAGGCATAACTCTTCAATCATATCCCAGCTTGGCAACTGGATGACAGGAGGGTGTGAGGGGCCTTGTGTGAGGGCACGACTTTAGTCGTGCCGATAGGGCTCTTGTTTAGGTTGTTGGTTCGAGTCGGCTTCAGCCGACGGCACACAGGGGCTAAAGCCCTCAAATTGATTTAGTGTTCTTTCGGCACGGCTCAAGCCGTGCCCTGACACAAAGCAACCTGACTCTGGGCCAGCCACGTAGGCGTAACTCACCGCGCGAGCAACAAATCTCCCGCAATGAAGAACAGGAACGCCATCGAGATGAGGCCGTTCATGGTGAAGAACGCCGCATTCACGCGGCTGAGGTCATCGTGCTTCACCAATGACTGCTCGTAGATCAGCAGCAACGCCACGAAGGCTACGCCGGCGATGGCGATCTTCCCCAAGCCAAAGGCCATCACCATCCACACCAGCAACGCCACCGTGATGACGTGAAAGCTGCGGGAGATGGCCAGCGCCCGGCGAATGCCGAAAGCTTTGGGCACGGAGTAGATTTCGCAGGAGCGATCGAAGTCGTAATCCTGGCAAGCATAGAGGATGTCGAAACCGGCTCCCCAGAAGATGACTGCGGCCGTCAGGAGCAGGATTTGGGGATCGAACGAGCCGCGTACCGCGATCCAGGCGGCAGCCGGCGCGATGCCCATCGCCAGTCCCAGCACCACGTGCGACCAGCGAGTGAAGCGCTTGGTGAACGAGTACAGAAAGACAATGCCGAGCGCTACCGGCGACAGGTAAAACGCCAGCGGATTCAGCTCATAGGCGGCGAGAATCAGAATCGCCGATGTCACCACCACGAACCACGCCACGAACGACTTGCTGAGCTTGCCCGCGGGAAGCGCGCGAATCTTGGTGCGCGGATTGGCGGCGTCGATGGTCGCGTCCACCAGCCGGTTGAAAGCCATGGCCGCCGAACGCGCCGCCACCAGGGCGACTATGATCCAGATCGAGGTGTGCAGGTTGGGAATGCCGCGCGCGGCCAGAACGGCGCCAGTCAAGCCAAAAGGCAGCGTGAGCACGGAGTGCTCCCACTTAATCATCTCCAGGGTGGTACCGATGCTGCGCAACAAAGCCACAGAATGATTTTAGCGTGGAAGGAGGATTTCGGCGCGCAAACGAGGCACGGACAACCCAGAACCCTGCCGTCCCCGAAGGGACGCAAGCAATTTATTGAACCGCAGCGGACGCAGCGCTGAAGCGCCGCTCGACCCGTGCTAGCTCATGCCCTGGGGCAGTGGCCGGCGTGCCCACTGGCGTTCCCAGGCGGGAACCGTCACCCGTTCGGTAACGGCTGCGGGCTTGCGCGCCCAGCAAACTACGCGCGTGCCAAAGGGCAGATTGATGTAGCGAATCAGATGCCGCTCGCAGTCCAACAGCAGAACCATGGCGGCGTTGGCCCAGTTCACCTGCCGGTCCGATTGGCGATCATGCGCAATGGACCGGCTGAAGATGTTTCTTCCGATACGCTCGACGACCGCGGGCAGAAATCCGGTGGCCACCAGGTAGGAAACCCGCGAGACTTCGAAGCCGGAGTTGTTGAGCTTGCGGCGCAGTTCGGTGGCCGTGTAGCGCCGCTGATGCCCCTGGGCCTCGTCCTTTTCGCCCCACAGCGAGGGATAGGCAGGGACGGTCAGACAGAGCAGCCCGCCGTCTTTGAGCACCCGACGCAGTTCCCGTAAAGCCCTTCGGTCGTCGGGGACGGTCTGCAGAATGTCGCCTGCAACGATGGCGTCGAATGAATTGGAGGTGAATCCGAGTTCCTCGGGAGCGGCGCAGACCAGATTGCTGCTGCCCTCGGTCTGCCGGAAGGCCAGAACGGCCAGCGAGCGATGGGCGTTGACCGCGCGGATACCGGGCGTGTCGCAATCCTCCAATTGCGCGCTGCAGCCGAAGTCGAGTATGCGAGCCTCACGCTTGTCGTGCACGGCCTGCGCTACCGCCTCCCGCAACAACTTGCGGCGCGTGACCGGCCACCACGAGGAGCTTTCGCGTCGCAATACGTCGAACTCGAGCTGATCGTCCATGCCGAAGACCTGGTGCCATCTGAATGGAAGCCGGTCCGCAATCCCAGGCAAACATCACTGACGGCGGTGGCTTCCCAGAAAGGATGACAGATCGCAGGAATAATTAATAGCGAAACCGGGCCGACGTTCGCCTCGAATGAGGGATGGGATTATGCTGCAAGCGATCGGTCACGAACTCCCGGTTCCGGACACTGCCGTTAGATAAACTCTGATTAAGTCTTGTTTTTGAAGGGGAAGGCCTTTCAGGTCGTCCGTTAAGTACCCGAAATCCAATGCGGCTTTAGCCGCTGCGGGCCTGGCTTTCACTTAATCAGAGTTTCCTTAGATAAACATTTCGTCGCTGGGCCCGCCGTTGCGGCGGCGCCTTTGTGCGCTATGGAAGAAGGTTCCGACGCCCACACTGATGGCCTGCACGATTCCCGAGACTTGCCGCACCGGCGACATGACCGTGTGCTGCACCTTCTCGGAAGTTTCTTCCACCCGATCCATGGTGCGGGTCAGCATCTCATCGCCGCGGATCACCTGCAGGCGTACCCGGTCGACCGCATCATTGACCGTGGCATCGATGCGTTCCACGCTGCCGCGCGCCGTAGTCGTGATGTGACTCAGGTTGTCGAGGACGACATCCACCTTAGGCTTGGCTACCTCTAGAAATCCCTTTACCTCCTGCTGCATCGAATTCACGTTCTCCAGCAGGGGCAGGATCTTCGGCATCAGGGTGGTAGTTGTGTCCTCGACTTTGTTGGAGAACGTCTCCATGCGGGCGCGAAGCTTGAGCAACGCGACCAGCATGATTAACATAATGATCGCCTGCACTGCGAAAGCGATGGCTGTAATAGCGACAAAGATGGTCAGATTGTCATTCATGACGAACGGTACCGGGGAACCGTGAAGCTTACTTCACGGGCTAGGGTCAAACTGCAACTCATGCCCGGAAACGGTTGAAGACCGCGCTCCGGCAACCAGCTAAGGAACGTTGGGCGTGCTGCCTTCCACGTTCTCGCTGGTGGCCTCGCGATAAGCCTGGCGTCCCGCCTCATAAGCCGAGCGAATTTGATCTTTCTGCTGATTCAGGTAGTCGCGGCCCTTGTCAGCCCAGCTTCCAGCCTGTTCACGCGCCTGGCGAGCCCGCTCTTTCACCGTGTCGCGGCTGTCTTCGGCAACCTCGCGAAGTTGCTGGCGAATCTCGTCGCCGGCCTTCGGGGCGTAGAGAATTCCCACCGCCGCTCCTATGCCCAAACCCGCTAAAAACCAGAGAAAACCACTACCATCGCGGTCCGACATAATTGCCTCCTTACAAAAAGCTTGCGAGTCCGGATGTTAGCACCCGTTTTACAGAATTACAAACTCGCATCACTCGAAATTATGCTGCTCTCGGGGTAGGATGCGGCAAAACATCTCTGGGTGATCGCTTGCTGCCGGTCAGGCCGTTATTTTTTCAGCAGCGCGATTTGTCCGGCGTGATACACGGTGTGCTCAATGACCCCGTGGACCTCGCCATAGTAGGTTCGTTTGCCGGCCGCGGTCAGCTCATCGAGCCGCGCCGGATCGAGTTTAGCCAGCGCGGCGCGGAACTTCTGGTTTGAGGCACGAAACTGATCCAGAGTTTGCTTCCAATTCTCTTCGCTGACGACAGGCATAGCCGGGAAGTTGAGCTCCTCGGCCAGCCCAGCTCGCTGGCCGGCAAGCCGCTCGGTCGCCACCCCTTCCCAAAAGGTCATGTGCATAACGATCTCCCAAATCGTATGACTGCCGTCCCAAGGCCGGGCTGCGGCAACTTCCGCCGGTATTCCGCCGAGGATCTGCCAGATGGGATCGCCGTGCCAGGGTTCACCACTGAGAACGCCGTCGTAATGCTCGAGCATGCGGGTAATTTCAGGCATCGCTTCCTCCTAACCGCCAAAAACTATAACACAGGTTAGTCTGGAGAGCGGGCGAGAAACCGCCGGACCGGGACCAACGGCTGCGGCGGCGGGACCAGCCCCATGGCGGTACCGCAATTTCTTTCGAGCGGATGAGACGCTGGGCGGCAGCTTCGTTTAAGATTCTTGCCGCAAGATTCTTTTTTCAGGAGAGGCTATGAAGACCATTCTACGGGGAACGATTTTAGGGGCTCTGGCCGCGGGGTTGAGTCTGACGTTGATCGCGCAGGACGCAGGGATGTCAGCCAAGCCGGCGGCCAAAACGGCGCAGCCGATGGCGATGCCGGTGCCCCAGCCGGCCCCGGAAATGATCAAGCTGATCAAGATGATGGGAGGGAACTGGACGGTGACCGAGAAGGAAAATCCCGGACCGATGTTCCCCAATGGGGGAACCGGCAAGGGTACGGCCACGCTGACTCCCGGTCCGGGTGGGCTGTCGTTGATGGAGAAGTATCACTCCTCGGGCGCCATGGGGCCCAGCTTCAACGGCGTGGGCACGTTCTGGTGGGACCCTAAGGCGCAGGTTTTCCGCGGCCTGTGGTGCGACAATCTGACTCCGAACGGCTGCGATGCCAGCGGTACCACAAAGTGGGATGGCGACAAACTCGTCGGCACCATGACCAGCGACATGAATGGGCAGAAGATGGTTACCCAGTTTGTTTACTCAGATTGGAAGCCGACCTCGTTTGTGATGACCATGTCGACGGGAGCGGACGCCAAGTCCTTGAAACCGGCAGTGATCATTACCTACAGCAAGGCTCCAATGGCCAAGGTGGTGGAGAAGATGCCGCAGTAGGTACGATCAGAAGCCCGCTACGAATTGCAGGCGGGGGCCCTGCCATGCCTGATGAGGCGGGGCTGTTCCCGTACTCAGAGCGTCGCAGGAACCACTGTCTCGTGCGATTCCTGCGACCCATTGGCGGGTGAGGTGCCGGCCGCCGCCTTCGACTGCTTCGCCTCCGTCGGGCTGTCGGGTTCGGCTAAGGCCCGTCCCCGGTAACCGATTCTTTGCAGGTGTTCCGGATTATCGGTTTTCAGAATCGCGATCACCTCGGCCCGAGGAACCAAGATTGTACCTTCCAATTCCAAAGCGGGGCTGCTGAAGGCGAGTTCGACGAACGACGGATCGGAGATGTCATATCGGCAGATGGGAAGCACCAGTGTGCCGGTCAAAGCCGGGTTGCGGTTATCGGCCAGGCCCAGGAGCAAACGATCCAGCGCGGCGACCCTGACCCATTGATACTTCAGGATCGCCATGGCGGTAATAGGAGGGGACATGCGTCAGTCTCTCTGCCGGAGTGGAGCTGCCGAGACGTGCGGCGAGTGATCCATGGGAGATTCCCATCGCGCCCGCGTGTCGTTCGGCATGCGATGCGGGCGCGAACGATACTGCTGAGAGAAGCCTAATCTCGATGTGCCCTGGCATGATTCCACAATCTTGCAGGCGCTTCCAGAAATCCGTTGTCAGTTGTCATTCCAGAAAGCGAGCAGCGAGCCCTTAGCAAGATCAGGCTGAGGCAGCGACATCGGCATCGCCTTGAATCGGCAGTTCGGCGCGTGGACCGGCAGCCGCGCCCTCGGCATCATTCTGCAAGGCGTGGCCTTTGGCCTGGGCCACGGATACTAACGGCAAGGTCATGCTGGCGATCATGGTGCATGGATGGCTGCTGGGACTGCTGGCCTATTGGCGCAAGAGCCTGCTGCCCGGAATCCCGGCCCACGGCCTGCAAGATACTCTCGGCGGCGTCGTTGGGTTCTTCTCGTGAGTGGAGACAGTTGTCGGTTGCCGGTTGTCAGAAAAATAAAAAACCCCACTCAGGCGAAAACCGCGAATGAGTGGGGCACCCGATGGTTCTTTGGTTGTTGCCTTTAGCTAAGAGCTAACGGCTAATAGCTAATTGCTGCCTTTAGTACATTCCGCCCATGCCGCCGCCGCCGTGAGGCATTGCCGATTCCTTCTTCTCTTCCGGAATATCGGCTACCAGGGCTTCGGTGGTGAGCATCAGGGCCGCGATCGAGCCTGCGTTCTGCAGAGCCGTGCGCGTAACCTTGGTGGGATCGATGACGCCGGCTTTCACCAGGTCTTCGAATTTATCGGTCTGGGCGTTGTAGCCGAAGTTGTGTTCCTTCGACTCGCGGATCTTGCCCACGATGATGGCACCTTCTTCGCCGGCGTTGATGACGATCTGGCGCAAAGGCTCTTCCAGAGCGCGACGCACGATGTTGGCTCCGATCTTCTCGTCGCCTTCCAGCTTCAGGCCGTCGATGGCATCAGCGCAGCGCAACAGCGCAACGCCGCCGCCCGGGACGATGCCTTCTTCCACCGCAGCGCGGGTGGCATGCATTGCGTCTTCCACGCGGGCTTTCTTTTCCTTCATTTCGGTTTCGGTCGCGGCGCCGACTTTGATCACGGCAACGCCACCCACCAGCTTGGCCAACCGCTCCTGCAACTTCTCGCGGTCATAGTCGCTGGTGGTCTTTTCGACCTGGCTGCGAATTTCCTTCACCCGGCCTTCGATGTCGCCCGGCTTGCCTTTACCTTCGACGATGGTGGTGTTGTCCTTGTCGATGGTGATCTTCTTGGCCTGGCCGAGATCCTGGATCTGCACGTTCTCCAGCTTGATGCCGAGATCTTCGGTGATGGCCTTGCCGCCAGTCAGAATGGCGATATCCTGCAGCATGGCTTTGCGGCGATCGCCGAAGCCCGGGGCCTTCACGGCCGCAACCTGCAAGGTTCCGCGCAGCTTGTTGACTACGAGAGTCGCCAGCGCTTCGCCTTCGACATCTTCCGCGATGATCACCAGCGGACGGCCGCCCTTGGCGATCTGCTCCAACAGAGGAAGCAGGTCTTTCATCGAGGAGATTTTCTTTTCGTGGATGAGGATCAGAGCGTTCTCATAGACAGCTTCCATGCGCTCCGGATCGGTAACGAAGTAGGGAGACAGGTAGCCGCGATCGAACTGCATGCCTTCGACGACTTCCAGCTGGGTTTCCATCGTCTTGGCTTCTTCCACGGTGATCACGCCGTCTTTGCCGACCTTCTTCATGGCTTCGGCAATGATGACGCCGATGGTCTCGTCGTTGTTGGCGGAGATGGTGCCGACCTGCGCGATCATCTCGCCAGAAACCTTCTGCGACAGCTTGTCGAGAGCGGAGTTGCTGCGATTGCCATCTTTGTCGACGGTGCCGCAAATGGCGGACACAGCCTTCTCGATGCCGCGCTTCATGGCCATCGGATTGGCGCCGGCGGCAACCGTCTTGACGCCTTCGCGATAAATGGACTGCGCCAGAACGGTCGCGGTGGTGGTGCCGTCACCGGCCACGTCGGAAGTCTTGGAAGCGACTTCGCGCACCATCTGCGCGCCCATGTTCTCGAGCGAGTCCTTCAGCTCGATTTCCTTGGCTACGGTCACGCCGTCTTTGGTAATCAGCGGCGAACCGAATTTCTTTTCGATCACGACATTGCGGCCCTTGGGACCGAGCGTGACTTTTACGGCATCGGCCAGAACATTCACGCCGCGAAGTATCGACTGGCGTGACTCCTCACCATGCAGAATCTGCTTTGCCATTGTGCTTTCTCCTAGTTGTCGGTTGTCAGTTGTCGGTTGTCAGTTTCCGACCTGCTCCGACCTGATTTTCAAAATGAAATTGGTTATAAGCTTTTGCTTGCCAGTTATCGGTGGGTTGCTCGCGGCCTAACCGCGATGCCCGGTTGGCAGCTCCAGTCCCGTTGACTGACAACTGACAACCGACAACTGACAACTGTTTCTTACTTCTTCGCGGCGTGCTCTTTCGCCTTGGTTGCGCCTTCCAGGATGCCGAGTACTTCTTCCTCGCGCATGATCAGGAAGTCTTCGCCGTCGATCTTGATCTCGGTGCCGGCATACTTGCCGAACAGAATGTGATCGCCCGCCTTCACATCGAGGGGGAACGTTTCACCTTTGTCGTTGGTCTTGCCCCGGCCCACGGAGATCACTTCGCCCTCTTGCGGCTTGTCTTTGGCGCTGTCGGGAATGATGATTCCGCCACGGGTGGTATCGGCCTCTTCAATCCGGCGAACCACGATGCGGTCGTGCAGGGGAGTCAGCTTTGTAGCCATTCTTCGAACTCCTTTCGAGCTTGTGAATTCAGTTAAAGTCCGTACACATTGACCGGCCTTGGCGCTGATGGTCGGCGTTGGGGTCGGCACGTTTCATGAAGATGGGAGCAAACTGGAGGAGAGACTTAGCAGCTGCTAGCACTCACTCAGTACGAGTGCTAATATAAGCCCATTGTGGGCTCGGTGTCAAGCAGGATATGAGCGCAAAACACTCAAATTCCGATAGAATTCGGTCAGAGACAAGATAACTATCGCAAATACATTCACTTAGGTGGGTTTCGTTATATTTTGCCGGGTTGGGGAGTTGCGAATGCTCTTCCGGGCCGGGAGAAGGTACCCAGAACGGGTGTCATCCCGACCGACCCCGCTTCAGCGGATTGAGTGGAGGGACCTGCTGTGCGGGGCGTTCACTGGCTGCGTGCCACCGCAGCTGAAGCCGCGATCAAGACCAAGTCATAGTTCCGGGCAGGCAAAAGGTATCCCGCAATGGAACTGTTGCATCTATGGCAGGAGCACGCACGCGTCTGTTGCAATTTCTAACAGTATCTTTCCATTTTCCGATGATTGGGTGAACTTTCCAGTTCCCATAGCACCGAGTTTGGCAGCATAATCGGATTTAGTCGCAGGTGTGATCGTGCCAGTCCTCCGTGCCGTTCGAGCCGCTTCGTATTCCGCGCATCTGTGGAAAACTGCGTTTGCGCTGCTGGCCGTTGTTTTGAGTTGGGAAACGCTGAGCGTCGCGCAGAATTCTGCTTCTCCTGCAACACCAGCAGCGCCAGTTGCAACGCAGGATGCTCCAGCGAGCGGGGCCCAGGTTTCGCCCTCCGCGCACCCGGATGCCACGTCCATAGAAATTCCTACGGCGGCACAGATCGAAGCTGCCGGAAAACAAGCCGCCTCGGAAGCCCCAGATCCCAGCGCCGGCTCGCCGGTGACCAACTCGAGTCCGGCAGCCTCCAGTCCCGCGACTACCGCTGCGAAAGCATCTACCGCTCAAGGCTCGAGCCTGCCTGCCAAGTACAACGTCGACCTCATCGGACAACGCAACACCGGCAGCGGTCTGGATTTTTATTCCCTGGATCGCGAAGTGGCGCTGGGGCGCGAGTTGGCCGGGCAGGTCGAGGCCAGCGCGCGACTGGTCACCGATCCCGTGATCACCGAATACATCAACCGTATCGGCCAGAATCTGGTGCGCCACTCCGATGCGCGCGTGCCCTTCACCATCAAGGTGCTCGATACCGAAGAGGTGAACGCCTTCGCGCTGCCAGGCGGCTTCTTCTACGTGAATAGTGGATTGATTCTGGCCGCCGACAACGAAGCCGAGCTGGCCGGAGTGATGGCGCACGAAATCGCGCACGTGGCTGCCCGCCATGCCACCAAGAATATGACCCGGGCGCAGATCTGGAACATGGCCTCGGTGCCGTTGATTTTCATTGGTGGTCCGGTGGCCTATGCCATCAGTGAAGTAGCCGGACTCGCGATACCGCTGGGCTTCCTCAAGTTTTCCCGCGACGCCGAGCGCGAAGCCGATCTGCTGGGTCTGGAATACGACTACGCCACCGGATACGATCCGCAAGCATTTGTGGAGTTCTTCGAAAAGCTGAACATCGAGAAGAAGAAGCAGAGCATGATTGCCAAGGCGTTCGCCACTCATCCCATGAACGTCGAGCGTATCCAGGCGGCGCAGGACGAAATTCGCAAATATCTGCCTGACCGTCCCGAGTATATTCTGGATACCAGTGAATTCGAGAACGTCAAGGCGCGGCTGGCTTCGCTGGAGAATGGCCAACATATCGGCGGCGGCAAGCACGACCCCGGCCGTCCGGTGTTATTGAAACGTACCTCGTCGGGCGGCAGCAGCGATCCGGGGAGTTCAGGGAGCGACTCGCAGGACGATGGCCGTCCCACGCTGAAGCGGGCTGCGGGAACTACTGATTCGGCGCAGAGCACGCAGGATGAGAAAGACGATGCTGGTCCAACCCTGAAGCAGGCTCCGGCCAGTACTGGCAGCGCGGGTTCTCCCAGCTCGCCGCCTGCCACTCCGAACGGAAACGACGGCCCGACATTGAAGCAGGCTCCAGCTACCGACAGCAGCGGCGCAGGTTCCGCAAGCTCGACGCAAGCTACGCAAGATCCCCAGAACGATGGGCCTCCGACGCTGAAGCAGGCGCAAGCGGCCCCAAATTTTCAGAACTGAAGTTCGCTTTTAGCTTTTAGCTATTAGCTCTTAGCACACAGCGAAAACCATTTTCGGTTGGTCAATCTCGAGGGAGAAACGATGCACATTGGATCGGCACTGATTCTGGCAGCGATCCTGATCGGCGCCAGCGTTCGGGTAGCGCTCTTGCTGCGCCAGGGGAAAACCATCTCGTCGACTTCGCGCCGTTAACTTCCCGCCGAGCTCTGGTAGCTCTTACCCGCCGGTATTTTGGCAACGATCCGCAGGCAGATGACAATTGAAAATGACTAGCAGGTTTGCATCAGTGCGGAGGGGGACGCCCGTTGCATTTCCTGCTAAGAGCTAACTGCTAAGAGCTAAAAGCTAATCTACAATATGAATATGCGTATGAAGATGCTGCGTGTGGCCTTCGCCATCTTTGCGTTGCTTCTGGTTTCCGCTCCGCTGATTGCCGGCGATAAGAAAGACCAGGGCCTGCAATCCTCTCTGGCATTCGTAGTGCTCAAGGACGATAACGGTAAGCCGGTGCGCAACGCTGCCGTGATTCTGCATTTCGTAAACAAACACGGTAAGCAGGGGAAGGCCGGGTTCGAGCTCAAGACCGATCCTGACGGCAAGACCCACTTCGACGGAGTTCCTTACGGCACGATGCGGATCCAGGTGATCGCTCCCGGCTTCCAGACGTTTGGCGACGACTACACCGTCAATCAGGCAGATGAGGAAATCACCATTCGTCTGAAGCGGCCGCAAGGCGAGTATTCGATTTACGAGAAGCATGATGGCAGCAGCAGCGGCGGCACTGGAACGACCCAGCCACAGCCGGACAAGCCGCAGTGAATCGGCTCTTAGCCTTTAGCTCTTGGCTTTTAGCAAGCGCAGATTCCTGTTGGATGGATTGGTTGGTTGGAAGAGCATCCACTCACGACTGCTAATAGCTAAAGGCTAATAGCTAAGAGCTGGGCGGCGCGACGAAAGGAGCGCCATCGTATGATCGAAGCCCGCACCCTATGGACCGATAACGATCGTTTCGTTGGCCAAGCGGCCAGCGGCCACGCCCTGGTGGTCGATGCCGGCGCCGAGAAATCGGCCAACTCTCCGGTGGAGTTGGTTCTGATCGCGTTGTGCGCCTGTACCGCCAGCGACGTGGTTGGAATTCTGCGTAAGAAGCGCGAGCCTTTCACTCGCCTTGAGGTAAGCGCTACGGCCGAACGCACCGACGATTTTCCAAAGACCTTCAGCTCCATAAAGCTGATCTATCGCGTGACCGGAAACGTTTCTCACAAAGCGATGGAAGACGCCATTCGGCTTTCGAAAGAAAAGTACTGCTCGGTGTCGGCGATGCTGGAGAAGACGGCCAAGATTGAGTTCGAAATCGAATACGCCGGCTGACGCAGGTTTTGGCTCTTCTCGCCTCAGCGAACCATCGCACGGTTGCTTCCGCCAGGCTTCGTGCTGGTTCTCATGCTCTTCCCGCCCGCACTTCGGCCCACCCTGCCCCAGAGTGGGTATAAATCACGTGACGATTCTGTAAGCTCCTGCAAGAACGTGGAATAAGTGAGGCCTCGCCTTCATTACTGTTTCTGCTGACGCCTCTTTTCGGCGGACCAGGTTTGGCCGCTTCCGCCGAGTTGCCGGCGAGGTTCGGTCCGCATACCGGAGGTTCTCGTGCGCCAGCTTTCGTCTGTCCGTCCAGACCTCTCTGCCAGTTCTGGTAGCGCTGTCGATCGTTTCTTCCGGAACGCTTTTCTCCTCACGGTCCTGATAATCATGGCTACGGCTTTGCCCGCCGCCGCGCAGTCGGAATGGCAGCTTTATGGCGGCACATCGTTTCTCTGGGCCAAGACGTCTCCTTACGTGCAGCAGTACGACCTGGGAACTTTGCATGAGTTTGGCTGGCAGACGGACATCTCCCAATATCCCTGGCGCTGGTTTGGAGGCACGCTGGAGTCGAGCGGCTTCTATGGTCGTCCTAACATTTACGATCCCAGCAACCATCAGACGTACAGCGACCTGATCAACGTCAAGACCTACACCATCATGTTCGGGCCCACGTTCGCTTACATGGCCAATCCACGCTTTCAGCCCTTCGGGCATGTCCTGCTGGGAGGCGCTTACCGGGAGGCCGGCCTGACCAGCAAGGCTAACGATGTCGTCCTCGGCCAGACGCTCAACCCTTCGCAATGGATCTTTGGTTGGGCGCTGGGAGGCGGCGCCGACGTCAGCATCAACCGGTTGGTTGCCATTCGAGGCCAGGTGGATTGGCTGCCTACCACTTTCAAGAATGGCTACAACGACCGCGAAAACAACTTGCGAGTCACCGTGGGTCTGGTGTTCCGCTTCGGCAACGGCGAACCCTCAGAGGCCGGGTTCAAGTCGACTCCCCCATTGCCCTCGGCTGACTCATCATCAGCAGACATGTCGAGCAACTCAACAACTGCAAGTCAGCCGGTAGTCACGTCCCATAGCTCGCCTGCGGCTACATTGGATAACACGCCGCATGTTCTGCCTCCCGCAATGACTACTGCGCCTGGCGACGTTCCAGCAAGGAAGGTTGCGAAAGCCGAACCGCCGGCTACATCAGCGCCCGGTTTCCCGGTCGTCGCGCCAACTCAAACCCTGGCAGCAGCCGCTCCGGCAGCGTTGCCGGCTGCGCCGCGTGGACCAGATGCAACCGCCAACCTGCAACCCGGTGGCGCGGCTGCTGCCGAACCGATTCCGGCCCAGCCTGCATCCGCTATGCCTGCCTCGCCCCCACCGGCCATGGTGGAATTCTGGTCGCAGCCAACCGGAGCCGATGTCGAAGTGGATGGTGCGTACGTTGGCAGCACGTTCTCGATGATTGCGATACCTCCGGGCGAACACACCATCACAATCCGCAAACACGACTTTGCGACCTGGCAGAGAACGATCCGGGTCACCGCAGGCAATGTCAGGGTTGCTGCCTATCTAGAGCAAGTGAGATACACGGTCCACTTCGACCACTAGGAAGTTAATGATGTCGATGAGCTTGCTAAACAATCGTCGCGATTCTTGACTGCTAAGGAAACTCTGATTAAGGCTTGTTTTGAAGGGGACGGCCTTCAGGCCGTCCGTTAAGTACCCGCATAATCATACGGCTTTAGCCGCTGCGGGACCTCGTTTTTGACTTGATCAGAGTTTCCC
>JBAVSY010000009.1:0-20956 GCA_049695855.1 Candidatus Korobacteraceae bacterium | reverse complement strand
TTTGGCGAGTTTCCTTTGCGCCAGACGGACTACAATATCAAGCCTGTTTCCGCTGCGGGCGGCGGCCTGAAGGTAAAGGACGAAGTGAAGTTCAGCTTCGACATCGTGGCCCGCAAGGATGGTTAGCCGGAATTTTGTGACAAGGGAAAAGGGGTAGAGAATGTGTCTTGCCATACCGGGGAAAGTGCTTGAGCTGTTTCCTGGAATGCCATACCTGGCGACGGTAGAAGTCGCGGGCGTGCGCCGCAAGGTGGACCTGGGCCTGCTGGAAAACGATATGCCGAAGTCCGGCGACTGGGTGCTGATTCACGTGGGCTTCGCCATGAGCAAGATCAGCGAGCAGGATGCGCTGGAGCAGATGCAGACGCTTATCATGCTGGGCGAAAGCGAACAGGCCATGCGGGAGGTGCGAGGCTATGGCCTGGAGGATGGCGAGGAGCCTCCTAATTATTTTTGACGCGGACGACCGACCGCAGCTTCCGGCAGTCGCGCGCAGTACTCAGGCAGCGAGCAGTAAAGAGGTGTGATGAAATTTGTCGACGAGTTTCGTGATCCTGACGTAATCGCGAAGACGGCAGAAGAGATCCGCCGGCTGGCCGACCCTGGCCGGCATTATCGCATGATGGAAGTATGCGGCGGACATACGCATGCGATCTACCGCTTCGGACTGAAAGATATTCTGCCAGCCAATATAGAACTGATTCACGGACCGGGCTGCCCGGTCTGCGTGTTGCCCATGGGACGGATTGATGATGGCCTGGCGCTGGCGCAGGATCCAAACGTCATCTTCGCGGCGTTCGGCGACATGATGCGCGTGCCCGGTGAGCATGGCAGTCCGCTGGAGCACAAGGCGCGCGGCATGGATGTGCGCATTGTCTATTCGCCGTCGGACGCGCTTAAGCTGGCCAAGGCGAATCCTGACAAGCACGTGATGTTCTTTGCCATCGGTTTCGAGACTACCGCGCCGTCGTCAGCTCTGACCATCATGCGGGCCAAGGCCGAAGGCATTCACAACTTCTCGCTTTTCTGTAATCACGTGACCATCATTCCCGCGATCCGCGCAATTCTCGACTCGCCGGATATGCGGCTTGACGCGTTTATCGGTCCGGGACACGTCTCCACGGTAATCGGATGCCGCCCCTATGAATGGATTGCGGCCAATGAACGCAAGCCGATCGTGGTTTCAGGATTTGAACCGCTCGACATGCTGCAATCCATCGTGATGCTTCTGCGCCAGCTTAAGGCGGGCGAAGCAAAAGTCGAAAATCAATACAAGCGGGTTGTGCCGTGGGAAGGGAATCGTGCTGCTCTCAAAGTGATGGCCGAAGTGTTTGAACTGCGGCCCTACTTCGAATGGCGCGGGCTGGGATTTATTTCGCAATCGGCGCTGCGCATTCGCAGCAGTTATGCTGAGTGGGATTCGGAGCAGCGCTTCAGTGTGCCCGGAGTGCGCGTTACCGATCCCAAGGCGGCGCAGTGCGGCGAAGTGTTGAAAGGCGTGTTGAAGCCCGCGCAGTGCAAGCTGTTCGGCAAGGAATGTACGCCGGAACATCCGGTGGGCGCGTTGATGGTTTCCTCGGAGGGATCGTGCGCAGCTTACTTCAGTTACGAACATCGGAAAGCGACGGCCGCGACGCTGGCATGGCCGGCGTGATGACTGCCGTGGCCGACAGCACGCTGCCGAAGATCAAGTTTCGCGAGCCGCAAATCGAAATGGCCCACGGCGCCGGCGGCATTGCCAGCCGCCGCCTGGTGGAAGGCCTGTTCGCTCCTTTGCTGTATCGATCCGCCCAGCCTCAATTGAACGACGCCGCTTCGCTCAACATTGGCGGCGTTCGTCTTGCCATGACGACCGACAGCTTTGTGGTGAAACCGTTGAGCTTCCCCGGAGGGTCAATGGGTGAACTAGCCATCAACGGCACCGTCAACGATCTGGCGGTTTCCGGCGCGAAAGCCGAGGCCATTGTTGTTAGCTTTATACTCGAAGCTGGCCTGCCGACTACGGTGCTGGAGGCCGAAGTTCGCGCTATGGCTCGTGCAGCCGAAGAGGCGGGCGTTTCTGTTGTCGGCGGCGATACCAAAGTCGTCGAGCACGGCAAGGCCGACGGTATGTATATCTCGACCACCGGCGTCGGGTCGTATCTGCCGGGTATTCGCATCGATGCCCGCTCGGTTCGGCCGGGCGACAAAGTTCTGCTTTCCGGGCCCATCGGCGATCACGGCATCACCATCCTGCTGGCTCGCGGAGAACTGGATTTTGAAGCGGACTTGCGCTCCGACACCCGCTCGATCTTCCCGCTGGTGCAGGCTATGGCTGCCGAGGCCGCGCCCGGCATCCGCTGGATGCGCGATCCCACGCGCGGTGGCGCCGCCACTTCGCTCAACGAGCTGGCGCGCGATTGCGGGCTGGGTATTCATATTTTCGAGGAAGAAATCCCGGTACACGATACGGTGCGCGGAGCCTGCGAACTGCTGGGCCTCGATCCTCTTCATATCGCCAACGAAGGTCAATTTCTCGCCGTCGTCTCACCTGAGTACGCCGACGCCGCCCTGAACGCCTTACAGCAGACCATTGGCGGCGAAAGCGCGGTCATGCTGGGCGAAGTGCATGAGCAGCCTGCTGGCTCGGTGCTGGTGACGACCCGCTACGGCGGCAGTAGAATCATTGACATGCTCGTGGGCGATCCGCTCCCGCGGATTTGCTAGGGGTCAATGTCATGCCGGCCGGTGTTGAACTCGCAACTCTCGTGGAAGAACGTTTGCTGGAACGCAATCGCTTGTGCGAAGCCTTCTTTGCGCGCGAAGCTCCCCGGCTAGCCGAAGCCTGCCGCGAGATGTCCGAACGTTTTCTGCGCGGCGGCCGGCTTCTGGCCTTCGGTCGCGGTCCCTACGCCACGGATGCCCAGCACGTCTCGGTGGAATTTGTTCATCCCGTAATTGTCGGCAAACGTGCGCTCCCGGCCCTGGATATGTCGATGTTGTTCCGGCCTTGGCTGCGCAGCATTCTTCGCGCGGAAGACATCGTGATGGGCTTCGGTCCCCCGGAGGGCGATCTGGAAGTTATCGCTACGCTGCAAGAGGCCGGGGACGAAGGCGCCATGACCTTCGCTCTGCCCGGCACGGCAGGCTCATACTCCGTTGAGGCCGCTTCGGACGATCCGTTTATTCACCAGGAGATCATCGAAATCCTGTATCACACATTGTGGGAGACGGTGCATGTCTACTTTGAGCACCGCGAGCTGGGACATGATGTAGGTGACGCCGGATTTCTTTATCCCTTCCTCGGACAGGAGAAGCAGCAGACCGGAGACGTGACCGCCGAAGTTGCGGCCTCCATTCTGATGAAAGCTCAGAACGACTCGGAGCTGCGTGCGCGAGTAGCCAGGGAAGAGGCGGAACAAATCAGCCACACCGCGCAAGCCATTTACGAGCGCGTCCAGCGTGGCGGCAAGTTAATTCTCTTTGGCAATGGCGGTTCGGCGACCGATGCCAACGACTGGGCAATCGACTGCGTACTGCCTCCCGGCGGTTATCATCCGGTGCCGGCCGTGTCACTCTCCCTGGAGCCGGCCAACATTACAGCGGTCGCCAACGACGTGGGGGTCGAGGTCATCTTTCTCCGCCAACTCATCGCGCAAGCCCGGCCCGAAGACATAGCGGTCGGCATCTCGACCAGTGGAGGCTCGCGCAATATCATCATGGCGCTGGAAGAGGCTCGCAAGCGCGGCCTGCTGACGGTGGCTCTGCTGGGTTACGACGGTGGGGAAATTCTGCGGCGAGGTTTGGTGGAGTGGCCGCTGATCGTGCATTGTGACTACATCCCGCGGATTCAGGAGGTGCAGGCCTCCATCTACCACATCATCCGCGAGACGCTGGAAGTGTTACACCGCGGAGAAGCTTGAGCGATTGGGAAGCGCACGGCCAGTCACAAATTCAGGACGTGCGGGAAGGTTGAGCAAGAATAGATCCCGAGCTCGTCCTCAATAAGCTCCTGCTGACTTACAACCTCCGGAACAGATTTTTCCTTCCCACTTCACGCCCAGGGCATGCAAGATTATTCTGTCGCCTTCCGTGAGCTTGTCCGCGTCCAGAACCGCTTCGTACGCATACAACACCACCGAGCTTTGGGTGATGCACCAGGGTTCGTGCCGGACTATGCCCTCACAATGTTCGCAAGCTGCATCGGCGCTGTATTTATTGCTGTGTTGCCATAAGGTAGCCGATTGAGTAGACATGATGATTCCTCTTCCGGGGTTCTGCTTCCCGCCTGATCCGCTTACCACGTCAGGTGAATGAGCTTCCATAGCCGACACATTACTGCGAAGCAGGTATCTCTTTCATCCCCCGGAGTATGTAGTGGGTTACGTCTTTACGGGTACAGGTGGCGATCTGATTAATAGCGCACGCGGTCGCTTGAGGCGCTCATTGATTCGTTTCCGTGTCGCTTGTCCAGGAGCCGTCGCCAAGAAAATTCGTTATGATTTCGTTTTCGAAAAATTCTGGGCGACGGAAGATTCGGTTGTGGAGGTACGCATGCGCCTGAAAATCTTGCAGGCTGGAGAACCGGTGCTTCGGGAACCGGCTCGCCCGCTAGGTCGGCAGGAGATTGTGAGTGGGGATATTCAAAGATTGATCCGCGACATGCGCGAGACGATGCATGACGCGCCGGGCGTTGGGTTGGCGGCTCCGCAAGTGGGCTTGGCGTTACAACTGGCGGTGATTGAGGACCGCGAAGCCTACTTCAAGGACGTTTCTCCGGCGCAGCTTGCCGAACGAGAGCGGCGCGTGGTGCCATTTCAGGTAATCATTAATCCAAAAATCACTTTACTGGGAGACGATCAAGCCAGGTTCTTCGAGGGCTGCCTCAGCTTGGACGGATTCTCCGCAGTGGTCGCCCGGGCTCGCTCGGTTCGGGTGGAATATTTGAACGAGCGCGCGGAGGCGCAATCACTGGAAGCTTCAGGCTGGTATGCGCGGATTCTGCAGCACGAGATCGATCACATGCGGGGCACACTTTACATCGACCGCATGGAGTCTCGCACGTTTACTTCGATCGAAAACTGGAAACGTTTCCGGAAGGACAAGCCGATTGCGGAAAGTGCTTGATTTCCGGCGCGAAGAATAAACGGGGACGGGCCGGGGCGACGGTTCATGGCCCAGCCGACAGATGCATCGAGGGAGGGAACAGCAGGTCCCTGCACTCCGCTTCGCTGCGGTCGGGATGACACATCAGCAGGAGACGGGTCGCGACAACACATCCTGGGGAGAATGCTAAAAGCTAAGCACTCAGCAAGAATATCGCGGCGAAAGCGAATAGCGAATAGCGAGGAGCGAATAGCGGCCTTCCCCTACCTCACCGACGCTTTGCCCGCAGCTGAGACGGGTACCTGCTCGACGATCTCGATGCCGAAGCCTTCCAAGCCGGCGACTTTGCGCGGATGGTTGGTCAAAATGCGGATGCGTTTGAGGTTCAGATCCGACAGGATTTGTGCCCCAATACCGATTTCGCGCTGGGTCTTGCGCTGGCTTTCGGGCAAGGTCGGGAGACGCTGTTCGTGGTGGAACTGGATAGTCATGCGCTCGCCCAGCCGCTCAACGGAATAACCCTTCGAAGTCGAGTGCAGATAAATCAGCGCACCGCGGCCTTCTTCAGCGATGCGGTGCATGGCGGCGTCGATGACCTGGCGGCACTCGCAACCGCTGGCGCCGAAGACATCGCCCACCAGACAGTGGGAATGCATGCGCACCAGTACGGGCTCGTCGGTCGCGTGTTCCACGTCACCCTTGACCATGGCAATGTGGGAATCGCCATTGATCTCCGATTCGTAGACGATCATACGAAAGTCGCCGTAGGCTGTGGGCACGATGGCCTCCGCCATGCGCCGCACATAGCGCTCGTGCGCCATGCGATAACGGATGACCTCGGCGACAGTGATCATCTTCATGTCGTGCTGGCGGCAGAACTCGGTCAGCTCCGGCACTCGTGACATGGTGCCATCGTCGTTCATGATCTCGCAGATGACGCCGGCGGGAACCATGCCAGCCAGGCGCGCCAGATCGACCGAAGCCTCAGTCTGGCCGGCGCGAACCAGCACGCCACCTTTGCGGGCGCGCAAGGGAAAGACGTGTCCGGGACGCGCCAGATCGTTGGGCCGGGTTGCGGGATCGATGGCGACGCGGATGGTGTGGGCGCGGTCGTAGGCCGAAATGCCCGTGCTGACGCCGTCCTTGGCATCGATGGATTCGGTGAATGCGGTGCCGAAGTTGGAAGTGTTCTCGGCCGACATCTGGCCCAGGCGAAGATATTCCAGACGCTCCTCGGTCATGGCCAGGCAGACCAGGCCGCGTCCGTACTTGGCCATAAAGTTGATGGCCTCAGGCGTAATCTTTTCGGCGGCCATGGTGAGGTCGCCTTCGTTCTCGCGGTCCTCGTCGTCGATGACCACGATCATGCGGCCGGCGCGGATTTCCTCCAGCGCAGTCTCAACATCGCAAAATGCGGACTTAGGGAACATAGGATTCCTGATATGAATTTTAGCAGGGAAGAGGTTTCGCGCTCTTCGCGCTTCGGCTTTGGCTCTCAACTTTGCCGGAACTGCCGCGACTCTAAGGGCTAGAGCATTTTCATAGAAGGTGTAGACCGAGTTCCCCTCAGGGGCTAAAAGCCCGACGGCGTGAAATGCCGCGTACGGCACGGCTGAAGCCGTGCCCTTTCAAGGCGCCGCAAGGACCACACTAACTGTGAAACCGCTGTAAAACCAGCCGTCTGTCATACGGGGGTGAGACGTCTTACTAGTAAGATGTCGAGCAGAAATCTTACTAGTAAGACGAAGCAGCAGGTCTTATTAGTTTGTGAAAACAGGGTTAACTCTGCCCTCAGCGGCTGAAGCTGACATGATTTTGCGCGGCTTTACGGACGGCCTGAAAGAGACTGTATCGCAACCCGGTGGTGCCGCTCCGCGGCTCTGCGTTTCTCCCACTTGTCCCGCGGGCTGACGAGGCTGTTACGAAACCGTGCCGTCGCTACGCGACTCGGAGGTTTTTTTCCACTTCACCCAGCACTCCGCCTCCGGCTCCGTGCTGGGCTAGATTATGCCGTGCCTTCGGCACTCGATTTCGCGCGGTTTGTTCCACCGATGCAAGCGCGGACCGAGTTTCGTAACAGCCTCTTACACCCCCGCCTAACTTCATCCCGCCGCCTTGCGGCTCCCGCCGCTCCGCTCCGGTCGGGATGGCAGGATCAATTGAAGGGATCGCTGCACTAGCGAAAACCGTCAACCTCTGCGAAGGGCAGCTCGGAAGATTTTCTGGAGTCGCTCTTGAGCAAGCTTGAATTGGATTGAGCCTGCTTGACCTCATCTGGATCAGGATAAGGCGCGCCCAGGTCATAGGCGCCATAGATAATGTTGGCGCGCCAGATGTCGCTGCGGAAGGTCAAAATCTGCCGCCGCAGATAGCGGAAGACGTGATTGCCGGCCTTGAAGTTTACTGACTCCTGCGCCTCCGCCAGCTGCGGGACGACCGGCTCACAGGCCTTCAGTTCGACGATCGCCAAGTCGCCGTCGGTTCTTACGGATCTCCGGTAGCGTTCTGGGTGTTGTTCGCGAAGCCCGGCCGGGGCACCATGTGGACCGCTTGCACACAGCCGGCGGCCGACAGATCGCGAATCACCTTGCTGCGTTCCTCGTCGATGTCGGGCTGGATGTGATGCACGAACTGGTGGTGCTTCAGCGAAAGAGCGGCGCCGGTGTCATGGGTAGAAGCGCTGAGCCACACCGTGTGGGAGTTCGATGCGTCGGACCATTGCCAGATGCGCAGATGGTCGCGGCGGGCGTAGCTGTTGAGACTCTTCTGCCAGTTCATGTCCTCGGGTTTGCCGTCCAGCAGGAAAGGCCGCATGGGCGCCTGGGAATAGCCGCTGTTGTTGAGGAAAGCGTAAAAGTCACGCATAAAGGAATGCCGGCTGAAGACGTCGCTGTTGACCCAGCCGGCTTCGTGGAAAGCTGATTCGATCTGCTCTTGCGAGCCGACGAACGCCAGGTTCACAACGTCTGCGTCAAGCAGGGCCGGCGTGGTGGTGCGGGTGGGAAGCGAACGCGCCTCGCTCTCCAGTTCCATGCTCGCTACGCTTTCAGGCACGTCGGGCTCAAGCGGCAGTGACGCCGGAGAGCGCGACCAGACCGGTTCCGTCAGCTTGAGACGAACGTCGGTGCCGGGGGGATAGTAGATCTCCGGCTCAGGAAAGATGGGGAACGCGGCTTTGAATACGATCAGGCCCGCATCCGAGTAAGGATTCCAGGTCGGCAGATGCCGCAAGCGGCTATTGATGCGTCCCTGGGGAGTGTCGCTGCTGCGAATGCCTTGAATCGTACCCTTGCTGACCTGCTCGCGGGCGTTCTCGATTTCGACTACCGCGGCGGAGATGGCGACCTGGGATCCGCCCGGTGGAGTGGCGCGATCAAATTGAATTGCCAGGGCAGCGGTCTCGTGACGAACCCCGAAGCCCACTTTTCGCACCGAGCGCACCACGCCATCAATCTGGGTACCCAGCGGGAAGATGACCTCGGTATCGCATTCGACCGACTCGGTGAGAATCGCGGTCACGCTGTCGCCAGGCTTGGAGCTGTAAGAAGAAACCGGCGAACTCAACCGAATCCAGAAAGTGTGTCCGCCGGAGAGGCTATCGCAGGCGAGTCCGGGGACAGCGCACAAGAGCAGCGACACGAGCACCGTTCGACAGGGCAGGGCGCGAAGAGATTTCATGGGGAGCGAAACGGTCCTCTCAAAACCCCACAAGCGAATACATTCATCATAAATGAGGCAGGCTGAAGCCGGTCACAAACCCTGGGTGAATCCGGTCAACATTTGAGGATTAGTCCAAAAGTGCATGGATGTCCCTACTGCCGTGGATGACATGCAGGATCAAGACAACGCGGTCTGGGGTGACACGATGAACGATGACATACTCTCCGGCGGAAAAACTGCGGAGGCCGGGCCGCCAATCCCGATCGCGTCGGCGCCCAATAAAGGGGTGCTGTGCCAACAGCCAAAAAAGCTCGGTGATGTTATCGATAATCCGGTTGGCAATGTCTATGCTGCCGCTTTCCCGTGCTACGCGCAACCAAATACCGTCAAGCTCTTCTTCCACCTCAGGTGAAAGAATAAACTCGCCCGTCATCAGCGGGAGTTTTGCTCGGCGGACAGCCGGGCCAAGCCGCGACGCTTGACATCATCGCCCAGCTGGGTGGTTTCCTCACGGCTAGTAACTTTTCGCCCGGTTGATTGAGCCAAGGACGCTTCGGCTTTATCGACGGAGGCCAGAATTTCCAGCCGGCGGCGTTCGCGCTCTTCCCACAGCGACATCGCTTCCCGCACCGCATCCTCTTCGCGGTGGAGACGTCCGGTTTCCAGCGCTTCCCGGATGAAAGCCCTTTGGTCCTCGGTGAGATGCACTTCCATGGTTTCAGCCTAAGTATTGTTGCTGGCGGTGTCAATGGCATTGCGTCGCTCGCCCGGGTCGTTGTGCCTCTGTCTTGTCTAGGACCAAGATGAACAGAATGTCATCTCGCCGCCAATGAAGTTCGGGCCTGCGCCGCCTACAATGTCATAACACCTGTTTAAATTATTGCTTCCGGCGGCGGCGGTATTGACTCTCCACTGCCGCCCGCGGCAGGGCAGGAATCCGACAGAACGGCAACAAAAAGCAAAGTCATCGTATCTGCAAAATGCGATGAAATCTGGGGCACGAGGCAAGCTTGCGATTACTGGTAGTGGAAGATGATTCGGCGATTCGAGAATTTCTCCATCGGGGCCTGAGTGAAGCGGGCTATCAGGTCGATGTCGCCCTGGATGCCGGCTCGGCACTGGCGCTTACGGGCGAAGAAATTTACGATGGTTTCATCATCGATCTTGGTCTGCCGGACATGGATGGCCTGGATCTGATTGGGCGCTGTCGAGCTCAAGGGCACAGCGCTCCGGTGCTGATCTTGTCGGCACGGCGCTCGGTCGATGAACGCGTTCGCGGCCTGGAACAAGGTGGGGACGATTACCTGACCAAACCATTCGCGCTGGCAGAGTTGCTGGCCCGGGTGCGCAATTTGCTGCGGCGAAGCACGCCGGGACAGCCTGAGGCCGTGCGGCTGCGGGTGGCCGACCTGGAACTCGACCTGGTGCGGCGCGAGGCCCGCAGGGGTGCTGAGGTATTACAACTGACGACCCAGGAGTTTGCGCTGCTGGAGTATCTGGTGCGCAATGCGGGACGCGTGGTGACGCGCACCATGATTCTGGATCGGGTGTGGCGCATGCGCATCGATCCGGCTACCAACGTGGTCGACGTGCAGATTTATCGCTTACGGAATAAGGTGGATGCAGACGACAAGAAGCCGCTGATCCACACCATCCGCGGCGTGGGTTATGTTCTCAAGGAAACTTAGCTCGCAGGGACATTCCGCCGCCTGGCGCATCGCCATCTGGCCGACGGTTGCCTTTGCGCTGGGCAGCGCGGTAGCTTTCGCCATCATGTACCTGCTGATCGCCCGCGATGTCCGCCAGCGCAGCGATGCCTGGCTGAGCGGCGAAGCCGAAACCCTGGCCGATGTTTCGGCGAATACCCCGCAAGACGCCCTCTATGACCGGCTGGTGGCCGAAGTAGCCGAATTGGCGACGCGCGAGGTTTCCGATGACGACGATGCCAGCGGCCAGCATCAGTCCGTTTTCTTTCTGCAAACCATTCCGGGTGGCGCGCCCATCTGGGTCGGTCCCAAGCCGAAAGAGGTGTTCATCCCCGCCATTGAGTCGGCCCGGCTGGTGCCTGGCGTGCCGGGGGCGGTTCAGGTGCCCGGCTGGGGAAAAGCTTTCCGGGTGGTCTATAAGGATCGCGGATCCGCCGGGGGTCTTTACCTGGGCTTCGCCGACGTCAGCGGAGCGGAGATGCTGGATCGCCTGACCGAGCGCTGCCTGCTGGTGTGGGCCGTCACCGTCGCCCTCGGCTTTCTCATCACCTGGCTGGCCGCCCATCGCACCCTGGCCCGGGTTCAGCAGATCAGCGACGCGGTCTCGCAGATGGGCAGCGACGACCTGAGCAGCCGCCTGCCCGAAGGACCGCATCCCGACGAGATCACTCGCCTGTCGCGTACCTTCAATCGCATGCTGGAACGCATCCAATCTTCCGTGCACCAGATGCGTATCCTTACCGACTCCGTCGCGCATGACCTGAAGAGCCCGGTCACCTCGATTCGCGGAAGTCTCGAAGTCGCACTCTCCAGTGGAGGACAGTGGCACGAGCGCGTCGCCGAAGCCATCGAAGGTCTGGATCGCCTAGCCCAGTTGCTCAACACCACTCTGGATGTGGCGGAAGCCGATGCCGGAGCGTTGCAGCTGCGCAAGGAACCGGTCGAGCTTTCGGGGATGGTGAAGCAGTTGGTCGATCTGTATCAGCCGGCCATGGCAGAACGTCGGCATGAAGTTGTCACGAATTTGCAAACGGTATGTATCGAAGCGGACGCCTCACTTTTACATCGCACCATCGCCAACCTGCTGGATAATGAGATAGCGCATCTTCCGCCGGGGTGCAGGATCGATATCACAGTGCATTCGTATGGAGCTGAGGCCGAACTGGTGGTGGCCGACGATGGTCCGGGCTTTCCGCCTAACCTGCGCAGCCGGCTGTTTGAGCGCTTCGTAAAAGGCCAGCATTCTACCGGACACGGATTGGGACTGGCATTTGTGGGAGCCGCAATTCAGGCCCACGGAGGGCATGTCGAGATTGGCGATCGCGAAGGCGGAGGCGCCCGGATTGTATTGCGGTTGCCGCTAGTGGAAGTTCTTATGGAGAAAGTGTGACGGTTGAAGTTATTGCAACAGGTCGGGAAGAGAGTGCTGTTGGCCAGCACGATGCTGGCGCTGGGATGTGTAAGTTTCGCCTCGTCGCCCAAGCAGACAACCGCTCAGCCCTACATCGAGCGCGGTTATCAGGAGATGTACAACCTCGACTTCGGCACGGCGCATGGCACGTTCCAGGCCTATGAGCAGGCTCCTCCGGAAGAACCCATCGGATATGTGTCGAACGCCGCCGCCTACTTGTTTTCCGAATTCGACCGCTTGCACATTCTGGAATCTGATTTGTTCACCAACGACCAGAAATTTGAGCATCGCGGCAAAGTGGCTCCCGATCCCGAGGTGAAGACAGAATTCGAAAGCGAACTGGCCAAGAGCGACGCGGCCGCCAACAAGATCCTGGCCCAGAAACCTGACGACAAGAATGCTCTGTTCGCGCAAGTATTGGCGAACGGCCTGCGCGGCGACTACACTGCGCTGATGGAGAAGCGCAACCTCGCCAGCCTGAGTTATATGAAGACTTCGCGAACCATTGCCCAGAAATTGCTGACCGTCGATCCTACCTGCTAATGACGCTTATCTGGCCGTCGGGGTGGAGAACTATCTGCTGGGCATCAATTCTGCTCCGCTGCGCTGGATGCTGCGTATGACAGGCGCAGAGACCGATAAAGCGGAAGGACTACAGAGACTTCGTCTCACCGCCGACAAGGGACTCTACCTGGCGCCCTTTGCGCGTCTGCTGCTGGCGGTGGCCGCGCTGCGCGACAAAGATCCGCAAACCGCGCGCAGCCTGCTGGCTGGACTGGCTAAGGAATTTCCCGGCAATCAACTCTACGTCGCCGAACTGGCCCGCATTCCGTAGCTCTAGCAACTCGAATCCATCATTTTCTCGGATCTGGAAACCATCACCCCTCTCACAAATTTTGTGAGTTGAGACTTGTATCAGGGCATGGCTTCAGCCGTGCCGAAAACAGTCCTTTGTCGCCGGGCTTTAGTCCCTGTAGAAGATCCGCAGGGGCTAAAGCCCAAGTCATAGTGACGCGTTTCGGCACGTCTAAAATAGCCTGCCCTGAGCGCAGTCGAAGGGTGCGCTGATACAAACCGGTTGTGATACAAACCTGCCCTGATACCAAACCGCTGCGGTCATTTATGTGATGGATTTGGGATGTCAGGCAAGATAGCTTCTATATAATTTTCTATCCATGGAGTGGACCCCTGGTTCCGTCATCCGCCGCTGGTTCGATCCCCAATTTGGCGCCTCGGACCGGCTGATCCCACGCTGGATTTTTCTGCGCGCGCTGGGGCTCATTTATTTCTCCGCGTTCTTCTCTCTGATCTACCAGATTAAGGGCCTGATCGGTCCGGACGGAATTCTTCCCGCCGGCGATTACCTGGACGCGGTGGCGCGGCAGTTCGGCCAGGCGCGCTTCTGGTTTGCTCCCACGCTGTTTTGGTTGTCCAGCAGCAACCACATGCTGATGGCGATCTGCTGGATCGGCATTCTCGCTTCACTGCTGCTGGTTTTGAACGTGTGGCCGCGAGGCATGCTGTTCGTCTGCTTCGTGTGCTTTCTTTCCTTCGTGGCGGCGGCGCAGGATTTCTCCGGCTATCAATCGGACGGCATGTTGCTGGAAGCCGGATTCATCTCGCTGTTCTTCGCGCCGGCGGGATTCCTGCCGGGCTTAGGAAGGTCGAGTCCGCCTTCACGCGCCAGCCTGTTTCTGTTGCAGTGGGAGTGGTTTCGCATCTACTTCGAGTCCGGCGTGGTGAAGCTGGCTAGCGGCGATCCGGAGTGGCGCAACTTCACCGCCATGGACGAGTACTACCAGAACGGCCCGCTGCCCACCTGGATTGGCTGGTACGTGCAACATCTGCCGCACTGGTTTCACGCCTTCGCCACCGGAGCCACGCTGGTGCTCGAACTCGGCATCGTGTTCATGCTGTTTCTGCCGCGCCGCTGGCGCATCGTGTGCTTCTTCATCGTGACCGCCTGGCAGATCCCGGTCATTCTGACCGCGAACTATACCTTCCTGAACTATCTGGTGCTGGTGCTGGGATTTCTTCTGCTCGACGATCGCTTTATCGCGAAGTTTCTGCCCGATGACTGGCGGCGAAAATTCTTGCCAGACGCGATGGTTGCTCGGGCGGCCAACTCCAATTTGTCCGCGTCCGAGGAACAGCCTTCACCAGAACCTGAGGAAGAATACGTACCGGCCCGCGTCCCGCATCCGTTCGCCGCACTCAAGCTGGCGCTCACCAGCGTGATGCTGATCTGGATTTTCTATACCACGACGGTCGCGTTGATCTGGATGTTTCTGCCGCACTTGCCGCTGCCCACCTCGCCGGTGGCGGCGCTGGAGCCATTTCGCATTGCCAATCGCTACGGACTGTTTGCGGTGATGACGCGCGGGCGTTACGAGATCGAGTTTCAGGGCTCGAACGACGGGCAGAACTGGAAGGCGTACCCCTTTCGCTATAAGCCTCAGGATCTGAGCAAACCACCGCGGATCTATGCGCCCTACCAGCCGCGCTTCGACTGGAATTTGTGGTTTGCCTCGCTGGGCTCGTGGCGGGACAACATGCTTGTGCCCAGCACCGAGGAGCGATTGCTGGCAGGATCTCCGGATGTGCTGGCGCTGTTTGCGGGAAATCCTTTTCCGCAAGCGCCGCCCAAGCTGGTGCGAGCGGTGTTGTGGCAGTATTGGTTCACCACCATGGCGGAGAAACGAGCTACCGGCATGTGGTGGAGGCGCCAACTGCTGGGACTTTATGCGCCAGTGCTGGAGATCGGGCCGGACGGCAAAGTGGTTGCCGTGGAAATACCGGAGCCAATGCCCCCACACCCGTAGTTGCAGTTCATGTCTCGGAGTGAGTTATGTAGTTTGGCATTGCAATGGCAGAGCCGGCCTTTCAGTGGCTGCTCGACAAACGAAATCTGGTGTTAGCCAGCAGGATTCGCCAGTCGAAGACCGAGCCCGTAGGGCGACTTAGTCTAGCCCAGGACGCAGCCGCAGGCGGAGTCCTGGGTAAGTAGGAAAAATGTTCAGAGTCCCGTAGGGACGGCAGAATTTCTCGACGCAGATGCTTTCATCCTGGCGTTCGGCGGTACACTCCGCGCCCGGCGCGCGCGATCAATACTGACATCCGATCGGAATGTGTATTTCAAGCTTCGAACTTGCCCATCACGCCGCAAACGCCTTGGCCAAAAAGCGCGAGATGTGCCAGGCGTCCATGTATTTGTAAGGCGTCTCGCCCAGCGAGTAGTGTCCACAAGGCAGCGCCTTGATCGTCGTGTCGAGGCCGCGGCGCACAAACTCTCCCGCGGTTTGTACCGAAAACTCCGGCAGAAACGTCAGATCGTAACGGCCATAAATCATCAGCGACTTCTTGGGCCAGCGCTTGAATTTGTCGAAGTAAACGATGGGGCTGATCGACGTCCAGACGCGCCGCAACTCTTCCTGCGTGAGCACCGGCTCTACCCCTTGGCGAATGTGTTGCGTCGATTGCCCGGTCCAGGTCACGTCGCCGAAGGAGGTGGAAGCGTGGTTGAACACGTTCACTCGGATGCGCGCGTCATGCGCGCTGGCCAGAAACGCGTAGCACGAACCCAGGCTGGTCCCGACAATTCCCAGGCGCGAATAGCCGCGCTGCTCCAGCCAATCCATGCAGGAGCGGATATCGGCGATGCCCTGGCGGGTAGCGTCGACGGTACGTCCCACATTGGCGGATACGGCATAATCGGCGCGGGTGATTCCGGCGGGCCGGCGAATGTCGTGATAGGGCATGCTCAGTCGCAAGGCCGCGATGCCCAGCAAATTGAAGATCCGGCACAGCGCGTTTTGACTGACGCCGTCGGCGTTCCACTGCGGCAGCAACACCACCGCGCGATGTCCCTTGGCCGGAAACCAGCGCGCGTTGACGCAGTTGTTCTCGGGATAAGGCGACGGGACCGGGGAGGTGAAGCGCAGAAACTTGCCCCACTGGTCCTTGAGCGGCTTCTTGGGAGGCTCGCTGCCGGTGTGAAACAGTTCGACCTTGCGATGCTCGATGCGGAAATCCTGCGGCGTGGTGTAACGGAAAAACTCGTCGCTGTTCTCGACCAGGTGATCGTTGACCTCGGACATGTAGCGCAGCATCGCGTCCTTGTCATCCTGATTTTGCGGAGCCGCGAAACGCTCGATTCCCGGCCAATGCGTGGTCCAGTCCAGCCCCCAGTCGAAGGGGCGCACCACGCGATTGTTGTCGCGCGAGGTCATGCGCGCTTCCCATTCGTGAATCCAGCGGCGATAGTGTTCCTTCATCTGTAAGGATGGTATCGCATGGAGGCGCCAGCAATGCAGGGGAACCCAATGAGTGCGCCGGGTGGAGAGTTAAGTGGGGAGTATTGGCGGGTGAGCGGAGAAAGCCAGTCAGGGATCCGGCCCACGAATTCCTGGAATAAATTCGGCGACTGCACTACAATGTGGTGCATGGCAAAAACGGAAGTATACAGCTGGCGCCTTGATCGCAATGTCAAGATGGGGTTGGAAGAGCAGGCCCGCCGCAAAGGCATGACATTGGCTGAGTTCCTCGATCGCACGGCGCTTCACTTGATCGAAGAAGGGAGTCGTAAGCACGACGATGATGCGGAACAAGAGCGTCTGCATGCCGGTGCCGCCAAGTGCTTTGGCACGCTCTCCGGCGGCGGCCCAAACGACTCGGAAAACGTCAGAGCCCTCGTGCGCAAGAATCTAAAAGAGAAATATGGGCGCTAGCGCTTTGCTCGATACCGGCGCGATCCTTGCAATTCTCCGTCCTCATGACCGGTGGCATCGGCCATGCACTGAGGCGGTGAGCCAACTCCGGTTGCCCTTATTGACCTCTGAAGCTGTTCTGACTGAATTGTTTCATCTTGTCGGAAGCGAGGCCCACAAGGTTGCGACCGCGTGGAATTTCGTACGGTCGGGGGCATTGATGCTCGGTTCCATAGCGGACGCGGATCTTCCCTCGCTCTCCCGGCTGATGCACCAATATCATGACCGTCCCATGGATTTCGCCGACGCGACTCTGGTCCACCTTGCCCAACGTGAATCGTTGACCACGATCCTCACAGTCGACGTCTCGGATTTCCAGACCTACCGCATTGGCGGGCGGAAGTCCTTCCGGATACTGCCGGGTCCTGCCTTTCGTTCCTAGGCTATTGATAGTCACTAGCCGCAGCTAAGTCGTCAAATCGAGTGTATTGCTTTAGGAAAGCTAGTTCGATGTCACCGGTCGGTCCATTCCGCTGCTTTGCCACTATTATTTTTGCTCTGCCCTCCAAATCGGGATTGTCTTTGTTGTAGACTTCAGCCCGGTAGATAAAGGCGACCACGTCGGCGTCCTGCTCGATGGAGCCCGACTCGCGCAAATCGGAGAGTTGCGGACGCGCTTTCTCGTCACCGCTGCGAGTTTCGGGCGCGCGGCTGAGCTGCGAGAGCGCAACCACCGGCACTTTCAACTCCTTGGCCAGCGCTTTCAGACCGCGAGAGATCGCCGAGACTTCCTGGGTGCGATTCTCGAAACGCTTGCCGCCGATGGGCACAGCCGACATGAGCTGCAGGTAATCAACGATGACCAGATCGAGCCCTTCGGTCTGCCGCAGGCGTCGCGCCTTGGCGCGCATCTCGCTGACGGAAATTCCCGGCGTGTCGTCGATCCAGAGTCCTGTCTGCGTCAGCTCCTCCATAGCACGGGTGAGCTTTCCCATCTCGTCCTTACCCAGAAAGCCCTTTCGTATTTTCTGCGAGTCTACTCTGGCGCGGGAGGCCAACATGCGCAGCAGCAAGGCCTCTTTTGACATTTCTAACGAGAAGACTCCGACAACTTTGCGATCAATCACGGCCGCGTTCTCGGCGATATTCATCGCGAATGCGGTTTTGCCCATCGACGGACGCGCCGCGATAATAATTAAATCTGAGGGTTGAAACCCACTAGTCATCTGATCGAGTTCTTTGTAGTGGGTCTCGAGCCCGGTTACCTCCTGGGCCCGTTTGTAAAGCTCATCCAATGAACCGAAAGAACCGGTGATGATGGCAGGGATGTTCTGAAATCCCTGGCCAATGCGGTTTTCGTTGAGTTGGAAGATTGCCTGCTCGGCTCGGCCAATGACTTCTTCGGCCTCGTCGGCATGCTCGATGGCCTCGGCGATAGCGTTCTGCGCGATGTTGATCAGTCCACGCAGCTGGGCTTTGTTGCGTACGATGCGGACGTAGTGCTCGATGCTCGGCCGCTCGGGAACTCCGTCGATGAGCGACGACAGGTAAGCCACGCCGCCGATGGCCTCGACTTCTTTGCGGCGGTCGAGTTCCTCGACTAGGGTGATCATGTCAACCGGGCGGCCGGTTTCCTGCAGATCGCGCATGCGAGAGTAAATGCGGCGATGCGCGTCGAGCGAGAAATCGTCGGAGGTGAGATGTTCGGCGGCCTGATCGTAGAGCGAGTTGTCGAGCAGGATCGCGGCCAGGATCGAGCGTTCAGCTTCCATGCTGACCGGAAGCCCGCGTTCCAGACTGTAGTCGGTGGTGGCCATCGGGTTCCTACAATTTAGACATCGACGGCGAGCGTGGCAATGTCGAATCAGGTTCTGCGATGAGCCGGCAACAGATTTCGTTCGAAAAGCTGTGACTGACTGTGGAAGACAGGTCCGACCCAATAGGGGTCCTTCGACTCGCTGCGCTCGCTCAGGATGACACCGGCGGTAACCCGAGGTTGATTCGACAACTTCGATAACAACGACAGCCGGCGCCAGCGCCGAGTAAACTGGAGTTCGCAAAAGACCGTGCCCTCGCTCAACGTCAAGCGCGAAGGAGACTCTGATGAAGTCGATGCCGAGGTCCGCAGCGGTTAAAGCCGGGTTCATTTGCTCGACTTGCGGACCGCCTGAAGGCGGTCCCTTTCAAAGCAATACGCAATCAGAGCTTCCCTAAGTGCTAAGTGCCGAATGCCAAGTGCAAGTGCCAAATGCCAAATGCTAAGTGCCAATTGCCAAATGCTAATTGCCAAATGCAACACGCCAAGTGCCCAATGCTAACTGCTAAACGCCGTCTCCGGACTCTCGCCCTCATTGTCCTATGCCTCGCCTTTGTCCTTCCAGCCGCGGCGCGGGACTGGCACATCGCCCGCTACATCACGACCATGACAGTGGCGCGCGACGGCACCGCGCAGGTGATGGAGCATCTCGACGTGGTCTTCGATGGCGAGTACCACGGCATCTATCGCGATATTCCTATCCAGTATCCCGGACCGCATGGCTCCAATTACACGCTGTTCCTGACCGTCGAGGGCGTCACGGACGGGCACGGGCACCGGTTGAAGTACGACTCCAGCGTGCGCAACGGCAGCCGGCACTTGAAGATTTATATTCCCGACGCAGTGAATGCCACCCGCACCGTCGACATCCGCTACAACGTGACCAACGCGGTGCGCTGGTTCGACGACCACGACGAGCTTTACTGGAACGCGACCGGCAACGACTGGCCAGTGCCGATTGACATGGCCACGGCTACCCTCATCTTTCCCCAAGGCGCCCAGGGCAACTTGCGCGCGCAGGCTTTTACCGGCGTGTACGGTTCCAGCGAGCAGGACGCGCTGGTGGTGGTGGGCGGCGACGTGGTGCGGGTGACGGCCAACGATGCGCTGGCCATGCGCGAGGGCTTGACGGTCGACGTCTACATCAGCAAAGGGGTGCTGACTCAGCCCAGCGGCTTCACCCAGGCTATGTGGTTTCTGCGCAGCAATCCGATTGTGCTGCTGCCGCTGTGGGCCTTGGTAGTGATGTTCTTTTTCTGGTGGACCAAGGGGCGCGATCCCAAGGCCGATATTTCGGTGGCGCCGATGTATGAGCCGCCGGCAGGCATGACGCCCGCCGAGGTTGGCTCGCTGATGGAAGACGCGGTGCATCCCCGCGACATCACCTCGACGCTGGTGGACCTGGCGGTCAAGGGCTTTCTCAAGATCGAGGAGACGGAGTCGAAGGCGCTGCTGTTTTCGCATCGCGATTACACGTTTCATCTGCTGAAGCCGCAACCCGAGTGGAGCACGCTGGAGGCGCACGAGCGGCTGATGCTGAATCACATGTTTCCCGGCGGGGCCACCGAGATACGGTTATCGGATTTGCGCAACCAGTTCTATGTGGCGATACCGACCATCAAGGAGGACATCCTGGCCGAACTGAGAAGCAAAGGAATGTACTCGGTCGATCCCGACTCGGCGCACGCCTATGTGCTGGCCGGGGTGGTGATTACCGCGCTGCCCTTCGTCATTGCGCAAGTGCTGGGCTGGGGCTCGATGCTGGATTCGCCCGGACTGTTGATCGCCTCGGGCCTGATCGCTCTGGTCATTGTCTTCCTGTTCGCACGCATCATGACCGCGAAGTCGCTGAAAGGCGTGCGTACCAAGGTCGAAATTCTCGGCTTCCAGGAATTCATCAATCGCGTGGACGCCGACCGGCTGAAGCGCATGCCGCCCGATACCTTCGAGAAGTTTCTGCCGTACGCGATGGCGCTGGGTATCGAGAACCGCTGGGCGAAAGCGTTTCAGGGCATCGTGCAAAATCCGCCGACCTGGTACGTCGGTCCCACACCCTACGTGGGATTCAATCCCATTTTCTTTGCGGGATCGATGCATGCCATGGCGATGGATGCGCACCAGGCATTCGTGGCGGCTCCGCGGGCCAGCAGCAGCGGCTCGGGATGGGGTGGCGGAGGCGGAGGTGGCTTCAGCGGCGGCGGATTTGGCGGCGGTGGCGGCGGAGCGTTTTAGGAACCGTTGCCAACTGTCGATGGATAATCAATGTTGGTTCGCAACTCACGGTCGAAACTCGCCGTCTTCGCGATGCCTCGTGGCTCGCTCTGCGGAATGATCTTGGAATTCGCAATTCGAGCCTATTGGCACATCTAAATTTCCAATTGAGACATTAGGAAAACTGACCAAGTGAAAGCGAGGTCCCGCAGCGGCTAGAGCCGTATGATTTTCGGTACTTAACGGACGGCCTGAAGAGACTGTGTCGCGACCTGTGTCGCCGCTCTGCGGCTCGGCAGAATTTCCCACTTGAGCGGGGGCTGACGCCCCCGCCTAACTCCATCTCGCCGCTTTGCGGCTA
>JBAVSY010000008.1:0-26835 GCA_049695855.1 Candidatus Korobacteraceae bacterium | reverse complement strand
CGCACCAAAACCGACTTGCCACTACAGGAGGCGGCAGGGTAGAACATTCTCAGTCCTGGACGGCCAATCCCGTTGGCCGGTTTTGAAGTGATAATCGTTGGCCGCTTTTCAAGTGATCACTGAGGGTCAGCGCAGGTCCAGGCTCTCAAGGAACCGACACTTTTGGTCTTTGCCGATGCAGATGCCGTGCGCGCCGAGCATATCGTTGAATTCTACAAGGCTCTCGGTGGCGCACAACGCGACGCCGGACTAGACGGATCGATGAGGTCGATGGCACAGTTGGCCATCCTTCCCGGCACGACTCACTACAACATCATTGCTAGCCCGTCGTTGGCGGTCGTAATCGGTGAGTTCCTGAGGGGATAGCCCGATTCGGCGCGCGGGCAACGCCGCGCCCTAGTTTATCGGCTCATTCCAACTGCGTTGGCAATCGACGTAACTTGTTCGGCGTCCAAGACAGCAGTTTTGGACGTTTCGACGGCGAGTTGTGGCCCTAGCTGCGCCGCGTTATCGGTAAACAGCATCGCATCCTGACTGGCGCGAGATACGGCTGAGGCTGGCGGCGAAGGCTTGGTTAGAACAGGCTGCTCGCCTCTCGGCCGAATAGTCGGCATGTCGTCGAAGTGCCGCGGTGAGATTAGTCCCCACAAGTCGGCTAGGGTAGCCTTTCCAGTGGTCCTTCGACGCGTTTCTCAAAAAGGACCCTTTGTGGGATGGCTTTATGGGCTGATTCTTGAGTACAAGAATTGGTCCAGTATCTGGCCGTCTTTTATTACGCTACTGCGCAGCCGACCCTCCAACCGGAACCCCGCCTTCTCTAATACCTTGCAAGAATTGGCGTTGGTGGCAAACGGCTCGGCGTAGATTCGCAGCAACTGAAAGTGTTCAAAGGCATACTCGGTAAACTTGGTAACCGCCTCGGTCATGAGTCCCTTACCCCAATACGGCTCACCCAGCCAGTAGCCCATTTCCGCAGTCAAACGATGAACATCCTGATTGAGGGAAAGTCCAATACCTCCAATGGCTTCTTCCTGAGTCGCAATTGCGAAATGCGTTGCAGGAGATTGACGGCCCACCATATCTAAGAACGCCGCTGCGCTGGCTTCTGTATACGGATGCGGAAATGCATCGCGCAAGTTTAGCCAGACCTTGCGATTGTTCGCATATTTCACCAAAGCGGCTGCGTCCGCGCTGCTCCACGAACGGATGGCCCCAAACGAAGTCGGGATATGCATTGAGTTCACCTTACCGCGCAATGTACCAACATTCAATGCGCGAAAAAGGTCATATTCCACATCGGCCGCGAAGGGCTGTTTAGTCTGCACCAACTCTGAAACTTCTCTCCACACCCGGCTTACTTGCCTCCCATCACGATAGCCTCAGCCGCCCCCGATCCGCACATGCCATAGGTGGCGCCGGAAACACAACCACCCACGGAATACTTGAAGCATCCCGGACGTTTCGCCTCAACCGACACAGGCTTTTGGGATCCCCCGATAATCGCATCGGGCGGATCGAAAGGCGAGGACGGACCGAAGTCGATAACGAAGCCGGTGTTCTTGGCGGACGATTGAAAGGTCACAGTGGTGCCCGGCTTCAGGCAAAAAAGCGAGTTGCCCTTGGCTTTAGGAAAGCCCGGGGTTGCCGTGGCGCCGCTCATCCCGGTTCGCCTGATGTCCACGGTACAGGGGCCGGAAGCCGGACAGGTATTGTCCGCAGTACACAGGCTCTGCGGATTGGGCTCGTCGCAAACATACTTACCCTTGGACTGGGCCAGCGCAACGCTGCTCAGCAAAAGCATCGAGAGTGAAATCAGAATCGAGACTGCAAGCGTATGCTTCACCTTCATAAGATCCTCACTTGTGGAAACGGCAATGATCTGCTGAGCCCGTCCTGCGGCGATGGAACTCGTCAGAAAGAGGTCAGCCCTGGCTGTCGGCGAAGCTCCCGCCGAAAAACAGAGGCGCCACGGTTAGTTCTCTCCGGGTGTTCCCGCCCAATCGATGATGTTACCCAGTCTCCACGGATTCTTGTTGAGCTCCAGGGTAAACTGGCCGTCCGAGCCGATCGTCAACTGAGCCGCCGGATACAGGACACCGTTACTCTTACTCTTGTCCTGGTCGTTCAGGTTGATCTCGCCGGCCGTCAGATTGTAATACTGGCTCTGCGTGTCCCAGTAGGCTTCGCCGAAGTGGATGGGCCGGTTGGTAGCGAAGCGAATCGTCCTGCCCGTTGGCGTGTCGATCAGTTTGATAAAGCTGAGATCGTAGCCCAGCGTTCCAGTAATCGAGATGCGACCGACCGCCTTCATCCTCTCCAGGGCATTTACCAGTCCCTGGTTCTGGCCTTTTTGGAAAGCGTCGACCAGTATCTGCTCATCTGCCGGGGTCGAGTAGTCGTAGATAATGATGGTGATGCCGATGTTTTTTCCTAGTTGGGTACTGGTGCCCCAGGCGGTGGCGTCGATGGTCTCATTCTTTTCCCGCGAAAAGCCGGGAACCGAGCCCAACACCAGAAGGCTTGCCAGAATTGTGACGCTGAGAGCGACCTTCGGAATACCTGATTTTATGCGCACGGCTCAATCTCCTTTTATCGCTGCCCGTCGGCAGAGACGGCTTACACAGGTTGCCGAAAAACTCGGCCCGCGGTGATTTTGAAGGGGCGTAACTTTAGCTACGCCGTAGAAAGTCCTTTATTTTTGTCATCCCTACCCGGCTTCAGCCGGTGAGGGATCTGCTTTTCGAGTTTTTCAGCCACCCGTTACAGACGTCTGCCGATGCTATCGCGGCGCGTCGCCCAAGGATAACTAGCAGAAATACTCGTCGGGCACAATAAAATGAAGTGATATCAAATTAGTACACACCCAAACCATCGGCTTTGCAAAACTTTGTTTCCCCCCTACTACTTTTGCCAGTATCACGGACGAGATTGAGTTCCTAATATCGAAGGCGCCAGACGCAAAATCGAGGTGGGGAGCAGAATTCGTTTCGCGATTCAAATATCAGTCTGATCGCGACTGTTTACTGTGTTACGTTTGCTAACCGCAGCCGCCCCGAACGAGCCGCTGGCTTTTAGTTATCGGGAAGAACAGGGGAATAAGAGGAAAATCATGAACAAGAGCAGGACTCAAGGGATCGTGTTTTTCGTGGCTCTGAGCGTTGCAGCGCTTATGTTGATCGGTGGCGTCGCCAGCGCACAAAGCGCTCAAATTCAAGGCGTCATCAACGGCCGAAATGGCGCCACCATGACGGTTCAGACCCAGGACTCCGGCAACGTGGTGGTACTCCTCAATGACTACACCAGCGTGGAAGACGTGTCGGGTTTGTTCCACGCTCGCCGCAAGCAGATGGGCGTAACCGCTCTAGTCCCCGGCCTGCAGGTACAGGTGCAGGGAGACTACAACGCGAAGAACCAATTAGTGGCAAATACGGTCAAGTTCAACGGCAAGAACCTGCAAACGGCTACCGACATTCAGGCTGGCGTGGCGCCGGTGGAACAGCAGACGCAGCAGCAGAAGCAGGAAATAGCCGCGGAGCAAGCGAAGCTTCAGCAGCAACAAGCCCAACTAACGGCGGAGCAGAAACAGCAAGCGGCTGACGAGGCCAAGATCGCCGCCAACAAGGCGGCCATTGCTGCCGTCAACAAGCGCTTCGGCGAGCTGGCCGACTACAACATCTGGGATGAGGTTACGGTGTACTTTGCCAACGGCCAGGTTACCGTCGACCCACAGTATGACCCTAAATTGCTGGCGCTCTGCCAGAAGGCGACAACCGTTACCGGCTATGTGATTCAGGTGAAGGGATACGCGTCCGCCGTGGGTTCTGCCGCTTTGAACCAGAAGCTGAGCCAGGAACGGGCGGCCAACGTAACTGACTTTCTCGATCAGCAGTGCCACATCCCGCTGACGAATGTCCTGGCTCCAGGGGCAATGGGAACCAGCAAACAGGTAGCTCCCGACACTACCGCTGAGGGTCAAGCCGAAAACCGGCGCGTAGTAGTCAGGGTGCTGCAGAACAAGGGCATTGCCGGCACGTAGGGAGAAGCCATCCTAGGGGCGAGCGGGCGGCGTCGCAGCCGCTGTCGCCCCAAAACTGTGTTCTCAGGGAGCTACTCAGCGTTAAGGTTGCCGGTCTGGAAGGCGCGAAAGGCCGGGCCTGCTGCTCGTTACCCGATCGCTTTTCCAACGATGGCTTCAACGGGCAGCCTGGAAAGCCTCGGGGACAGCCGGCCTGCTTTGTTGGACTCTTGTGAAAAATAAGGCGACAGGATGCCAACCTCCAACAAACATCACAGACTGGCTGGCGAGGCGACGAAAAAAGCCCGGGCAGTCATCGCGGACAGTTGGCAATCGCAAGCCAATCTCTCGTTTTTTCTGACCCTCCTTGTAATAACTGGTTTCCTGTTCCCCTGCCTGGGCTTCGGCAAGCACGATCTGCGCTTATACAGCGACATCGCATTTTCGATAATGCTGATCTCAGGAGTTGCGATCGCCTGGGGACGGCGCACGTTATTCCTGCTGGCTAGTTGCATTGCCGTTGTGGCGCTGGGCGTTCGCTGGCTGGCTCTGTGGAAGGAGACTCGCACCTTACAGCTGTGGGGCGACAGCTGGACAGTGTTGGCAATCTTCATCCTAGCCCTGGTCCTACTGGTCCAGGTTTTTCGCACCGGCCCGGTGACCCATCTGCGCATTCAGGGCGCAATCGCTGTTTATCTGCTGTTTGGACTTGCCTGGGCCCACGCCTACCACATCGCCAACATTCTACTGCCGGGATCATTCAACGCCGTTGGAGAGTTGTCCACCGTGCAGGATTGGGCTTACTACAGCTTCGTAACCTTGACTACCGTAGGTTACGGAGACATCACTCCGGTGCACCCCATCGCGCGCAATCTGGCGATCACGGAAGCTCTCACGGGACAGCTTTATCTGGCCGTGATGCTGGCGCGCTTGGTAGCGATGGAAGTAATCACCTGGCAAGAGAAGTCGAATCAAAATTCGCATTAGCCGTAGGCTGATACGAGTGAGATACGGATCGCTTCTCAACTGCCAGCCATCAAGCCGTAGTCATGCTGGAAACAGCATCGAGTGGCCGGCGCAGAGCCGGAACCCAGCACCCTGACCGCACGGCAACTTATATTCGATTCGGCCTTTCATGAAAATGGAAGTGGCTGCGTCGAGAAGGTGCAATGGAGTCTGTATTCTCCAGCATCAGACCATCGTTGTTAGTGAGTTTAGCCCCCGCAAAGAGCCTCTCGTCCCATCAATTTCCTGATATGGGAAAAGTTGCGAGCTGACATAACTATCTTTGTTCTATAGATTTTATGCTCTGTGAACTAACAATTTTGCCAGTTCAGATTTTGTCTTCCTTGCCGATAGCATTAGGTAAGCACCCAGCAAAATGCGGCAGCCTCCAGGCCGCCCTGGCCGAGTAAGTCAAAGATTGCTGGGAATCGCAGAATGTCCGCAACTTTTCTTTTAAGGAGATAGGTAAGTGAAGCAGAAGAGGTTGATCTGGGTTTTAGCGTTTCTGTGCGTAGCAACGGTTTTCTCGTTCGCGCAAAGTGAATATCCCACAGTGGAACTGACCGGCGGCTACTCGTACGTAAACTTCCATCCTTCGTTCGCCGGTATCACCAGCCAGAATTTCAATGGTGGCGGCGGCGCGTTTGTCTACAATGTCACCCCTCTGTTTGGCATCAAGGCCGATTTCGAGGGCTATGCAGTCGGAACCGGTTGGAGTAAGTACCTGAGGGACAACTACGGCTATGCCGGTTCGGCCAGCGGTAACGCCTTCACTTATATGTTCGGTCCGCAGATCAAAAAACACTCAGGCAAATGGCAGCCCTTTGGCGAGGGCTTGTTTGGCGCCTTCCACTCCAACGGCTACGGCACTTTGATTCATTGCATCGAGAATGAAGGCTGCAACAGCGGCAGCGGCAATGGCAACAATAACGGCTTCGCCATGGAGTTTGGCGGCGGGGTTGATTATGCCTTGTCGCAGCACGTCCAGATTCGCCCGGTGGAAGTGGATTATCTGTACAGCCATGTTTCGGCAAACCACATCGCCAACTACTCGGCGGGACAGAATAGCTTCAAGTATTTCGGAGGTATTAACTTCACGTTGGGCGGCAAGTAACAGAACATTCTCATCTCTCCAAGACTGGCATCGTCTTCCCGACGATGCCAGTCTTCTCCTTATCGCCAGGCTTTCCCTGCGACTCACACCCGACAACACGGCTGATTTCGCCTACGATCGTCGAGGGGCGATGCCTCTTCTCTTTGGCTCGGGATTTGGCGGCTCGATTTTGCTATGAAACTGACCGCACGCATCAGGATTTCCGCCTCGAGTGGCCGAGCCGATCACAGCCGCGTGCGACAACGGCTACAACTAAGGGGGCAAGCGCATGGTTTTTGCTGCAGCAGACCGCCACGAAGGGGTTACACTGATATGCACGTCGTAGCGACACTCAGAGCGGGTGCGAACTTCCGGGCTGATTTCGGCCAACGGCTCATAACCTTCTCTGCCATTCGCAGTTGCAGATAACAATTTCTTGCTAAGGAAGCCCTGATTAGGTTCCGGTTTTGAAAGGGCACGGCTTCAGCCGTGCCGTAAGCATCGCAAAATCAACGGGGGCTTTAGCCCCTGCGGCAAGTTCGGCAGGTTATTCAGAGCTTCCCTAACGTTTGACCGGTGAAGGCACACGGCCGAGTACCGAGACATATTTCGTGGAACGCAAGCCAGCAGCGCGTTTACTCATTGCCGACGATCACAGATTGCTGGCGGATGCCTGCAAAAGTCTTCTGGAGCCCGAATTTCAGGTAGTCGACATTGTTACGGACGGCCGCAGCCTGGTGAAATCTGCGTCCTCACTCAAACCCGACGTAATCATTCTCGACATTACCATGCCCCGGCTGAACGGCTTGGATGCCGGTGAGCAGATTAAGCAGAAGCAGCCGGCAGTAAAGCTGGTGTATCTGACCATGAACTCTGCCGCTGACGTGGCCGCCGAGGCTTTCCGGCGAGGCGCTTCGGGATATGTTTTGAAACATTCCGCCGCCGAGGAACTGGTGATTGCCATCCGCAAAGTCGTGCAAGGCGAATCGTACCTCTCGCCGCTGATCGCCCGAGAGACGGTCACCTTCCTGCTCAACCAGGGCAAGTCTCACGCGGAAGAAAGGCGCATAACCAAACGTCAAAGCGAGATTCTTCAGTTGCTTGCCGAGGGCATGTCCATGAAGGAGGTGGCCAATGTCCTGGAGCTTAAACCCGGTACCGTGGCTTTTCACAAATACCGCATGATGGAGACTCTGGGAGTCAAGACCAACGCGGAACTCCTGGAATACGCTATCAAGCGTCAGATGACCTCATCTTAGAGTTTGACCTGCTTTTTCCATCCAAAAAATAGTAGTTTTGCCAGTAGGCAGTCAGGCCTGTTGTTGGTAGCGTTAGGCGTAGGCAGCCTACCGAATGCTTGGCCGCGGCTTTCCAGCAGCAAGTGGAGATTCCTTCGTGAGTTCGATACGGCTTTTACTGGCAGACGACAATCCAGAGGTATTGGAGATGCTGATCGATCTGCTACAGCCAGCCTACGACATCGCGGGTGCTTTCTCGGATGGTGCATCGGTTCTCCAGCACATTGCCGCACTTAAACCCGATCTGGTTATCCTGGATATTTCGCTTGGGGATATGACTGGCTTTGAAGTCGCGAGACGCTTGAAGAAGTTGGGCTCTCCGGCAAAGATTATTTTCCTCACAGTCCACGAAAATATTGATTTTGTGCGTGCGGCCTTCGATCTCGACGCTTCCGGTTACGTCTTCAAGTCCCGAATAGGTTCGGATCTGGTGGATGCCATTAACCGGGCCTGCGAAGGCGGGCACTTCAGTTCCGGAGACTTACCCCTGGCGCAGTAGGCGTTGGAATATGTGCTTACCTGCAGACGTTGCGAGCGCAGCTTGGATCTCTCGGGATACCCATCACGCACTCGGGCGACTTTTCCGGCTCCCGCTAACAAAATCCATAGTTCCGTCAATTCAGGAGTTCGAATAGCGCAAGCGGTGTAGTATGCTGGCCAACGCTCACACAAAGACGATTAGAGATGACCAGCGGCGACCGCCGGATGCCTGGCCTACGCAGGCGAAACCCTGGCGGTGCCGTCAGGCCGGGATACTGTCGGCCGCTCCCGCACGCCATCTCGCAAGGAACTGCTCTGGAAGAGAACGTTGTTAATCATGCAATCGGTGAGGGAACACTCGTGTTATCAAAAGCCTTAAGAACGACAATTGCAACGTTTGCATTAATTTTGTTCTCGATGATCGCGGCCTGGGCGCAAGACCCGGGCTGGCCCCGGCAACTGACCCGTCCCGGCGGCAAGTTAATTCTCTACCAGCCACAGGTTGACGACTGGAAGAACTACCAGGAAGTTGACGCGCGTATGGCGTTCACTCTGACGTCAACCGGGGGCCAGAGCCACGTTGGCGTGGTGACCGTTCAGATGAAGTCGGCGGTCAACGTGGACGATCACACCGTATTTCTCAGCGATCCCCAGGTCACGAGCGTTTCTTTTCCGTCTCTCGACCCCGCGACCACAGCTCAAATGGACGAGCTGATGAAGACCTTCCTTAATCCCTCGGCCACCATGACCATCTCACTGGACCGGCTGGTGGCGAGCGTGAAGAAGGGCCAACCTCCGCCTCCCGCGGCATCTGTCAACAATGATCCGCCGAAGATCTTTATCAGCATGCGTCCGGCGATCCTGCTGCTGGTGAATGGTGCGCCGGTGATGGCGCCGATCGCCAACTCCAATTTGCAGTTCATCGTTAATGCTAACTGGCCGGTGTTTGTCGAGCAGGGAAGTTCCAACTACTACCTCTTCGATGGCAAGGGCTGGGTTATGTGCAGCAGTCTTGGAGGCACTTGGACGCCTACCAATCAATTGCCTAAGCAGATGGCGAAGGTTCCGGAGAACGCGAATTTCACGGATCTGAAAGCCTTCATTCCGGCGCCTGCGGGCAGCGCTGCGAGTTTCCCGGTGGTGTACTACAGCGCCACTCCGGCGGAAATCATCGTCTTCGGCGGGCGTCCCCAGTGGACCCCGATTCCCGGCACGCAGTTGTCCTACGGCTCCAATACCGACAGCCCGGTGTTCAAGTACACCCCGACCGGAGCCTTTTACTTTCTGACTTCGGGACGCTGGTTTACTGCCACCACTCCCTTGATTGGGCCGTGGACCTTCGCGACCTATAGCTTGCCACCCGACTTCGCCAAGATTCCCCTGGACAATCCTGCCGGAAGAGTTCTGGCTTCAGTACCTGGAACGCCGGAAGCGGAAGATGCGGTACTGATCGCGCAAATTCCCACCACCGCAACAGTCAATGCGACACAAGCGGCGGCAGCAGTCAAAGTATCCTACGTCGGCGAACCGCAGTTCCAGCCAATCGAAGGTACGACCATGCTGTACGCCACCAATACCCCCAACAAAGTAATCCAGCTCGGTGCTCAGTACTATCTGTGTTATCAAGGCGTGTGGTTCGTTTCTTCCACTCCGACGGGACCTTGGCAAACTGCGCAAACTGTACCCCAGGTTATCTACACCATCCCGCCCAGTTCACCGGTATATAACGTCACATATGTAACTCAGGTCGTAGCCACTGATGGCTATGTGACATCGAGCTATACCGCCGGATATATGGGCGCGTTCATCATGGGCGCCACGGTGGGAGCCATCGTGTGCAGCGGCACGGGCTACTACTATCCACCTTACGTCTATGGCGGATATTACTATCCATACGCCGCTACTTACGGTTACCACACCTATAACCCATATACCGGAGCTTACGGATACGGAGGCGCGGCCTACGGTCCCTATGGCAGCGCGCACTGGGGAACTTCTTACAACCCGAACACCGGTACCTACGCTCGCGGAGCAACCACATCCACCGCCTATGGCAAGCAAGCCGTCGGCCAGGCTTACAACCCTTATACCGGAGCTTATGGCGCGACCCACCAGGGCTCGAATGCCTATGGATCGTGGGGACAATCGGTAGTCAGCAAGAATGGCAATACTGCCTACACCCAGCACGCCAGCAATGCATACGGTTCAGCTGGAACGGTGCAGACGTCGGCGGGCGGAAAGGGTGCGGCCACCAGCACGGCTTATGGCAACACCGCAGCGGGCAAGACGGCGAACGGCGACATGTACGCCGGGCACGATGGCAACGTTTACAAGAACACCGGCTCGGGCTGGCAAAAGTACGATAACGGCAGCTGGAATAACGTGGAAAAGCCGAGCACAACCTCGGCGCAGAACTACTCTCAGCAGCATCCCGCGAGTTCAAACCCAAACTACGCGTCGGCCCAGCAGAAAGCGCAAAGCAACCCGAATTACTCCGCCGACCAGCAGAAAGCGCAAAGCTACAACCAGCAACATCCTTCGGGGGACAGCGGCTACAAGTCCGGCGGCAGCTCTTCCTATGGCGACTTGAATCAGGCAGCCCAGGACCGGCAGCGTGGGGCAGAACAAAGTCAACGCTTTTCGCAGGCGCAGCGCTCCGGTGGTTGGGGAGACCGCAGCGGTGGTGGCTGGGGAGGCAGGGGCGGCGGTGGTGGCTGGGGTGGAAGACGGTAGTCCGGATAGTTTGTGCTACCGCGACTTGGACAGTGACCCGAGCGGCCAGCGGGATTTGAGTAAGGCGATCACCTGGGGATTTCATTAGTCACCCGCGGCCGTAGAAGAAATAAGGGCTGATTTTTTAAAGGAGCCTGTAATGGATAGGTCTCGCACTAGAATTTTGTTCTATGCAATGCTTTCTTTTCTGCTGGTCGTGGGTTCGCTGGTCGCCCAGGCGCAGAAGATCCATGTCGTCTATAACAAGCAGATCGACTTCTCGCAATTCAAAACCTTCGCCTGGGCTCCGCATGGGGCCGTCGCGCATCCCATGCTGGCCGCCAACATCGTGGGCGCCATCGAAGACGAACTGAAGCAGCGCGGTTTGCAGAAAGTAGAAATCAACAATAATCCTGGGCTGATTATCCAGGTTTATGGGGCGATCGATCAGGACTCTACCTTCTACTCCAACGATCCGCTCTACAACGCGACGGGCGGCATTCCGCCTTTCGATCCCAGCTTTTCCGGGTCGTTATGGTCGGGCTATTACGGCAACACCACGGTGACCATCCACAAGGGTCAGTTGGTAGTTGACCTGATTGACGCTGCCAACAAGAAGCTGGTGTGGCGAGGCATGTCCCAGCAGAACCTGGCTGCTCACGATCCCAACAAGCTGGTCAGCCAGGTCAACAACGCGATTTCCAAGATGTTTAAGCAGTATCCAGGCAAAGTAGAAGGTTGACCATCTGCCACCGCTCAGGAACCTTCCTGACCGCAGGTACGGATTACGGCACTGCTGAAACCAACCTTATCGGGGCATTGGGCGTGGACATTTACGACGTGAAGGCGAAACCGGTGATCCGGCGGGCGACGGCCATCAGAGTTTTGAATAAGAACAACGCCAAGAACCTGAAACTGGTGGACGACGCGGTTGATAAGGTGTTCAAGAAATATCCTTATCCACTTTCAACCAGCTAGAGTTGCTCGATGTCCGTCCCATTTTTCTAACGAGCGGCAGGGAATCCGGTTCGCCACGCCTAGCGTCCCCGAATCAGCGTTATCGAGCCGCTAAATGCAGCGCAAGTATAGCTCTCAGCATTATTAGTCCGTCAGGAACGAGGTGAACGCCATGCACCTGCAACGCAGAAATTATCTCGTCTTTTTAGGGGTCATCCTCTTACTAGCGAGTTCCAGGGTTGCCGCCCAATCTCCCAACCCCGGAACAGCCCCCGCTAATGCCCCCTCGCAAGAGCAGCCCCCCAAGCCCAAATATCCCACCATAGGTTTGGTGCTCCAGGGTGGCGGAGCTCTCGGCCTGGCTCACGTCGGCGTTATCACTTGGATGGAGGAACATCACATCCCGATTAACTACATTGCCGGCACCAGCATGGGCGGTTTGGTCGGCGGCGTTTATGCCACCGGACACAATGCCGCGGAGATGCGCCAGATCGTGAATGGTATCCCCTGGGACCAGGTCATGGCGGGCCAGACGCCCTTTAACGACCTCGCATACCGCCGCAAAGAGGACGCCCGCGCTTATCCCAACAGCCTTGAGTTTGGACTGCGCAAGGGAGTGCAATTTCCCGAAGGCTTCAACTCTGGCCAACAGGTCTCGCTGGTTCTGGATAAGATCGCGGCGCCCTACTCGGAGATCAAGAGCTTCAACGATCTCCCGACTCCCTTCGCCTGCGTAGCCACCGACCTGGTTACCGAAAAGCCCAAGGTTTTCCGTAGCGGATCGTTGTCGCTGGCTCTGCGGTCGACCATGTCTCTGCCCGGAATCTTCACTCCCGTCCGCACCAAAGACGCCATCTACGCCGACGGCGGATTGCTCAATAACATTCCGGTCAACGTCGCCAAAGATATGGGAGCAGATTTGACCGTGGCGATTCACCTGTCGGAAGCGCAGTTGCTTCCCAACGCGAATCTGTCCACCTTCTCGGTGCTGGGTCAATCGTTGTCGGTCATGATTTCTGCCAATGAACTGCAGAACATGGAAAACGCGGACATACTTGTCTCCGTACCGGTGCAGAAATGGGGCGCTCTGAGTTTCGACGACGCTGACGCCATCATCAAGGCGGGATACGACGCGGCTGAGGCGAAGTCCAAGGTCCTTTTGACCCTCCGGGTCGATGACGCCACCTGGAAGCAGTACTTGGCCGATCGCGCATCCCGGCGGCGCCAAGATCCAATTCCAACGTTCGTAGCCGTGGACGGGGTGAATGCGGACCTTTCGCGGAAGGTGGAAGAGCAAATGGCTGGCCTGATCGGCAAGCCTCTCGACTCCGACCAACTGGACCAGGCCATTATGCGGCTGAAAGGGTTTGGGCGATTTTCCGTACTCAGCTATTCCTTCGAAGATCGAAATGGCCAACAGGGCCTCCTGATAAAGACCGAAGAAAATACCTATGGGCCGCCCATCGTTCGCCCCCTCATCCTGATCGACGGTTCCAGTTTGAAAAACGTTACTCTCGACTTGGGAGCACGTGTGACGTTTCTTGATTTTGGGGGATTCCGCTCGGAATGGCGCACGGACTTCGTTCTGTTCTCCGACTATGGCCTGAATTCGGAGTATTACCATCCCTTCACTCCCTTGACTCACTGGTTCATCGCGCCCCGGGTGCAGGCCGATAACAATCCCCTCTACCTGTACGACAACAACCAACTAGCTGCCATCTATCGGCGCACCACCTTGGGCGGCGGAGTGGACGCGGGATATCAGTTCGGAAACACCGGTGAACTACGCGTCGGCTATGAAGGTGGGTGGCAAAACTTTGCGCCGCAAATTGGGAACCGGAGCGAGCTAGAGAGTTTTTCCGGCGGCTACGGCGCCAGCAAATTTCAATACCGGCTGGATCGCCTCGATGATCCTGTCATCCCTCGGTCGGGAGAAAGCTTCCTGGGCGATTTCTATTGGTATAACGCCAGTCCGGAAGCGCCCAAACCGTATCCCGTGCTCGAAGGCGAGGGCGAGATTTTCCACCGGCTGAATGAGCCATCCTCGGTCTTTCTGAGCGGAACGGCCGGAACAACGTTCAACCACGAAACCGGACTTCCCCAGTTCTCCCTGGGAGGCTCTCGATACCTGGTGTCGTACGGAACGAATGAGTTGCTGATGGACAAGTATTTCCTTTTCCAGGTGGGATACATCCGGCAACTGGCAAAGCTGCCACCGTTGCTGGGCAGCGGCATCTATTTCCTGGGCCTTTATGAAGCCGCACAGGTTTACGGTGCGCCCCACACCATCGTGAATACAGCGTCCGGATTCCCCACCGACGCCGCAGCGGGCATAGTCGTTAACACTATCTTCGGCCCGGTGGAGGCGGCCTACGCCTACGGCGATACCGGCCACAACAAATTCTTCTTCAGGGTCGGGCGGCTGTTTTGAGCAGGGGCCCGTTTTTTGAACGAGGCTAGCGCTCGGGAGGTGGCAGGAGGACCGATGATGACGATCGGGGGCAGATCTGGATGTTCTGGTTCGTAGCCGCAATTAATCTATTTGCAAAGTAGCTGTTTCGAGCGAAAATGCTGCTACGTCTTTCGGCAGCCCGAAAGCATGCTCCACCGGACCGCAGATTCTGAATCAGCTCTCGTGGAAGGGCCCCGGCTATGCTACGCCTGATCCGTGAATTAATTCGCCCCTACCGGTTCAAGCTCCTGATCATCCTGCTCGCCATGCTGGTGGAAACGGCGATGAGCCTGGCCAGTCCCTGGCCGTTGAAAGTCATCATCGACAACGTGGTGGGCAATCACAAACTTCCTCATGGCCTGGACGAGCTGGTCAGGCCCATGTTGGATCATGGCAACAAGTTACAGGTTGCCGGGCTGGCGGCGCTGGCGTTCATCGTGATTGCATTGCTGGGCGCCGTGGCCAGCTACATCGACAATTATTTCACCGAGAGCGTTGGGCAATGGGTTGCCCACGACCTGCGTATGCGGACTTATCATCATCTGCAACGGCTCTCGCTTGGTTACTACGACACGCATCAGACCGGCTCTTTGTTAAGCACCATCACCACTGACATCGAGACCATCCAGGACTTCGCTTCGTCCTCGACCCTCAACATTCTGATTGACCTCCTCACCATTGTGTCGATGCTGGGCTTGATGTTCTGGCTGAACTGGGATTTCACCTTGATCGCGGTCGCGGTAACGCCGTTCCTGCTCTTCTTCATTTCGCGCTTCAAGAAGGCGGTAAAGAAGGCGACGCACCAGGTGCGAAAGGAAGAGTCTGAGATCGTGGCCGTGGTGCAGCAGGGGCTGGAGTCGATGCAGGTCGTCGAGGCGTTCGGGCGCCAGGACATGGAGCAGGAAGCGCTGAATCAAGTCAGCCATGCCACGGTCAGTGCGGCTCTTTCGGCTCGCAAAGTGAAGTCCCTGCTCTCGCCCATCGTTACCATTACGGTCGCCTTCTGCACGGCCATCGTGCTGTGGCGCGGTGCGGCGCTCATTCTGAAGGACGTAATGACGGTCGGCGCGCTGACGGTTTATCTTTCCTACCTCACCAAGTTCTTTAAGCCGGTGAAGGATCTGGCTACAACCACCAATGCCATTGCCCAGGCCGCCGTGGGAGTCGAACGTGTGCAGGCGATTCTGCAAACTGACACTATCCTGCCGGAACGTACAGACGGAGCCGAGCCCCGCTTTATGAAGGGCGAAATCGTTTTCGATCACGTGGCGTTTGGCTATAACGCCGACGCTCCCGTGCTTACCGACGTCAGCTTTACGATTGAGCCGGGACAGATGGTGGGTGTTGTGGGCCCGACCGGGAGCGGCAAATCTACCGTGGTCAGCCTGATCCCGCGCTTCTACGATCCCACCGGCGGAATGGTCAAGATCGATGGCCGGGATGTACGCGACTACAAAGTCAATCCCCTGCGCGAGCAGATCGGCTACGTCCTGCAAGACACGGTACTGTTCCGGGGAACGATCCTGGAGAACATAGCCTTTGGCCGTCCCAATGCAACTCGAGACGAGATTGTAGCCGCCGCGCAGCTGGCCAACGCTGACGAGTTCATTGCCCGCATGCCGAAGGGGTATGACACCATGGTCGGGGAGCGTGGCTCAACCCTTTCCGGCGGCCAGCGTCAGAGGATTGGGATCGCTCGCGTGATGGTGCGCAATAGCCCCATCTTGCTGCTAGACGAGCCTACCGCCGCCCTCGACAGCGAATCCGAGAAAGCGGTGATCGAGGCCCTGGAGCGGCTGATGAAGGGACGGACGGTGGTCACGATCGCCCACCGGCTCAGCACCATCCGCGATGCTGACAAGATCATCGTGATCAGCGGAGGAGTAGTAGCGGAAAGCGGTAATCACGACCAATTGATGGCGTTGAATGGAATCTACGCCGGCCTGCATCGCACTCAGTTTGACGCGGTGTCGGCGAAAGCTTCATCATGAATCAACTCTAACCAGAACATCGGCGAACGAATGGGTTCGTCGCGAGTGTCTTTTCCCAGGAAGGCATCCCATGTCCCGTTATCTAGTAGTGCTGCCAGACGATTCCGCACAGCCCATACTCGACGCGATTGACCGTGCGCAGAAGTCTCTCCGCATCAAGATGTTTGTCTTCTCCGCCCCTCGTCTCTTACATGCCGTGATTGCGGCGCATCGGCGAGGAGTGAAGGTGCGCGTTATGCTCAATCCCTCCCGGCGAAGCGGAGAAAAAGAGAATGACCAGACGCGCAAGATCTTGACGGAAGCGGCGGTCGAAGTGATCGACAGTAATCCGTGCTTCGACGTGACCCACGAGAAGTCCATGGTCGTCGATGACAAGCTGGCGTTCGTCCAGTCGCTGAACTGGGAAACAAAAAATCTCACCGAAACCCGGGACTACGCGGTCGTTACCGCCCATGAACACGAGGTGTGCGAGATTTCGGAGTGCTTCGATGCCGACTGGAACCGCCAGGCTTTCAATCCCGGCGCGCATTCTCACATGATCTGGTGCATTGGCAACGGGCGGCAGCGGATTGGGCAGTTTATCGATGAAGCCAAGCATTCCCTCTGGGTGCAGAATGAGCGCTACCAGGACCCGGTCATCATTGAAAGATTGGTGCGGGCCAATGGCCGCGGCGTGAAGGTACATGTGCTGGCGCGGCCGCCACACAAGCTGAAGAAGGAGAAACTGGTCGAAGCGGTTGGTGGTATGCGCATCATGGAGGATGTCGGAATCAAGGTACACAAGCTCAAAGGGCTCAAGCTGCACGCCAAGCTGCTATTCGCCGACGGAGTCCGGTCAATCATTGGATCGATCAACCTGGCGCCCGGCAGCTTCGACAGCCGGCGCGAGCTTGCTATCGAGGTTCGAGACCAGGAGGTCATGGATCGCCTGCACACGGTGGTGCATCGCGATTGGGAAAACTCGCGCCCACTCGATTTGACCGATGATGGATTGCTGGCCGAGTTGGAAGACATGGACGAGAATGCTGCTGAGGACCTGGCCCTCGGCGAAAGCGGGAGCTGAGGTAGAACCAGCCTTCAGGCTGGCGCTCGAAATCGCATTCTGTCGATCTCCAGTGGTTTCACAGTCCGATCGCATTCTATCGGTCTCCTGTGGTTTTCACCGTCCGCTCCTTTCGATGCCTTGAAGGGGCACGGCTTCAGCCGTGCCGTACGCGGCATTCAAGCTGTCGGGCTTTAGCCCCTGAGGGAACTCGCTCTACGCCTTCCGCGAAAATGCTCGAGAACAGTTAGAGCCAGCGTTCAGGCTGGTTGTCCAGACCGTCTTACAAAGTTGAGGCTCCACGGTCATTTCAAATAACCACGGAGCCTCGACTTCCAATCACCTTGACTCGCAGGGACTATCTTGATTCCGAAACCGCGCCAGCTTTAAGCTTTCGGCCTACATCACGGGAGCCTACATGTTGCTGATTTTGATGTAGCGGCCCATGTCCGGAAGGGACGTTAATACCAGGTATCCCGCCACCAACAGCCCTGCAATCCCCATAATATTTCTTGCCGCCAGAAATGTTTTCTTCATAAAGATCCCACACCTCCTGCTGCATAAGATGTAGTCTGGGCCAAAAGGGAGAGCTGACGCTTCTTGTTTCAGCGCGATTTGTGTCAGGGCACCCTTCGGCTACGCTCAGGGCAGGCTATTTCAGATCGTGCGTCATGACTTCGGCTTTAGACCCGTTTCACGGTTAGTGTGGTCCTTCGGTGCCTTGAAAGGGCACGGCTTCAGCGTGCCGTACGCGGCATTCATGCCGTCGGGCTTTTAGCCCCTGCGGGAACTCGGTCTGCACTTTCTCTGAAAACGCTCTAGCCCCTGAGCGCCATGCTTGCAGGGGCTGAAGCCCGGGCCGGACAGGCTCCTCGTCGGCCCGGCTAAAGCCAGGCCCTGACACAAATCAATTGCGACATCGATTTATGAGAAAGGTTCTTGGTGGTTTGCCTACGGCGTTTATACGGTTCGGGATGAAGTTCTCATTTCCTGCGATGGTTTGGAGCTCGAACAGAGTACAATACGCGCGTCCTGCGCGGTTTCGAATCGAATGCGATAACGAATTGTTTTTCGGGCGAGCATTCTTCCTCGATAATCTCTCGCGATTTCGGCTAATCCGGCTGTCGGCAAAGGGGCATTCGTAAATGGGGGAGCGCGAAGGCAAGAACGGCAACGCTAAGAACATCGAGGAGATCGATGTCTTGTGGGTGACCGCTGGTCTGGGTTGTGACGGCGACACCATTGCCATGACCGCGGCGACCCAACCCAGCATCGAGGACGTTGTGCTGGGTGGAATTCCCTGGATCCCCAAAGTCAACTTTCATAATCCCTTCCTCGACTACGCCAATGGTGACGACTTCCTCAAACCATTCCACCAGGCGGCGAAAGGCAAGCTGGGGCGTTTCATTCTGGTGGTCGAAGGCTCTATTCCCGATGAGACGAACAAGGCGGAAGGCTACTGGGCAGCGATGGGAACCGATCCGACCACGGGACAACCGATCCTGACGTGCGATTGGATTGATCGGCTTGCTCCTCGGGCGTGGGCGGTGGTTGCTGCCGGCACTTGCGCCACCTACGGCGGCATTCATGCTATGCAGGGAAATCCGACCGGCGCCATGGGTCTGGCCGATTATCTGGGCTGGCAGTGGAAGTCGAGCGCCGATATTCCCATTGTGTGCGTTCCGGGGTGTCCGGTTCAGCCCGACAATATGATGGAGACTCTGCTGTATCTCTTTTATATGGCGGCTGGACGGGCGCCGATGATTCCGTTGGATCAACAACTGCGCCCCACCTGGCTGTTCGGGCAAACTGTCCACGAAGGCTGTGATCGCGGAGGCTATTACGAGCAGGCGGATTTTGCCGATGTCTATGGATCGCCGCTGTGCATCGTTAAGCTGGGATGTTGGGGTCCGGTGGTGCAATGCAATGTCGGAAAACGGGGATGGATGGGTGGGATAGGCGGCTGTCCGAACGTTGGCGGCATCTGTATTGGTTGTACGATGCCGGGTTTTCCCGATAAGTTTATGCCGTTCATGAACCAGCCGCCAGGATCGTTGTTGTCGGCCAGTGCGGTGCAGACTTACGGAAAGGCGATTCATGCATTGCGAAAATTTACCCAGACCTCGCTCAACCAGGAACCCAGCTGGCGCCGGCGTCGCGAGCTCTCCAAAAGTGATACAGTAGTTCGCCGTAAGCCGCCGGCCGCGGACGGACAGAAGTGACGCGCCCAGCGTGAGGTGAACAGTGGCCTCATGGTCCGAAAGCTACCCGACTTTGAATGATGACTTGCAGGATGCAGCCGGCTTAGGTCAACCGGACGCGGCCTACGACGAAGCCGAAGCCGTCCTCCAGGATCTCGCCCGGGTCTTCTTCGAAACCACGAATCTTCTTGCGACCGACACTGCCAGACGGCAGCAGCCAACTGTCAAATCCCAGATACCCAGTCTTGAGGCCAAGTACCGCGCGCTGGTCGAGCAAATCCCCGCCGTCGTGTTTATGGCTTATCTCGATGAGGCGGTGGGCGAAGCCTACGTGAGCCCGCAGATAGAGGCGGCGCTGGGTTTCACGCAGGAAGAGTGGCTGCAGGATCCAGTGCGCTGGTACGCCCAGATTCATCCCGACGACAAACTGCGCTGGAGCGTGGAAGCGGCCGACCTGTTTCTGTCGGGCAAACCGTTGCGGTCCTCCTATCGCGTTCTTTCGCGGGACGGTCGCGTCATCTGGTTTCATTGTGAAGCCAAGATGATCCGGCGGGAAGACGGACGTCCCTGGTTCATTCACGGTGTTGGCTTCGACATCACCGATTTGAAGCAGACCGAAGAGGCGCTGGAGGAAGAACGCAACGTCGTTACCGCGATCCTCGACACGGTGGGCGCATTAGTACTGGTTCTCGATCCGGAGGGGCGCATCGTCCAATTCAATCGCGCCTGCGAACGCAGTACTGGCTACACCTTTGCCCAGGCTTCAGGGCAACACGTATGGGACCTGTTTATCCCTCCGGAAGAATCGGAAGGGTTCAGGATGAACTTCGAAAAGATGCGAGCCGGTCAGCTGCAGAACGATTTTGAATGTCAATGGCTGGCACAGGACGGCACGCGCCGTCTGATTGCCTGGTCGGGCACTTCGCTGCGCGGCAAGAGAACCCCAGCCTACGTAATCGCCACCGGAATCGATGTGACCGAGCGTAAGCAATTGGAAAAGGCCATCCTGGAAATCAGTGAGCGCGAACAGCGCCGCATCGGACAAGACTTGCACGACGGTCTGGGCCAGCATCTGACCGGCATCGCGTTCATGACCAAGGTGCAGGAACAAAAACTAAAAGAGAAGCGCCTGCCCTATGCGGCGGACGCGGCCAAGATCGTAAAACTGGTCAACGAGGCAATCAACAAAACTCGCGAGCTGGCCCGCGGGCTGAGCCCGGTGGTTTCCGAGTCGCATGGTTTGATGTCGGCCTTGCAGCAGTTGAGCAGCGAAGTTCAGGACGTGTTCGGAGTGTCGTGCGAGCTGCGCTGCGACAGTCCGGTTCTGATCGACGACGTCAGCCTGGCCACCCATCTTTACCACATCTCGCAGGAAGCCGTAAGCAACGCCATCAAACATGGGAAGGCGCGAAAAGTCGAGATTACCCTTGCCGCCGGCGACAGCCGGGGGATGTTGACCATTCGGGACGACGGAACAGGTTGCAAGAAAATTCCCACCTCCAGCAAGGGGATGGGACATCACATTATGAGCCATCGGGCGAAAATGATCGGGGGCTCGCTGGAGATTGAATCCTGTTCACCCCGGGGAACGGTTGTAACCTGTAGGTTTCCTGCTCCTGGTAAACCGCAGCTGTTCCAGAGTCCATAACCATGTCGACGAAACCAAAAGAAGAAGTGGCACGCAAAACCAGAATCTTCATCGTTGACGATCACCCGATCGTTCGCGAAGGACTGTCGTTGATGATGAACCGCGAGCCTGACCTGATGGTTTGCGGCGAAGCGGAGGAAGCGACGGGCGCACTGCAGGCGATCACTTCCGCCAAACCCGACTTCCTTATCGTCGATATTTCTCTGTCCGGGCCGGACGGGCTCGACTTGCTGAAGAGCATTCGGGTTCGCCATCCCGGCTTGCCAGTGCTGATTCTTTCCATGCACGATGAGACCATCTATGCCGAGCGCGCGCTGCGGGCCGGAGCCAACGGCTACATCATGAAGCAGGAGGCGACGGAGAAAGTTCTGGTGGCAATTCGTCAAATCCTGGCGCAAAAGGTTTACGTAAGCGATCGCATTGCCAATCGCATGCTGCAGCAATACATCAAGGGCTCAGTGACCGAGAGCCAGTCACCCATCGCGGAGTTGTCGGACCGCGAGTTGGAAGTCTTCCGCCTCATCGGTGAAGGCCATGGTACTCGCAAAATCGCCGAGGAACTTCATCTGAGCGTGAAGACGGTCGAATCTTACCAGGCACATATCAAAGACAAGCTCTCGCTCAAGAATGGGCGCGAACTGGTGCAGCGGGCGATCCAATGGACCATCTCAGAAGGTGTGGCGTAAGCGAGACCAATCGTTGCGCAATTGCCCAGAGACTGTCTCTCACAACCGAACCTGTAATTTTCGAGTGGAACAAAACTGGCGCAGCCGTTCATACTAGCCGCGCAGCGGTGGCTATGAAGTTAGCCCGGCGCGCAAGTGCCGGGTCAAGTGGGAAATAATTCCCGAAGCGCGTAGCGGCGACATTTGTGTTAGCCGCGGGCGCAAGAGGCTAGTACGAAACGGGGTCCGCGCTTACATCGGTGGAACAAACCGCGCGCGAAATCGAGTGCCGAAGGCACGGCATAATCTAGCCCAGCACGGAGCCGGAGGCGGAGTGCTGGGGGAAGTGGGAAAAAATCTCCGAGTCGCGTAGCGACGGCAGGGTTTCGTAACATCCTCGCAAGCCCGCGGGACGAGTCAGCGAAACACAGACCCGCGGAACGACAGCGTCGCGACCCAGCCTCTGCAAGACGTAACACCGTCAGAACCCTTTCCTCCGGTACCCATCGATCCGCCCCTGGCTGAAGGTCAGCGTAGGGGAATCCCTGAGGCTCCCTCCCGGCTTTTTCCCTAATGTGAATCAGGTTGTGAGCAACCTGCATTTGCGGGATGCTATTCCCATAAGGTGCGTGGGGCACCGCTGCGGCTTGTCTGCTACGAGCCGTCTTATCTTGAACTTGCACGATCGATCATTTTTTTCAACGAACTGGCAACCCGCGAGATTTTTAGTGCGTCGCACCCACAACAGTCAAAGAGCGACTTTTCGGGGCGAAGAATGAAACGCATCTCACCGCGATGTTGAAAGGAGTATCCGTCTATGACAGCGCAAGCGGTTCCGTACGGTCGGGTAACCCAAAAAAAACCGGCAGTGGCCGAAATCCACATTATCTGGATCACAGCCGGACTGGGCTGTGACGGCGACTCGGTTTCGATCACCGCCGCCACTCAGCCCAGCATTGAAGACGTTTTGCTGGGAGCGATTCCAGGCCTTCCTAAAGTTCATTTGCACAATCCCGTGTTGGCTTACGAAGTCGGCGACGACTTCCTCAAACCTTTCTACCAAGCCGAAGAAGGCAAGCTTGATCCCTTCGTCCTGGTAATTGAAGGTTCCATCCCCAACGAAAAGATTCACAGCGACAAGGCTGGCTATTGGGCCGCGATGGGCACGGACCCGACCACCGGTCAGCCCATCAAGACCACTGAGTGGATCGATCGTCTGGCGCCGAAAGCTCTGGCCGCAGTGGCGATCGGCACTTGCGCCACCTACGGCGGCATTCACGCCATGCAGGGCAATCCTACCGGCTGCATGGGACTGGCCGATTATCTGGGCTGGGACTGGCGCTCCAAAGCTGGCTTGCCGATCGTCAACGTTCCCGGATGCCCGGTCCAGCCCGACAACTTCATGGAGACGGTGCTTTATCTTCTCTACCAGGTTGCGGGCATGGCGCCGATGATTCCGCTCGACGATCAGCTGCGTCCGACCTGGCTATTCGGAGCGACGGTTCACGAAGGTTGCGATCGCGCCGGATATTACGAGCAAGGCGACTTCGCCAGCGAGTATGGTTCGCCCAAGTGCATCGTGAAGCTCGGCTGCTGGGGCCCGGTCGTCAACTGCAATGTTCCGAAACGCGGATGGATGGCCGGTATTGGCGGTTGCCCCAACGTTGGCGGTATCTGCATTGGCTGCACCATGCCCGGCTTCCCGGATAAATTCATGCCGTTCATGGATGAGCCGCCGGGAGCGCACGTTTCCAGCGGCGCCTCTGCCATGTACGGGCGGGCTGTAAGAGCGCTGCGCTCAATCACGCAAGCTACCGTCAACAAGGAACCGAAGTGGCGTCACGCTCGGGCCGAACTGACCACTGGTTATCACGGAAGATCCTAATTTCACGCTGAAGGAGCGATCGCAATGGGCACAACTACTCTTACCGATAAAGAAGCCCTTAGTCAGAAAAAGCAGATCGTGGAGATGAATTGGGATCCGATCACCAGAATCGTCGGAAGCCTCGGCATCTTTACGAAAATCGATTTCGCCAACCGGCACGTCGTCGAGTGTCACAGCACCTCATCCATCTTCCGCGGGTACAGCATTTTCATGAAAGGCAAAGACCCGCGTGACGCCCACTTCATCACCAGCCGCATTTGCGGCATCTGTGGCGACAACCACGCCACCTGCGCCAACTATGCGCAGAACATGGCGTTCGGCGTCAAGCCGCCTGATCTGGGCGAGTGGATCGTCAACCTGGGCGAAGCCGCCGAATACATGTTCGACCACAACATCTTTCAAGACAACCTGGTCGGCGTCGACTTCTGCGAGCAGATGGTGAAGGAGACGAATCCCAGCGTATGGGATAAGGCGCAAAAAACCAATGCGCCGAACTCCAACCTTCACGGCTATCGCACCATCGCCGACATCATGACCGCGCTGAATCCCTTTACCGGCGCGTTCTATCGCGAGGCTCTGCAAATGAGCCGCATGACGCGCGAGATGTTCTGCCTGATGGAAGGCCGTCACGTTCATCCGTCTACGCTCTATCCGGGCGGCGTGGGAACCGTTCCCACCATTCAGCTCTTCACCGATTACCTGGTTCGCTTGATGAAGTATGTCGAGTTCATGAAGAAGGTCGTTCCTCTGCATGACGATCTGTTCGACTTCTTCTACGAAGCGTTGCCGGGCTATGAAGAAGTGGGCCGCCGCCGCATTCTGCTGGGTTGTTGGGGATCGTTCCAGGATCCGGCGCACTGCGATTACACCTACAAGAACATGGCCGACTGGGGCCGCAAGATGTTCGTCACGCCCGGCGTGGTGGTTGATGGCGAGCTGGTCACAACCAGCCTGGTCGACATCAACCTGAACATCCGCATTCTGCTGGGCAGCTCCTACTACGACGACTGGGAGCAGGGCGAGACGTTTGTCACCAAAGATCCGCTGGGCAATCCGGTAGATCAGCGGCATCCCTGGAATCAGACCACGATTCCCAAACCGCAGAAGCGCGACTTCGGCGGCAAATATACCTGGGTCATGTCGCCGCGTTGGTACCACGAGAAGACCAAGGAATATTTGGCGCTCGATACCGGTGGTGGGCCGATCGCCCGGTTCTGGGCCACAGCCAAAGCCGGCCTGGTCGACATCGGCTATCTGAAGGCGACGGGCAACAGCGTGAAAATCTATCTACCCAAGACCACATCGCTGCCCGAGGTCGAGTTGGAGTGGAAGATTCCGAAGTGGAGCAATGCCATCGAGCGTGATCGGGCTCGCACTTACTTCCAGGCATATTCCGCTGCTGCCGCGCTGCACTTTGTGGAGAAGGCGCTGGGAGAACTGCATGCCGGCCGCACCAAGACCTGGTCTGACTTCAAGGTGCCGGAAGAGTCGATTGGCTGCGGCTTCCATGAGGCAGTGCGCGGAGTATTGTCGCATCATGTGGTAATTCGCGAAGGCAAGATCGCGAACTACCATCCCTATCCTCCGACACCGTGGAACGCGAATCCCCGCGACATCTACGGAACTCCCGGACCGTACGAAGATGCGGTGCAGAACACGCCGATCTTCGAGGAGAACGGGCCTGACAAATTCAAGGGCATCGACATCATGCGCGCGGTGCGCAGCTTCGATCCTTGCTTGCCGTGTGGCGTCCACATGTACCTTGGAAATGGAAAAGTGCTGCAAACGCGGCACTCGCCCATGTTTGGTGTGGTGAAGTAAAAGCCGGAAAAGACGCCTGAGGGTTGGGAGTGAGAAGGCAGTTGTAAGTTACGATATAGCGATCGTAGGCGTGCAATTGCAGGCTCACTCCTTTTTTCCAGTAAGGGGATCGGACCGAACATGGCCAACGAAAAAGATTTCCAGCAGCGGGTTCAGCGGATCGGCGCTCTGGTGCAAGAGATCGAGTCCATTGCCGACCCGGCGGTAAGAGCGTCGACCACTCAACTGGTGCAGCTGATCATGGAGTTTCACGGCACCGGGCTGGAGCGGACGCTGGAGATTTTGGCAAACGCGGGCGCACCGGGAATGGAAATCATCGATCAATTGGGACGCGATCCCATGGTGAGCAGCCTGCTGGTGCTCTACGGACTTCATCCCGACAGCCTGGAAACGCGGATCGCCAAAGCGGTCGAGCGACTCGAACCGAAGATGCGGAAAGATGGCGCTCGGGTGGAACTGCTGGGCATGGAAGAAGGTGCGGTTCGCATACGCGTCACTCCCGGCGAACACACTTGCGGATCAACCAGCAAAGCCTTGCAGGCTACGGTGGAAGATGCGATTTACGAAGTAGCACCCGACATCAGTTCACTCTCGGTAGAAGGTCTGGAAGGAAAAGCGGCGAGCGGATTTGTAGCGCTTGGCCAGTTGACGACTGCGGGGCCGGCCAGCGCCAAAGCTCCCGCGGCTCCGGCTCCATCGCTGGCGGCTAACTATGGGGACTAAAGATTCACCTTCGCTGGAAAGCGCATTCGGAGTGCTGCGGCAGTTCGTCCGAAAACCGCGCGCCGCCGAGCGCTGCGAGTTGTGCAGCCTGGAAATTTCCTCGCAGCACCCGCACTTGATCGAGCCGGTGGCTCGCAAGCTGGTCTGCTCCTGCGATGCCTGTGCGTTATTGTTCAGTGGCCGGACCGATAGCCGCTACAAGCGCGTGCCTCGACAGGTGCGGCTGCTGGCAAATTTTCAGATGTCCGATGCCCAGTGGGACAGCCTGATGATTCCCATCAACATGGCCTTCTTCTTTCAAAGCAGCCCGGTCGGGCGAATGGTGGCGATGTATCCCAGCCCGGCCGGCGCCACGGAATCTTTGCTGTCGCTGGAAGCCTGGAACGAGATTGCGCACGAAAATCCGCAGCTGGAAAAAATGGAAGCCGACGTTGAGGCACTGCTGGTGAATCGTATCGGTCACTCCCGCGGCTTTACCAAAGCCGAGTATTACGTTTTGCCAATCGACCAGTGCTATAGGCTCGTGGGCCTCATCCGCAGCCAATGGCGCGGATTCTCAGGCGGAGTCGAAGTTTGGCAGCAGATCGGAGAGTTCTTCTCCGGCTTGCGCAATAACGCTATCGTAACTGGAGGACGCGGCAATGCCTGACCTTCAGTTTTTTTTCGAGAGGGTAGAGGTCGAGCCCTTCGCGGTTGCTCCGCAACTGGCATTCAAGATCCGGATCATCAACGGTACGCCGGATGAAGCTATACATACGGTCGCCTTGCGCGTTCAGTTGCAACTGGAGAGCACGCGCCGCGGATACAAGCCGGAAGAGCAGGAGGGATTGCGCGACCTTTTCGGCGA
>JBAVSY010000007.1:0-15573 GCA_049695855.1 Candidatus Korobacteraceae bacterium | reverse complement strand
GATGGAGCAGCTTCTTCTCCTCGATCTCTCCCGTCTGATTGTCAAAGATCGCTACCTGCTGAAACCCAGAATGAAAATCACAACCTATAATCCACATGGTTGGCTCCTTCTGGGTCCTCTGCCTTTTGCAAAAAAACAGACTACCCGGTTTGGGGCCAACCTCGTTATGAGATCAAGCGCAGTCGAGGGATCTGCGGTTCGTCGCCAGCCGATTTTCGTTTGCCCGTCGCCCAACAGGGAAAGCGAAAAAGCCAATGGGGAACAGCAAATAGCGTTTTCTTCTACTCGACCCAATCCGCAATAAAGATATTGGTCTCGTGCGGCGCTTTACCGTTGCGGTTCGAAGCCCACACCAGCCGCTTGCCGTCCGATGTAAACATAGGAAACGCATCGAAGTCGGGATAGTACGTGATCCGCTCCAACCCCGTACCGTCTTCATTGATGATGTAGAGATCGAAGGCGCGTCCGCTGCTCGGATCGGCCAGGTTCGAGGCGAAGATGATGCGTTTGCCATCCGGATGAAAGAACGGCGCGAAGTTAGCAGCCCCGTTGTGCGTTACCTGATGCTTGTTCCCGCCGTCGGCGTCCATCACCCAGATCTCCAGATTGCCCGGACGAATCAATCCCTGCGCATATAGCGCCTTATACTCGGCAATCTCTTCCGGTGTCTTGGGATGCTGAGCGCGATACACAATCTTCTTCCCATCGGCGGACCAGAACGGACCGCCATCATAGCCCAACTCATGCGTGAGCTGTTTCACATCGCTGCCGTCGGCGTTCATGGTGTAGATGTCGAGATCGCCATTGCGCGTTGAGGTGAAGACAATCTTCTTGCCATCGCGGCTGATGGTCGACTCGGCGTTGTAGCCCGAAGCATTGGTCAGCAATCGAACATCGCTGCCGTCAAGCTTCGACGTATAAATTTTGTAACTGCTGTAGATGGGCCAAACGTAACCGTGGGAATAATCCGGCTTCGGTGGACATTCCGGACTGGCCGCTTGCGTCGACGAATACAGCAAGCGATCACCCGACGGGAAAATGTAGCTGCACGTCGTGCGGCCTTTGCCCGAGCTGATCAGCTTGGGCGTCGCCGGTTTGCCATCAGGCGTGTCGACCGGCATGGTGTAGATCTGGTCGCAAGGCACGCCTTCTCCCTGATGCTGAAAGCTCAACATGCGATCATCGGCGGAAAAATAGGCCTCGGCATTCTGCCCGCCGAACGTGAGCTGGCGAATGTTGCGCAAATGCTTCTCTTCCCCCGGCGTCAGCAGTGAAGAAGAGTTCTTCGTACTGCCTGTCTGCTGCGAGAACAACTGGAAACAAGTCGCTGCAGCGAACAGTAGCGCAGCTAAATATCTGCTGAAAAACTTCAAGCGATTCAAAAGATGCACCTCAAGGCTATCGCCGGCTAATCATTCGGAGTTTAGCGATGCCGGCTCTGTTTGTGGAAACTCAAACTACTTCCGCTGTTCCAGCTTCACGCTGACCGTCAACGGCTGGCCATCGCGCAACACTTTCACCTCAACCACTTCTCCTACCTTGCTGCGGCGAAGCGCATCGGTGAAGTCGTAGAGGTTGTGGATCGGCTTATCGCCGAACTGCACCAAAATGTCGCCTGCCTTCAATCCCGCCTTCGCCGCCGGCGATCCTGGACGCACATCGGAGAATCGTACACCGTCCTTCACCTCGCCGAAGTCGGGAATCGAGCCGAAGTACGGTCCATATCCAGCGCCACCAGAGACGCCACCCTTAGGCTTGTCCTCGACCACCGTAACGAATGCCGGAGGCTGTGGCGCCGACGCCAACTGCATCGCCACATTGGCCACCAGGTCGAGCAACTTCGCCGCCGACGGCGCGTCGATCTTATCCCATGTGTCGGAAGGTTTGTGATAGTCCGCATGCAGCCCGGAAAAGAAGAACAGTACCGGAATCTTTTTGGCGACGAATGACGTGTGATCGCTGGACGAATAACCGCTCGCCGAATATTCAATCTTGAAGTCCGATGGTTTCTGCGCCTGCTCCAGAATCGCTTTAAACGTCGATCCCGTTCCCACGCCGCCAATGTAAACCTTGTTATCGCGGATGCGGCCGATCATGTCCATATTGATCATGGTCACGCATTTTGCCAGCGGCAGCGTGGGATGATTCACCCACTCGGCCGAACCCAGCAGGCCTAGCTCTTCCCCGGAGAACGACATAAACAGGATGCCGCGATCCAGCTGACCTTTCATGGGTGCCAGCATGCGCGCTAATTCCAGCACTCCGGCCGTGCCCGACGCGTTATCGTCGGCTCCAGGATGAATTTGCCCAATCTGCGAAGGTGCCAGGGAATTGGAGTCGCCGCGTCCGAGGTGATCGTAGTGCGCGCCGATGATGACATACTCATCCGTCTTGCCGGGCAAGTAGGCGAGCACGTTATCCACTCGCGCGTGCGTCGCCTCAATATCGATCTTCAGCGACAGTTGCAGAGTTTCAGGAAACGAGAACGATTGCGGTTTGCCGCCGCTGTTAATCTGCTGCTGCACGCCGGCCAGCGTTCTGCCCGCAGACTGGAACCAGCCTTCGGCGACCGAATTTGTCACCTGCAACAGCAGAATTCCGGCATTTTCCGGCCCGTTCATGCCGCCGAAACGCATCAGCGAATCCTGTTCCCCATCGGCCAGCTTTCCATTGACCAGCACGACTGCTTTCGCACCATGATTCCGGGCATTGATCGCCTTCGTTATCAATTGCGAATGCAGCGTCAATCCCTGATGGCCGCTCTTTTCAGCAAAACTGTCTGGCTCGTAACGCAGCACGACCACAATCTTGTCCTTCACATCCACGCCGGCGTAGTCGTCGTATTGAAACTCATCCGCCGATGCGCCGTAGCCCACGAATACCAGCGACCCGGCAAATGATCCCGACGCCGAGAAGCTGATGGGTTCAAAATCCTGATTGATCTTAAGCGCCTGTTCCGTCGCACCATTCTCCACTGTGACATGGTTATCCGACTTCAGCCTGGCGCCGGTCGTCACCGTGAAGGGCTGCAAATAGCCTTCCCTTCCGGCGGGCTGCAATCCCAATGTCTTATAGCGGCGCTCGATATATTTCGACGCACGCTCCAGACCCTTGGTTCCGGGACCGCGGCCTTCCATCTCGGGAGCAGCCAGTATCTTGATGTCGGCGAGATAGCGGTTGGGATCGGCAGGCGCGATGGGAGTGGTCGCCGCCGAAGCAGCCAGCACCAGCGCCAGTAGCAGACAGGTCCATGTTTTGAAAACACGAAATACCTCGGACTTCGACAGGAGGAGCCGACATTGCTTTTGCATGAAATGGTCCACAGGTAGAGCTCGCCTTCAGGCCAGTGTTTAGCCATCTCTTGGTAAAGCTGGCCTTCAGGCCAGCGTTCAGCCATTTCAACGAAAGAAGGCTTTAGCCTCGGCTTAATAGGCGACCCACGCATCACTTTTATGAGTTGCCGATGAGTATACCTGTGGCAAACACCAGAGCGCCTCCGAATGCCACTTGCACCGCAGCCGAAAACGGTGGTGTGTCCATGAATCGATGGCGGACCCAGGTGATGATCGCCAACTCCAGGATCACCACAAAAATCGCTACCGTCGTGGCCAGATTGAAATTGTGCAGAAGAAACGGCAGCGTGTGACCCACACCGCCCAGGGCAGTCATGGCACCGCAGATCAGACCGCGCAACCACGGCGTACCGCGGCCGGTGAGGCTGCCATCATCAGAGAGCGCTTCGGCGAAGCCCATGCTGATGCCGGCTCCCAGCGAAGCTGCCAGTCCGACGGCGAACGCGTCCCAGGTATTTTTGGTGGCGAACGCGGCGGCGAAAACCGGAGCCAGGGTTGAAACCGAACCGTCCATCAACCCGGCCAGCCCCGGCTGCACAATCTGCAGCACGAAGAGCCGGCGCTTGGCCTTGTCTTCTTCTTCGCGCACTTCAGGCTTGAGTTCGGTCTTCTCCAACTCAGCCGCGCGCTCCACGTGGACGGTTTCTTCAGCCGCCAGGTCGTCGAGCAACTGGCGGATGCTGGCATCTTGCGCGCGTGCCGCGGCATGCTCATAGAAGCGGCGGGTCTCGGCTTCCATCGCTCCCACCTGCGCCCGGATTTGTTCCAGCCGCAGCGGTGTGTTCATCCAGATCGGCTTGCGATGCACGAATCCGCGTATGTCGTGCCGGCGAACCAGCGGAATGTGGTCGCCGAACTTCTGCTTATAAAGCTCGATCAAACGCCGGCGATGGCCGATTTCTTCCTGGCGCATCTCTTCGAAAATCTGCGCGGTGCCGGGAAAGTTCTGCTTGAGATTCTCCCCAAAATCGGAGTAGATACGTTCATCTTCCTCCTCCAGCGAAATCGCCAGAGCAAGAATTTCCTTTTGCGACAAGCTGTTAAAGTCTCGCACGTGGAAAGTCTCCTCAGAACAGCATTTGGCAATTAGCAGTTGGCAATCAGCACTTGGCTTTTGGCTCTTAGCTCTTAGCCTTTAGGTACAAACCAATAGTTCCGACGACTGGCGGTTCTTCCTGCAAAATCGATCGCCTCGGGCGGAGCACTGCACTCATTCCTTGTCATTAGCCGGGCCACTGCACTATTGCTTCTCATCGGCCGAAGGACTGCACTATTCCTTGTCATCCCGACCGGAGCGCAGCGGAGCGGAGGGCCCTGCTGTCTGCAGGGTTCGCACGATGAACCTCGCACTCTCGACATACGTTGTTACGTTATAAATGCCGATTGCTAAATGCTAATTGCCAACGGCTGCTTCTCTAATACGGCCCGATGATTCCTCCGATGTTCCGTGACGCCGGCAACTTCACCGGCGCGGCAAATTCCTCCACTCCCCAGTACTTCGCGAACACGTCGAGGTATTTGTATCCAGAGCCGGTATTAAACAGCACAACTTTATCGCTGTCCTTCAAGAACCCGCTCTGTAACAGTTGTTTGTAAGCCGCCAGCGCTGCTCCGCCTTCGGGTGCCGGGAAAATTCCTTCCCTCGACGCCATCTCTTTCACGCCTTCCATGATGGCGTCATCGCTGACGGCAATTGCCGTCCCACAGCTCTTGCGCGCGATGTCGAGAATAATGAAATCCCCGTAGGCTTTGGGCACGCGCAGTCCGGCAGCCAGCGTGTGGGCATCGGGCCACATGATGGAGACTGCTTCGCCATCCTGCAACGCCTTCGGTATGGGCGCGCAACCGTCGGCTTGCACACAAATCATCTTCGGCCGCTTTCTAGCCTCGATCCACCCAAGCTCTTCCATTTCTTCGAAGGCCTTCCACATGCCGATCAGCCCAACCCCGCCGCCGGTGGGGTAGAGAATCGCGTCGGGCAAAGTCCAGCCCAATTGTTCCGCGACCTCATAGCCCATGGTCTTCTTGCCCTCGATGCGAAACGGCTCTTTGAGCGTCGACATGTCGAACCAGCCTTCTAGCCCTTTGCGCTCGGCAACCATGCGGCCGCAATCGCTGATCAGGCCGTCGACCAGAGTCAGATGAGCACCCGCGGCTTCGACCTCCAGGCGGTTGGCGATCGGCACATCCTTGGGCATGAAGACATGCGCTTCCAGCCCTGCTGCCGCTGCATAGGCAGCGAGCGCTCCGCCGGCATTTCCCGCTGAGGGCGCCGCCAACTTCTTCAGTCCGTAATGCCGAGCCATGGTGATCGCCGTGCTCATGCCACGCGCTTTGAACGAGCCCGTGGGATTCAGACCCTCATCCTTGATGACCAGGTTGGGATATTTGCGGCTGGGCAACATGGGAGTAAATCCCTCACCTAGCGTCACTGGCTCGGCGTCGGGTAGCACCGCCGAGTAGCGCCACATGCTCTTCGGGCCTTCATTGACGGCGTCGCGGGTCGCATTACGACGAATCTCGGGGAGATCGTAGCGCACATAGAGCGGGCCCCCGTCTTTGGGACAAACGGTGGGAGCGGGTTGCGGCGGATACTTCTCGCCGCACTTGCTGCATTCGAAACGCGTAATTGTCGCCATTAGTACGCCTCTACAGACTAAACGGGTAGAGCTGGCCTTCAGGCCAGCGTCGAGGCACTAGTTTTGTAAAGGTCCGAAGCCGGCTTAGCCGGTGAAACGGATACCCTTCGAAACGGGCAAACCAACAGATTCTGTCTCCGACTTCTACCGCATGGAAAACTGAAACTCGGCACCCTTACTACGGCCAGGATGATGAGAGTGATAGTGAATCACGGCCTTTGTTCCCCGCACGCGATTGGCATAGTCCCAAGCCTCGGGTTCGTCGCCGAAGTCCCGGGTGAATCGGCCGGAATAGTACTCACCGCTCACCACATACGAATATGTAAGGTCCACGACAAAGTAATGATTGTGCCGCCCGCGGATCTCGCGCACGTCAGCGTCTTCCACTGTCGCTTCAGCCATCGGCCAGGAGTGCCATCCCTTGAACTCCTGCCATGACCGGTACTGGAGAATTGCGGCGCAGCTAACTGCTATCAGCAGGATCGGTATCGCAATCGCCAATCCCGAATCGAGCCGCCCTAGAGCCCTGATGGACTGCCATATGAGATAGGCTCCCGCAAACCCGAACAAGAAGCCTGTAATAGCGCGCGAGGTTCTTGTGAATGTACCTCGTGGCCGTTGTTCTCCGAACACGGCTCCATAGACGAAGGTAATACCCAACAATCCCATGAACACACTCGTGAACAGGTCGGGTGGAGAATTTCGCGCGCTAGAAACTGGACCGAGCACCATGCGATTGTAAGCCCTGCGCGGCGTCACGGGTTCCAAGAACGAAGCCGTGATGCGCCCTTCCGGCTGCTATAATCCGCGCAGTTTCCTGCCATGACCGAGCCGTCCACTCCACTGATGCGGCAATACGCCGCGATCAAGAAAGAACATCCCAGCGCGCTCCTGTTCTTCCGCCTGGGCGATTTCTACGAACTGTTCTTCGAAGACGCGGTGGTGGCCGCGCGCGAATTGCAGATCACCCTGACCTCGCGCAACAAGGAGAAGGGCGCCGCGATTCCCATGTGCGGCGTGCCTTATCACGCGGCGGAGAATTATATCGCCAAGCTGATTCGCAAGGGATTCAAAGTCGCCATCTGCGAGCAGATGGAAGATCCGCGCCTGGCCAAGAAGCTGGTGAAGCGCGAGGTCACGCGGGTGCTCACGCCGGGAACCGCCGCCGACGCACATCTTGGCTCGGAGGAGAACAATTTTCTGGCGTGCGTTGCTCGCGCCGGAAATGCTGCTGGTTTTGCTGCCCTGGATCTGTCGACCGGCGAGTTTCGCGCCACCGAATTTGTGGGCGACGACGCCGAGCGCCGCATTCGCGACGAACTGCTGGTGTTGCGGCCGCGCGAGGTGCTGTTCGCCTCGTCACTGCCCCTGTTCGATCAGCCGCGCGGGTCAGTGCCGCAAGCTGCGGCCGCTCCCCGCATGGCGTCGCTGGAAAATGCGCGTTGGGCTGAGACTCCACTCGACGACTGGGTCTTTGCTCCCGATTACGCCATCCCGCAGGTGGAGAATCATTTTGGCGTGCTCTCACTCGAAGGCTTCGGCCTGGCTGACCGTTCGGCAGCAGCAACCGCCGCGGGCGCGATCTTGCATTATGTGCGCACCACGCAGCGCGGCTCGCTCGATCATGTAGACCGCATCGGCTTCTACGAGCGGCAAAACTGTCTGGTGCTGGACGCTGTCACAGTTCGCAATCTCGAACTGATCGAACCGTTGTTTTCCGGCGCGGGCGACAACGCTACTCTGTTCCGCTGCCTCGACTGCACGGTGACGCCGATGGGCAAGCGTTTGCTACGCGCCTGGATGCTGCGCCCATCGATCGACATCAGCGAAATTAACCAGCGCCTCGACGCCGTCGAGGGCATGGTGAAGGATCTGGTGGCGCGCGAGGAACTGCGCCGTTCCATGGAAGGGATTCTCGACCTCGAGCGCCTGCTCAGCCGGGTCACGCTGGAAACCGCCAACCCGCGCGATCTTCTCGCGCTGGCCACTTCGCTGGCAAAGTTACCCGCGGTGCGGACATCACTCTCTCACTTCCCTGCCCCGCGATTACAGGGGCTGCATGCACAATGCGACGAGCTCGGCGATCTGCGCACGCGCATCCTATCGTCACTCGAAGACGAGCCCCCGCTCACTCTGGCCGATGGCGGCGTCATCCGCCCCGGTGTCGATGCCACGCTCGACGAATTGCGCGATCTCAGCCGCAACAGCAAGCAGTACATCGCGCAGATCGAGCAGCGCGAGCGCCAGCGCACGGGCATCGGCTCACTCAAGGTGAAATTCAACAACGTCTTCGGCTACTACCTCGAGATCTCGAAGGCCAACCTGCACCATACGCCACCTGATTATGAGCGCAAGCAGACGCTGGTCAACGCCGAGCGCTTTACCACGCCCGAACTGAAGGAGTACGAGGCCAAGGTGCTGGACGCGCAGGAGAAGATGGTCGAAATCGAGCGCCGGCTCTTTGCCGAGTTGCGATCCGCCATCGCTGCCGAGGCGCGCCGCATCCGCCAGACTGCGCTGGCAGTGGCTGAAATCGATGTGCTCGCCGCCTTCGCTTCACTTGCAGCTAATCGCAACTATTGCCGGCCAAAACTTATTTCTGGGTCCCTATCACCCGCTGATGCTACAGAGGATGGGGTAGCAGAAGTTGATGGCGACGTTGAGATCGTCGAGGGCCGTCATCCCGTCATCGAGCAGCTGGAAATCAGCGGCGTTGCCGATCGTTTTGTTCCCAACGATCTCTATCTGAACGCCACCACGCATTCCATTCTGCTGATCACCGGCCCCAACATGGGCGGCAAATCTACCTATCTGCGACAGGCGGCGCTGATCGTGCTGATGGCCCAGATGGGATCGTTCGTGCCGGCGCGCTCGGCGCGTCTTGGATTGGTGGACCGCATCTTCACCCGCATTGGCGCGTCCGACAATCTGGCGCGCGGCCGCTCCACCTTCATGGTCGAGATGACGGAGACGGCGGCGATCCTCAATACTGCGACGGCGCGCTCGCTGATCCTGCTCGACGAAGTCGGACGCGGCACCGCAACCTACGATGGCCTGGCGATCGCCTGGGCGGCCATCGAGTACATTCACGCCAACACGCGCGCTAAGACCCTGTTCGCCACGCACTATCACGAGTTGACGGAGCTGGCTGACCGTCTGAGCGGGGTGAAGAACTTTCACGTCGGAGTAAAGGAGAGCGGCGGCGGAATTGTTTTTCTGCGCAAGGTGGAAGAGGGAGCGGCGGACAAGAGCTACGGCATCGAAGTCGCCAAGCTGGCGGGACTGCCAACTGATGTCGTGAATCGGGCGCGCGAAGTCCTGGCTGAACACGAAAGCGCCGAGCGCAGTGCGGTGAAGCATCTGGCGCACGACGAGGCGCGCGATTCCGGCCCCATGCAGTTAACCATTTTCACGCCGCTGTCGCAGAAAATCGTGGACCGCATCAAGGAGACCGACTTGAACCGCATCAGCCCAATGGATGCGCTAAACCTGCTGCACGAACTGAAGAAGCAGATGGAGTAAGGCCGTTCTAACGCTCCGCGCGTTACACTCTTCTATTCCTTATGGCTTCCAAGAACAGTCTCAAACTTCGCCGTCAGGTTGGCCAGTTGCTCATCATGGGCTTTGACGGGACCGAGATGTCGTCGCGCCTGCGAGTCATGCTCGAAACGCTCCGTCCCGCCGGTATCATCCTTTTCAAGCGCAACATCGAGCACGCCGAGCAAACCCATGCCCTGCTGCGCGAGGCGCAGAAACTGAGCGCGACGCCGATGTTCCTCTGCGTGGACATGGAGGGCGGCACCGTCGATCGCCTGCGCGACGTGATCGCCCCCATGCCGTCCGTCGCCGAAGTCGCGGCCAGCGGATCAAGGACGCTTTTCCGCAAGCATGGCCGCCTGATTGGCGAAGAGGTCCGGGCGCTCGGCTTCAACACCGATTTTGCCCCTGTGCTCGATCTGCAATTCCCGGCATCACGAAATGTATTAACCACCCGCACCGTCTCCGCCCAGCCCCGGCAGACGGTGATCTACGCCCGCGCGTTTCTGCGCGGCCTTCGCGACTCTGACATTGTGGGATGCGGCAAACACTTTCCCGGGCTGGGCGCGGCCCGGCTGGACTCGCACCATGAGTTGCCCGTCATCGAGAAACCCTGGAAGCGCCTGTGGAAGGATGACCTGCGGCCCTATCGGGGATTGTGCGACCGCTTGCCCTTCGTGATGGTGGCGCATGCAGCCTATCCGCAGATTACCGGCGACAACACGCCGGCCTCACTGTCGAAGAAGTGGATGAGGGGCATTCTGCGGAAGAAGATTGGCTACCGCGGGCTCATCATCACCGACGATCTCGACATGGGGGGCGTGCTGGCGGCATCGCCGATTGAAGACGCCGCGGTGGAGACGTTGCGCGCCGGTGCCGACATGTTCCTGGTCTGTCAAAAAGAAGAGAGCGTGCGGCGCGCGTTTGAAGCCGTGCTAAAGCGCGCCGAAACCGACAAGAAGTTTGCCAGGCTGCTCGCCGAAAAATCAGAGCGAGTTCTGGCCGCCAAGAAGAAGTCGAAGGCGCTGAAGGCCCGCATGTCCTCGGCTCCGACGCAGAAAACCGTGGAGCGCCTGACCCGCAAAATCTGGGAGTTTGACGAAGAGTTGCGCGCCCATACCCTGATCAGCGAGGAGGCAGCGCCGTGATTGTTGCCGGCGTCATGAGCGGCACCTCGGCTGACGGCATCAATGTCGCGCTGGTGCGCGTGCAGGGACGAGGATTCCGCTCACGCCTGGAATTGTTGGCGCACTACGAGTTTCCCTATCCTGCCGAGGTGCGTAGCGCTGTGCTATCGACGATGAATGCGACAGCAGCGAGCGTCGCCGATCTGGCGCGGCTCAACTTCGTTCTCGGGGAGCTTTACGCCGACGCAGTTCGCACCGCACAACGTCGGGCGCAGCTGGAGTGCGAACTGGTCGGCTGCCATGGCCAGACGCTCTATCACCAAGGGGACCCCGCGCCGTTTCTCGGTCGGCGCATCACGTGTACTTGGCAAACCGGGGAGGCCGCGGCGATCGCCGCCAAAATCGGTGTGCCCGTGGTATCGGATTTTCGTCCCGCCGACATGGCCGCCGGTGGCAAAGGCGCGCCGCTGGTTCCGTTACTGGATTACGTTCTCTACCGTCATCGCCGCTATGGACGGATCGTGCAAAACCTTGGCGGCATCGGCAACCTGACGGCAATCCCTCCGAACGCCCTGCCCGAGCAACTCGTCGCCTTCGATACCGGGCCGGGCAACATGGTGATCGACGCTGTCACCGCGCATCTCTTTGACAAGCCGTTCGATCGCAATGGACGGCTGGCGGCTCGCGGCGAGCCGATTGAGCGCGTACTGCGTGAGTTGCTGCGACATTCATTTTTCCGCCAGAAACCTCCCAAGACTGCCGGCCGCGAACAGTTCGGACGCGAGTTTGTGCGGGAGTTTCTTCGCCTCTGCCGTCGAGCGGATGAGAACGACATCGTAGCCACGGCAACCGCGCTCACGGCGCGATCCATCGGGGTTGCGGTCAGAAGATTCGTTCTGCCCTTGCTGGAGAATCAGGACGCCAAGCTGGGGCGCTTTCGCGAGTTTGTCGTTTCTGGCGGGGGAACGAAAAATGCGACCCTGATGGGGATGATTCGCGAAGAATTTGCCCCGCTGAAAATGCGGGTTCGCACCAGCGATGATCTTGGGCTCCCCTCTGAAGCGAAGGAAGCGGTGGCGTTTGCCCTGCTCGCCTACCAGACCTGGCGGCGACTGCCATCGAATGTTCCATCCGCAACCGGCGCCAAGCGGCCGGCGATCCTGGGTAAAGTCAGCTATGCGTAGATTTCTTTTCATCACGGAGAGCACGGAGAAAACTAGAAGCGAATTCACCACAGAGACACGGAGGCACAGAGAAGAAGGGCAAAAAAGAAAGAATAGAAAGGAAGAGCACGGCGAGCACCGAATTGCAGGAAAAGCGCAAGGTTACTATCAGCGGGATTTTAGATCCAAATTCTCTCCGTGTCTCGGTGTCTCTGTGGTAAATAGATTCCGGGTCTACTCCGTGCCCTCCGTGGTGATGCTTTGCCTTGTGTTTCTTCTTGGTGGCTGTTCCAGCAAGCCCGATCCCAACACGCTGGTCATGATCATCGAGAGCAGTCCCACCAATCTCGATCCGCGGGTTGGGGTGGACGCGTTTTCCGAGCGCATCGACGATCTGCTCTTTGACTCGCTGGTCCGTCGCGACGATCATTTCAACTTACAACCATGGCTTGCCGAGCGTTGGGAAATTCCTGATCCCCAGACCTACATCTTTCATCTGCGGCACGGCGTGCGCTTTCACAACGGACAGCCGCTCACCGCACGCGACGTGAAGTGGACCTTTGACTCGCTGCTCAGCGGCAAGCTACGCAGCGCCAAGACCAGCAGCTATGCGCAGGTCAGCAGCGTGGAAGCGCTCGACGACTACACCGTCGTTTTTCACCTGAAGCAGCCCTTCGCACCAATGCTGTGGAATCTTTCCAACGGAACGGTTGGCATCGTGCCCTATGGCAGCGGCGATGATTTCAATCGGCATCCTATCGGCTCCGGACCATTCCGCTTCGTCAGCGCGCAGCAGGACAAAAACGTTATTGTCGAGCGCAATCCCGACTACTGGGCTGCGCATGCGAAACTTCCGCGAATCGAGTTCAAGGTGATTCCCGACGCTACGACCGAAGCGCTGGAGTTGCGCAAGCAGAGTGCCGACGTGGCCATCAACTCGCTGGTACCGGATACCGTGGTAGCTCTGGAGCGCGATCGCAACCTCACCGTGATGCAAGCGCCGGGAACGATTTATGCCTATCTCGCGATGAACCTGCGCGATCCCACATTGAAGGACGTGCGGGTTCGTCGCGCCATCGCCTATGCCATCGATGTGCGACCTATCATTCACTATCTGCTGCGCGACGAGGCCCGTCCGGCTTACAGCATTCTGCCCTCGCAACACTGGGCCTACGATGGCGAGGTGGCGCGCTATCCCCACGATCCGGAGCGGGCGCGTCAACTTCTGGACGCGGCCGGTTATCCCGCCGTTAAGGGTGTGCGCTTTCACATCACGATGAAGACCTCGACCGACGCGTCCACGCGTTTACTGGCAGCGGTTTTGCAGCAGCAATTGCGGGAGGTCGGCATCGCTCTCGACATTCGCACCTTTGAGTTTGCGACGTTTTTCTCCGACGTGACTAAGGGCGCGTACCAGATTCATTCGCTGCGCTGGGTAGGCGCCAGCAACCTCGATCCTGACATCTTCGAACACGTCTTCGATACCGCCAGCTTCGCTCCCAAGCGCGCTAATCGTACGTACTACTCCAATCCGCGTGTCGACGAACTCATTCGCGAAGGCCGCAGCACGCTCGATCAGGAGAAACGCAAAGCCATCTACGACCAGATTCAGCAGATCCTCGCCGAAGACCTGCCTTACATTAATCTGTGGTACCTCGACAACGTGCTGGTGCACACCAAGCGCGTGCACGGAATCGAGCTGGGACCGTCGGGCAGCTACGATTTCCTGCGCACCGCCAAGCTGGCGAATTAGCTTCCGCCAAGACGAACCGCGCAGGACAAAGCAGGGTCACCGTCATCAGGCATCTGCGGCTGGTCCGGCATCTCCAATTCGCGTGTTACCATCGAAAACTGAGCGTTAAAGGACTGGAATCTTGCGGATCCTCTTCGTCGGAGACATTTTCGGCCGTCCCGGCCGCACCATTGTTCAAGAGCGGCTGCCCGAGCTGCAGAAGGAGCATGCGGTCGATCTCACCATTGCCAACGGCGAAAACGCGGCGGGCGGTTTCGGCATCACTCCGCAGATTGCCGAAGAGCTTTTCGAACTCGGCATCGATGTCATCACCACCGGCAATCACATCTGGGACAAGCGCGAGATCATCGACTACATGAACTCGGCTAACGGCAATGAGGCGTCGCTGGCGCGCCGGGTGCTGCGCCCGGCCAACTATCCCGCAGGCTCGCCCGGCTTCGGCTGGTACCAGGGACGCACGCGTGCAGGCGTCGCCTACGCGGTCATTAATCTCCAGGGCCGCGTCTTCATGACGAACAATGATGATCCGTTTCGCCTCTCCGACGAACTGCTGAAGCAGATCAAAGCGAAGGTCATTCTGGTGGATTTTCATGCCGAAGCCACCTCGGAGAAGATCTCGCTGGGCTGGTATCTGGAGGGACGCGTCACCGCCGTGCTCGGCACCCACACCCATGTTCCCACCGCCGACGAGCAAGTGCTGTCCGGGGGTACCGCGGTGCAAACCGATGTGGGGATGACCGGACCTTATGCCGGCGTGATCGGCGTGCAGAAGGAGCAGATCCTGCAGCGCTTCCTGACCAACATGCCGGGGCGATTCGAACCGGCCACGGACGACGTGCGTCTCTGCGCCGCTTTGATCGATTGCGATGCGGAAACCGGCCGCGCAACCGCCATCCAGAGGATCATGTTACGGCAGGAGTGAAGAGCAGCCGTCACCCATCTGCACTCAGCCATCAGCTCTTAGCCACGCCTGATCGCATAATTTGGTGTCGCCACAATTCTCAAGTCGTCATTGCGAATGGCCCCAGGCCGTGAACAATCCGTTGTTCCTGCCTCATCAGACAATGTAGTCATAAAAGTAGATTCCTCGCTTCGCTCGTAACGACAATTTTCGAGATAGCCCTGACGCGCCGGAGCCTCGGCGATGGCTGAGAGTTGCTGGCTGATGGCTGAGAGCTGACGGCTGATGGCTGAGAACTGAAGGCTAGTTGCTAGTTGCTAGTTGCTAGCTGCTCATTTACCCTTCCCACGAATGTCCCACTGCGACGAATTATGGATGGAAGAAGCTCTCCGCGAGGCGCACCGCGCACTGGCGCTGGGCGAAGTGCCCGTGGGAGCGGTGGTCGTATGTGAAGGACGCATCGTCGGCCGGGGATGCAATCGCCCGCTCAGCGCCCACGATCCCACTGCGCATGCGGAAATCCTCGCCTTGCGCGAAGCCGGACAAACTATCGGCAACTACCGCTTGCTGGACTGCGACCTCTATGTGACCGTCGAACCCTGTGCCATGTGCGCTGGAGCCATAACCCACGCGCGCATTCGCCGCCTCATCTACGGCGCCGAAGACGCCAAGGCCGGAGCTGTGCATTCGATGGTGCAGGTGCTCAATCACCCCCGGCTCAATCATAAAGTCGAAGTGTGCTCCGGCGTGCTGGCCGCTCGTTGCATGGACCTGCTGCAAACTTTTTTCCGCGAAAAACGCAAGCCCGATACCGATGCCCCAGGTTTGCCGGCCTCTTAAGCCTCGTGCCTGATGATCGCCGCAAAAGCTCTGCTATCATAGAAAACGACCGGTCGTTCCGCGCGGAGAGGTGCGTGAGCGGTTGAAACGAGCCGCCTCGAAAGCGGCCATACCTTGACGGGTATCGGGGGTTCGAATCCCCCCCTCTCCGCCAGCTAGTCAGAATTGCAGAGCGACCCTCCTAGCCACGTTTTAATTACCTTCCAGTGTGGTGCCCTGATGTCGGCCAGTTCACCACTGATCTAACCTTGGCACTCCAG
>JBAVSY010000006.1:0-13102 GCA_049695855.1 Candidatus Korobacteraceae bacterium | reverse complement strand
GAATACGATGGTCGTGTTCTTCTCTACGCCGATCTCGGTCAGAGTCTGCAGGTAGCGCAACTGCAGCGTCATGGGCTGCGTCGCCAGCAGTGCCGCCGCATCCACCAGCTTTTGCGCGGCATTGAATTCGCCCTCGGCATGAATGATCTTCGAGCGGCGTTCGCGTTCCGCCTCGGCCTGCTTGGCCATGGCGCGCGTCATCGTCTCCGGCAGATCGACTTGCTTCACCTCGACATTCGTCACCTTCACGCCCCAGGGATCGGTATGCTGATCGAGAATCGATTGCAGCCGCAGATTGATCTTCTCGCGATGCGCCAGCAGCTCATCCAGATCGACTTCTCCCAGCACCGACCGCAATGTGGTCTGGGCAAACTGCGATGTCTGGTACATGTAATTCGAAACTTGGACTACAGCCTTATTGGAATCGACCACGCGCAGGAAAATGACCGCGTTCACCTTCAGCGTGACGTTGTCGCGGGTAATGATGTCCTGCGGCGGAACTTCCAGCGCCTCCTGCCGCAGCGAAACTCGCACCATGCGATCGACGGGCGCGAACACCAGAATCACGCCTGGCCCTTTGGCGGTAGTCAGCAAACGGCCGAGACGGAAGACGACTCCGCGCTCATACTCGGCCAAAATCTTGATCGAGTTGATGATGTAGAGAGCGATAATAACAATGACGACGATGCCAGCTATACCGGGCACGTGGTGCCTCCAGCTATTCAGAAGTGTAGAACGTGTACTACTGCGAATTGTAGGCTCAAGTGGCAAGGAACCCAAGTTGGCAACAGCGATGCGTCATTAGGGAAAGCCTGATTAAGCCTGATATTTGAAGGGAACGGCCTTTCAGAGACCGTGTCGCGACTGGCAGACGGAATTTGCGCTGGGACAAACGCATCCAAATCATCTTCCGCCAGCCGCGCAGCGGCGATATTTGTTTTAGCCGCGGGCGTGAGAGGGTGTTACGAAACTCGGTCCGCGCTTGCATCGGGGGAATAGACCGCGCGAAATCGAGTGCCGAAGGCACGGCATAATCTAGCCCAGCACGGAGCCGGAGGCGGAGCGCTGGGTGAAGTGGAAAAAATCTCCGAGTCGCGTAGCGACGGCACAGTTTCGTAACGGCCTCGTGAGCCCGCGGGACAAGCAGGACAAACGCAGAGCCGCGGACCGGCGGCACGGGCTTGCGACACAGTCTCTTTCCGGCCGTCCGTAAGTGGCGCAAAATCATCTCGGCTTTAGCTGCTGAGGGATTTCGCCTGGACTTAATCAGACACCCGTTAGCCCATGCCGTCTCTCGGAAGTCAGGCGCGCTCCGGCAATACAGATTCACTCCGGCCCAAGAGGATGGCCAGCCGGCAGAAGTTAGGATTGATGTCGAATCCGTTTTCGGTTTAGCTTTTGTGCCCTTCACTGCACAGTTAACAGGGCTCCAACGCCGGAAACAACACCTGAGCCCTGCGCTTGTAGCGCATAACACCACGTGCAGTCAAACATCCGGCGGGGGACCGAAATGCCATTGCGCCGAATCGGGACGAGATCCTTCACCCCGACGCCTTCGGCCTTTGACGCAATTCCAACCTGCCGCTACAATACAGCTACAACTTGACGGCGCTGTGGGCAGCGCATCGATACTCCTCAGTAGCTCAATGGCAGAGCATCCGGCTGTTAACCGGAGGGTTGTAGGTTCGAGTCCTACCTGAGGAGCCATTCTTTCAACAGCTTACGAACTCCCAAAACAAAACTTCACCGCATTTGGATCGGAAAGTTTGATTGCCACGCAATGACGACCGGGCCAGTGAGGGAATCTCGGATCTCCCATTCCTTACAGTGAGAGAGCCGGCGCGAGACAACTGCGGGCTTCTTGCGCAGGGTTTGCATTCGAGCCACCTCAGCATCCGTCCAATCAAGGGTTGACGCTGGACTGCCGACCATCTGCTTGGCGGATTTCATTTAGCAGTGATTGTTTCTTGGTGTCCCGCATCGATCATCCCGTCGATCCGCTGCGTGCTCGAAACTCTAGCGCCGCCAAGTGTTTTGAAAGATTTCCTTGAAAGCGCGAGGAGTAAGCGAGGCGTCCCAAACGTGAACGAGTAATCCTGCACCCGCTGTCGCAGAGCTCCCTGGTGATCCAACGCAGTCGATACGAAAGTATGGGCGATACCATCGTCCAATTGTGCGGCCCATTTTGTTATGGCTCAATGGAAATTGAGCCACGTTTCCGAACCGAGTCGGACGATGTGCAGATGCGAATGCGCCTCATGGCGGGAAATGGCCGCGTGGGTATTTGCCGCGACGAATGAACTACAAATGGCCGGCCGCTATTGTCGACCGGTTTCCAAGACTCGTAAATAGGGAGAGATCCAATGACAACTGCGCACGCACCTACGAAACCCGCGCAGCTTCGCGTGACCCGGCGTTCGCCCGGCTATTGGCGGGTCACGATCGACAATCCGCCGATCAACGTGATGGGCCCGGAAATGGTCAAGCAGTTCCAGGAAGTCATCAACGCTCTCGAGGCCGACGAGCAGGTCAGGGTGGTGGTCTTCGACAGTGCGGTCGACGGCTACTTCCTGAATCACTCCGATTTCCTGGCCAAGCTTGAAGATCTGACCTCGCTGCCTAACGGTCCCACAGGCTTGCCGCCGTGGCCAGACTTTCTGGTGCGTCTGACCCGCTTGCCGGTCGCCTCCATCGCGCTTATCCGCGGCCGCGCGACCGGCAACGGCAGCGAGATCACGCTGGCCTGCGACATGAGTTTTGCCAGTCGCGAGAAGGCTATCCTCTCGCAATGGGAGGTGGGCGTGGGCATGGTCGCCGGCGGCGGCCCCATGGCTCGGCTGCCCCGACTCATCGGCCGAAACCGCGCCCTCGAGGTGCTCTTGAGCTCGGAAGACATTCGGGGAGATCAGGCTGAGGCTTACGGCTATGTGAATCGCGCTTTGCCCGACGACGAGCTGGATGCTTTCGTCGAGGCGCTCGCGACCCGGATCGCCAAGTTCGACAAGTGGGCGATCGCCCAGACCAAGCGCCTGGTCGACACCAGCCTGCCGCCGGACGTTGAGCTCGGCGCCGGATGGGATGCGTGCATCGCTTCACTCGGGCGACCCGCCGCTCAGGATGGAATCAAACAACTGATGGCGCGCGGCTTTCACAAACCAGGAGATGTCGAAAATCGGCTCGGATACTACTTAAGCCAAATCGCGCGCTAGGCCGGCGCCCGGCGCGGTCCCGAACTCCGGAGGTTGCGGGTGACGGGTGGCCCAGGTCTCGCGCCTTTCGAGACCTGGGTAAGCGCGACGTGTCTGTGCGGGAAAGTTGTCGTCTATGGGTGCTTCGGCAATCTTCCCAGGTCTCGAAAAACGGGAGACCTGGGGCACCCGGCACCGTATCGAAAGGAGCTATCCATGAACAGCGTACAAAAGGAGTCATCCATGAACGCAGTACAAGTCGAACAGAAGAGCTATGAGATGCCCCCGCGAGAGGGGATCAGCATCGCGCATTTTCTCACCGTCGCCGACATCGAGCGATCGGCTCGCTACTATGAAAAGGTCTTCGGCGCTCGCATTCTGAGCCTGGGCGACGGCAACGCGCCTGCGTACCTTCAGCTTGCGAATATCTGGATGATTCTGAACGTTGGGGGCGGGCCGACCCCGGATAAGCCGACGGTAACGCTCAGCGTCCCCGACCCGAATCACATCAACAGCTTTATGAATTTCCGCGTTGCGGATATCCAAGCGTGCTATGAACTGTGGAAAAGTCGAGGAGCGGAGTTCATCACGGAGCCGATCCCCAAGTACGGCGAGACGCGCTGCTACATCCGCGATCCTGACGGTTACATTATCGAGGTCGGACAGAGCACCGGGCTCAAGTACGGTTAGCGCTCGGCCCGGATGGGATGCGCATTGAAACGCCGACCTGTGCGACGGGTGGCCCAGGTCTCGCGCCTTTCGAGACCTGGGTAAGGAGCGGCGTGTCAGTGCGGGAAAGTTGTCGTCTCTCGAAGCTTCGTCTTGTGCGCATTCCACTCGTTCAGTTGGACTGGTCCGTTCTCCTGGGGCGGGTAGCTGATCCAAGCAATCTTCCCAGGTCTCGAAAAACGCGAGACCTGGGGCACCCGGCACCCGGCACCCGGCGGTTGCCGGACAAGTCGGCGTGACATCGGGTATCGTTACAGCGCTTCCGTTCAATGGAGGACAAGAGATGGATTGGAAACAGTTGGTCCAGTTTGCTCTGCTGGGTAGCAGTGATTTGGAGCAATACGCCATTCTGCTGGTACGCGTTTCGATCGGGCTGTTCTTCGCCATCTCCGGGGCAAACAAATTGTTTGTCGCGGGCGGCACGAAACCCGTTTACGACACACTGGTTAAGGCCAAAGTCCCGTTTCCTCAGCAGACCGCTTATTTCGTGGCGGGGGTCGAGTTCGTTTGCGGATCCCTGGCGACCGTGGGGTTTCTATCGAGTCCGGCCTGCGCGGCTTTATTGATCGATATGGTTGTCGCCACCCTGACCGAAGCGCTTTCCACCCTGCCCAAAGGACTTTCGCCTCTTAGCTGGCTCGACGATCTCCTCTACCTTCCGGAAGTCTTGTACGTGCTCTTCTTTATCTGGCTGATCTGCTCTGGCCCGGGAAGGTTCAGTGTCGATTACTGGCTCGCCGGCAAGTTACTGGGGTGATCGACGAACGCCGTTCTCGGAGAAGTGAAGTACGTTTCGTATTCGCGCTCCTGGCTCAATGGCAACCGTGCAGTAAATCCGAACTAATGAGATACGCAGGACGAACTTGGATTCTTGCTCGAAAACTCAAACAACGATGAGAATATCTTTGACCGCTAGAGCCGGAGGGCTCAAGGAGAAGGAGTCATGGCAACTGCAACGATCACTACCCGTCCCCCTTTGCCACCGTTCACCCGGGAGAGCGCGATTCAAAAAGTCCGCCTGGCCGAAGATGCCTGGAACTCTCGCGACCCGGCGAAAGTCGCCCTGGGGTATGCCGTCGATTCACGGTGGAGAAACCGCTCGGAGTTCGTCAACGGACGAAGCGACATCATTGCATTCCTCACACGCAAGTGGGTCAAGGAATTGGACTACCGGCTCATCAAAGAACTGTGGGCGTTCACCGGCAACCGCATCGCAGTGCGCTTCGCTTACGAGTGGCACGACGACTCGGGCCACTGGTATCGCTCCTATGGCAACGAGAACTGGGAGTTCAACGATGATGGACTGATGGCTTTTCGCTTTGCCTCCATCAACGATCTCCCCCTCGCGGAGCCGGATCGCAAATATCACTGGCCGCTCGGGCGCCGTCCCGACGACCACCCCGGATTGAGCGACTTGGGTCTCTAGGTTTCTACTGGATAACCCTGAAGAATGGAACTATTCCGAGCGGAGCGGTTTTCGGATGGGATCAGAATTCCGGTTTCGGTTGTACTTCACCGGGTTGCCCATCGCAAGCCGAATACAGATATGGAACGATTTCCTCGGAAGCCTTCACGATCACGGGCACCACGAACGGCGATGGCGGAACAAAGCCTACTAATCCCAAGACCAGCAGCCTTTTCCTGTTCGGCGGTGGCTTCGCAGGCCTGGCAGGAATGCGCCGCCTGATCGGGTGAGGCACAACCTGAGCGAGCTGCTGTGAGCAGAGGGCGCTGGCACCCGCGCTGCCGGCGCAGCGGACAATTATCGGGAAAGCGGACTCGGCCAATCGGCGGTTGCTCACGATTACTTACGGCATGGGAATTTATCGTCAGCAACTGCAGGCTTGCCAACGTTCTCAGCTATGGCGTGATCTCCAATATGACTCCGCGCCCGAAGGCTGGGTTGTCCTCTAGTTGTCGTAATCAGTCCATTACACAACTAACGCGATTGCCAATACCACTGATCAATGCTGCGCCCTCGACGATGCCTTGGCCGCCAGACCATTAGGGCATACACGAGTGTCGTTTTCTGACCCTGGCTTCCTCCGTGCTCACACCGGCCCCCGCCGGAGTTTGAGGTACCATGTTGCCGCGCCGCTCACCGAAGAACCAGACGCGATCTTGGCGGCGGTGACGTGGGGCAAAAGGACTCGGATGAAGCCGTTTTCATCTCACCAGCATTTTGTTTGCGGGTTCGCTGCAATGATTTTGACGCTGTGGGCATTGCCCGTGTCGGCGGAAGACCAGCAGCCTTCCAATTCGAGTCAGACAACAAACTTCCAGATCATGGGGCCGGCGCCAGCCCTGGCTAAATTTCAACTGATAGCTAACGCTATCGTCATTCATGTTCAACTGAACGGTCGCGGACCGTACGCCTTGCTGCTGGATAGCGGGGCCGTCAACTTTATTTCGCCACAGGTGGCAAATGAACTGGGCCTTCCGCTGGAGGACACGGATCGGGGGTTCGGCATCGGCAAACGCAGCGTGATCGCGGGCGAGACCGAGATCGAGTCGGTACAGATCGGAAACGCCGTTCTGCACGGGCAAAGGTTCCACGTCATCGCGCTTCCGTACGTCATGGAGCATGGTTTTCCTGAAGCCATCGTGGGCGGAATAGGATACGAGTTCCTGCGGCGGATTGCCTTACGTATTGATTTCGCCCATAGCCAGCTTTCCATGTGGGACGGGGCGACATTTCAGTACCACGGCCGAGGCGAAGCAGTACCTTTTACTCTGTCGGGACACGTGCCGGTTGTAAACGGAAACGTTGACGGGACGCCTGGCATGTTCGAGATCGACACGGGCGCCGAAGATTCTCTCAGCTTGAACACCCCATTTGTGAAACAAAACGATATTGTCTCCAGATATTCCGCTCGTCTTTACGGTTTCGCCGGCGAAGGCGTCGGTGGGCGAGAGAGCGCCTATTTCGTGCGGGTGCACACCTTCAAACTGGGAGGCATTCCGGTTCGTTCCATCGTGACGGAGCTATCGCAGGACACTGCCGGGGCCACATCGGAATCGGCCATGGCGGGAATTGTTGGGATGGGTGTCTTGAAGCGCTTCAACATTATTTTTGACTACGGTCATAGCCAGATCTATCTGGAGAGAAATCGCAACTACAACCATCCCAGCGTCTTCGATCGGGCGGGTTTCGCACCGCGGATCACTGCGGAAGGGCTAAAGGTGATCAGCGTCTTCCAGAACAGCCCGGCCAGTGAGGCGGGAATTAAGCCGGGAGACATAATCGTCGCCATCAATCATCACAGCAGCACCAGTCTCGACGTGCCTTTTCTTTTCGCCGTTCTGCGAAAAACGCCTGGCACGCTCCTCCGGCTCGATCTTGTCCATGGCGGCGTCGAGCGGACGGTCGAGATCAGGCTGCGCGATCTGCTGTAGGACGAGACCCGACAGGCCTCGTCAGAGAGCCGCCTGGCAGATTTACGGCTTGCGCCATCGTGCGTCAGCCTGCCGGCTGCAAGCGGTTGCTGACAACTTTCCAGGTGCTTCGTCCAGCCAAAAGACCCGCGACGTGTACCGCAGGGCCATCCGTTGTTGAATCTGCTGCACGCAGCGGGAAGAGACGCCGTGATTTCGAAACACGACGGTGCTGTTAGGCGGGAGCCAGTCGATCAGACCGTGCAAGCTGGAGGGTCTCACCGGCAGGAAATCTTCACCATCTGTTGCAACCGTTTCGGAGTTGCTCTCGGGCTGCAAATCGAACAAGATCATGTCCGACCGGCTCAGCCGCCATAGCTCCAGCAGAGCGGGCGAAATGACGATGTATTCCACAAAATCTCCGCTCACCGAGCACCAGACCAAGATGAACGACGCATAAAGCACGTAGGCTACGAGTGCGATTTCCATAACTCACCTCTTCGCCGCAAAACAGTTGGCCACTTAAGACCACTTCACATTCGGAGTGCGAATGACTTGGCGAGACGCTCTGGAACTTCGCATCAACCGGGGGATGATCGCGAATGCGGGCCCTAACGCCCCTGGCCAGAGCGCCTCGTAATGGGGCTGTTCGCTGTTTCAGATCCGAATTACGAAAGTGGCGGCGATCGGTGCATCCGCCTCTGGTAGGGCAGGCTCAATTCGAGGGGCACGGGAACAAAGAACGTTTGCGCCACCAGCGGCTCGCTGTGCAGCGTGGGACGATGGTCGCGCAAGACAACCACATGCGCCAAGACAATTCTTGGAACCACAAGTTTCGGCGCGTGCGCGTCGAGGCAGAGCTTGGAGGAGTTACAGGGATGGACGGGCTCTTGGAGACCGCGGCCGTAAAGTTCGAGCTTGGCCTCTAAGGAGAAGACAAATAAGAAAACGCACAGGGAGGGGATGACAAACCACCAAGACCGAACTCGTCTTGCCAGGAAGGCCATCACTGCCTCTCTTCCAGCTTAGAACCCGTTGGCCATGATTTCGTTGCATTGGCCAGGTTCCGATTGTTGGCACCAAGTTATACCTACTTACGGGCGGACGCAACCTGCTACGCCGATTGGCGGAATGGCCGCTATCCGTTAATCTACGAACATGTCCGCCGCTGTTGAGCAGGCGCTGGCCCTGATTCGCGACCGCCGTCCCGACTCGATCGACCAGGCACTGGCCTTACTGCAGAACACCGTCTACTCATTCAGCATGAAAGTCTGCGGTCATCCCGAGGATGCCGAAGACACCATGCAGGAAGTTCTGCTGAAAGCCATTCCGCATTTATCAAACTTCGATAATCCGCGCGCGCTGGCGGTCTGGCTTTACAAGGTCGCTCGCAATCGCTGCATCAGCAACCGCCGCGGCGACAGGAATTCCGCGCAGAAGAATATCTCGCTGAACGAGTTGATGCCCGACGGCCGCGAGCTGGCCGAGCTGCTAAGTAAAGCGCCGGGGCCCGAGGTCACTGCGCTCAATCGCGAAACCGCCGAACATTTGAAACAGGCCGTGCTGGCTGTACCTCCGGCGTATCGCATGGTTCTTGTCCTGCACGATATGGAAGAGTTGAGTACCGCTGAAGTAGCCCAGATTACGGGTTTGCGGGAAGGTACCGTGCGGGTTCGGCTGCATCGCGCGCGCCTGCTGGTCCGGCGCGGTCTGGCACGGCTCGCAAAAGGCAAGCCGCTGGCTGGTCTCGAGCTTCATGCCGGCGTGGAAGGACCGCGCCCACAGCGTTGCCGCCCTCTGTTTGCCGCGCTTTCCGATTACATGGATGGGGTTGTGGACGATGCCGTGTGCGCGGAGATGGAACGCCACATCCAGCAGTGCCAGCCTTGCCAGGCTTTTCTCGCCAGCTTGAAACAGGCGGTTTTGCAGTGCCACTCGTATGCGCCACCATACGATTCCCGGCGCGCCGACGAACTTCGCCAGGATCTGCTGCTCAAATACCAACAGGCCGTTGCCGGTTTAGAGAAGGTTCAAGGACAATCTATCCCCGGCTGAACAGCCGCTCGCTGGGATGGTGCCGGCCCGCGCGAAAGGCGTTTAAACTGGATAGCTGACGTGCCTGACGTTGCCGAATACCATGACTGCTCATTTACCCATCAAGACGATCTTGTTCGCTACCGATTTCCTGGAGAGTTCCAGACTCGCGCTCGACTACGCTGTAAGCTTCGCCCATCACTATAATGCCACCCTGCTGATCACCCATGTCTTCCAGATGCCACAAGCCGCGACCGAAGCCGAAGCGCTGGACGGCCCCAGCATCTCCCGGCTGAGCCGCGAAAATCGCCTGGAGGCCTTCGCCGCCGGCGTGCGCCGGGCGGGAGTAAAGGCGGAATGGCGCTTGGTCGAAGGCTGGATGCCCGACGCTCTCCTGGCTCACGTACAGGAGATCCAGCCTGACCTGCTCGTCCTGGGAACGCACGGAGTTTATCGCGGCCTGGGGCACATGCTCATCGGCTCGAATGCGGAAGCGGTGCTGCTTTCGGCGCCCTGTCCGACGCTGACGGTGGGGCGCCATGTGCCCGCCGGAATAAGCCCTGAATCTTCCCCCGACTACATTCTTTATGTTACCGATTTCACGCCGGAATCAGCAGCCAGTGCCCCCTACGCCGTAGCCCTCAGCCATGACTTCCATGCTCGGCTCGACGTTTGCCATTTTCTGCCCGACGGTTCTGCATACAACCAGGAAGCCCATCACAAACTGGCCGAGCTGTACTGTGATGCCGTACGGCAATACGTTCCCGGCACCGAAAGCTCCTGGTGCGTTCCCGGAGAGCAACTGGAACACGGAGCCACTAAGCATGAGATTTTGCAGCGGACCCAAACCGATGCGGCCGGCCTGATTGTGCTTGGAGTGCGCAGCGAGTCCCAATTCGCCCGGCATATGCAAACCAGTCTGGCTTACGAACTAGTCGCAACCGCCGCGTGTCCCGTGTTAACCATTCTTGGTCAGGTTGAAGATTAGGTACCAGCCTACAGAGTTTCAATTCGACATTCTCATCCAGGAGAACTGGCTGCTACGTCGCACTTCTGAGATATTTCCTTTGCGCTCTTGACTTCAAGAGCAGGCAGCTCCTCCACCGTGGAGGCATCATCTTTCTCCGTCGTATCGAGGGAGATTATCGTGGGCTTGCCGGTGATTTCTACCTCATGTCCAACGTAACGGCTGAGTCTGGCGGTGTTGCCGGCAAGCCGGGTGACCGTCCCGTCTTTGGTGGTGACCATATAGTGGGTGCCGCTGCTTTGCAGACAACCCTCGACGATATGTGGGCCGGAAGGCGCTAGCCATATATCGGCTCCCGGACTGCCTTCTTGCGCTTGCAGCCAGAGCGCTGAGCCCAGCAGCACGAACAGAAAAATCAGTATTCTGCTCATAGAGCCTCGATAACCGAAATGATGCGCAAACTGAGATGAAGTTGCAATCGGCAAGGACCCGGAGCCGCCAGGTGCAGTTCGCTATCCTTGCCGAGGTAGTGCTCTATCGCACATTGCACTTGCCATGGTCCGCAGCCACGCTGTCCACCTGGAAGAACCGCATACCATGCGCTGTGCCTTCATCGCCGTGTTTCCCATTTCGGGAATCAACCCTTCTCCCTTTGAAAATAACCTGTAACGCTATCACCCGTCACTGCGTTTCTTCCTGTAGCCCAATGTAATGGGCTTTGCCGGACCAGGATTCTGGCTCGGTAGTCGGGGAGAGAAATATGATTTCTGCCAACATAGTTTTGACTCAGCCACAAGGCAATCATCGGCAATTCATAGCCACCAGCGGTAGCGGACACCATTTAGTCATCGACGATCCCAGCGGCAACACCGGCGCCAAGCCGATTGAACTTGTCGCCGTCGCCCTGGCCGGATGCACGGCCTTCGACGTCATCAATATCCTGCGCAAGAAGCGCCAGCAGATTACCGGATACGAGGTCAGCGTCGAAGCGGATCAGGCTCCTGATCCACCGCAGGTTTTCACTCACGTTCGTATTCATCACATCGTGACTGGGATCGACGTTTCCGAGCAGGCGGTCGAGGAAGCGATCCGGCTCTCGGAAGAGAAATATTGTTCCGTCGGCGCGATGGTGAAGCGAAGCGCTGAGCTGCACACCACGTTTGCGATCGTGGCCGTGGCCCAGGCTGTTCTGGTCGGAGCCTGAGGATGTTGTCGGCGAATAACTCGCTAACGGGATACTCAGGCAGCAAGCTCAGACTCTACCGCATGTGTACCGTGGTGATTGCGCTGGCGGCGATGCTGTCTCCGTCGCTGCTGGCGCAAGAGGCGGCTGCGCCTATCACCTTGCCGCAGGCCGTCAGCATGGCCTTGGAAAAGAACCCGCTCCACAAGGCCGCGCTAGCGGGCACGCATATTTCGCTCGCCGAGATTCGAGTAGCCCGCTCGCCCCTCATGCCGAAAATCATGTTCACCGAGAGTGCAGTGCGCGGTAACGATCCGGTCTTCGTCTTCGGTACTCATCTGCGGCAGCAGAGTTTCACCCTGGCAGACTTCGCACTCAACCGGCTGAATACCCCCACGCCGATCGGGAATTTCTCCAGCCGCTTCTCCGGCCAGTGGAATCTGTTCGACGGCCTGCAAAGCTGGTATGGCGTGACTCGCGCCAAGTACGTGCAGCAAGCATCGGAGCAGCAACTCGACCGCACCGACCAGGAACTGGTGTACGCAGCGGTGCAGGCTTACGACGGGGTGTTGCTCGCGCAGAAGCAAGTCGCCGTGTCGCAAGCGACCTTGAAGACCGCGCAGGCGATCGAGGCGCAAAGCCGGGCCCGCGTCGAAAGCGGCATGGCAGTGGACTCCGATCTGCTGAGCGCGCAGGTGGCTACGGCGTCGCGGAAACAGGAATTGATCGAGGCACAAAACGCCTTGGCCCTGGCCCGCTCGCAGCTGGCACTCGCATTGGGAATGCCGTCGGACACGATTTATGAGCCGCAGGAAAATCTCGCGGAGCACAGCTTTCCGGCCATCACGGTGGCCGACCTCGAGCAGCAGGCGCTGGTCAAGCGTCCTGACCTGAAGCAGGTTGAATCGGAGCGCAGCGCGCAGGCGAAAAGTATCTCCATGGCCAAGGGCGCGTTCGCCCCGCGGCTCAACGTCTACGGCTCGTGGGAAACCGACAGTCCTTCTCCGGGATGGAATGGCGGCAACAACTGGATCGCCGGGGCCGAGGTGCAGTTCGACATCTTCGATGGCGACAGCAAGCGTGCACATCTGGCTATGGAGAAAGCCGTACAGGAAAAGGCGACGGCTATGCGCGACGCGTTTCGCGATCAGATACGGCTGCAAGTCCGCAAAGCTTATTACGACTACGACGCGGCCCGGCAGCAGGTCGAGGTGGCGCGCGGCGCAATTCAGCAGGCGGCGGAAAGCCTGCGCATCAATCAGAACCGCTATGACGGCGGATTGACGACCGTCAGCGATCTGTTGCGCGTGGAAGAAGCTGCGCATCGCGCCCAGACCGACTATTGGCAGGCGGTATATCGCATGCAAACCAGTTACGCCGCAGTGGAACTGGCCGCCGGCACGCTTACTCCCAGTTCTCCGGCGGTGACCCAATGAATCGCAACAACAACTTCAATGCACCGGCGTCCATTTTTCCTGGTGTCATCCTGAGCGAGGACGTGTCCGCCTTTCCTGCTGTCATCCTGAGCGAGGACTTCAGTCCGAGTCGAAGGACCCCTATCGCAACAACGCTTCTTGTTTTCCTCGTCGTTTTCTTCACCGCCTGCTCCAGCCAGAAGCCCGCAAC
>JBAVSY010000005.1:0-4667 GCA_049695855.1 Candidatus Korobacteraceae bacterium | reverse complement strand
CTCTCGACCAGGTCGAAGATGGCTTGGCACGGTCCAGCGCTATGCAGAGTGCGCTGAACCTGCTGATCCGAAAGCCAGAGTCCATCACGGGACGCCCGGTCACTCCTTTGCATGGCGGTCACGTCGGTCTGCTCTGCACTGCCGGAATGCTGAACGGGGTGTTTGGGCAAGATCGGGAGCGACACATCGCGCACTGGCGCTCGGTGAAACACGTCGACGTCTATCACGAGCAAGAAAACGGATACCAGATCGTCAGGCGGCGAGAACGTTTCAGCCACGAACTGACGCTGGCATACCAGAGTGGGAGGGTGGTCATTCTCAAAGAGGCAGAGGAGGTAAAGACAAGTGAAAAATGCGCATGAACGCTTTGGAGAACTGGTTTACATTCGGCGCTCAGAAAAAACGCGGACGCACATCCGCGTTCATCTCAACGCCTGGATCGGCGAAGATAGCAAGGCCCACCTGGTTTCCGTTGTTGCTGGCGACACGGAGATTGGCGCCCTATCTGCTGCGTTTGCCAGCCATGATCCTTTTACGGTCGTTGATCCGGATGGCCGGGAGAAGATCGTTTTCCTGGGTGAATCACCAACCTGCTTTCGAGGAGCAATCAACCTCTCCGGGCGCAAGAGGCCGCTCAAGCACTTGGTTGCCATTTCGCAGGAGATGATTGGAACCAGCAACCAAGATCGCCTGCTGCTGATCAGCGAGGAGCCGACATTCGTATGGTCCTCTCTTGTGTTGCACTTCGGACTCCCGGCGGTACCAGAGTGGGCAGACTGGTTTCTTGCGGAGTTGCATTCACGCAACAGGATGCAGCCTATGATGGGCTTCGGCTACAAAGGAGTCGCTGTCAAGACGAACCGGGATGAGTTGCTGAAGCTCGTCGAACTGGGATTACGACGAAAGAAACTAGTTTTGCCTGAATTCAACGGGCCGGTTCGGTGGCCGCAGAGTCCGGTCAGAGTCTCAGAGGCTACTTAAGCCGGCCGCGCTTGCTTCTCTCCAACTGCGATGACCCAATTGAGCAGTTCTTGCCGTATCGGACTAGAAGCGCGCAAGATATTGCGCAATTAAGGATTCAACGTGATCCACGCTGGTGCGTGATCGCTGGCGTTCACCTCGCCACGCACCCAGCGATCGACGCCGCCATCTACCAGCTTTTCTGACAGCTCCGGCGAGAGCAGAAAATGATCAAGTCGCATTCCCTTGTCAGCCAGCCATCGCTCACGCTTGTAATCCCAGAATGTCCAAAGCGGTCCCTGTGGATGCATTTTCCGCAGGGCATCGGTCCAGCCTTGAGCAAGTAGCCGGGCAAATGCTTCCCGGCTCTCTGGTTGGATCAGGGCGTTGTTATCTAAAGAGCGAGTTGGGTAGATGTCCTGTGTGGTAGGAACGACGTTGAAGTCGCCCGCCAAGATGACAGGAAGGTTTCTTGTCATTAGTCCACCGGCATAGGAAACGAGGCTTTCAAACCAAGTCAGCTTGTAACTGAATTTTGGACCAGGCTGAGGATTGCCGTTGGGGAGGTAGATACAGGCAATCAATACCCCGTTCACCGCTGCTTCGATGTAGCGAGCCTGAGTGTCCTTTTCCAGTCCAGGCAAACAAGTACGAGTCAAGACGGGCGCGCGATGGCGAGCGAGGATCGCGACACCATTCCATGAGCGCTCGCCTTGCCACACAGCCTCGTACCCCAAAGCTTGCAGGGAACCCGCAGGAAATGCTCCCTGTTCCGCCTTGAGTTCCTGAAGGCAAACGACATCGGGCTTGCTCCTCGACAGCCATGCCGAAAGGTTCTGCAGCCGTTTGTTGATGTCGTTGATGTTGAAGGTGGCGACTTTCATTTCTGAATCTCAAAGGTCCAACCGCATTCGGCAGAAGGAAGGAGGATGTTTGGGAAGCCTCCTCCAAGTGAGTTTCTCACAGCCCATGGGTAAGCCAAGAACAGGGCTTCTGACGCTTTCATTCGGTCTTGCATGCCCAAAGACCGGCTCCTGCATTTTGCACGGAACCATGACCGCCGTTTCACATGAGGAGTGTTTGATGAACAATTCAATATTCGATGCGCTCAGGGCGGAACTGGGTCACGCCGATCCTCTTTGCCCGTATGTCACTGTCGAGCGTTTGTGTCTTGAACTCGTCCTTACACAAAGCGCTCGGGGGAATTTGTACCGTATTACCGGGGTGGACCTGACTCAGATCGACAGCCTCGACGTCCGGATTGCGCAGACGCTGATGTCGGAGGTGGGACTGGACTCATCGGGACGACTTCGTACCTGTATTTGGATGTGTGGTGGGCCGGCCCCTCGTTCGGCCTCCGCGACCGTGCCTGGAAAAAGTAAAACCGCGCGCCGAACGTGTTCTTCATATCGACCACATGTTTGCGGGCATGCAGCGTCTCAATACATACGAAGCAAAAACGAACGCCAAGACGAGAATCGGATCAAATCTATCCCAGGTACTGCCACCGCCGTTCATGTGTGAATAGAACGCGAGTAAAAGATCGATCGCGATACCGGCATAAACCCACTCGGTTAGTCGAGGCAAATTGGGAATCAGAAGGCCCACGCCACCAAGGATGTGGGTCACGCCAATCAGAGGGATGACATAGAGCGGGTATCCGAGTTGCTGATTGGCGATCCTCCATTCGCCGGGATCGTGAATTAGATATAACCTTCCGAAGTACACCCAGATGAAGGCAACAAGGCCGGTTATTAACATCGCGGCTATTTGAGTTGCTCGACCTGCCCCTGCGGATTTATCAATTGTCTGTTCAGCTTTCATATTAAAAGTTCCTCCTCTTGCGGTTTAAATGGTCTAAATCGTTCCGCAATAAGCCGGCTCTTGTACGCGACTGAAATCCACGCGCAGCATGCGCGGGACGGCCTCCGGGTCGTGCATTCAACGAGGGCTTTCTGCACCCTTCACCACAAGAGAACAGGTGAGGGCGCCCTCGCAACGAGCATCGCCCTCGATCCTGTCTACTCCCGGCAGATCGGCGCTCGCCTCCGAGCAAACCGGGCCACGACATAATGGCCTTTCGCCAGCTTGCCTCGGACTTACGCCTTGACGGCGCTCTGTGCAGCCGCAAACACGTCGCGTGCGGACGTCGTACCCGCTACCTGCTCCGTACCCGCGACTCCGAGGTCCATCCATCCCGCGTTAATGCTCTCGTACATTTCTTCGGCGGGCCCAGTGTGGCCCTTCGGGATACCGAACTGCTCGAACGCTTCCGCCCAGCCTGCACGCGGGACTGCAAAGGCTTTTACATCGAGTGTCAGGACCTCACCCAATTGCCCGGCCACTTCATCCGCGCTTACCATCGAACCCAGCTCGATGACGCGATGCCCTGACCACGCCGGCCCGGTCAGAAGCGTTGCCACCTCTGCGCCGATGTCGTCTGACGCGACCATTGTCGATTTCCGGTTTGTAGGATTGTAGAAAACCGGTAGTGTTCCGCCTTGGGCGGCCTGTAAGCCGAAAAGGAAGTTTTCGAAAAAGCCGCCTGCGCGCACAAATGCGACAGGAGATGGCAGGCTGCGAAAACCCTGCTCCAAGAGTGATAAGGCCGTGATCATCCCCAGACCGCTTGTTCTATTCGCGCCCATGGACGAGAGCGCTACCACCCGCGGGGGCACCACCTTGGTCAGCGCCTCGACATAGTTCGCAATCACGCCCTTTGCTTCTCTGTAATCCGGCGAGGGCGCCCATACCGCCGGCAACATAACAAATGCGCCCTCAACGCCTTTGAGAGCCGCCGCTATGGCTGTCGCATCGTTCCAGTCTCCATCCACCAACTCCACGCCCTGGTCTGCCCACTTCGCCGCTTTGTCGCGATTGCGGACAAGCGCTCGCACCTGTTTGCCTTGCTTCAGCAGATGGCGCGCGGTGGCGCCCCCAACGTTTCCAGTAATTCCCATGACTAAGTACATGCTCGTTTCTCCTTGTTAGAACGAAAGTAATGCTCTGCTGCGAACGCCAGAGCTTGTGAGTTGCGCAGCTAGCACTCCGCTAGTCCCGTGGGTTTCCACAGTTATCTGTCGCATGAATCGGCTCTTGCCTCGTATTCGGGCGCCCACCCAAAATGAGCAACCTGACTATTAGAAGCCTTGACAAACCATTGGTTGCAAAATAATCAATGGTTACAAAACCAGTGGATGCAAATTAACAAGTGGTCGCATAAATCGCGGAGAAAGGCTAAGCTATGGAAGTGACGTCCCCATCACCAAGTCGCCGGGTAGAGCGCAAGGAGAAGTTGCGCGGCGAAATCCTTGCGGCTGCAGGTAAACTGTTCGCCGATCGCGGTTACGAAGCCGTGACGCTTCGTGAGATCGCTAAAGAAATCGGTTATACGCACGCCGTGATCTACCAGCATTTTCCGGACAAATCACACATCCTTGCCGAGTTGAGCCGCGAGACGATCGGGCTGATGATTCAGAACTTCGACACGATTGCCGCGAAACATTTAGCACCGAAAGAGCGCCTTTTTGCGACTTCACGCGGCTTGATTCAATTCTGCATTGCCCATCCACAGCAGTTCCGCAACGTCTTCTTCGGGCCTGAGAACCGAAACGGCGTCCGCGCTGGACAATACATCAACGACATTGGCGCGCCGTTGTTCGGACGTTTCGTGCAGCTCTTTTTCGAGGTTGCCAAAGATGAAGGAT
>JBAVSY010000004.1:0-6165 GCA_049695855.1 Candidatus Korobacteraceae bacterium | reverse complement strand
TGAACCAGGCGGAGATGGAGGTGAGTTTGCTTTCCCGGCAATGCTTAGGGAAACGCCGAATCGGCGACATCGCTGGCTTGCGCCAGCAAACCCGGATCTGGAATCGTCGTATGAATCGCGACCGGGTCACCATCGAGTGGAAGTTCACACGCAAGCAGGCCCGACACAAGTTTCGTTACATAATCAAGCGGTCGAAGCACTAGCTGCGTTGACGATCTCGTGACTGCCGGACTCGCCTACTATTACGGAACCACGGCTGTCAGTGCAAGTGGAGCGATCAGCAAACCGTCAGCAGCAATTAAGGTCGTAGTTCCTTCTCGATGATATCTCTGTGGCGTCTACTCCTCGTCCGACCCTTGCAGAAGCATATTTTCATAACTGCGCCTCATTACGTTGGGATAGGGGCGCCATGTATTAGGCGAGACTGCGGTCGCGGCCTTAGATCAAGGCATGGGTAAAAGGCGGGCAGTTGACTCAGAAGTTATAAGGGTGGGGATACTACGAGCTATCTGAAAGGTAGCTGCGCTAGACGTGCTTGCTATGGTCTGAGTGAAAACATAAGAAAGCCATTGCGGTTGTAGGCGTAATGCGAAGAGGTAGAGTTGGTCTTCGCACTGCATGTATGTACATGTCGGCACCGAAGTAGATAAGGAGTTGGCGTATCAAGTATTTCGAATAGTACCCACGAGACCACGGACGCGGTGAGCAAGTATGATCGCGACGGTGGAAAAGGTTCGAAGGGGTACCAACCGCGTTTCCAGGAATGTCGTGTAACGAAGGACTAGTGAAGTTATGCAGGGGTTATCGCATTTAGGGCAGATTACGACTGAGGGCCGTCCGCAGATGATAGCTGATCAACAGGAACGAAAATATCGTCGCTTCCACCTGGGATATCCCGTGCGCCTGAAGTATGAGCCCGGCGGATCGTGCGTTGAAGTCGATACTTTCAGCAGGAATGTGAGTCTTGGGGGACTTTTGGTTAAGAGTGCTACAGCAATTCCCGAGCATACAGCAGTGAGCTTTGTTATAAGCATCCAGGGAGGACTAGCCGTTCAACCGATTTATCTAGCGGGTGAGGGCGAGATAGTGCGCGTCGAGGGCTGCAGTGCACCTTTTGGACTCGCGGTAGAGTGTAGAAGTGTTATCACTCAGTTGGAAAAGTATCTCCCGACGAGATAAATGGTGAGGGGAGCATATGCCGCTATCTTTAAGGGAAAGGAAATAACCTTTGGTTTGTGCTACTCATATTGGTAGTCGGTAATTAGATAAGCGTCTCCCTCGATCGATGACGCGCACGCGGTGTCGAATGTCTGGAGAGACGTTTACGTTGGAAGAGTCAGAGTTTCTTGACCCAAGGCAGGTGTCTCCCGGCCGGCGGGTGCTGACGCAGCGCTGCGTCAGTATACAGTCTTAAGTGGTAAGGATGATGATTGTTGTCGCCGCTCTCTAGATCGGGAGCGGCTTTTGTTTTTTGGGGCCGAAGCTCGGTAATCGTCCGTGCGGGATGGCGGGATGGTCGCCTGCAAAAGCTTGAACGATAGACGGTTACTCTTTTGGAGCAAGCGCGGACGATTTGCCGCGCTACTTTCACGGACTCACGAACGTGCCACCACGAAAGTGCAGCACTCGAGTTTATGGCAATTATGGGACGATAGCGACGGCTTGGTTAGAATAGCTACTTTCGAGCCCTTCATTATTTACAGAAGTGGTTACGTAGTAATACGTAAACCCACTTTGTACCGCGAAGTCAGTGTAGTTCGTGGGTGAAATCAAGCTGGAATTGAGTTTTGTGTAGGGTCCGCCTGAAGTCAAACTGCGATAGGCATTGTAGCCGATCACACCGGGAGAGGTGCTCGCATCCCAGGAAAGAAACACCGACAACGCATTCACAGTGATGCCAAGGGGCGCGCTAGCGGTGGCGGGTGGCGACTCGGAATCGCTTACCTGCACGGTGAAGTTGAAGGTGCCATTCACCGTGGGCGTGCCCGAGATCACACCGCCGCCGACGTTCAGAGCTAAGCCATTGGGCAAGCTGCCACGGATGATGCTCCAGGCATAGGGTGGTAGTCCGCCTGTGGCTGCCAAAGTTGCACTGTAGGGACTATTAACCGTGCCCGGCGGCAACGAGGTGGTCGTGATCGACAACACCGATTGAACTGTAATGCTGAGCGGGGCAGTAGCGGCGGCTGGCGGGGACTCGGAGTCGCTCACTTGTACCGTAAAGTTGAAGGCGCCAGCCGCTGTGGGCGTACCCGAGATTAACCCGCTACTGGCGTTTAGAGTCAAACCGTGGGGCAAGCTGCCTTGAATGACGGTCCAGGTATAGGGCGGCTGGCCGCCCGTGGCCGACAATGTTGCATGGTATGGAGTATTGACTGTACCTGGCGGCAACGAGGTGGTCGTGATGAGGAGCGGCGTGATCTCGAAGATAACTCCGTAGCCATACGCGCCAGCGGCAATTGCCGTGCCGTAGAGGTTGGCATTGGCGTCGAGGATCACGTTGCCGACCAGTTCTGCCCCGTCGCTGCCAAAGGTGAAGTCATGCAGGTCGGTGTACACCCAGGCTCCATTTGAAGACAGTAGCCTAAAAACCGAGCCATATCGGTAAGCACCGTCTTTGTAAGTCGTGCCGTAAAGATTGCCGCCGGCGTCCATAGCCAGGCTGGCTTGAGGACCACCGCCGGCTTGTCCTGGAAGATCGTAAAGTACGGTCAACGTCCATGTGCCGTTTAGCTGAGGTGTCAGCTTGAAAACCGTACCCCCGCCGCCTGGGCCGTTGGAGGCAGTGGTGCCGTAGAGATTGCCCGACGGATCGAAGAGGAGGGCCCCCTCGGGATTTGCTCCATCGGTGTGGTTTTGAAAACTGTAGAGAGTGTTCTGTGACCAACCGGACTGCGTGCGTGACAACTGGAAAACGGAACCATAGCCGTAGGCGCCGCCCGCCTGGGTCGTACCATAAAGGTTGCCGGCACTATTGAAGATTACCCCGCCCGCGGGTTGTCCACCGTCACTGCCGCCGGCGAAGTTCCAGAGAATGCTCTCATTCCAATTGCCATTCGACGGCGTCAGTTCATAAACCGTGCCCTGCTGGGAGGAGCCCCCACTTGCCGTTGTTCCGTAGATATTCCCAGACCGATCGAAAACAAGATCACCGACCGGAAGAGCGCCGTTTCCACCTCCGGCGAACCGATAAAGCACGGTCTCTGTCCAGTTGCCAAGGACATCGGCCGAGGTGTTCACTGGCGGTCTAAGATTGAAAACCGTTCCGCAACCGTTTCCGCCACATCCGCTAACTCCTCCGTAGCCGGTAGTGCCATACAGGCTCCCATCTGGACCGATAATAACCCTGGCTCCGGGACTAGCCCCATCGTCGCCACCAGAAAAGCTATACAGCGGGGTTAAAGTCCAGCCGTTCCCCCGGTACATCAACTTGAAGACCGTGCCGTAACCGTTGGGACCACTAGCGCCGCCCTGTTGGGTCGTACCATAGAAGCGTCCCATGTTGTCCGTGGTTAGGCCAGCACCAGGAGATGCTCCATCCTCACCGCCAGTAAAATTGTGGAGTACGTTGACCGTCTGGGCCTGCGCCAATCGAGTGCTGACGGCGGTCAACCCGAGCGCAAGCGCCAAAGCCAAAGCGACTTTTGTCAGGCGCGAGCGTAAACCTTCGGTTCCGGGGCCTTCATGCAAGATCGGGCAACCGGCACGGCACGGGGCTTCCGATGGCGTAGGTCGAACAGCAACGGCGAAGGGAGCCCAGAAAAATAGCGAGGGGAACAGATGGATAATGCCGTTCCTAAGTAGCACTCAGCGTGTCCTCGTCTTGAGAAGTCGGCCATAGGTTCTGTGGACGAAGACACAGGCGCACTCATGTGGGACATGGGCAACATTCTACACGAGAGGGCAGGAATTTGAATCGATGAGGTCGTCCCGGTATTCCGATAGTAACCAAGGTCTCAAATAGGAGACGATTGGTTTGGGGCTGAAATTCGGGAATCAACTGGGGGTTGCCAAATCGGAAGACTCTCCAGGATTCTCCGAGCTGGTAAGCTTCTCCGCGTCTAGCTTGGCGAGGAAAAGCAGACCCTTCTCAATGAAGAAGCCTTCCCGCCTCCGATTTTCTCTCGCACGCCAACACGTCTAGGGTACCGTCGCGGACGATTCGTTCGAGTATCCACTTTGCATGCCTTGGTTGTTGACTGCGGTGGTTACATAGTAATACGTATATCCGTTTTGCACCGCTAGGTCATTGTAGGTTGTGGTGGAAATCAAGCTGGAATTGAGTTGTGTGTAGGGTCCCCCTGAAGTCGTACTACGATAGGCGTTGTAGCCGGCGATTCCCGGCGATGTGCTGGCAGTCCAAGTCAGAATCACTTGTGCTGTGACTGTTAGAGTTACCGTTACCGTTTGCTGAGTGCCACCCCCATTTCCGGCCACGGTGATGGGATAAGTCCCCATCGGAGTGCTCGACCCCACGGTGATGGTCATGGTGGAACTCCCAGAACCCGGCGCAGGAATCGTGTTCGGATTGAAACTCACTGTTGTCCCCACAGGCAATCCCGAAGCTGACAAACTGATCGAGCTGTTGAAGCCACCGCTGATCGCGGTGCTAATCGTCGAGCTGCCTTGATTGCCCTGCATGATAGTTAGAGAAGCTGGCGAGGCCGAAATGGTGAAATTGGGCTGTCCTTGCGCGATTACCATCAGGGTGACGGTGGCGGTTTGCTGGGTCCCGGCTCCATTGCCGGTCACCGTGATGGGATAAGTTCCGCTGGGCGTACTAGCTCCCACGGTGATGGTCATGGTCGAGTTCCCGGAGCCGGGAGCGGGAATCGTCTGCGGGTTAAAGGTCACGGTGGTGCCCGAGGGCATGCCCGAAGCCGACAGGCTGATCGAGCTGTTGAACCCCCCGCTGATCGCAGTAGTAATAGTCGAGGTGCCCTGATTGCCCTGGGCAACGCTGAGTGAGGCCGGCGAAGCGGAAATTGTGAAGTTGGCCAGTTGGGATGGAGTGCGGAAAGCCACCATCTGCATGATCCAGGGACCAGACGGAGAGACAGGGGCAGTCGCGGAATAGCTGCCCGTGGACGTGACCATCTCATCCTCGGCAATGTCACCGTCGGGCGCGGTCAAAAGACGCTCAGTGAAACCGTTACCCGGGCCTGATGTAACCGTCTGAACCAGATTCGCGCCAAAGATCAGATCCGTTGGGTTGGTTGTTGTAGCCGAGCCACTGCTGCTGGACGCGCTATTGCCCGAACTCGCTGCGGTTACATCGACCGGATTGCTGGGATCGGCTCCGCTGTACTCAAGTGTGCGGATGTCCGGTGACACCGCCGCGCTGGTGAACGTTACTGTAACCGTGTTTGCTCCCGCCGGTGCTGCCACAATGTTCTTGGCGTAGTAGATTGATTGCGAGGCCAGTCCACTCTGAATCGTGGGCCCGACGGCTAGGGTATACACGTTACCCTTTGTATCTTGAACGGAGCTGACCGAGGCGGTACTGTCATTCCATCCGATGGCAATGACATTCAAATCACCGGCAAGCTGGGCCGCTGTAAAGGGGACGCTTACCGTGGATTGTGGCGATTGCGGCGTGGCGTAGTTAGCCTGTACGTAGGTGATTGTCGAGGATGAGGCAGTGACGGTCAGGCTCACAACAGCATTTTGTTGCACTCCTCCGCCATTGCCGCTCACTGCGAGGGGATAGGTGCCAACGGGGGTAGCAGACCCCACTGTGATGGTCATGGTGGAGGTGCCCGAACCTGGCGCGGGAATGGTGGCGGGGTTAAAGCTCACCGTGGTGCCTGTCGGCATGCCGGAAGCCGAGAGAGAGATCGAACTGTTGAAGCCGCCACTGATAGCGGTGGTAATGGTCGAGGTGCCTTGATTGCCTTGGGCGATGCTGAGGGCAGCCGGCGACGCCGACATGGTGAAATTTGGTGGTGCAGTGACGGTCAGCGTCACGGTAGTGGTCTGCTGGGTTCCGCCGCCATTGCCAGTTACGATGATGGGATAGGTTCCTGCCGGCGTGGCCAAGCCGACGGTGATGGTCATGGTCGAGCTGCCTGAGCCCGGCGCGGGAATTGAGGTCGGGTTGAACGTAACCGTAGTGCCCGAAGGCATACCGGAAGCGGACAGACTGATCGCGCTGTTGAAGCCACC
>JBAVSY010000003.1:0-4034 GCA_049695855.1 Candidatus Korobacteraceae bacterium | reverse complement strand
CGCGAAATCGAGTGCCGAAGGCACGGCATAATCTAGCCCAGCACGGAGCCGGAGGCGGAGTGCTGGGTGAAGTGGAAAAAAATCTCCGAGTCGCGTAGCGACGGCACGGTTTCGTAACAGCCTCGTGAGCCTGCGGTGAAGGGGGAAAAATAATTGAGCCGCGGAGCGGCGGCACGGCTACGACACAGACACCGTAGGGACGGCGCAGCTTCTCACCCACGTTCTTCAACGCCAAGTCCGCTGCATTTTTATGATTGAGGCCCTTGAGAGACTGTGTCGCAACCGGTCCGTAATTTTGACGATTGCCTGGCGCACCAAAGCTTGAACATCGAACATCCATTACACCGTCGATAATTTCTTCGCGAGGAAAACCATGAAGATCGCATTTCTTGGATTAGGCAATATGGGAACGCCTATGGCCCACAATCTGATCCGCGCTGGCCATCAAGTCACTGTCTGGAACCGCACTTTGTCAAAAGCCGAGGCATTACGCGCAGACGGCGCCAAAGTCGGCAATTCCCCGGCTGAAGCAGCCCAAGATGCCGAAGCCGTCATCACCATGCTTGCCGACGACGCGGCCGTCGAAGCCGCAGTCCTGGCCCCAGGCGGAGTAATCGATACCCTGCCCCGGGGCGCGACTCATATTTCGATGAGCACCATCAGCGTGGCCCTCTCCAAACGGCTGGCTGAGGAACATCGCCGGCACGAACATCACTATGTGGCCGCTCCCGTGTTTGGACGTCCCGACGCCGCCGCAGCGGGTAAGTTGTTCGTCGCGGCCGCCGGCGACAAAACGGCGGTGGAGCGCTGCCAGCCGCTGTTGGAGGTTTTAGGCCAGCGCGTTTTTGTTCTCGGCGAAAAACCGGAGATGGCCAATGTGGTGAAGCTGAGCGGCAACTTCCTGATCGCCTCGGTGATCGAGTCGCTGGCTGAGGCAATTGCCCTCACCCGCAAGTACGGCATCGACCCGCACCAATACGTCGACTTCCTCACCAACACTTTGTTTGCCGCTCCCGTCTACAAAACCTACGGAGGCCTGATCGCTGACCAGAAGCACCAGACCGCCGGCTTTGCCTTACGGCTCGGACTGAAAGACATTCGCCTGACCCTTACGGCGGCAGAGAATGTCGATGCTCCCTTGCCCTTCGCCAGCCTGATTCGCGACCACATGCTGACGGCCATCGCCCGCGGGCTGGACAAACACGACTGGAGCGTCCTCGGCCAACTGGCGGCGGAAAATGCGGGCGTGAAATAACTGTACCCCTCGCCGGAATTGCTTCAATGTTGTAGTATTGTTGCGAAAGAGGCAATCCCGTGACCGGCAGGCAACCGCATCGCTCTGAAGAACGCCTGGCGCTAACTACTTATGTCAAACTGATGCGGGCCGCCAACGCGGCCCGTAATGTTGCTGCCCGCCACCTGGGCGACAGCGGCTTAACGTTGACCCAGTTTGCCGTTCTGGAAGCGCTCTATCACCTGGGTCCGATGTCGCTCACCGACATCGCCCAGAAGGTTTTGACCACCGGCGGCAACCTGACCATGGTGGTGGGCAATCTGGAAAAACAGGGGTTGGCCAGAAGGCAACGCAGTCCCGAGGACCGCCGGGTGTTGATCGTGGTGCTGACGGCGAAAGGGAAAACTCTGATCCGCGGCCTGTTCCCGCAACATGCCGCAGCCATCGCGGCCTTCCTGAACGTCCTCAGCCCGGAGGAACAGAAATCCCTCGGTAACCTCTGCCGCAAACTCGGCCAGCAGCCGACCAGCTGATTCTCATTGGATCGACCCTTATTCCTTTGGCCTGCCAGGGATAATGTAGCCTTAGGTTCCTTTCTTAGACCGATAGTGGTGAGGTTAGCCCTAGAACTCTGAGATTCGCAAGCGAAACGCAACTGCCGCAATTCCAGCCCGTAAGGGTGGCTCAGTCTAGCCCAGGACGCAGCCGCAGGCGGAGTCCTGGATAAGGTGGAGAATTGACCGAGTCCCCCTAGGGACGGCAGAACTCTCGCCCCGGTCACGATCTGCCACTCTGAATCTTTCTTTAACGTTAAAGCATCTTATATGGCATCAGAAGGATTCAGGAGAACGTATCATGATCACCATTCGCCCCTCGGAAGAACGCGGCCACGCCAATCACGGCTGGCTCGATACTTATTACACTTTCTCGTTTTCCGACTACTACGATCGTAAGCACATGGGATTCCGCGACTTGCGGGTCATCAACGAAGACCGGGTCAGCGCCGGACGAGGTTTCGGCATGCATCCCCATCGTGACATGGAAATCCTTACTTACATCGTCGACGGTGAGTTGAGCCATCGCGACAGTATGGGACGCGGCGCCACTCTTAAGCGCAACGATGTGCAGCGCATGTCGGCGGGCACGGGTGTCATGCACAGCGAGGTCAATCAGTCCAAGGACCCGGTGCACTTGCTGCAAATCTGGATTCTGCCCGAGGCCGAGGGACTGAAGCCCAGCTATGAGGACCTCACCATCCCGACGGAGGAGAAGCGCAACCGGCTGCGCTTGATCGCCTCGCCCGATGGACACGACAACTCGGCCACCATTAACCAGGACGCCAGCGTCTACGCCTCCCTGCTCGATAGTGGCAAGTCGGTGGAATTGGAGCTGAGGTCCGGCCGCCATGCCTGGGTGCAGTTAATCAGCGGCCAACTCGACGTCAATGGAACCAACCTGCGAAAGGGCGACGGGGCCGCCATCAGCGGCGAAACCGCGTTGCGCATCTCCAGCACCAGCGGTAACGGCGCAGCTGAATTCCTCACCTTCGATCTTGCCTGATGCTGAAATAGAAACGATTCCTGCAGCCAGCCCAAGAACTCACTTTCACGGTATGTTTGGAAGGGGCGCAGCTTTAGCTGCGCCTCGAGTTCCTGATAAATTTGTCATCCCGAGGAGGGCTTTAGCCCGACGAGGGATCTGCTTTTCGAGTTTTCAGCAAACGCGCGGAGAATCTTGCCCTTAATTCTTTCGGCTGTCCCGCTCGCCGTTTACCATCCTTACTGTGTCTCACCACAGCCCATCCAACGCAGACGGGGCTCTTACCTGGCTGCGCGATTCCTTTCGCCACCGCGGCATTGCCGGCAGCCTGCGCTACTACGTCCGCGAATTTGCCGACCTGTTACGCGATCTCACCCCTGCCCGGCGCAAGTCCCGCTACGGCGACATCGACTATGACTTCGAACACGGGGTGGATACGACATGGGCGACTGTCTCATTGCGTACGCGGCTGCGCGAGTGGCTCTCGGGCGGGCAGTATCAACCTTCCGAGCCGGGGTTATTTCGTGAGATGCTCGCTGCGCTCCCGGTCGGGGTCGATGGCTTCACTTTCATCGATCTCGGCTCCGGCAAGGGACGAACCCTGCTGATGGCGTCCGATTATCCGTTTCACCGCATCATTGGCATGGAACTGCTGGAGGAGTTGAACGCGATCGCCCAGCAGAACATTGCAGGCTACCGAAGCAGTCAGCAGAAGTGCTTCAACGTTCAATCGTATTCCGGAGATGCGCGCCGCTTCGAATTTCCCTCCGACCCTACGGTGTTCTACCTCTTCAATCCCTTCCCCCGGCACGTGTGGCGGGAGGTGCTGGCCAACCTGCAGCGCTCTCTGCGCGCCGAGCCTCGCGAGGTTTATCTCATCTACCACAACCCCGTACACGAGGACATTCTGGCGGCGCAAAACTGGTTGCAACCGTCAGGACGAACCCACCAGTTCGTGATCTATAAGGCCGTGGCTAATAATTACTAGAAGCTATCTCATAAATCATTTTGGGGGGTATCAGGGCCGACCTTTAGTCGTGCCGAACGACACGCTGTCAAGGTGCGGGCTTTAGCCCCTGCAAAACGCGGCCGCAGGAGCCAAAGCCCCAAAAACTGAATCGCTTTGCGGCACGTCTGAAGAGGCTGGGTCGAAAATCACTGCGCTGGTGCGGGTGCATTTGGAACAACACTCGAGCGTTCGACCCGATAGCCTAGTTTTTGCAGTTCCCGAATCATTTTCCGGGTACGCTGGCATCTCGAC
>JBAVSY010000002.1:0-17194 GCA_049695855.1 Candidatus Korobacteraceae bacterium | reverse complement strand
GTGGAGCTGCGGGCGGACCTGGACCCGATCCAGGAGTTCCGTATTGCGGACCAGATGACTGCCCTCCAGTCGATTTGCCCCCGTTCAAGACAACTGGGTGGGGCGCTAGTCCTTCAGGAATGTATAGGCGGGTGGCCCAGCCTACCATCGTGAGGGTGGGCGGGTGGGACGGGTGGGCGGGTGGCCCACCCTAACAACCTGAGGGTGCCCCATCCAAGCCGGGTTTGCTTGGGTGGGGATTTTCGTCGCGGGTCAACGGCTTCGGCTATGACGGTATGGGGGACGTGACCTCGGATGGAACCTATACCTACGCTTACGATGCCGAGGGTCGTCCCACCAGCATGGGAGGGATACAGGTTACGTACGACGCCTTTGGACGCGCTGTGGAGCAGAACAACAGCGGCAGCTACACCCAGCTGGTCTATTCGCCCAGCGGAAATCTGTTTGCGACCCTGACCGGTTCCACGGTGCAGAAGTACTTTGTGCCGCTGGCGGCAGGGCTAACCGCGGTGTACAACGGCAGCGGACTGGAATATTATCGGCACTCCGATTGGCTGGGCACGAACCGGTTTGCGGGCACGCCATCGGGGACGGTGTATTTCGACGGTGCCTATGCGCCCTTTGCCGAAAATTACGCGGGAATCGGCACCAGCGACCGGGTGTTCACGGGCCAGCCGATGAACACGCTTTCCCATGTGTACGATTTCCCGTTCCGCGAATACAGCCAGGACGAGGGCCGCTGGCTGGTACCCGATCCGGCAGGGCTGGCGGCGGTGGACCTCACCAATCCCCAGACCTGGAACAGATATGCTTACGTGATGAACAATCCCCTCAGCAATGTTGACCCGCTCGGACTGTATCTAGACGATTGCGGTGAAGACGGGGCGGGAAGCTCATGGTGCTGGGGGCCGGGGGATTTCCCGATCTTCGTTCCGGTCTGCCCCGATGGCTGTGGAGGCGGCGGTGGTGGCGGCGGTCACCACGGAGGAGGCGGTGGTGGCGGCGGACAGCAGCCTCCGCCGCAGCAGCCGATCAATTTCCCGAACGAAACGAACGGTCTGCCGAACGGCTTTCCGACGAACCCGTGGGGAATCTGGGGAGCGATCATCCCAACCGCCAACTGCGGCGACTTGGGACCCTGTCCGACAATCGGAAACGGATTTCGGGCAGCAGTCGCAACCCTCGGCGGAACAATCATCTGTCAAATTGCCGAGCCCTGCGGTGCCATCCAGGATATTCTCATCGCAGGAGGGTTGGTAGTCGATGCCGGACTTCTCGGTTACCTGTATTACTCGAAGGGCGGAAAGCAGAATATTCCTCCTAGCTGGGTTACAGACCGACCCAGCCCTGGCGAAACCGCAGACCAGTTTGCAAGGCGTGTCTGCAAGGGGCATTACGGCAGTGTCGCTGGGTGCGGCAGCGGTCCAGGAAGTGACTTCAACAAAATCAGGAAATGGGCGCAGGACTGGATCAACAAACATGGATAACTTGCCGATGCCGCAAACCGAAGCTGCCTTTGAAGTGCGCACCGTGTATTTGCTTTGGCACACTGATACGTACGACGACGAGAAGCTGATTGGGGTCTATGCGACAAGGTCGGACGCGTCCTCAGCAATCGAGCGGGTTAAGGACAAACCTGGATTCACAGAGGGCGGCACCTTCGAAATCGCCGAATACGAGCTAAACAAAGATCATTGGACTGAGGGGTTTGCTCGCCAGGATGGGTTCAGCCTTCCAAAATGGTTTCGCCCCGGAGATACGGGTCAATGAGACGCGGAGCGGCGGATACGTGCGCCGTCCGGGGTTGACGGTGTCAGTTTTTCGAGGGCCGGTTGGACGGGTTCTATAAAAGGGGATGTCAAGAGAAAACACTCATGCCTTCGCTGGAGAAGAGGTAGTTCTCTGACATCCAGCCCCTGCTGGTTAGGCCGAGTGGCGGAGATCCGCAGTGGTTTTGCCGTTTTCATGTCCAGGCTACGACGTCGTTGGTTGCTGAAGCTACCCAAGCCTGACGGTGGCCATTGGGGCGGGTGGCCCAGGCAAGCACTTGAGGAGTGAATGAACAATAGGGTGCCCCGTCCAAGCCGGGTTTGCTTGGGCGGGGGTTTCGTCACCAACCTTCACCTATGACCAGTTCGGCAATGTCAACAAGTCCGGAACGGGCAACTGGACCGTCAGCTACAATACTTCCACCAACCGCATCTCGGGCTGGAGCTACGACGGCATGGGCGACGTGACCAACAATGGAGCCGACACCTACGGCGGGTGGCCCAGCCTACCAACCTGAGGGTGCCCCATCCAAGCCGGGTTTGCTTGGGTGGGGATTTTCGTCGCCGGGTGCCCCACTCATTCGCGGTCTTCGAATGAGTGGGATAACGCAGCATCCTTCTCCGAGTAGTAAGAGGAACCTTCAGCTACGATGCGTTTGGAAACATCGCGAAGACGGTGCCAAATGGGAATACGGGAATCGCATTCCTGCCTACCTACGCTAGCAACAATCGAATTCAGAACCTAGGCTTCCAGTACGACGCCGTGGGGAATGTAACGAGCGACAACCTGGGAAACACCTATACCTATACTGGCGGGTGGCCCGCCCTAGCAATCTCAGGGTGCCCCATCCAAGCCGGGTTCGCTTGGGTGGGGGTTTTCGTCCTTGGTCACTGACTTCCGACAGCCGCACATTGTAGGCTACGCTCATGCCTTGGGGACTGAAGCGGTATCAACAAACTCGCGACCTCCATTTCATTACTTTTAGTTGTTACCGCCGTCAGCCTCTGTTGGCCTCCTCCGGTGCCAGGCGGGAATTCGAGGACGCGCTGGAGCGCACGCGGCGACAGTACGGGTTCTGGGTCACCGGTTATGTTGTCATGCCCGAACACGTGCATCTACTGGTGAGCGAGCCGGAGCGGGCCGGGTTGAGCGTCGCCCTGCAGGCGCTAAAGCAGTCGGTGGCGCGCAGACGGATCGCCGGCCGCCCACATTTCTGGCAAGCGCGGTACTATGATTTCAACGTATCGACGATGAAGAAGGGATTGAGAAGTTGCGCTACATGCATCGTAATCCGGTGAAGCGCGGCCTGGTGGAGAAGCCGGAAGACTGGGAATGGAGCAGCTTTCGCCACTATGCAACGGGCCTGGATGGTGTGGTCGAGATCGAATCGGAATGGACTGGGCGAAGAAGAGAGCGAATGGGAATGCCGCTAAGAGTCAAGATCACGAAACGACCCCACCCAAGCAAACCCGGCTTGGATGGGGCACCCTCAGCTTGGTAGGATGGGCCCCCGCCGCTTTTTTATAATGCGTGCCCCTCGCAACCTTCGAATGTGTGGGATCGAGGAGTCAATGTAATCCACAGCTCGCCGGGCGACAGCCTCCGTCTTATCCTCGAACGAATGCCGCCATCATTCTCTAGCCACAGAAGCTGTAGTCTCTGATTCCCCTTTGATGTCTCTTGACAAAACTTTCCCGGTCGGGGTAAGGTCTCATCCACTCGTAGACGTGAACCCCGTCACGATTTCCAGGACAGCTGTTGGCACTGAACTGTCATCAGTATCCTAAACAACCGCAGACCAGCAGGTTAGCCGTTTCCTGCTGCGTCAAACCTTCAGCATAAACAAGGAGACGCTTATGATCGATGGTTTGGAACCTGCCCGTTTGGACGAGACCTTAACCAACAATATCCGTACGCTGGAACAAAACCTGAAGTGCTTGGTGGTTGCCCTACAGCCGAAGGCACAGTATGACCTTTCCAGTGATCAGGCCGCCAAGCTCCAAAATAATCTGGCTCCTCTGTCGGAGCCTCAGTCGAAGCAACTTCAGCAGACGGAAAGTGAAACGAACCTGCTGTTAATGGCCTACAAGGCTGCTTGAAGGATCACTGACAGCCAATAAACCCAGTGGCTCCTCCTTAGTGGCGGGTGGCCCGGCCTACCATCGGGTGGCTCATCCTACCTTCCGTTGGTTGGATAAGGATTGTGACTGCCGTCACTTGGAAGGCCCACCCACCACAGGGTAGGATGGGCCATCCGCCTGCCTCGCCTGACAAGAATCTAAGAAACCACGTTGCCGGGCTCCCCACAACACATTCGCGACTTTCGAATGTGTGGGACAGAAAAGTTAATGTAATCCACAACTCGCCGGTCGACGGCTTCCGTCTTATCCTCTAATGAATGCGTCTATCATGCTCTAGCTACACAAGTTGTAGTTCTTTGACTTCCCTAAGCTAGAAAGCAGGCTGCTTTGCTTGAACGACTCACATCAGCGGAGCCAACGCATCAGGCACAATTCTTAACCACAATTTTCTTGACATCAGCAGACAACTGAGTCATAAATGCGCCAACAACGCTCCCACCGTTTGGCTTGGTCTTTCCGTCCTGGCCCCCTGCCCTGAGTCGGATCGTACCTCTGGGAGCTTGTATGCGACACGCCGCTTCTACGTCCGAACCACTTCCTTTTGTTGTCCAACCGCTTCCTTTCGCTGCCAGCTTCTGCGATCGCTTTCGTGCCCACATCTCGCAGCTCGCAGACGACCAGGACGCGACTTTTGTGAATGCTTGTACCTCGCGGTACTCGCCCTTCCGAACCTTCGTGCAGAACGCCCTGGGCAGCAAGGAGACACCGGATAACAGCGTGGTGTCGCATGTAGCTCATAGTCAAGACCTGGCTGCCATTCGGAAAGACGTCGTCACCCTCGTACAATGCATGGACAACGAGCAGTTGATTGACCTGCTTTGCACTGCCCTACCGCACTTCAAGCGATTGTGGCTCTCGGCCGATACATCCTCGTTCGAGGCCAGCCGGCGACTGCTGCAGGAAGTCGATCAGTTGACATTCGAGACCGCCCTCACCTTGATGGCCGAGAGCTCTCGCTTCCGGCTAATTGCGCTGGAGTGCAACGACCGTCATCAGCTGAACCTTGAAATAGAGAAAGGTGCTTGGGAACGGATCAAGCAGCTAATCAAGTATCTGCTCGGCAAGCCCGATGCCAAGTCGGCAACCGCCGCAACAACCGCAATAACCCTGCAGATCAAGGTATTGTTCGCGATCTTTCTCGGCGGGGGCACGGCCGTAGTAATTCACCATCATATCGTGGTCAAATCTCATCCCCCTGCGCTGGTCATGCCCGTCATCAGCCCTTCCCCGGCGATCAGTCTCACGGTACCCGCCGCCCCACCTTCCCCGGCAATCAGTCTAACCATCCCCGCGGCCGCACCGTCTCTGGCGATCGGTCCGACGGTGCACAACGTTGCGCCTCCGAAACCGCCGAAGGTCAGATCGGCTGATGCACATAAACCGGCTGGGCCGGAGAAAACCGCAGACGCGCAGAAACATCCCGCTTCTACTCACATCGCCAGGAAGGACAATCCTATTCCCACCAAGGACGCGGAGAAAACGGTTGAGACACCGAAAACAGATGTCGCTCAGAAAGATGTTGCTCACAAAAATGTCGCTCAAAAAAAGGGTGGTGTTTTCGGCTTCCTGAAAAAGGCCGCCGTAGGCGACACCACGGAAACGGACAAGGAGTCTGCGCCTCCTTCCAAGAGCACGACGGAAACGGGTAAGCAGTCTGCGCCTCCCGCCAAGAGCACAGACACCCAAACCAACACGAACACCCAGAAAAAAGGCGGGCTTTTTGGCTTCCTGAAAAAGAACAAGCACAACAACGATAAGACCAATAGCAATACCAACACGAATAATGATAAGACCACGAATGACGTGACCAAGTAGCCGCCGGGTGTCGGGTGCCCCGGGTCCCGCGGTTTTCAAGACCTGGGGACTGTCGTCATCACTTTGAATGTGGTGCCCCGGGTTCGCCATCATTTGGGCTAACCTGGGATCACGAGGCCGGATCGCGAGGCCGTTCGCTCTGTACACACTGCGTCGTCTGCCGCGGTTTCATCAATCCCCGTTTTCATCAACTTCGGATCTCACCGCCAGATTACGACGTCCACTCTCGTCCACCAGCCCTCCGAGCCACCAAGCGACAAACATGTATGAAACCGCAGATTCCAGATAAACTGCCACTGTCACTGGACTGCGGCCAACTACCGCCGGCAATCGTGCTCACATGGACTTCGATCAGCTAGAAACGTTCCTGGAAGTAGCGCGGCTTAGCAGCTTCTCGCGCGCTGCCGAGCGCCGCTTCCGTACCCAGCCGGCGATCTCGTCGCAGATTCGCGCCCTGGAAGAAGAAGTGGGCGCCAAGCTGCTGGATCGCAGTGGCGGCAAAGTCGCCATCACCTCCGCCGGCAAGGTTTTCCAGAAGTATGCGGAAGAAACCTTGGAGCAGCGCCGCGTCGTCCTTATCGCTCTGGCCGAGATGCACCGCGTGCCCCGCGGCGAGATCGTGGTCTCGGCCAATGAAGGCACTTGCCTGCACATTCTTCCCGAAGTCTTTGCCGACTTCAAGCGGCAATACCCCAGCGTCGCGGTTAGCGTGAAGCGTCTGGAGCACAACAAAATTCTCGAGGCCATCATCGATAACTCCTGCGACTTCGGAGTCGTCTCCCTGCCGGTGAACGACAAGCGGCTCACCGTGGTCCCCATTCACCGCGACGAACTGGTGGTGATTGCTCCGCCCCATCATCCGCTGGCCGCCAAAGCCAAGGTCACGGTTGCTGAAGTGGTGGAGTATCCGTTGCTGTTGCCCAAACTCGGCCGCACCCGCGATGCCTTGGAGCAGATCTTCCACGAGCGTCGTCTCAAGCCCATCATCTCCATGGAACTGGACTCCAGCGAACTGTTGAAGCGCTTTGTCGCCGTCGCCGTGGGGGTCGGTTTCATTCCGCGCTCGAATGTGGTCGAAGATTTGAAGGCCAAGTCGCTGGTCGCAATGACGCTTGCTGACGCCGGCATTCAGCGCGATCTGGCGCTGGTCTTTCGCAAAGACAAAGCGCTCAGCCGGGCGGCTCTGGCGTTCATCGATATCGCAGTTAAGCTGAAGGCGGCGCAGGCCGCGGAGAGCGCTGCTCACTGACCATTTCTGGAAACTGTTTTTCAGTAACGCAGTTTTCACATAAGCTGGACCGCGCGATGTGTTATTTTTAAAAATTCGATTGCAATTATTTCGTTACTGGAGGCGCTCACAAATTGGCCAAGGACATGGTCCCCAAGCGCATCTTCCTCACCAAAGGCGTGGGGAAACATAAAGAACGGCTCACCTCTTTCGAATTGGCGTTGCGCGATGCGGGAATCGCGGCGCAGAACCTGGTTCGCGTATCTTCCATTTTTCCACCCAACTGCAAGCTCATCACGCGGAAAGACGGCCTGAAATACCTCTCGCCGGGCGAGGTGGTGTTTGCCGTGGTGGCGGAAAACTCTACTCGTGAGCCCCACCGCCTCACCGCTTCCAGCATCGGCCTGGCCATCCCTGCCGATCGCAGCACCTATGGCTACTTGAGCGAGCATCACTCGTTTGGCGAAACCGACGATCTGGCCGGCGACTACGCCGAGGAGCTTGCGGCGGAGATGTTGGCCACCACACTCGACGTGGATTTCGATGCCGATAAGTCCTGGGACGAAAAGAAGGAAGTCTACCGGCTGTCCAATAAGATCGTGCGCACCGCCAACATCACCCAGAGCGCGGTCGGCGACAAGCGCGGGTTGTGGACCACGGTGATCGCCGCTGCCATCCTGATTTTCGAGTAGATTCACCGCTGATATCCTACTTTGTGGGACTGCCCGCTTGTGGGATATCGGCCGATCGAGTTACTTCTTGATCCGCTCCAGCACCGCGCCCGCGATCAGCGGTAGTCCCACCGTCGCGTCCAGCAGCACTTCGGCAAAGCGTCCGCCCTCCTCCGGAGGAACGAATTTCCCCCACGACACAGCCTCACTGTACGTACATCCTGATAATCCGCCCCAGTTCACCGGCTCGGGACAGATGCGCACTCCGTAGTGGAATCGCTTCAGCGGCAACTCTTCCCCGCCCCGGCGATGCCGCAGCTCGATGAACGGCCCGAACTGCTGCGCCCAATTGCGCGGCACGCCGCCGCCGATGGTAAAGATACCCAGCCGTTCCTGCTGCAGCAGGGTCTCGGCATAATATTCCAGATCTTCAAACGGATCATAGTGCAGCGGAGGAATGCCGTTCTTGCGCCGCGCACGGTTGTGCAGCGCCACATCGAGCCCAATCTCCGAGTCGCTGAACGCCGGCACAAATACCGGCACATTCTTCTCGTAGGCCGATTTCAAGATGCCGCGTTCTTGCACGTGCTCGCTCAGATAGCGTCCAATCTCGCGATTCAACTTGTACGAGCAAAGTACCTCATTGTGGTCCCACGCTTTCAAAATGCGCGCCACAATCGTCTCCACAAAGTCCAGGTTGGTCTCCGGCTCCAGCGTGTCATATACCCGGTTGTATCCGGCTTCGTACAACTCGAGATCATCCATCTTGGGGTCGTACTTGAAGTGCGACCGGCCCGCGGCCTCCACCAATCCATGCGCCATCAGCGCGCCGGTCGACACCACCGCCTTCACGATACCCCGGTCGATGAGTTCGGTGATGATCAAGCCTTGTTTGGCGACGGTCATTGCCCCCGCTAGCGTCATCACCACAAAACATTGTTGGTCGCGCGCCATGGCCTCCAGCACATCAGCGCCCTCGCCGACTTGCCGGCCGGTGAAAGCCGTGCGCCCCATCGCGCGCACCAGATCGTCCACGCTGTGGACCTTCGACAGATCCAGCGGTTCCAACGGCACCAGCTTGTCGGAAATGGGGTCGTGCAGTACCCGGTCGATGCCTTCACCCTGACTCTTGTGATCGTCGCTCACAATTCACCTCGTCGTATTTTGGAACGCGCGGAAACAGCGTTGCGCAACGCAAAAATCCTGCTTGGCAGAATGCTGAATAATCGAAGCTACAAGGTGTGCGCCGTCCCGTCAATGCGCAGCCGCACGGGATACGGGTTCTGTCATGGTCTGTTAACAAATGCGTGGTTCCGGCGCCAGAACTGCACGCCCCTCGGCTTCGTTCGCTCGCTTCGCTCGGGATGGCAAATTAAGGACAGGCGAACAAGAGGATGCTTTCCCCTCCGTCCAGCATCCAATGCTATCCTGACAATCACAAACATCAGCAGTCATGGGGAGTCACGTAACGTTGGAACGTAATTTTCAAATTGGTGTGGTACAGATGTCCTGCACACCCGAGCCCGACGAAAATCTGGAGCGCGCGATCGCGCACATTCGCGACGCTGCTGCCCAGGGCGCGGAGCTGATCTGCCTGCCCGAGCTTTTTCAGACGCAATACTTCTGCCAGCGCGAGGATGTGGCGCTGTTCGACCTGGCGGAGCCGATTCCCGGGCCCAGCACCAACCGTCTTGGCGACCTGGCGCGCGAGTTGAACGTCACCATTGTTGCTTCCCTGTTCGAGCGCCGCGCGCCCGGGCTCTATCACAACACCGCGGCCATTCTCGACACCGGAGGCAAGCTGGCCGGCATCTATCGCAAGATGCACATCCCCGACGACCCTCTGTATTACGAGAAGTTTTACTTCACGCCGGGCGATCTTGGGTTTAAGAGTTTCGCAACTGATTATGGGAAGTTCGGTACGCTAGTGTGCTGGGATCAGTGGTATCCCGAGGGCGCGCGGTTGACCGCCCTGCAGGGCGCAAGTGTGCTGTTTTATCCCACGGCGATCGGCTGGCATCCCGATGAGAAGGCGCAATACGGTGAAGCTCAATACGACGCCTGGCGCACCATTCAGCGCTCCCACGCCATCGCCAACGGGGTATACGTTGCAGTGCCCAATCGTGTCGGCTTTGAAACCGGCAACATTCGCGGTAAAGAAGCGCCCGGCAAGGGTCTGGAGTTCTGGGGCGGTTCGTTCATCGCCGATCCGTTCGGGCAGGTGATCGCGCAGGCGTCGCACGACAAAGAAGAAATTCTGATTGCCGAAGTTGATTTGGCTCGCATGGAAGATGTGCGTCGCAACTGGCCGTTCTGGCGCGACCGCCGGGTCGATGCGTACGCTCCAATCACGCAGCGGTTTCTGACCTAGCGAATCGCGCTTGCTATCGTACTCAGGCCTTGTTTTAATTTGTCATCCCGAGCGGCGCCGAGGGATCAACGGTGGCTGCCACCGGGGTGTGCGCTCCATTTGAATTGTCATCCCGAGCGCAGCGTAGCGGAGCCGAGGGACCTGCTGTTTGCCGGCAGCAGAGGGATGCTCGCACAGGTAAGGCCTAGCATTCCCGACGAACGAACACGGTACTTTTAGATCAGCCAATGCCCAAGAAATCTAACCAGCTGTCGCAGTCCCCCGCCGCGCTCGGCTACCGCATGCCCGGCGAGTGGCAGCCGCACGACGCCACCTGGATTGCCTGGCCGCACAACCGCACCGACTGGCCGGGAAAATTCGAAGCGATTCCTTGGGTCTACGCCGAAATCGTCCGCCACCTGGCGCGCGTCGAGCGGGTCAACATTCTGGTCAATGACGAGGCAGCCGAGGCCAAAGCGCGCGACGTGCTGGTCCGCGCGCACGTGCTTCCGGAAAAGGCAGCGACTCCTGGTAAGCCGGCCGGCAATGTCCGCTTCTATCAGATCCCCACCGACCGAGTGTGGACGCGCGACTATGGGCCGATCTTCCTGCGTCGCGACGCGGATCGCGAGGCCCGCCGCAATTCACGCAAAGGTGACCTGCCCGCCGTCGCGGCTACTGCATGGCGATTCAATGCCTGGGCGAAGTACAACGATTGGAAGCTGGACGCGCCCGCCGGCGCTGAGATCGCCAAGCGACTGCGGCTTCCCACCTGGCAGCCTGAAGTCCGCATCGACGGTGAACTTCACCGCATTGTGCTGGAAGGCGGCAGCATCGACGTCAACGGCCGCGGCACGTTGATCACCACCGAAGAATGTCTGCTCAGTGATGTGCAACAGCGTAATCCCGGCGTCTCGCGCGAACATTTGGAGGAAGTACTCGCCGACTATCTCGGCATCGAAAAAGTTATCTGGCTGGAGCGCGGCATCGCCGGCGACGATACCCACGGACACGTGGACGACATCACCCGCTTCGTCGGATCGCGCACCGTGGTCACCGCCTACGAGCCCGATCCCGACGATCCCAACCACGAGCCACTCAGCGACAACTTCCGCTGGCTGAAGAAGAGCACCGATCAGGCAGGCAAATCGCTGAAGGTGGTCAAGCTGCCCATGCCCGCCCCGGTGTACTTCGAGGGCCAGCGCCTCCCCGCCAGCTACGCCAACTTTTACATCGCCAACAAACTGGTGCTGGTGCCGGTATTCGGCGATCGCAACGATCGGGTTGCACTCAACACTCTGGCTGAGGTCTTTCCCGAGCGCGAAGTAATCGGCATCTACTGTCGCGATTTCATCTGGGGATTAGGGGCCCTACATTGTATGACCCAGCAGCAACCCGCAGGGTAATCAGCGAGGGCCGTACTGAAAAATAAGGAGGAAATCGCTGGTCAGCGAATCTCGTACAGATAAGCGTCGTTGATGTACCTTCCACCGATTTGCGTGTTGCCGAGCCGGGCCCCTTCCACCGTTTCAGTCTCCCCAAACACGGAGCGCAGCGCCTGATAAAACGGCTGCTTGGGGCTGATAAGCTCGATTTTTAACAGCTGCGTAGAATCTGCCGGGATGCGCCGAGTGATATCTGATAGCTCTTCGTAGGCTTTTCTCGGTCCAACCGCATCTACTCGCGGGGTTGCAATCAACAAATGCCATTGATCCGATTCGGACTGGGACAGCCACAGCGCGCCTTTAACTGGGAACTTCTTATTGCCGCGCAACGCCTCCCACAGCGTCTTTCCAAACTCTATGTCGGCTCCCATTAACGAGTAAACGTATGCCATTACCATCTTCCCCGAATCCACTTCATCACACCAGAGCTAGCATCTGTGGTCGCCTCGTACAATCCCCTGGCTTCCAACTCTTCGACAACATCGTAACGCTTGTCGTCGTCCCAGTCCTTGACAGTACTCCAATTCACGTTGAGCCGAGCCGCCGTTTTCATGTCAGCCTGCAACGCGGCCCAGAGTGCTCCGTTCAATTTGAAGAGCTTCTCTAAGTCATGATCGTACATATCATTAACGAACCTCTTGTCTGGGAAATCATGCTCCTTCACTGCGCTGGCCAAGCAAGACTTCAGAGCGCACTCGACTGCAAGACCTGTCATGTAGTAAGCACCGGTCCAGAGGTTGTTCTCCAATAACACGCGAGCCTCTTCGAGCCTGCTGGCGGCGAGTGTTCGCAGCGTGTTTCGGTTTAGACGTGCGATGGGCACGGATTATTCTACCGCGGTGGTGGGCTCTCCAGCATCGTTGTTTATTTTCCCTTCCCACCCTCTGCAGCCCGCTTCCTTCCCCGCCGCATCATCGCTACCATCGCCGCATAGACTCCGGCCGCCACTCCCGCATACAGAAACGCGTTAGCCAAGACGATGGTCCCCACCACTAGTCCCAACTCCAACCCCGAATCCGGCGCCGGGCCGATGATAAAGGACAACACAAAGGGAGGACAAATCGACAACGCCACGGCGGAAAACAAACCATAATACTCTGCAGGAATCGCGTGCAGCCTCCACGCAAAATACACAGCCAGGGCGACCGCCATTCCCAAACCAAAGCTGCCGAACAGCACACTCTTGAGATACCTGTCTTTCGATTTCGCCGGCCGCGCCCCGTTCTCCAATGCTGTTCCTCCTGCATTCCAGTGTAGTGCCTGCGCTGCTCAAAGCACGGGCCGTGTCCCAATCTCCGTGCTATGCTGCCTCAAGTCCCTTACCGGAGAGCCCTCATGAGCAGCAATGCGACGCCCAACGCCTCCTTCGCGCCAACTGTTCCCCACAACATGGTCACCACGGCCTTCACTCTTGACGGCTACCGCATCGTGCGCAATCTCGGATTGGTGCGCGGCATCATCGTGCGCTCGCGCTCTATCGTCGGCACCATCGGCGCCGGCCTGCAAACTCTCATCGGCGGCAACATCACTCTGCTGACCAACCTGTGCGAGCAGACGCGCGAGCACGCTTTCGACCTGATGCTGACACACGCGGCCGAATTGGGCGCCAACGCCGTGATTGGCATGCGCTACGATGCCACCGAAGTCATGCAGGGAGTAACGGAAGTTCTGGCTTACGGCACGGCTGTTTTTGTGGAGAAGGAATCCTGAGGCAGTCCCAGCTGGAAATGTAACTGAAGCCGAGACTTCGGAAGTATGCGTGGTGAGCCCGGCAGGAATCGAACCTGCGACCCACGCATTAAAAGTGCGTTGCTCTACCAACTGAGCTACGGGCCCACTCCATAGCTAATCTAACATAGCGAAACCGTGGCTGCCCGCTCTGGCGCGGGAGGGTAGTGTCTCAGTTTGATTGTCATCCTGAGCAAGCTTCTTTTGCGCAGCGCAGGATCTGGGCGGGCCGATTTGCGCCGACGCGCGAAAGGCACGCATCCAAATTCAAACTGAGACACTACCCGCGCGTGCTGAGGTTCCGTCTTTCCGGTCAGCGAATTTGCTACTCTGCCTTCTTGTTTCCTAGCCCTACCCTGCCGCATCTCAACAGTGTACGGCCATGAATACGAATGCTCGTCCGCGAATCGTGATTATCGGTGGCGGATTTGGTGGCCTGAAGGCTGCTGAGTCCCTGGCCCGTCTGCCGGTGCAGATCACGCTGCTGGATCGCAAGAATCATCACACCTTCCAGCCGCTGCTCTACCAGGTAGCCACGGCTGGTATCTCGCCGGCTGAGATCGCCGCTCCTATCCGCGACATTCTCGCCAAGCGTGAGAATATCGAGGTCCTGCTGGGCGACGTGCTCGGCTTCGATCTCGCACACCGTATCGTTAAGGTGCATGGCTTCGATCTGCCCTACGACTATCTCATCGTCGCCGCCGGCGCCATGCACGCCTATTTCGGACACGACGAATGGGAACCGCTGGCGCCTGGCCTCAAAACCATTGAAGACGCTCTGGAGATGCGCCGCCGCATTCTGCTGGCTTACGAACTGGCTGAGCGCGAGGCGGCCATCACTGGTAAGCATAGGCCGCTGAATTTCGTCGTGGTCGGCGCCGGCCCCACCGGGGTTGAGTTGGCGGGAACGTTGGCGGAAATCGCGCGCAGATCGCTGGCTGACAGCTTCCGCAACATCGATCCGGCCAAGACTCGCGTCTTGCTGGTCGAAGCTGGTCCGGCGATTCTCACCGCCTATCCCGAAGATCTGCAACGCAGCGCGGTGCAACAGCTACAGCATCTCGGTGTCGAAGTCCGTACCAACTCGGCCGTCACTGATGTGCGCACCGGGGAAGTGCATATTGGCGAGGATGTGTTGCCGGCGGAAGTGGTGTTGTGGGCCGCCGGAGTCTCGGCTTCTCCGCTCGGGCGCGAGTTGGGAGTGCCGGTGGATCGTGCCGGCCGCGTCTTTGTCGAGCCCGACCTCAGCATTCCCGGGCATCGCGAAGTCTTCGTCATCGGCGACCTGGCTAGCATGAAGGATGCCGCGGGCAAGCCTCTGCCCGGAGTTGCTCCCGTCGCCATGCAGCAGGGCAAGTGGGTGGCACGCCAGATCGGGGCCGATCTGGCAGGCAAGCCGCGCCAGACCTTTCACTATTTGGACAAAGGTTCGCTGGCCACCATCGGCCGCGCTGCCGCGATTGCGCAGTTCGGCAAGATTCATATCTCCGGCTTCGTCGCCTGGTTGGCCTGGCTGTTCATCCACATTTTGTTTCTCATCGGATTTCGCAATCGCGTCATCGTCATGTTCCAGTGGGCCTGGAGCTACCTGACCTATGAGCGGGCGGCACGGCTGATCACCGGCGAATCGCGAGTTATCTCCGTGCCTTCAATGGAGTACGCCGAACAGGCGCGAAAAGCCGGCTCCAAGATGATCGTCGACGCGCCGGAGTCCAACGCGCGCGCAGTCGGCAAACGCTAACGTATTTCTGATACCGCATTCGAGCTGCGTTTCGGTGAGTGTCCCACAACGTGGGAGTCGAACCTCAGATTCGGCATCGGCCTCTAGCAGCCTGCGATCGAGCCCGACAGCGTGAATGCCGCGTACGGCACGGCTGAAGCCGTGCCCTTTCAAGGCGCCGCAAGGACCACACTAACCGTGAAACCGCATTAGCCTGGGTTGTACTGGCCTTCCGAGTCTGCTTGAGAACCAAAGCCTTGTTTCCACGCTGGAGTGCGAAAAGCGAAGAAACCAGCGCCTTAGGCGCGGAATAGCCTAGCCCAGCATGGAGCCGCAGGCGGAATGCTGGGTTCGGTGGGAAATTAACCTGAGTCCCGTAGGGACGGCAGGGTTCTTACACAGACTCTTCAGGCCAGCGTCGCAATCCGGTACCAGTGAAGTTTTTCTTTTGCCAGCGGCGAACGCAGTGCTAAAGCCCGAACTACCCATCCTTGCGGAAACACAAAAAGCCGATAGCTGATAGCTACCTTTTGATTATCGGGTTATACCCTTCCCCCACCAGCTTGGCTTTCATCGCCTCAGCTTCTGGCAGAGTCGCGAAGGGGCCGACCTGCACGTGATAGAGCTTGTCGTTGGTGACCGGGTTATTCACCACGAACACGTTGTAGTTCTTCTTGCGCAGAGCACCGGCCAGGGCTACGGCGTCATCCTCGCGGGAAACTGCTGCAATCTGGACCACGATCGTTCCCGGCCCGGTCACCGGCGAAGTATGCGAGATTACTTCGGGAGCCGCATGGGTGGGCGAAAATGTGGATGAAGTTGCTGCTGCCAGGCCGGCGCCTGGTGCGTTCGCGGTTGCCGCTACCACCTTCGGACCCTGGGCAGGAGTGGAACCCTCCGCCGGTTGCGATGCTGGGGCAACGGGTGCCGCGCTGGGGCCATTCTGCTGCACGGCCTTGTAGAACGTCATATTGCTTTGCTGGTTCGCGGCATTGGCTTCATCCCCAGCCGGCGCCGGCGTGTCGGTCTTCGCAGCTACTGCGGCTGACGGCTTGTTCTCGCCGGCTTCTGCGTTCGCCGGCGTCGCGTCGGACGAAGGGCTCACCTGCGCGGGCTGATCGTTCAGCGCCTGCTCGCGGCCTGAACTCTTGCCCAGCGAGTAGCCGATGGAGAAAAACACGCCGCAAATCGCTGCCAGCAGAAAAAACAGTCCCAGCAGCTTGCCCATGCCCAGCGTTATCTCGGTATCGTCAGATGCCATTGTGTGCACAAGTAACCTCGCTCATCAGGGGCCCTCGTTTCATCCCTTGTCCGCAGGCGGCTGTATGCCGCCGATCTTCTTCCCATCCACCCTCACCAGCTCGTGCAGGCCGGCCAGCAGATCCACCGGCACCGGGAAGATGATGGTGGTGTTTTTCTCCACGCCGATCTCGGTCAAGGTCTGCAGATAGCGCAACTGAATACTGGTCGGCTCCCCAGCCAGCAGGTGGGCGGCGTCAACCAGGCGCTGCGCCGCGGCAAATTCGCCTTCGGCGTGAATGATCTTCGAGCGCTTCTCGCGTTCCGCCTCAGCCTGCTTGGCCATGGCGCGGGTCATCGTCTCCGGCAAATCGACCTGCTTCACCTCAACGTTGGTCACCTTCACGCCCCACGGATCGGTATGCTGATCAAGAATCGATTGCAGCCGCAGGTTGATCTTCTCGCGATGCGCCAGCAGCTCATCCAGATCGACTTCGCCTAACACCGAACGCAGCGTGGTCTGCGCAAATTGCGATGTCTGGTACATGTAATTCGAAACCTGGACCACAGCCTTATTGGAATCGACCACCCGCAGGAATATGACCGCGTTCACCTTCAGCGTGACGTTGTCGCGAGTGATGATGTCTTGCGGCGGAACTTCCAGCGCCTCCTGCCGCAGCGAAACTCGCACCATGCGATCGACGGGTGCGAACACCAGAATCACGCCGGGGCCTTTCGCAGTCGTCAGCAAACGGCCGAGGCGGAAGACGACTCCGCGCTCATACTCGGCCAATATCTTGATCGAGTTGATGATGTAGAGAGCGATAATAACAATGACAACGATGCCAGCTATACCGGGCACGTGGTGCCTCCAGCTATTCAGAAGTGTAGAACGGGTACTACTGCGAATTGTAGGCTCAAGTGGCAAGGAACCCAAGTTGGCAACAGCGCTTGTCGTCAGCATTCTCAGGGCAATGTTGCGTCCGGCGAGCGGCCCAGGGCTGAGTATTGCGGAACGGACCATCGAACGGGCGCGTCGTTGATGCAGTTTCTGTCGAGACGCGCACCCCGGCGGATTCGTCGATTC
>JBAVSY010000001.1:0-8943 GCA_049695855.1 Candidatus Korobacteraceae bacterium | reverse complement strand
CCCATCCACAGCAGTTTCGCAACGTCTTCTTCGGGCCTGAGAACCGAAGCGGCGTCCGCGCTGGACAATACATCAACGACATTGGCGCGCCGTTGTTCGAACGTTTCGTGCAGCTCTTTTTCGATGTTGCCAAGGCTGAAGGCTTGCCAAATAGGGATGACATAGTGATAGCCCACACCTGGTGGTTTACGATCTTTGGCCTCGCCACACTCTTTGTTATCCAAGGGGTTGTGTCTGACTTGCCCGACCGGACTCTCGTGATCGAGCAAACCATCGCGACGCTTTGGGCGGGCGTCCAGGCAGTTCCGCGATTGCCGAAGAGCGCAATCACTAAGCGATCCGGCCGATCCGGTGCCTCAAAGCACTAACAACTTCCCTTACTTGGGAGTCGTTGGAGGTATGCCCGTGGAGTGCCTGGACTCAGCCACTTTTCCGAGGCCGTAGCCTCTCTGGTGGCACGAGAGGCCAGTAAAGCTGGAGACTCTGGGCGAGGGAAAACACGTCCGCCCAGACTTGTTACGACCCAGGCTGTTTCGCCAACGGTCAGTGATTTCTGGAATCTTGAGCGGAGCCACGACCGTAGCGGGCTGAGTTTGGGCACTAGGTCGGCGAAGCGACGATCACAGCGGAATGGACTTGGAGCTGCAAAAACTGGACGACGTTTGTGCCTGATTGGCCTAGAAGTCTACTATTTTCTGACGTACGGTGTGGGAAGGAGGGGTAATCATGTCATCGCGGACAGCGCCTACCCCCCACGACGCTGCATACCAATGCCTCGCGGGACCCGGCAAAATAGCAGCCGAGATGCGCCTACTCGATTGGTCGAAGACTCCGCTCGGGCCTGTCGAAATGTGGCCTCAAAGCCTTCGCACGAGTGTCAGCGTTTGCCTGAATTCGGCCTTCGCCATTCTGGTATGGTGGGGCCCCGATTTGGTAATGCTGTACAACGACGCGTACTCCGCGGTCGTTTCGAATAAGCACCCCCGGGCCTTAGGCGCTCCCGGCAAAGACATCTTCCCGGAAGTCTGGGACACGATCGGCCCCATGTTAGAAGGCGTATTGAAACGGGGAGAGGCGGTACGCGCGGACGACCTATTGCTTGTACTCGAGCGCAACGGCTACGCGGAGGAATGCTATTTCACGTTTAGCTACAGCCCGATCCTCGATGAGTCCGGCGGCATCGGCGGAGTGTTCACTCCGGTACAGGAAACTACGGAGCGCATCATCGGCGAACGCCGGCTTCAAACGCTCACGGAACTTTCGGCGGTACGCGCCGGCAAAGCGCGAACTGCTGAAGAGGCATGCAAGGCCTTGGCCTCAGAGCTGGGACACAATGCGAACGATCTCCCGTTCGCCTCCATCTACCTATTTAACGAGAGCACTGCCTCGGCGACTCTTGCAGCCACATCGGTAGAGCATCTCGCCGAGGTTTTATGTCCCCGGCGCGTCGACTCCGCGATGCAGTGGCCTCCGCTAGGGCCGGTTCTGGAAGGAAAGACAATCGTCACGACCCTCTCACAGTTTGCCAAGGGCGATCTTCCCAAAGCACCCTGCAACATCGCGGTTAGTGATTGCATATTCCTGCCGATCACGCAGGCCGGAGGAGGAAAACCGAGAGGCTTTTTGTTCGCAGGTCTCAATCCGCGGAAGCGACTGGACGAAAACTACAATTCTTTCCTGGCGCTGGTAGCCGATCACATTGCCTCCGCAATTGCCGACGTCGAAGCCTTTCAGCAGGAGCGCATGCGTGCCGAAGCGCTAGCTGAGATGGACCGAGCGAAAACCCTGTTCTTTTCCAACGTCAGTCATGAATTCCGTACGCCACTCACCCTGATGCTGGGACCGATTGAAGGCATGCTCAATCCAGCCGCCGCCACGTCAGAGGTAAAGCAGCAGGACCTCGAACTCATCCACCGCAATGGTATGCGGCTGCTCAAACTGGTAAATACGTTATTGGACTTCGCACGCATCGAAGCTGGCCGGGCCTATGTCGTATACGAACTCTCCGACTTGGCCATGTTGACCTCGGATGCCGCCAGCGCATTCCGCTCGGCCATGGACCAAGCCGGATTAGAGTTCGTAATCGACTGTCCCGCTCTCTCTGAGCCGATCTACATCGACCGCGACATGTGGGAGAAGATCGTTCTCAATCTCATTTCGAACGCCTTCAAGGCGACGCTGTCGGGACGAGTCTCGGTTCGACTGAAGGCTACAGAGACTCATGTACAACTGCTGGTCGAAGATACCGGAGTCGGCATTCCCAAGGACGAACTCCCCAAGATGTTCGACCGCTTTCATCGCGTGCAAGGAACAATCGCACGCAGCCACGAAGGAACAGGCATCGGCCTCGCATTCGTGCAGGAGCTCGTCAAACTGCACTGCGGCTCTATCAGTGTGGAGAGCGTCGAAGGGCAAGGCACTACATTCGTCGTTTCTATTCCGAAAGGTCATGCGCACCTGCCCTCGGAGCAGCTTGAGGTGAACTCTCGCTTGAACACCACGGGCAGCGTCGCCTCCTCCTATGTCAACGAAGCCTTGCAATGGCTTCCTCCAGAGAAGCGGTCCACTCACGAACAGCCAATATTTGCGGCCGACTCGGTGCAGGCGCCGCATCTCGCCGGGGCCAATGGACGAATCCTGCTCGCTGACGATAACGCCGACATGCGCGCTTATGTCAGGCGCTTGCTTGCGCCCCAATTCACGGTCAGGGAAGCCGCCAATGGCATAGAAGCTTTGCAATGTCTGCGCGATGACCCGCCAGACTTGATCCTGACTGACGTAATGATGCCCGAACTTGATGGCTTCGGCCTGCTGCGGGAGGTTCGTTTAAACGAGTCAACCCGCACCATCCCCGTTGTTTTGCTTTCCGCCCGAGCGGGAGAAGAGGCTCGCATCGAAGGACTCCAAGCTGGTGCTGACGATTACGTTGTGAAGCCGTTCACCGCCCGTGAACTCCTGGCTCGAGTAGGCACGCACGTGACAATGAGCCGCCTGCGCAAAGAGATTGCGGAGCGAGAACGTTTCCTGCGTGCCGAGGCACAAGACGCGCAGGAGAGGACCGCGGTCGTTCTCGAGAGTATCAGTGATGCGTTCCTTGCCCTGGACAAAGGTTGGCGATTCTCATACGTCAACGCCATGGCCGAGACGACTCTCTCTATGACTCGAGAAAGCCTGATCGGCCGCATCTTCTGGGAAGTGTTTCCGCAGACCGTCGGGACGAGGCTGGAAAGATATCTGCGACGCGCAGCGGAAGAACGTGCACCTTTTCACATCGAATACTTCTATGAGCCATGGCAGCGCTGGTTTGAGAACCGCATTTACCCGTCACGCGACGGCGGTGTCTCGATATTCTATCGGGATATTACGGAACAAAAAAACGCTGAGAGAGCGTTACGCGAAAGCGAAGACCGGTTCCGCACCCTAGCCGACAACATAAGCCAGTTCGCCTGGACAGCCGACGCCAACGGCTCCCGTACCTGGTTCAATCGACGTTGGTTCGATTACACCGGAATGACGACCGAGCAGGCCATGGGTTGGGGATGGGTTGCGGCCCACCACCCGGATCACGTAGACCGAATCTCGAAGAGTTACAAATCCGCCATCGAGAATGGCACGCCATGGGAAGAAACCTGCCCGCTACGGGGCCACGATGGCGAATTCCGCTGGTTCATCGTTCGCGCCGTCCCTATTAAGGACCAGGCCGGCAATGTCACCTGTTGGTTCGGCACGAACACTGATATCACGGAGCGAGTTCAGGCCGACCAGGCTCTCAAGCGCTCCGAGAAGCTGGCTGCCGCTGGCCGTTTGGCGGCGACGGTTGCGCACGAAATCAACAATCCGCTGGCAATCACCGTCAATCTCGTTTACCTCGCCAAACAATGTGCGAAAGATGCCGAGCAGCTTCGCTATCTTGAGGGAGCGGAACGCGAGTTGCTCCGCGTTGGTCGCGTGGCCAATCGGACGCTCAGCTTTTATCGGGGCGCTAGCCCGCGTGAACAATTTTCGATCACTGCTCTCGTCCAGGAACTGATCAGTGTCTTCGAACCAGCTTGCAAGAGCAAAGGGATTCAAATGTGCTTACGAGCTGACGACGCTTTGGTTGTCGACGGAAGCAAGGATGAAATCGCCCAGTTGATCATGAATCTCTTGTCCAATGCTGTCGATGCCGTGCGCGAGCAAGGCGTCATCACGGTGCGTTGTAAAGGATTTCGCGCCCTGGGTACAGGTCGTCCAACTGCGTTAATCTCATTCGCAGATACAGGCCCCGGCATTCAAAAGGTACACCGTCCCATGCTCTTTGAGCCTTTCTTCACAACTAAGAAGGACATCGGCACAGGCCTGGGGTTATGGATCGTGCGAGACATCGTTCACAAGCACGGTGGGTTGATCCGTATTCGAACTCGCACCCATGGAAAACGAACGGGAACCGTAATATCAGTCCTGTTGCCGTGTGACGATGCTGCTCCCGGAGCACACCTCGCCTAGGACGAGGACCTGCACGCTAAGTATGCAGCCGATTCACGGGACGTGATCCGGAGAGACCGTGGACGCGGCCTTCGCGACTCTCGCAAACAGATCGGGCGCCTTAATCCTCTCGCATTGCTTCAGGAACCCCGACTGTGGTCCTCGCCAACGAAGGTCTTGAACGGTTTCGAATACGGGCACGTCAGAGCGCAGGGTGGCGAGGTCAAGGAAGAGCAGTGCATCCTCCCTGCCTTGAAGAGCGATTCCGAAAGTGGGCGCGCCTTACGGATGGACGAATGCCATTGCTGCCAATCCTTCGGCACGCTTTGCAGGCGACCGTAACGGGACAATACCGATGCCGCCGCCTTCACACCCCAACCCGCGATTCCGGGATACCCATCCGCAGAGTCTCCGACCACGGCAAGGTAATCGGGAATCGATTGCGGCTTTACCCCGAACTTCTCGATAATCCCAGCTTCATCGCGCACAAGATTCCGGCGACGATCCATCTGGACCACTCGCGTCCCGGTGACGCACTGGCCAAGGTCTTTGTCCGGCGTACAGATGAACACTCGCTCGACTTGCTCATCCTGTGCTGCGTTGTGAGCAGCTGAGGCGAGCGCATCGTCCGCTTCGTACTCGACCATCGGCCACACGAGCACCACCCATGGCTTGTAAGGCTTCCTCCAGGATTGGGAACTGCGAGAGCAGTTCGGGAGGTACGCCTTCGCTGGTCTTGTACCCGGGATACAGGTCGTTCCTGAACGATTCCACGACGTGATCGGTTGCTACGCCAACGTGGGTCACCCCGCCTTCGATCATGGAAAGAATTGACGTCAGGACGCCACGCACCGCGGCGATCTCCTGTCCGTTGCCATCACTTGCCGAAGGCAAAGCGAAGAAGTGCCGGAACAGCTCGTAGGTGCCGTCGATTACGTAAACGTCCATACTCCTAGGCATTTTGCCATGTGAGTCTTTCTGCGCACAGCCCGCGTTACCCGGAGTAACTATGAACAACCATCCTTTCCACGTCCTTAGCGTCGACTTACGCGAGAGCGACCCGCTCTGCCGCTACGTGACCATTGAGCGCGGCGCTCTCGACCTAGTGCTCGCGCAAAGCGCCGAGAGAACCTCAGAGCTGGCAATTGCCTGCCAACTCTTAGAGAGAGCACGCGCCGAGCTAGTCCGAGCCTGGGGCACGGAGATCTGCGAACTTCAGCCATATCAGGAAGCTGCCCTGCGGTCCATTGACGAGTGCCTGGCTGGCTCGCGGGTGACCGTCCGGATGTATCGGCACTCGGTGCGGCGGGAATTTGCCAATGTCCTGCGTAATCTGCTGACACGTACCCAGTTGGCACTCAAGCAAGACGCCAAACGTGAGCGTGAACAAAAGCGCAAACAAATCGCCGAAACCATCGGGGACATGGGCGAAGGCTTGACCATCGTGCTGGAGTGCCTGGATAGCCTTCTCGCTCAGCTACTCGCACGTGAAGAGATTGCTGGTCAGATAAAGAAGGACACCGCCGAGCACCGCCTCTAGTTCTTCGCCCCAGCCTCTACTTTGCTAATTCTGTCCGACCAACCTGCAACTCACCAACAACTATTCCGGGAGCTCCCATGCCAGTTCTCTCAAGCATTCACGACTATATGGCGCGTCACGCAGCTGAGCTCGGAGAGCGCATCCTTGCCTCGTATCCTCCCCTGCACAGTCCCGATGATCCACCGTCAACGCAGATCGCGCGCCTGCTTCGCCAACCCTACCCAGCCCAGGCCCTGGCCATCATGGGTGTGGCCCGGCGCTGGCAGATCGCGCGAGGGGCTCATGTTGTTGCGGAGTGTGGAGCGGGCAAGACCTTGATTGCCCTAGGCATGATGTTCGTACATGCTGACGGTCGGCCGTTTTCCGGGATCGTCATGGCCCCTCCACACCTGGTCGAGAAGTGGGCACGCGAAACCTTCCTGACGCTGCCGTCAGTGCGAGTATTCATCATCGACGACATGCGCAACGGGGGCGACCCCAAGCAGCCGCACGGAGTCAATGAGGTCCGCCTGCGGCGCGGTGAGATCGTGCGCGAGGGCTTGCACGCTACCTTGGCCGACATGCGAAAGATGGGCCGAGAGGGATGGCGGAATATCTGTCCGGAAACATCGATCTTCATCCTCGGGCGGGAGCGAGCCAAGCTCGGATATTTCTGGAAGCACGCCTACCTGAAGGGCCGCTCCGGGAAGCATCTCGGCTTGGTGCTAAACCCAGACACCCACAAGCCAATCTCGACAGACGACGAGTTCCTCGACGTACGGGACTTCGACAAGAAACGCCTGCACGAGGTGGTGGAGAGAGAGAAGGACGGAACCAGCCTTCATTCCCCGCTCTGGCAAGCTGATCGCAGCAAGATCCAGCGCATGGCGCCAGCCGACTTCATGGGACGGTACATGCCCGAGTGGTTCGACTACGCCATCGCGGACGAGGTGCACCAGTTAGCTGGCGACACCGCACAGGGCAACGCCTTGGGTGTCTTGGCACGAGTGGCAAAGAACGTCGCCGGACTCACCGGGACTCTTCTCAGCGGCTATGCCGACGATCTCTACAACACCCTGTTCCGGGTCGATGCCAAACGCATGGTGCGGGACGGCTTCACCTGGGGCTCGGCGGGCAAGGAACGCTTCACCCAGCAGTTCGGCGTGATCGAGACCATCGAGCGTACCAAGATCGAAGACAACGCCTGCTCCAAGAAGAACAAGACCGAGGTGACGATACGTCGCAAGCCGGGGGCGTCACCGTTGCTCTTCGGCAAGTACCTGATGGATACCTGCGCGTTCGTTTCGCTGGAAGATATTTCCGATGCGCTTCCGGCGTATCAGGAAGACGTTGTTTCCGTAGAACTGGCAGGCAAGCTAAAAGATGCCTACCAGCAACTGCAGGACGACATCACCGCCACCATGCAAGAACATCGGGGAAATCGCAGCGTGCTGAGCACCATGCTCAATGCGTTGCTGGTTTATCCCGATCATCCCTACGGACTGGGCACGCTCTACGGTTCCCGCTACAACCCCGAAATCCAACAGCGCGAAACCTTTGTGATTGCCGAAACCGAAGACTTGGACGAAGGCGAGGTGTATCCCAAGGAGCAGGCTCTCATCGACGAGATCAAGTCCCAGCTCGTCCGCGGTCGCAAGTGCCAGGTGTTTGCCGTCTACACCAACAAATATGATGTGACCGCTCGTCTGGAGAAGCTGCTAAGTGCAGAAGGCATCCGGGTCGCGGTGCTTCGAGCCAGCACGTCCACCCATAAGCGAGAGGCGTGGTACCGCGAGCAGCTGAAGCGCGGCATCGATGTCGCCATCTGCCATCCCAAGCTGGTCGAGACCGGACTCGATCTGCTGGAGTTTCCGACCATCCTGTTCCATGAGACCGGCTACTCGCTGCATACCTTGCGGCAGGCCAGCCGTCGCTCATGGCGCATTGGCCAGAAAAGGCCGGTGGAAGTGAAGTTCTTCGCCTATAGCGGGACGATGCAGGAAGTCTGTCTTCGTCTTATGGGCAAGAAGCTTCTCGTAGCTCTCGCTATGGAAGGCAAGTTTGCCTCTGAAGGTTTGCAAGCTTTGGATGGCGATGACGACATGCTGACAGCGATGGCTCGGGAATTGGTGCAGAACCGGGGCATCGGCGAATCGGCCGATCTTCTCTGGAAGCGCGTTGGAGAATTCCTGCCTTCTGGCGGATCGACGTCCGAAGCGGAGCAAATTCCGGAGAGCGAACCGGTAGGTTTGTTCGGCTCCGACATAGCGACTGACAGTGCCTCCATTCGCCCTTCCATCGATTTCAATTCAACCTCTAGCCCAACGTTGCAGCTCTCGCTCTTCTAGTCATCGGTCTGGCGCGAACAGCTGCAACGCCTTTCAACTCCCATGAAATTACATCGACTCTGCCTTTCCGACTCCGGCAAGAGTGCGCCGAATCCTCGATCTCGCTGGTGCTCGTACTGCAAACGCAACGAGCACCAGCTCTGTTCCGGGTTCCGACGCGTCAACCACGGTCTTGTTGTTCGATGTGAGTGTCCTCACCGTGAACGGCAGGAACCAAATCCGGCGGCTGGTTGCGAACCGGCCGCCTCGAACTGCTCCAGACTGTCCGCCTGATCGCCTTCAAAGGAGAGCCTCTTTATGCTCGCAACTGTCGAGTCCAAGAACCAAGCCGTCTCGAAACTCGAATCCCTCATTGAGCGCGGCCGATCACGTGCCGCCAGCGTGATCGATCACGTCATGCGTCACCAGCCCACCGATCGCCTAGTACGTGGCGATGCCCTTCAGTTCCGTGCTGCCGAGAATCTGCCCGAGGTTCTGATCACCCTGCCCGATCGGGAACAGGTGAAGGTCGATCAGACGCTCCACCGCAATGCCATCTACCAAATGGCGCAGACTACCGATATGCCGGTGAAGTTCCTCGACAGCCTGCAATCCGTAGCGGAACCGTGGGGC